>NZ_JBFTZM010000002.1:0-580365 GCF_056406795.1 Neorhizobium sp. P1_A6 | reverse complement strand
CCTAGGTGCTGTTGACAAATGGGCTTTCCGTGGAGGTAACTGCGGAAGCCGCGAAACGCATTCGGAGAAGTAGGTTGAAACAACAGGCCGACGTTTGGTTGCAGCTTTTGGATGAAAGCACAGGTTCTTCGGTCATTATCGAAGATGACGGCGACAAGGCCTATGCATACCTCATGGATGCCGCAAAGGTGATTGTAAGCGACGTGTGGTTATATAATCGCGGTCCCGCTCCTGCGACAGAAGACTGGGGCGATCCCGCGAAGTTGCCGTTTTCAAACCCGGCAGAATACGTAAGCGATGTCAACTTCGAGCCAATAGCAACTGCCTCGGAAGTTTCCATCCAGTGGAAGCAACGCGCCAATTCGCCGATTGAGGCGCACCTCTCAGTGCGAGGGCAACTTTTCGCAATACTACAACAAGGCATTGCACCCGGGTGGTCACGCCTCGCCGTCAAGGATGGCCCGCTGGCGAAAGTGCTTGAGCCTCTTGCGGTATCGGAAACTCCCTGAGCCACGAGCATTTCAAGGTGATCGTTTTTTCCGGACTCGGGACAAAACTCGGACGGTTGTTCGTCGCCTGAGAAACCTGGATTTGTCGATCAACCTAAAGGCTTTTTTATCGGTAGACCCACCCTGGATGGCGGGAGTTGGGATGAAGGCTCTCACCCTATGAAGGGCGACGCCGTGATGCCAGAACAGGAAGTACCTCTGGCTTATCGACGATATCGGAGTCCAGGATAGGGCATAGCCAAGATGGTTTGTGGCATGTCTTGCACTCCTATCTCGATCAGTGGAATCGCACAGAAACAAGGCCCATCGGGCTGTATTCCGATCTCAATTTGGCGAGAGGCGCTGTGAGAGATCGGTTGAAGCCGCCCGGATTTAGAAGCCGCCCGGCTGGGTTTCAAGCAAGGCCTGTTACGCTCGGGAATATTTCTTACGAAAACGGATTTTAACTCGCCCCGGGGCATGGGGAGAAATTTGTCAACGCGACCTAGTAACCGCGTTCATCGTGGAGCCAAAAGAAGTGCATCCCATATCCCTTGCTCGGCCCAGCGACGGAACCGGACGTAGACTGAATTCCACTTTCCGTATCGCTCATGCATGTCAAGCCACGGGCAGCCGACCCGAAGGACATGCAACATGCCGTTCATGAACTGACGATTATCGTGCGAGGGTCGCGATTTACGGCCACGCTCGGCAGGAAGAAGTGGTTCCACGATCCGCCATTCTGCGTCGGTTAGGTCTCCACGTGCCATTGCTGCCTTCAACATGACCTAGGCTTAAAATCTGATCTCACTCAGTTAATTATATCAACGCCGGGCGGCACCTCTCCAGCCCTGAAAGCTTGGCGGTGAGCTTCATCGGCTAAATCCATTTTGAACTTCTTCCACTCACCCCCTTGCAATACTGACATCCACCATTCGCCTGAGACTTTGTTGGAGAACTGCCAGAGGATATGATATCCATCCTCGTTCGTGAATCCCTCTCCATCGGCCTGAATGATACCGCCAACCATCCCAAATATCCGGTCTCGCACAGCGTTGAGTATTTCCCAATCATTCGTTGTTTCGGCATAGATTTCGAATGCGTAGGCCGTCTGAACCTTGCGAAGATATTCCTGTAGCCACCTCGAAGCCGATGCGGGCGAGCAGCTTGTAATCTCGGCCAAAAACTCGTCGATTTCATCTCGACCCGACTCCCCCAATGCAACTCCACTTTTGAGGACCCGCACGACAGGTTCCGACTGAGAGTTCACCACCTCAAGAGCTGTCCACAGATTAGCATCGATGTCACCATCGAGCTTCGCATCAAATGGAGTGATTGTTTCGGCTAACGTAGTCGCAGGAATAGTTCTCGGGCTTTGGCTAAGAATTCGTGTCAAATAAGGCATATGTTGCTCCTGGAGAAATAGGTGTTGTGGTTGGCTTAACAGGAGAAACAACGAAGATCGACCCATCTTAACCCGACCTGCAAATGTTGTATGGCGCAATTTCCGGTCCGGTCCGGCTGCCCGCCAACAGCGGTCATGTCATTTCCACACTTGCCGCGAATTATCTCCTCAACCTTGACGGCGCCGTTAGAACGAAGGAGCATCTGAGAGTTCGAGAGGGCGTAACGAAAATCAGATGCTTCCACGGCAGCCGGTCTCCCAAACCTTGCACATATGTGACGTTAAAATCCTGCTGTTTGAGACATCGGGTAGCTCTCCTCGCACCGCGTCCCTCTGGGCCATTGATGGCAGCGACAATATTCTGTGGTGCGCCAACAAAGGCAACGGGATAGAGCAATACGTTGCTATTGATGAAGCTGATGGAAACCTTTTTGCAACAACCTTTAGCGGATGGCGGCATCAGATAGATATGCAGACTGGTTCGGTGATCGAGCAATGGTTTAGGAAATAAACTGGCGTCTCCCCATATCAAATGGCCGCTTTGGCCGAAAGGCCTCGTAGTACAGAAGCGCCAGAGACGGACTTTCGGAGCGCCTTACTTCTCGTGTGGAGCTACTACGGCAAATGCTTTCTGCGGAGATTGAGATGGAGACTGTGACCCTTTGGCGACCTGTAGGGCCGATTGAACTGGAATTGATAAAGCAGAGCGGCATGAGGACGTTTCCACCTCGACTGCCTGACCAACCTATTTTCTATCCCGTGCTTTCTCAAGATTATGCCATTCGGATCGCGAGGGATTGGAATGTCAACCGGGACGGTGCTGGGTATGTCACACGCTTCGAAGTTCTGAGCACGTTTCTGGCTGCCTACGCTCCGCAAGATGCAGGCGGCCAGGCGCTGAGGGAATACTGGATACCGGCCGACGACCTTGAAAATTTCAACGCAGCCATTGTGGGAGAGATCGTTGTGACCAAGGCGTTCGAACAAGACCAAAATGTTGTCGAGCACCACTGACCAAAGTCCGCCTCGGCCGAGACGCGTCTTCCGCTTCACACCAATAGGAGCCGAACGGAAGCTACAGTCCCATCATCTATCCGCAGGGCGTCCCTGGACGAACGAGATCGCCACCTTCTTCGCTCTGATGAACCCGTCCAACCCATAACAAGGTACCAACTCGATTTCGATGTCGGTCCGATCTTCCGGCAGGCTGTAATAGCTTGACCTCGGTCGGTTGCGCGTTGGAGGACGAGGCCCGCAATCACATTCTGGCCGCTAAAGCCGTTAAGCTGAAGGTCCATGACGCCTTCAAGGAAAAAGGTTACGACTGCGTGCTTGTCCAGCACGAAATATCCGTCTGGATCGACCTCGCCGGTCATGATCCAGCCATGCACCTTCAATCGCTGGACCCGGTTCTACGGAGGGATAGACTGAGGATTTCGCTGTCGTGGAACGTCGGAACCTCGCCGAACCATCGCAAAAGCTCATCCCCTTCAACCACGTCCGAATAATTCATCGACCAAGCCTCCCCGTGTCATAGAGCTTCACGTTATCAATCGGAGGAGTAACCCGAAAGGCTAACGTTCTCCGGATCGACTACCGCCAGCTCAGTAAAGCTTGGTGATGCCTTAGTCGGAGTTGGAAGCGACCCACGAGAAGCGAGGTTTGTTTCTCGAAATCACATCGAGGCAGTTGCCTCCGGTGACAAAAAGGTAGTGGGTCGATCCAGGTAGCGATATCTCGAAGAGTTCGCGTTGCGCAGCCCAGAAAGGGCTTCCTTCAACTCTGTAAGCAAAATGTTCAGGGACGTGTCCCACCTTTTCCATCCCATGCTCTTCCAGCGGCTGATGCATGTCATCGATGACCCGGAAGATGTCTACGTGAGGGAAGTACACTCTCAGATACTTACCCTGCCCACTTACCGAAAAATACGCCCGCAGTTCGTTCGCAGCTAGGTCAGGACGGTGCGTCATCTCAATGCGGTCAAGGTCGGCCGACGTCGCTCTTGCTCCGAGATCGAATTCCATTGCTTCAAACCTGATCAACGCGTCGCTTACCTATGTCCAAACATCGCCTTCGTCCGAAGCCGCATTGGTAGATGCTGTGCATGAAGACCGCAATAGGCCGAGTAGCGACCAGATGTGCTATTATCGTGCCGCCTGATGGAGGCGACGCGGTGGGAGGAGTGGCGGAGGCTTAGGCGCGGCAGCTATCTCGTCAATTGCCGTCATTCTTGAAATCGGTAGTATTCCAAGCCATCGTCAATGAAATGGTTGAAGCATGCTGAAAATAGATAGCGGGCGATTACACGACCCGAAAATCCTTTCCCCTATTGAGATTGCCAAGGAATGCGAGACGCGTGGACGATTGATTGTTCAGTTCAGCAGGCCAGAAGCCTATACGCCCGCGATTTTGGCGTCGCTGAACGAAGCCTGCGGGCTAGTCAAAGATCGCCTTMAAGTGCGATTTTTTGGGCATTACGGCGGGCGTTTCGATGCAATGACTCTCCGTCATCTGCCTGAAACACGTAACCTCGCAGTCGATTGTCTGACTGCAATTGACAATGAGGAGGAGATCGGACGGCTCCCAAATCTGAGGTTTCTAGACTTCGGGGTCTTCGAGCTGGACCGCCCCGACTTTCTGAGAACGATAGAACTTCGCCGCTTGGCACAGCTTTCGCTCGGTGAAAACCGCAAGCGGAACTTTGATCTTTCACCTTTGGCCGACTGCGAGTTACTGGACAGCCTTTTTATCCAAGGCCACTCAAAGGGTATCGACGGGTTGGAAGGCGTGCCTCGGTTGCGGACGTTGACGTTAAGTGGTTATGCCAAGAAACATGCGCTGAATTTTGTGAAAGGCATATCGACGCTGAAGGACCTGAAGTTGATCTTAGGAGGCCGTGCCGATATTGACGACCTGTCGAGCAAATCGCTTGAAATTTTGCACATTATCCGCGTGCAGGGCTTGGCAACGATGGGTGATCTGTCCCGGTTACCCGCACTATCATCGCTTCGCATTGAAGACCAGATTCAGCTAAAGCAGGTGGACTTGAACGGAGCGAGCCTCAAGCGGCTTGCGCTGATTAATTGCAAAAACCTGGCAGAGTTACCTGGACTGGATAAGCAGGATCACCTTCGGGAATTCTCAGCGTTTCGCGTAGCGCTCGATCTTGACGGCCTTCGTGATCGAGAGTGGCCTTCAGCTACACGATCCGTCAGGCTTTTTTCCGGCAAAAACAAATGGAACGAGGACGCAGCAGCTCAGCTTGCTGCGCGAAATCTCAACGAGAAGGGCGACCTCTGGGCTTGATCTGCCGCACTTCTCATCAGGTTTGATATGGCAGTATCGAAGTCCGCGTTGGGCCGGAAGCGGATCAGCACCCGGGTCACAAAGGCGGGCGGTGCCGCCGTGACGAACACACTGGTACAAAAGCGAGGGCATGAAACTCACCCTCAGGGGGAACTTGACAATGTCGAAACCTACTATGGTCACTATCGCAGAGTCTGGACGGGTGGGGCTGGAGGTAGCGGTCGAAGACGATGTGACGCCGTTTCTGAATCTCGGTTTTCAGGCGTCAAAAAATCATGAACGCGTTTATCTATTTCGCAGTCCTGATGAGACAGACGTCTTTTCCATGGTTGAACGCCTACGAGACATGGGAATCCCTCTTGCGACACATAGGCACGGTGGTGCTGACTACTTCGTAGAGGTAGCTCGTACTAAGGGGTTCGTTCGCGGCAAGTTCATCCGAGTTAACTTCTTCGGCAACGACTTCGATGCTGATGCCCCCTTCAAGGTTGAAGAGTTCTAACGGGATCATTGGAACGTCAAGGTATCTAGCTCCCGGCCGAACCGGGCAGCACCCGAGTCACTAACGCTGGTGGCAACTTCGCGCCATCTGCGGTCATTGCGTAGGCCACAAAAGTCTTTAAGCTCTGATCAACGACACAGTCGAATGCCAACGCCATAACTCAAGGCTGGAACGAGGCTGATCTAACCGAAAAATCAACTGGCTAATGATGCGATGGAACTGAAAATTGGCGCAGTCACGGCTCTTTCTTCCGGAGAAGTGTTTTGTATCGATATGGAGGCAGATGAGGGGTTCGAGACGGCCTCACCAGATGACGCTGATATCTGGCTGCAACTCGACATCGGACCGAAGGATGTAGATTGGGCGGAGACGTTTTCCATTAGGGTGGCAACGCCCAACAACGTGTCAACCGGCCCTAAAGAGCTGAAGAACTTACGCATTCATTCTTACTCATTCCAGACCATGAAAAGCTATTTGGTTACGGCCGTCGCAGCTTGCGAGCGCGAGACGTGGGAAGAATGCCTTTATGCGCTCCGGTCAAGGTTTCTCTGGGAATGGGACACGCCTAACAGGAAAAAGAGCAAAAAGTGACGAGCTGCAGCCAACTTCAATGATGGGCTAGGGCCGCTATCTCCCATATGCTGATGAGCCGACTTGGAAGCGGGTGGCCTTGCTAGTAGGGACTTAGTTTTCCCCGTTTTCGGATCGAGATGATGACGAACTACGATGATCTTGGTTCACTTGATGACTGGCTTCTAGGCCAGGCAATAGAGCAAGCTGAACAAGGCATCTCCATCGAAGACCAGCTTATCCCACAGACGGTGGTTAAGTTTGGTCGGCCTCACGTGTATCTTTACGCCACAGTGATCTTCGACGGAGAGGTCGGGAACGGCGGCGTGCGGCAATTTTTTGACAATTCGTCCGGTGCTTTGGCTCCGACTGTTCGTGATGCGCTGCAGGAAATGCTGTTGCCCGAATACGCGGACATCATGGGAGGGATTATCGATGCCTTCGGAGCGCCGTTTCCTCGCAGTCATCTTGAACGGATGAATCGGATCGACAACGACCCACAGCTCCAGATCAACTTCGACCGGGCGTCCGACGCCATCGACATCTGGAGCAGCGAGTACATCCTGGCTCGTGAAGCGTATGCGAAGAGAAGCCACCTACTAAAGTAACTCTGGCGAGCGCCCGTGATAGCTCCCGGGCGATTTTAGGCCGATAGCCGTAATCCTTCGGTCGAGGCAGCCAGGGCAACTGCATCATGGACCGAAATGAGCTGGCGGGTTTCCGCGCTTCCTATACCCTGGCACTATCGAAAGGCATTCTCAATCAGGACCACAATGAATAAACTCGGTTTCATTCAGCTCAATGAAGATTTGGAGGCAGCGCCTAATGCCCCTTCACTGGACGTCAAGTTTAGCGGCAGGACTGCCGAATTACGGTTCTTGCTGAATCCCGGGCGACAGAAATCGTCTTCCAGAGAGGCAGCAACAATTCGCTTCACGAACTGTAGCCGATGGAATTGGGATGCGACAAACGATCATGCATGGTTCTCTGGCAAAGGTAGATACGCCAAACAAACACCAAAATGGGGAGAATTCTATGAGGTCGTTGGGAAAGAAAAGCTAGGAGGCTGCGTCGACTGGGAGGTCATGAACGTGGACCCTGAAGGAGCCCGCCTTTTCCTATTCTACTTTCGCGACGAAACGCTGGAATTCATTGACACCGATTGGTCGATAGCTCGGGGGTCTTTTAGCCAGCTTAGCGGTAGCGCCTTGTCAGCGTCTAGATATCCAAAGAAGCTAAAGCTGCTTTGCGCGCCATAGCCGTCGAGAAGCGAGACGGTTCAGCGTTCATTGAACTACTTCAAGATCGACGGCCCGATGCGTTGATCAGCATCCCACGTGCGGTTAAGCTCCAACAGCAACTCGGCATGAGCAAATCCTGACCTGCCACGTTGAAACGACGGCTCCGCGTGAAAATGATGTAGTTTCCAGAGTTCCGTCATCAGCAATATCAGCAACTGTTTGCGTTTTGAGCGCGTCGAGAACGTCGGTATCGCCTCTGTTTTGTCCGGGCTTGCAAGTACGCCGATTTCTAGCGTCATGATATGCTGCTGCTCCGGGTCGGGATAAATGGCCAAGCGGTGCCCACCAGGCTCATCTAGGAAATCGACGCTTTCTGCTCGATTGGTCAGGATGGCGTCACAAAGCCTGAGAAGTCCCAGCGGGCCGTCGCTGAACACGTCGCTGATCTGAAGACTGAAGGATGTTCCGCCTTGGATGACGAGAAGGTCACTCCAGCCGTGCCGGTCTTGCGTAAAGCTAATGCCGATTGTGTCAGAGATTTCGTTTTGTCTCTATCCATGTCTTTGCCCACACCGATATATTCCGCCGCATAGTATGAACGATAGCTTTAGTCCGAGCTGGCTGTCGGGCGCTTCCATCCAGTAACCTCGCTCAAAAGCGTCGCTCGCGAACGGGAGTTCGGAAAGTATCAGGTGCGCAAGTTGTAGGGCGCAGAAGTCGTTGTTTGACGTTTCAATCTCGATGAGGAGTTTATTGAGGTCAACGTTCGGTATCGCAAGGCCGATAAGCCACTTATTCGGAAGGTATTTGTCCGGGTGTTGCCTGAACGCATGTACACACGCTTCTGCAAAGATTTGTTCGACGACATGCTTCTGGTTCTGCGGCCAGGCAAGCCAGTCTGCCGCCTTTAGCTTCAGAGCGATGACTTCAGGCTCAACGACAGCAGAGTCCACTGAAAGGTCCAGCAGGCGTGGAAGGAAATGGTTATAATCGTCAACAGACCCTACCGTCGTCAGGGCAGCCGCAGAGTATTCCTGTACGTCCTCAACTTCCAGAAGCCTCAATGGCTTGGACTTCAGTCGCTTCAGTAGCTTCTCCGGGTCGTAGCGGCGAGGTTTCAAGAGCCGTTGGCTTGCGATAGTGAGCGAAGGTTTCATAGCCTTGATCAAGAAGTCGTCGTAACGCAGGGGCGGGTGCATCAAACTCAGGCACGTGTTGTGGCGGCTTTTCCCCTTTAGCAACAATCGTCCTAACCGGCCATGCTTACGTCAGCTATAGATCGACCGGCTTAACGTATCCTCGACTGTGAATTCACGTTCACATGCCGATAATTTCTCGGTCGCCGGAGTTCCAGGCACAACCTTCGTCTGAACGTTGGCAAATTCGGACATGAGTTCAGAGCCGTGCGAACTATTGACGCTGGAGGTTCTATTGGGATGGAAAAATGGTGCTGCTAGAGAGATTTGAACTCTCGGCCTCTCCCTTACCAAGGGAGTGCTCTACCCCTGAGCTATAGCAGCGTCAGCCGGCGCGAAAGACCCGCGTCGTCGGCAGCGGCCTATTGCCATAGGTTCWCCGGCAGCGCAAGCCGCAAATTCCAAGTTCTTTGCCAACGGGTGGGGAAAACGTCGCTTCCGCTTTCAAGAATCCCGCTTTTTCGCTATGGAGGGCCATGGCGAATGATGACGAACGGCACGATTCCGAAGGTGGGGATACAGGCGAAGGCCGTGGCGACCGGCACCGCAAGGCGATGGAAGCCCGCGAAGCGCAGCGCAAGGCGAAGGCTGCGGCCAAGCTTCGCGAGAATCTGATGCGCCGCAAGACCCAGGCGCGGGCCCGCCGGGCGGGCGAGGAGGATCTGACCCAGGGACTTCCCGCCGCAGAACCGGGACTGCCTGCCGCAAAAACGGACGAATCATCGTAGCTTATGCGCCAGACGGGCTATTCGGGCAGGCCATTTTAGCAATCATTGAAGCAGCGGCGGATTTCGTTTAAGGACGCCTCCTTTCGCGCTCTCAGAAGGAAGAGTTACAACTTATGGATCGCATTAGAATTGTAGGCGGCAACGAACTCAAGGGCACCATTCCGATCTCGGGAGCGAAAAATGCCGCTCTGCCGCTGATGATCGCCTCGCTTCTGACGAGCGACACGCTGACGCTCGAAAACGTGCCGCATCTGGCCGACGTAGAACAGCTGCTGCGCATTCTCGGCAATCATGGGGTCGACGTCGCCGTCAACGGCCGCCGCGAACGCCAGGAAGAGAGCTATTCGCGCACCATCAATTTCACCTGCCGCACCATCGTCGATACGACCGCCCCCTATGAGCTGGTCTCCAAGATGCGGGCGAGCTTCTGGGTCATCGGGCCGCTGCTTGCCCGCGAAGGCCAGGCGCGTGTCTCGCTGCCGGGCGGCTGCGCGATCGGCACCCGTCCGGTCGATCTCTTCCTCGAAGGTCTTCAGACGCTCGGCGCCTCCCTGGAGGTGGACGGCGGTTATGTGAACGCTACGGCCCCCAAGGGCGGCCTGATCGGCGCCACCTACGTCTTCCCGAAAGTGTCGGTCGGCGCGACCCACGTGATGATGATGGCGGCGACGCTTGCGCGCGGCACGACGGTGATCGAAAACGCCGCCCGTGAGCCGGAGGTCGTCGATCTCGCAAAATGCCTGACCGCCATGGGCGCCAGGATTTCCGGCGCCGGCACCCGGACGATCACCATCGAGGGCGTCACGTCGCTCTCCGGCGCCCGCCACCGGGTCCTGCCGGATCGCATCGAGACCGGCACCTATGCCATGGCTGTGGCGATGGCCGGCGGCGACGTCGTGCTCGAGGGCACGGAAGCGTCGTTGCTCGACAACGCGCTCGACACGCTGCGTTTGGCCGGTGCCCACATCACCGAGACCGAGACCGGCTTGCGCGTGGTGCGCAACGGCAACGGCATCCAGCCGGTCGATATCACCACCGAGCCGTTCCCGGGCTTCCCGACCGACCTGCAGGCACAGTTCATGGCGCTGATGACCCGGTCTTCAGGCGTTTCGAACATTACCGAAACGATTTTCGAGAACCGCTTCATGCACGTCCAGGAGCTTGCCCGCCTCGGCGCCAGGATTTCGCTGTCCGGCCAGAAGGCCCGGGTCGAAGGCGTGACTCGGCTGAAGGGCGCTCCGGTCATGGCGACCGACCTGCGCGCTTCCGTCTCGCTGGTGATTGCCGGCCTTGCCGCCGAAGGGGAAACCATGGTCAGCCGCGTCTATCACCTGGACCGCGGCTTCGAACGGCTGGAAGAAAAGCTCACCCGTTGCGGTGCAGTGGTCGAGCGCGTCAGCGACTGATCGATCCGAAAGGCTGATATTTATAAAGGCTGAGATTTATGAAGGACGGTTGGGGCATTGCCCTTGCCGTCCTTTTTTGCATGTCTATCTCTTGCATACGCCCTTCTTTAATCCCGCCTCATATTGTTTGATCCGGCACCTCCACGGAGATTTCCCCATGACCGATCTTCAAGCCCCCGTCTGGTTCATCACCGGCTGTTCCACCGGCTTCGGCCGCGAACTTGCCAAACTGACGATCGAGCGCGGCTGGCCGACCGTCGTCACCGCCCGCGGCAAGGATCGCGTCGCCGATCTGGCCGAAGGCACGGACCATGTCCTGGCGCTCGATCTCGACGTGACGGACATGAAGCAGGTTTCTGATGCGGTTTCGGCTGCCGAGCGGAAGTTCGGACGCATCGACGTGCTGGTCAACAACGCCGGCTACGGTTATCAGGCCTCGATCGAGGAAGGCGAGGAGGACGAGATCCGGGCGATGTTCGACGCCAATGTCTTCGGCCTGTTCGCCATGACCCGCGCCGTGCTGCCGGGCATGCGCGCGAAGCGCAGGGGCCACATCCTCAACATCACCTCGATGGCCGGCTTCATGGGCCTTCCGAGTTCCGGATATTATGCGGCGAGCAAACATGCGGTCGAAGGTTTTTCCGATGCGCTCGCCCATGAAGGCGCGCCGCTTGGCATCAAGGTCACCTGCGTCGAGCCCGGTCCGTTCCGCACCGACTGGGCCGGCCGATCCCTGAAGCAGACGCCGAGCACGATCGCCGATTATTCCGAGACGGCGGCCGCCCGCATGGGCGCGACAGCCGGCTATAGCGGCCGCCAGCCGGGCGATCCGGTGCGCGCCGGCGAGGCGATGATCGCCGCGACCGAAGCGGATCAGGCGCCCCGCCACTTGGTTTTGGGCGCCATCGCCTATAACGCCGTCACGCAAAAGCTGAAGGAGCGCCTGGCCCAGATCGAACTCTGGGAGGACATCAGCCTTTCCGCCGATTTTCCCAGCTGAGGATGGCGCGGTGGGCGACAGGCTGGTGAGGCGGTCATTCGCTCCCGGGCGAGTGGTGAACCGTCCTGCAGTCGACCGGACCGCAACCGCTCCGGTCGACCTTCACTGCGGCGGAAGCAGCGGCCGCAAAGCATCGTTCAGTCCGGTCGTGCCGTAACGAATATTGCTGGCGCCCGGTTCGATATCGATCAGGCCGCCCTTGTTATGAGCGTCATAGACCTTAATCAGCAGTCCGGCGGCACTCGCGTTCATGCTCCGCTCGAAACGTTCCTTCCATTGCGGACGGGGTATGGTTTGTGCAGAAACCGTCCGGCCCAGGAGCTGGCCCAGCGCCTCCGCAACGTCGCTGGCGCTGTACCGGCGTGGCCCTTCGGCATGGATGACTTCCGGGCCTTGCCCGGTGGCAGGCTGCAACAGCAGGCCGGCGGCAATCGGGCCGAGGTCCGGAGCCGAAATCGTGGGAAACCTTCTGTCGACCGGGTCGTGAAAGGTCGGCAGGATGCCGGATGCGATGGCGGTCGGGATGACGCGCCCCCATCCTTCCATATGCTCCGCCGATCGCAGCAGCAACGTGTGGCTATCGAGCCGGCCGAGCCTGTCCTCGAATATCCGAAAGATGCTGGGCATCCCGATGTCGTCGGTGACGTGAGCGCCGTAGTCGGAAATCGCCAGCACCCGCTTGGTGCGCGCCTGTTCGAGCGCTCCGGCAAGGCTTTCTATCGCCCGCAGCATCTCGTCGGCGGTGTCTTTCGCCTGCGGCGAGGCCGGGAGGATGATCTGTACGGCATCCGCGTCGGCGATCGATCTGGCGAGGGCTTCGGCATCCAGAAGGTCGGCGATTGCGATCTCGCAGCCGATCTTGCTCAGCTGTTCCGTCTTTGCCGGATCGCGCAGGATCGCCCTGACGGGCACGCCCGCCTTGCGCAATGCCAATGATGTTGAATAACCGACCTTTCCGGCCGCTCCGACGATTGCAAGCATGTCCAATTCCTTGAGTTGCGAGGTATAGAGCTAAGGAATAGGGCAGGCCGCATCGCGCAGATTCAGACGGATCTTTGCAGTTTCGGGCGGATTTCGGGTGCCGGACGAGCGATCTCGCTCGGGGTCTGCCCGAGGATACGCTGCATCGTCGAGGCCATGTGGCTCTGGTGAGCGAAGCCGGCGGCCAGGGCGATCTCGCTGGCCGGCATCCTCGTCGTGGCGATCAGGGCCCTTGCGTATTCGATGCGGCGGCGCATCACATATTGATGCACGGACGTTCCGGTGCTGTGGCGAAACAGCGTCTTGAGCCGGGTGACGCTGACGCCCGCGACGACAGCCAGATCGGCGAGATGAAGTTTCTGGTCGAGGTTCGTCTCGATGAAGTCGGTCAGCATTCTGAGCTGGCGCGCGGACATTCTTGGCGCGCCGGAGGCTCTCGGGTATGGACTGCCGTCAGTCGTGGTTTCGATCAGTCGGACGGCCAGCGCGTTCGCCAGAAGATCGATGTAGAGCGGATCGGACGGCATTTCCGCCTCGAGATCCGCCTTGATGGCCCAGCCGATCGCCTCGATACGGGCATCGCGAAGCTGGAGCCGCGGGATGAATTCGATCCTTGCTGTGTCCCTTCCAAGCTCTTCGGCAACCTGTTCCAGAAGCGAGGGGCGAAGGCTCAGCCGCAGGATCTGGCAATCCGCATCGTCCTCCCAGGATCCATCCACGCCCGCCGGAACGAAATCGATATCGCCGGGCTTCTGCAAACGCCGCATCCGCCTGTCGCCGACCGTGCAATCCGCCTGGACGGGCGGACCGAAATGCATGCCCAGTCGATGCAGTTCGCTCCCCCGCACATGCGAAGACACTCCGCCCGGGATATGCACGAGAGCGGCATCGAGCGCATTCCAGGCTCTTCCCTCACTGGAAAAGAGGATCCGGGCTGACGGTTGCGGCGAGGAAAATGTCATGGTCGGATGTGCTCGGATCTCAACGTTTGGAACGATGCTATCCCTCATTCGCCTTCGCAACAACGCGCCAAATCGCGTGGAGTAGGATCTGCCGTCGGCCGGTTACCGCGGCGATGCCGATCTGCCCTACGGACCGGTGCTGGTGGTCGGAGGCGGCCAATCGGGCGTCCAGATCGCGGAGGGATTGGCCGAAGCAGGCCGGTGGTGCACAGGCTTCAAGGGTGATTTTAGTTGGGTGAGACTTCCCGGTGTGCTCGACAGCTTGGGGCAACCGGTTCACGAGGACGGCGTGACCGCCCTGCCGGACCTCTATTTCGCCGGATTGGATTTCGCCTCGACCCGAAAGTCAGGCACCATATTGGCGGTTGCCGAGGAAGCGCCTCGCCTTGTTAATCACATCGTAGCGCATTCGTAACTACGCATGCCAAGGCGATATCCCCGATAACTCCGGGGAGGAAATGCGGCCGGACGGCGGTTGCCTTCCTGCTTCGTCAAGGGCTTGGCAGATTTTTCGCTCCATCGACATCCCCGGGATCAAGACGCCGGGCCATAATGGCCGCGTCATCGGATGGGAACCGGGTTCGCGAACCGGCTGCCTTCACCAAGGTTCGAAAGTGCCCGGTTCCGGTGATGGTCGTCAAAAGCGGCGAGGGGAGGGCTCGGAAATCCTCCCTGAACCGCAAAAGTCGATCGGGGCAGGTGGAAACCGACCTCACATCAATACCCCATGCCCTGCCTGCCCCATTCCCGTCTTCACCGTGCCGGCACCATCTGTCGGCTGCGGATAAAGCTGCGTGCTGTCTTGTTCGCCGCCGTTGCTTCTTGGCTCGCCACATCCTATCTCAAGTCCCAGGAACATTCGCGTGAACGCGCGCCTCTTAATGGATATTGGAAGCGATGACCGACTTGAAGCTGCTGGCCCTCGACCCGGACGACCTGGGTGTCATTTCCGCCCATATGCAGGATGCGGTCTTCAAGGTGGGTGACGTGCGCTGGTCGCAGCCCGAACGAAACTTCTCGCTCGCGGCCAACCGTTTCGTCTGGGAAAATGCCGGCGAGAAAAAACGTAAAAGTTTCGAACGCCGCCGCTCGGCCATCGTCTTCAAGCGGGTCGAGGCGGTGCGCTCGACGGGCGTCAATCGCGGCCGCAAGGATGAGGTCCTGTCGCTTTTGGCGATCACCTTCTCGCAGAAGGGCGACGGCCCGGAAGGCACGATCGAACTGGTGCTTTCCGGCAAATCGACAATTGCGCTCGATGTCGAATGCATCGAAGTTGCTCTTGCGGATGTCGGCGGCGCATGGGAAACGGCGTCGAAGCCCCGTCATCCCTGATCTGGCCCCTTTGCCCGAACGGCCCGAGCGGGATAACATCGTTTTTTGAGCTGGAAGGGATATCCGCTTGGCAATCTGGTTGGATCAGGCGTCGCAGGATTTTGAGGCGAAGTTTTCCGCATTTCTCTCGACCAAGCGGGAGGTCTCGGAAGATGTGAATACGGTGGTGCGCGCCATCATCGACGATGTGCGCGCCCGCGGCGACCAGGCATTGATCGATTATTCCGCCCGCTTCGACGGTATAGACCTCGCCAAGGTCGGAATAAAGGTGACCGAGGCCGAGATTGACGCAGCACTTGCCGCGACCGACCGGAAGGTCATTGACGCCCTGGAGTTCGCCGCCGAACGGATCGAGCGCCACCATGCCCGCCAGATGCCGAAGGACGACATCTACGAGGATGCGATCGGCGTCGGCTTGGGCTCCCGCTGGACGGCGATCGAGGCTGTCGGCCTCTATGTTCCCGGCGGCACAGCCAGCTATCCGAGTTCGGTGCTGATGAATGCGGTGCCGGCAAAGGTCGCTGGCGTGCCGCGCGTCGTCATGGTGGTGCCTGCAAGCAGCGGCAAGATCAATCCGGCGGTGCTCGCCGCTGCCCGCATCGCCGGCGTCACCGAGATCTACCGCGTCGGCGGCGCCCAGGCCGTGGCAGCGCTCGCCTATGGCACAGAGACGATCGCCCCGGTCGCCAAGATCGTCGGCCCCGGCAATGCCTTTGTGGCGGCGGCCAAGCGGCATGTCTTCGGCACGGTCGGCATCGACATGATCGCCGGCCCCTCGGAAGTCCTGGTCATCGCCGACGCTGAGAACGATCCGGACTGGCTGGCCGCCGACCTGCTCGCCCAGGCCGAACATGATGCCGGCGCCCAGTCGATCCTCGTCACCGATGACGCCGGGCTCGGCAAGGCGGTGGAGGCGGCGGTCGAGCGCCAGCTGAAGACCCTGTCGCGTTCGCAAACCGCCGCGGCGAGCTGGCGCGATTTCGGCGCCGTTATCCTGGTGCCGGACCTCAAGGCCGCGCTGCCGCTCGCCAACCGGATTGCCGCTGAGCACCTGGAACTTGCCGTTACCGACCCCGACGCGCTGTTGCCCGGCATCCGCAATGCCGGTGCGATCTTCATCGGCCGCCATACGCCGGAAGTGATCGGCGATTATGTCGGCGGCTCCAATCACGTGCTGCCGACCGCCCGTTCCGCCCGTTTTTCCTCCGGCCTTTCGGTGCTGGATTTCGTCAAGCGCACCTCCATCCTGCGGCTTGGGCCGGATCAGCTCCGCCAGCTGGCGCCGGCGGCGATCACGCTTGCGCATTCCGAAGGGCTCGATGCGCACGCCCGTTCCGTCGCAATCCGCCTGAACGGCCTGCCCCTCGACGACGAGGGCTGACGGATGGGGCGGGGCGACTTTCGGCTTTACGACGTCGTTCTGGACGACTCGATCGGGCGTTCGACGCCCGATGTGGAGCACGAGCGGGCGGTCGCCATCTTCGACCTGGTCGAGGAAAACTCTTTCGAGCCGTTCGGCCATGCCGGCGGCCCCTACAAGCTGAAGCTCTCGCTCGTTGACGCCAAGCTGGTGCTCGGCATCACCACCGAAAGGGGCGACGAGGTGGCGACCCATATCCTGTCGCTGACGCCCTTCCGGCGGATCATCAAGGACTACTTCATGATCTGCGAAAGCTATTATGAGGCGATCCGTTCCTCTACCCCGAGCCGCATCGAGGCAATCGACATGGGTCGGCGCGGCGTCCACAACGAAGGCTCGCAGACGTTGATGGACCGGCTGGACGGCAAGATCCGCGTCGATTTCAACACGGCCCGCCGGCTTTTCACGCTGGTCTGCGTGCTTTACTGGCGCGGTTGAGCATGGAAGCAGTGCTCGCGCCGGAGACCAAAACCAAGAGACCGGGCGCCATCCTTTTCATGTGCGGCTTCAACATCATCCGTTCGCCGATGGCGGAGGCCATTGCAAAGCGGCTGCTGCCACCCGATATCTACGTCCAGTCGGCGGGCGTGCGCTCCGGTGAGCGCGATCCCTTCGTGGATGCGGTGCTGGAGGAGGTCGGCCTTTCGATCGGCCGCCACCAGCCGCGTACGCTCGAAGAGCTCGAGGACGATTTTTTCGACCTGATCGTCACGCTGACGCCGGAAGCCCACCATGCCGCGCTGGAACTGACCCGGGCCAATGCCGTCGACGTGGTCTATTGGCCGACCATGGATCCGACCGCTGCGACCGGCACCCGCGACCAGATGCTCGATGCCTATCGTGAGGTTCGAGACCACCTCTGGCGGCTGATCGACGAACGGCTTTCCGGCATCAGCCGGCACCCCGCCGAGACCGCCTGAAACGGCCTGCCGGATGTGACTTGAAACGACATTGAGAATAGCGCGCAAGCGAGGTTCACAAAGCGGACACGATTGTGTAGTTTCCGCGCAAATTTCCGGGCGGGCGCGAAAAGCGTTGCCGGCCCAACCCAACACAGGAAGAAAAACTATAGATGGCTAAAGAAGAAGTCCTCGAATTCCCGGGCGTCGTGACCGAACTCCTGCCCAACGCGACGTTCCGCGTGAAGCTCGAAAACGAACACGAGATCATCGCCCATACCGCCGGCCGCATGCGCAAGAACCGCATCCGCGTTCTCGCCGGCGACAAGGTGCTTGTCGAAATGACGCCCTACGACCTGACCAAGGGCCGTATCACCTACCGCTTCAAGTAAAATCCCTTCATCCGCGGCGGGCTCTCATGGCGCTGGAACAAAAGCTGATACTGGCCTCCGGTTCTCCGCGCCGTCTCGACCTCCTCAACCAGGCCGGCATCGCGCCGGCGCGGCTGATGCCGATGGATATCGACGAGACGCCGAAGAAATCCGAACATCCGCGCTCGCTTGCCCGCCGGCTTTCGACGGAAAAGGCCGAAGCGGCGCTTGGGGCCATCCGCAACGATCCGGCCTGGCGGCACAGCTATATCCTGTCGGCCGACACGGTGGTCGCCGTCGGTCGCCGCATTCTCGAAAAGACCGAATATACGGAGCAGGCCTCGTCTGCCCTGCACCTGCTCTCCGGGCGCGGACACTGGGTCTATACCGGCATCTGCCTGATCACCCCCGGCGGCCAGTTCCGCCAGAAGGTGGTGCAGACCAAGGTGCGCTTCAAGCGGCTTTCCACCCGCGAGATCGACAACTATATCGCGTCCGGGCAATGGCGCGGCAAGGCGGGCGCCTACGCGATCCAGGGAATTGCCGGATCCTTCGTGCAGAAGCTGGTCGGCTCCTACACCAACGTCGTCGGCTTGCCGCTTTTCGAGGTGACGGGGCTTTTGACCGGCGAAGGCTTCGACGTGGCGGCGGCCTGGCCGGAAGGCTGAAAGAGGCCGGTTCAGACGGCGCGGCCAATAGAGCAAGCCGACCGAAAGGTGCTCCGGCTGCGCCTGCAGGGTGTTTTCGGCGATCAAAAGCTGCCGAAGCGCCATGCCCCTGTAGAAAGGAGTATTCTAAAATGACATCCGAACCGATCAAGACCGGCGGCAAGGTCGAGCCGCTCCGCAAGACGAGACCCTGCCCGGAATGCGGCAAGCCATCGGCGCGCGACCACTATCCCTTCTGCTCCGACCGCTGCCGCACGCTGGACCTGTCGCGCTGGCTGACGGGCTCCTACGCCATTCCGGTCTCGGACGACGAGACCAAGGCCGACGGTTCGGACGACTGAGCCGAGCAGGTTGCGCCTGTTTTTGTTCAGGAATTAGCGATTTTCGTAAACCTGTCAAAAAAGTGGGTTCTGGCGCTGGACATGGCCGAACAAGATGTTATAACCCCGCTCGCTCCGGGGGAAATGACCCCCGCCGGCCTCGGCCGGAAGGCCTCAGGCCTCGATGCCCGGATAGCTCAGTTGGTAGAGCAGCGGATTGAAAATCCGCGTGTCGGTGGTTCAAATCCGCCTCCGGGCACCATTATAAGCCATTGGTGCTATTGCCGCTTCCGTTATATAATCCGTTTTTGATGATTCCGGCTTGACAGATCCGATCCTTGCCTTCACCGGAATCGGCGCCCGTGGAGCCAGCGCGGACCGCTTGGGAGCCGCGAATTCAGTTGTCGTCGTTCCGGCCGCTCTGGCGCTGAAGGATATGGGCCCTTCCCCGCCGACTTCGCCACAAACCAGGATTACTGGCCGTAATGGTGACAAACCGCCTGTGGGCTCTCGCCGTCTCACCTTGAGCTTCGTAAGATTTTAAAGTAAGCGTTCGCCTGTACAGCAGTCATAGAAGCAAGCGGTTTCGCAGTCCCTTTGGCACCTTTCAATAAGCCCCAGTTGAGACTTCGCGAAGAAACTGAAGGCGACGGATGGGCATGGTTGATGCGACGGAAATGTCAGCGGGGATGAAATCCCTTTTGCACGTGCACCGCAGCAAAGGGACCGTCGTAACGAGCCTTGTATTTATCATTGCTCTTTCCTTGGTCGTGTCTACTGGAACCTGGGACGCGTTCGGGAAGCGTTCTTTGGGATTCTTCTCGACACTGATCGGATTGTTTGTCCTCGGCATACACCCAGTTATCAGGGTGAAGGCTGCGGCCGTGCTTAGTGGCCTCGCGCACTGGCTCACTAAACGCGGGGCCTTCGCGTCAAACCCAGAGCAAGAAGCACCGAAGTTCGCGCTCATACGCATCGCATTTGGACTCTTCATGACCGAGCGGGCCTTCTGGATATTAGCCTATCTTGAGCCCTCAGATTGGGGGCAGCCAACTGTTTGGTTGACTTCCATGACGGGATTGTTGGGCGCTGTCTTGGTGACATTCGGCCTCTGCACGCAATCCGCGCTCGTGTACTTGATCGTTTTCCAATGGCAGATGGGAGACGCCCTGCTCAGCACGTACACACTGGGGAACTATATCGCAGCGATGCTTTCAGTGCTCCTGATCTTTGCAAACGCCGGTGCGAACTTTTCGCTCGATCGAGTGCTGATGAAAAGAGGMACCTTCGCGGGAAAGGCCATCTCGGCGTTCTACTATGACAACCGACTGCCAAGTGAATCCGGACTGCAGCTCGCGAAGCTGATGACGCTCGCCTGTTACTGGTGCGTGTGCTTGTACTCGCTTTCGATTCACCTGGCCGAGCCAGCATGGATGACAGGCTGGGCGGGTCCAATGCTGCTCACCAACAACTTCATGTCCAGATATTCTGCTGAGTTTAGTTGGTTGCTTTCGCAAGGCCCGATCCCGGTTTTCCTGGCGCGGGTATCACTCTGGGCGATGTTGCCGTGGTATCTTCTGCTGCTGCCGTTTGTGCTTGTAGGCGGAGTGTTTCGCAAGTATGTAATTGTATGGGCCTTGCTGTTCTTCGGGCTTAGCCTGTTCGTCCTACAGCTCGGGTGGCTGGCTCAATTCGAGTTCCTGTTCCTGGCAGCCTTGTTTTGGACCAAGACGTTCATCAGTGGTGTAGACAGGCTGCAGGTCGCGTACGATGACCGATGCAATCTGTGCGATAGAACGGTAACGTTCGTAAAGGCCGTCGATCTATTTAGACGGGTCCAACTTAAGCCGCTGTCCAAAAACATTCCGTGGCTTCTCGAAGTCGGTATCGACCCTGATGATGCTCAAAAGGATCTCTACGCGGTGGATGCCAGCAACGGGAAGGCAGTCAAAGGTTACGAGTTCTACGTGCTTTTGTCGCAGCACGTGTTCCTTTTGCTGCCGCTCCATCCGTTGCTCATAATTGGTAGGTACTTGGGCGGCCCCTCAATCTACAGGTTCGTTGCCGAGCGCCGGACGAGGATGTTCGGCGTATGCCAAATCCCCACGCCAAAGCCAGAGCATACGCTGTTGCAAACAGGTCAGATAGTCCACAAGGATATCGTCCCTGGTGATCCTATCTCCACTGTCTTCTCTCATGTAATGATCCTGCTTGCATGCTATGTAATTTCGCTTCCTCTGCCGTACGTGGTGACAAACCCTCCGAAGGTCTTGCGGGAAATCCAGAAATCCGTTGCGGCGCCGACGGACGCAGTCGGAATCTACGGAGTCGGTCCAATCAACGTGTTTAATTCAACCGATCTTCGCATGGCTGAGAACTGGTTTACCCTCAGCAGGAAGACAAAGGATGGCCTCGAACAGCTTCTTCCTATATTCACCGAGGACGGGAAGCGACTAGCAGCTCACAGGTCTGACCGGGTCTATTATGGGCACACGGTAAGGTTTAGGCGTGGGGTGATCGGCACAGAAGGCTGCCAATTCGATGCGTTTCGCGAGAAGGTCAGCTATCTGGTCGAAAACGAACACCTGAACGGTGACATACTCATTTATCGCCAGTACCTGGAGCCGCTACCCAGCGTAGATTTGGTATTGCGGGGCCAATATATGGCGAGCGAGAGACGACTTGTCTGCGAAGTAACGTTTTGACAGATTCCGCGGTACTGAGCTTAAAAGCCTACCATGAAGGCCCCCTCGGAAGGGCTTTTTTCGTTTTGCTTCACCCATAACCAACTGGCCTTTACAAAGGCCCGGGAAGACGGCCTCTTGGAGAAGCGCTGCGATTTCCCCATGTTTTATGAATGCGGCTCCAGTCATCGAGAAGCGGCTCCGCAGTTCCGTGTTTCGCCTCGCTCCGTCAACATCTGTACCGCACCGATCCCACGCTGACTGACGTCTGCGATATCAATTACTTGGGAACGCCCACAGAGGTGAACTGAGACCTCTCGTTCGAAATAAACAAAGGTCAAAAGGTGAATATGGGACTGGGCTTCGAAAAAAATGGTCTGGCATGGATGCGCGTTCCGATATAACGATCGTTGCCGTCGCACAACATAGGCTGAAGTATCGAATCGGCCCTCAGGTGTCGCGCTCTCCGGCTAACACCGGTTGGTAGGAGTGTCTTGTAATTGGCAATGCTATTTTAGCATTCTGACGGATCCATACGTGACGCATCGAATGTATAAGATTGACAAGCCATGCCTGAACCAAAGAACTGCGCAAATCGCGTCGGTTGGGCTGGCATGATCGGACGAGTTTTTAGACGCTCTTGGCCAGTCGCTATCGCCGTTGCTGCCTGCAGCTTTGCCCTTTACCAATTCGATTGGCGCAAAATGGCGGTTATCTTGCCTGCGGTACCCGTTGGCTGGCTTCTCTGCATGATGTCCATAGTGACGATCTTGGTATTTGCAGTTTGCGCCGCCCGCTGGATCGCCATCAGCCAGCTCCCCTGGATCTCGGCGGTGATCGGCCCCGTCTATTGCTACGTCGCTTTCGTGATCGGGGCATCGATTGTCACGCCCCTGCAGCTGGGAGAGCTGCTGAAAGTGAAGTTTGCGCATGAATCCGGCATCAACATAGGCAACTCGACCTTCAACGTCGCGCTTGAGCGCATCCTCGACCTAGCGACCATTGCCGCCATGGGGGTATCTGGCCTGATTTACGTCCGCTCCGGATCTGCATTTCTGTCGCTGCTCGCGCTGATACTCATGTTTTTTGTCGGGCTCGCCATTCCGCTGGTCCTGCAGGCCTATGTTCGCCGACTAGCTGATACGTCGTTCGGACGGCGCATGAAAGTCTTTTCGGGGCGACCGATCCCCATATATCGCCTTGCGATCTTTGGGGTCACGACCATTCTTAAGTGGGGGCTGACTTTGGCAGCCTGGTTGCTCATCCTCAGCGCCGTCGATGTAAACCTGACCATCGGGCAAGGATCGCTACTGGTCGGCTCGGTCACGGCGATATCTATCTTGTCTATGATTCCGGGTGGACTTGGCGTTCAAGAGGTTTCGGTGCGAGCGATCCTCGTCGGAATGAATGTCGAGCCGAGTCATGCCGAGGCGGCGGCCATCGTTCTCAGGTTGTTCACGCCGGTTATGGTCGTCCTCGGTCTTGCCCATTTGCCTTTCCTCTATCGAATATCCAACTCTACGGGGCGAACAAAAAGCAATGTCTGAGAAACAGGGTATCTTTTCCATCTTGCGCCATCCGGTCGTATACGAGGTCGTCCAGCAGATCTTCCAAGCCGAACGAAATCGCAAATGGTTTGCCGACACCTATGTCCGCGCAAATCCCGGCGACCGCGTGTTGGACATAGGCTGCGGACCAGCAAACCTGCTGGAGCATCTTCCGAACGTCGATTATATCGGCTGGGAACCCAACCCCGCGTATATCGAAACGGCGAAAAAGAAGTATGGCACCCGCGGCAGCTTCAACGTAGGCTATTTCGGTGAAGCCGAGGCATCAACGCTGCCACCTGTGGACATCGCCATTGTCGGCGCCGTTCTGCATCACCTTGATGATGAGCAGGCTCGTCATCTCTATGCACTTTTGCGCAAGGTAGTGAAGCCGGGCGGACGCGTGGTGAGCCTCGATTGCGCCTATATTGAGCGTCAGAACCCTTTGGCCCGCCTTCTTGTGTCGCTTGATCGAGGCCAGCATGCTCGCCATCCAAACGCCTATACATCGCTTGCCGCGGCCTCATTTTCGGACGTGACCGGCGACCTCATCCGGCAGCGTTTCCCCCCTTATACCTTTTGGATAATGACGGCGCGCTAGAGTATCTTTACCGGGAGTTTCCAGTGACTACTTTGATGGACTATGACGCGATGGCAACCATGCCACGCAGGCTTTGCCCCAAGTGCGGAGCTGCGGCAGTCGTCGACGACAATCAACCGATTTGGCCCATTAACTTCGCTTGTCTCAACTGCGGTCACGCGCCAACGGTCTGTGATGGAGTACCACTGTACGCACCCGATCTCGCGGATACGATCTCGGGTTTCGATCCGAAGTCCTTTGAGATGCTGGCCGAGATCGAGGATGAGCATTTCTGGTTCGTACCACGAAATAGAATGCTTGTGGGACTGATTGAAAAGTACTTTCCAACGGCGCGAAATGTTCTCGAAGTCGGCTGCGGAAACGGGGTCGTGCTGACAGCGCTCGCCAGAAAGGGCGCCAAGCAGCATTTGGTGGGCTCAGAACTACATCCGTCGGGGCTTGTCGTTGCGGCGCAGCGCATGGGAAAGAATGCCGAATTGGTGCAGATGGACGCGCGCCACATTATGGCGGAAAATGCGTTCGACGTCATCGGCGCTTTCGACGTGATCGAACATATCGCCGAGGACGAAGCGGTCTTACGCTCCGCGCATCGTGCGTTGCGCGCGGGGGGCGGCCTGGTCATCGCTGTCCCGCAGCATCCATGGCTATGGAGTACGGCCGATGAGATTGCGTATCACCAACGCCGTTATAAGCGCGGCGAACTGGAAGCGAAATTGGCCAGAAACGGTTTCGTCGTGGCCTATTCCACATCCTATTGCGCAATGCTCCTGCCGATGATGATCATCAGCCGTGTTCTGGAACGGAGACGCAAGAAGAGTGTTGGTGAGCCGACGATGCCGGATCTAGAGGCAAAGCCGCCTCGTCTTATCAACGCCATCCTACGCTCGATCCTGAGCTTCGAGGTCTCCACGATCCTGGCGGGGATGCAGTACCCAGTGGGCGGATCGCGGATCGTTGTTGCTATCCGGAGCTAAACAGCCGTTGGATTCCAGTCGTGTACCGGATTAAGAAATAGTCGCGCAACCGAAGCCGGATTACAGTGAGCAAAGAAACCGGTAGATTGACTGGTGCGCCTCCTGGAATATGATGCTTTAGCTTTTCAAATCTCGTAGATCGTCGGAGGGAGAGCCGAAGCCGATTGACGCGATCTCCACTGCCATAGCGCGCCGGCGGTCTCCGCCGCTGCTGAATCATTAAGAAGCCGTGGTTGAGGCGTCTGCAGCCGGCTTTTCCGCGTTCGTCTACAAGGACCATTTCTATCCCGGCATAGCGCATGCCAAGCTGCTTGAGATGATGCTGCCGCCCATTCCGCTGAGCGTGCTCGACGAGACGCCATCAGCCTAGTACTGCGCTCTCCGGCCAGGCAGGGACGTCATCGAAGCGGACGGCGTGGTGGTCGGGCTTACGCCAGGTATGGCGGTCACGGTGGAAATCAAAACGGGCTCCCGTCGCATCCTGGAATATGTGGTCTCTCCGCTTGTGGAGGTAGCCTCGCGAGCGATGGCGACGACGCTCGCCGTAGTCCAGAGCAGGGAAAGCGTCTGAGCCCGCATCGAAAATAGAAGGTCTGGATATTTGCTAGTTTGATATCTTATCACGGGTTGGATATCACCGTAATCACACGCGACCGTTGATCCGTCTATTGAAGGCTGGAGATCGTTTTACGGCGGCATCGTATGGCCAAGCTGCACCCCGTCATGTTCCTAGGGCACATTCGTCAAAGAGCTCACGAGGCAAGCCACATATATGGACGAGGGCAAGGGCCGCCAACCCCGGATAAAGGAGGCTCTATCGGAAGCTGCGGGTTTAATGCCGATGTATGAAATTGATGCATTCCAGCGAGACAAGAAGTTAAATTACCTCAATAACTTAGCGTTTGTCTGACCAACTGTTGCCGATGCGCCCGTAATCCTGCCCGCCTTGATCTGTGGTCAGCTTTCCCTGGACGAGCAACGGGCGCTTCTTCATGAAGATTACAGTGGTGGTTCTCTTGGCCGGGAAGTCCGCACGTGACTTCACCGGCGCTTGCCGGACGAGGTCAGGACGCAAATCGTTTCGGCAGGCCTGCGGCCTTGCTCTGGGGTGAAAGAGGGCGCAGAGCGGCATGAGCTTTACTGAATCCCTGTCCGGGACTTTGTGAAACTTGCAGTCTTGGCCTCCACCGACTGCAGACCCCTATTTCAACCTTTGAAACAGATGCCTCACTGCAATAGCCGAGGCTCGGCTTTTGTCTATGATCCATCTCCACCGGAACAAGAAGCATCAAGCGCCGATCCGGTTTGAGGGAGGAGAGACAATGCGCAGGATACTGACATCGATCGGTCTTGCCTTGCTGGCGTTCGCGGGTGTGAACGCAGCGAGCAGTGCCGGGCTGGCGGCGGAATGGCCGAAGGACAAGCCGGTCACTCTGGTTCACGCCTTTTCGGCAGGCAGCGATTATCTGGCGCGGCTGGTGGCCGCGGCGCTGGAAAAGGGCATCGGGCAAACGGTCATTGTCGAAAACAAGCCGGGGGCTGGCGGCGCGATCGGCACGGGCTACGTGGCTCGCCAGAAGCCGGACGGTTATACGCTGGTCACCGCCTATCCGGGACCGGCTGCCAATTTCACCAATACCATGCCCGGGCTGGCCTATAAGCCGCTGCAGGATTTCGAGCACATCATCCAGTTTTCGGTTGGCGACATGGTGCTGGTGGCCCGCAAGGATTTTCCGGCCAACAATTTCAGCGAGTTGATCAGCTATGTGAAGGAGCACCCCTCGCAGGTGAGCGCCGGTAACAACGGCATCGGCTCCTACGGTCACATGATCGAGACCGCGATCATGGATATGGCCGGAATCGACATCAAGCTCGTCAGCTACAAGGGCAGCCCGCCGATCGTGACTGACATGCTGTCGGCGAGCCTGGATCTCTCCGTGGATTATCTCGGTGATGCCTATATCAAACACATCGAGGCAGGCACTCTAAAGCCGCTCGCGGTGATCTCAGCCAACCGGGTCAAGATACTGCCGAACGTTCCGACCCTGAAGGAGGCGGGGCTCGATCTCGTTGCCGTACCGTGGGGCGGCATCATGGCGCCCAAGGGTACGCCCCCGGCGGTCGTCAAGAAGATCAACGACGTGCTCACGGAATATCTGAAGTCGGACGACGCCATCCGGAAATTCGCCGTTGCGGGCCAGGTCCCGGCGCCGACCACACCCGAGGAGTTCCACAGGATCGTCGTCGATGAAGAAGCGCTGTGGCGGAACATCATCACCAAATACAAGATCCGGAGCGAATAGTCCTTCGGTCTCTCCGAGACCGAGAGCGGCGGCCGGCAGATTGACGAAATCCGGGAGCGCATCCGATGTCGAGTGATACCCTTGTCCGGTCACATCGGCCCGCCGACGCGCCGCTGGTGGATGCACATTTTCACATCTATACGACGGACCTGCCGCTGGCGCCTGACGCCTGGCACCGACCGCCGGAAGATGCAGGCACCGAGCGGCTGATCAAGCTGCTCGACGACCATGGCATCTCGCTCGGGGTGGTGGCTGCCGCCAGCTTGCATGGCGAATACAACGACTACGTTCGTGATGCTTTGCGCAGATATCGCCGCCTGCGGGCAACGGCAATCGTCTCTCCGTCCATCGGCATCTACGAGCTGGAGCGGATGCGCGACGACGGCTTCGTCGGCATCCGGCTGATGTGGAGAACGCTTGCGGAGGCGCCGGATATCACCTCGCCGGACTATCGCCGGCTGCTGCGGCGGGTCGCCGATCTCGGCTGGCACGTGCACCTGATCGAACGGGCGGATCGACTGCCGGGGATGATAGAGGAGATCGAGGCAGCGGGCGCGCGCGTGGTGATCGATCATATGGGCATGCCGGAGGCGGGCAAGGGTGTGGACGATCCCGGATTTCGCCTCGTCCTCAACGCGATCGATCGTGGCAATACCTGGGTCAAGCTTTCGGCGGGTTATCGGTTCAAGCCGCCCTCGGCCGCCGTGGATTGCGCGCGGGAGCTGGTGAAGCGGACGGGCGGGGAGCGGCTGGTCTGGGCGAGCGACTGGCCTTTTGCCGCCTACGAAAACAACGTGACCTACGGAGAGACCGTGGCGGCGCTTTCCGAATGGGTGCCTGACCCGGTCATGCGGCGACGCATCGCCGGTCGAAATGCCCTCGAACTCTACTTCATGTAAAAGCTGGGACTGAAAATGGATGCATTCGCGGAATTGACTGCCAAGGCCGAAATCCTGTCCCTCGTCACCGAGTACTGGAACGATGTCGACACCAATTGGGGTGCCGGTGCACATATGATGTTCACCGAGGACGGCGTGTTCGGGTCAGGCCTTTCGGCTTTTATCGGCAGGGAGCAGATAAAGGCGTTTTACGACTGGCGCCGCAGCCGGGGCGAACGCGTTGCGCGCCATCTGATCAACAACCCGATGGTTTCGATCGAAAGCCGAGATCGGGCCACGATCCGATATATCATGACCATCTATGCGGTCGACGGCTTGCCGGTCCTGCCCATCAACGGGCCAAACAGCATTTCGGACGTTCTCGAAGTGGTCGTGCGCGATTGGCCGGATGGTTGGAAGATCCAGTCGAAGGTGTTTACCCATTTGTTCAAGGGGCAGGAGCCGACGACGACGATGCCGGCAGATCTGCGGGAGGCCCTGCTGCCGGAGGGCAGCTCGCAGGCTCAGAGCTAATTTCCATATCATACCGATCGAATGCCGTTGAGGAGGAAAACAGCATGGCCATCGCAACGCGACAGCACCGCCCGCTCAGTCGCCGAAATGTCACTTTCGCCGCCATTTTCGTAGGTTTCAGCGTGGCTGTCGGCATCTACGCTTATGAAACGTTGAAGATCGGCACGGCGGCCGAGATGGGGGCCGGGTTCTTTCCCGTCATGCTCTCGATCGTGCTCGGGTTCCTGTCCCTGGCCGTGGCTTTCACGCCGATCCCCGCAGGCGCCCAGCCGTTGCGGTTCGCCCCGGTCAAGGCGTCCATTCTGATCATGGGGTCCCCCCTGGTCTTTGCAGCGTCCATCCAGTCGCTGGGTCTGGTGGCTGCAGTGGCGTTGACGATCTTCTTTTCCAGTTTTGCCAGCCGGTTTGCCACCCTGCGCCAATCCCTTCTGCTGTCCGTCGGTTTCACCGTCTTTTGCGTGGCGGTATTCCATTATCTCCTGAACCTGCCAATCGCCCTCTGGGGCGACCTGATCACGGGTTAGAAACGCCATGGATATCTTTGCCAATCTCGCGCTCGGCTTCGGGGCGGTTCTTGAGCCTTCCAATCTGATGTTCTGCTTCATCGGCTGCCTGCTCGGCACGGCCGTCGGTGTGCTGCCGGGCATCGGTCCACTCGGTACGATCGCCATCCTGCTGCCGGTGACGTTCGGCTTTGCGCCGGAGGCCTCGATGATCATGCTGGCCGGCATCTATTACGGCGCCCAATATGGCGGCTCCACCACCGCGATCCTCATCAACCTGCCTGGCGAGGCGACATCGGCGGTGACCGCCATCGACGGTTACCAGATGGCGCGCCAGGGCAGGGCAGGGGCAGCACTTGCCATCGCCGCGCTCGGCTCGTTCTTCGCCGGCTGCGTCGCGACGCTCGTTATCGCGCTGTTTGCGCTGCCGCTGACCTCGCTTGCTCTCAGCTTCGGTCCCTCGGACTATTCTGCGCTGATGGTGCTGGGGGTCGTGGCCTCGATCGCGCTGGCGCACGGTTCGGTACTGAAGGGACTTGTCATGATCGTGCTGGGCCTGCTGCTCGGCTGCGTCGGGACCGATGTCTATACCGGCAGCATGCGCCTGACGCTCGGCACGCTTGACCTCGCGGATGGCATTCCGATCATCGCCTTCGGTTCCGGCGTTTATGCGATCGCCGAAATCCTGCGTGGTCTCGAGGATGAAAAGGAGCAGGAGCGGGATGTGCTGACCACGCGCGTCACCGGCCTCATGCCCACCTGGGCGGATATCAAGGAGTCAGCCTGGCCTATCCTGCGGGGGACGGGGCTCGGTTGCATTCTCGGAATCCTGCCGGGTGGTGGCGCGATGCTGTCGTCCTTCACGTCTTATGCGTTGGAAAAGAAGATTTCCCGCCATCCCGAACGGTTCGGCCACGGCGCGATCGCCGGTGTTGCCGGTCCGGAATCGGCCAACAATGCCGGCGCTCAGAGTTCCTTCATCCCGATGCTGACGCTCGGTATCCCCTCGAACGCGATCATGGCGCTGATGATCGGCGCGCTGATGCTGCAAGGCGTGGCGCCGGGCCCCAATCTCGTCAATGAGAAGCCGGTTCTGTTCTGGGGTGTGATCGTCTCGATGTGGATCGGCAATCTGATGCTGGTGATCCTCAACCTGCCGCTTGTCGGGCTGTGGGTAAAGCTGCTCTCGGTGCGCAACCACTACCTTTTTCCGGCGATCATCGGTTTCTCGGCGATTGGCGTCTACAGTGTCGGCAACAATCCGTTCGATCTGGTCGTGATGGCGATTTTCGGAGTTATCGGCTACGGCCTTACCAAGCTCGATTGCGAACCCGCGCCCCTGCTGCTGGGCTTTGTGCTCGGACCGTTGCTGGAAGAATACCTGCGGCGCGCCATGCTGCTGGCGGACGGCAATCCGCTGGTGTTTTTCCAGCGGCCGCTCACCGCCGGCCTGCTGTTTGTCGCGGCAGTGACACTCTTTGCGGTGCTCTTTCCGGCGATCCGCAACCGCCGCAGGGTCGTTTTTGCGGAAGAGGATTGAGAGCTTCTCCATCGTTGCAGGGCGGATTTTACCACGTGTTATGGCGCGATCGTGTTTCATGTCGTGAAATCGCCGCGCGGCGAAGGTGGACCCCTCGACCGTCCGGGTTGTAACTCATCGAAATCCGGCAAACAGCCGGACAGCGTTTCCCACCCATCAACCAACCCCGATATTCACAGGTGAAACTTGCAATATCTGCTGAGTTTCCATTTTTCCGGCTGTGCTGATGAGCGCTGACAAGGTCGGACGCTACAACCCTCTGCTTGCCCTGAAGGACCCGCATTACCGCCGTTTCGCCATCGGGAGCATCGTCTCCGTCCTCGGCATGTGGATGCAGAAGATCGGCGTCGCATGGCTGGCATGGGAGCTCAGCAAGTCGCCATTCTGGCTCGGGTTGATTGCCGCCGCCGACATGCTGCCGTCGATCTTCMTCAGCAGCTTTGCCGGCTCGCTCGCCGACGCGCATGACAAGATCAAGGTGCTGCGTTCGGCGCAATCTGTCGCCATTCTGCAGTCCGTGGCGCTGGCCCTGCTCTCGTGGCTGGGGCTCACCACCGTCGAAGTGCTGCTCGGGCTCACCCTGATCCTTGGAATTTCCAGCAGTCTCGAACAGCCGGCGCGGTTGTCGCTCATTCGGGAAATCGTGCCTGCGGACTATCTGCATGCGGCAGTGGCGGTCAATGCGCTGAGTTTCAACCTCGCCCGGTTCGTTGGCCCGATCATCGCCGGGCTGTTGATCAGTAAAGTCAATGTCGGCGTCACCTTTGCGGCGAGTGCCGCGGCAATCGCCTTCTTCTCTTATGCGCTGGCTATGATCCGGGTCCAGAAGGGTATCGATCGACCCTCAGACGCTGTTCAGCGATCGGGCACCGCCGATGGCTTTCGTTACGTGCGTCGCCACAAAAGCCTTCTCGCGACGTTGGGGCTGCTGGGGATGACCGGGATCAGCGTCAACGGGATATTGCAGATGCTTCCGGCAATCTCCGATGCCCTGTTCGGGAAAGGCATAGACGGGTTCGTGGGGCTGATGGCGGCTTCCGCCTTCGGGTCGGTGGTCTCAGGCACGATAACCCTGCTGCGGCCACCGAGTGCGCGGGGCCTGCTTGGTATCGCGTTTGCCGCGATTTGCGCCACCGCCGCCCTTGCGGTGCTCGCGTTGACGCCGAGCTTTCACCTCGCGCTGATTGCGATCTTCTGCATGTCGTTCGCCAACATGTATGCGGGGATCGCCGGACAAGCCTTGCTGCAGCTGGAGAGTGAGCCCGGCAAGCTGGGCCGCGTGATGGGAATCTACAGCATGATCATCCGTGGCGGTCCCGCGGTCGGTAGTTTCGTCATCGGAACCGCGGCGACGTTTGTCGGCATGGTCATTCCCATCGTCGGCGTCGCGGCGCTTGCCGCCTGTTATTCCGGCGCCATCGCGCTGGCCTTCCGCCGGCAGCAATCGTGACCGTTTTCATTTCATCTGCTGAAATGAAAAAAAGAAGCCTCTGGCCTCATCGCCCGGCGGGGACTACCGTTTGCTTAGGCATTGGTTGGGAGACCGGTGCAGAGGGAATTCTGGGAGGAGTTCTGGATGCTGGATAGCGAGCTTAAGGAGAGACCGGCCAGATCTCCGCAGCTGCCGAAATATAACGATCTTCATTGCAGGGCTAACTCATTGCGTGGCAGCGTCGACGAACACAAGGCGTCCTATGCTCCCGTCGAATCCGCCCGCCGGGTTCTGCTGCTGCTGCAGGCGCTCAATGCCCAGCGTATCGCCACCATCGGCTCGCTGCATCAGGTGACGGGCCTTTCCAAGTCGACGATCGTCAGAATGCTCGAAACCTTGATCAGCGAAGGATACGTCGTCCGCGACAATTTCGTCGGCGGCTATAGCGTGACCTCCAAGGTCGTCTCGCTTGCGTCCGGGTTCAGCGGCGCTCCGTTGCTAATCGAGGCGGCGCGGTCGCGGGCGGTGGCGTTGACCAATGATATCAAGTGGCCCGTGAGCCTCGGAACGCTGCGCGACGGCCACATCCTGGTCAGTTTTACCACGGCGCCGATCAGTCCCTGGTCCTATCCGTTTCCCGTGCTGCACCGGTTCCTGGATCTGGAACTGACCGCGATGGGGCAGTGTTACCTGGCGTTCTGCGATGACGAGGAGCGTGCGCTGCTTTTGAACGCACTGACCCAGCAGCGCCGCGGGCAGGGCAAGCCGTTCGATGCCGCGCGGGTGCTGAGGGACCTCAGGGCAACCCGCAAGCGCGGTTATGCCCGTGTCGGCGGACCGCGGCGGGTTTTCGATTTCGTGGCTGTCCCGATCCTCGACGGTCAGCGTTGCTCTGCCTGCATGGGGGTCGGCTTCTATCGTACCGCGGTTCCGTCCGATCGCATCGTGGAGAGCGTAATCCAGCCCATGCTCGAGACCGCATCCGCCATAAAAGTGGATATGCGCAACCTCAATAGCGCCGGCTACTGAGCCACAATCAACACTGATCCGCTGGGCGTGCTCGATCGGGGCAGGCCTCGCTGTGTCCAATCGTGACCAACCCAAAGAGGGATCCAATGAAGCGTAAGGTTGTGCTGACATGTGCCGTCACGGGCGGCAGTGCTTTATCCAGGAACAGCCAATATGTACCGATTACGCCGGAGCAGATCGCCAATGAGGCGATTGCAGCCGCGCGGGCCGGTGCTGCCTCGGTGCATATCCACGTCCGCAATCCGCAGACCGGCGCCCCCTCGATGAAATTCGAACTTTATGAGGAGGTGATGCAGCGTATCGGACGCTCCGGAGTGGACGTGATCGTCAATCTGACCGCCGGTCCGGGCGCTGGCTACGCGCCGACACTGGACGAGACTGCCGTGCCGCCTGTCCTGTCTCCCACCGTTCGCACCGACCATGTTTCGCGCTTGCGCCCCGATATCTGCACGCTGGATGTGGCGACCATGAATTTCGGCGACCGGGCGATCGTCAATACGCCGCCGCATCTGATCGCCATGGCGAAATCCATCCAGGCGGCCGGTGTGAAGCCGGAGCTTGAAGTTTTCGATGTCGGCCATGTGGGCGTCGCGGTGCGGTTGCTCGAAGCCGGGCACCTGCCGCAACCGCCATTCTTCCAGTTCTGCCTCGGGATTCCGGGCGGCGCTCCGGCGACGACCGAGGCGATGCTCCTGATGCGCTCGCTTTTACCGCCGGGCGCCATCTGGTCTGCTTTCGGCATTTCCCGCTTTCAGATGCCCATGGTCGCCCAGTCGGTCATCCTCGGCGGCCATTGCCGCGTCGGGTTGGAAGACAACCTTTACCTGGAACATGGTGTTCTGTCCGAAGGCAATGCGCCGCTGGTCAAACGCGCGATCGAAATCATCAGGGCACTTGGGGCAGAGCCCGCGACGCCGGCGGAAGCCCGCGAGATCCTGTCGCTCGAAGCGGCAAGGATGGCCGCCTGATGAATGGTCTCGAGCCGGTTTCCGAGACCGTCTTCGATCCTGCCGCGGCAGGCTGGACGAAGCGCCGGTCCAACCCTTTCTCCGATGTGGTCGGGCCGTTCTGGCAGAAGCAGGAGGATGGGCAGATCCTCTTCGGACTACTCTGCACGCCGCAGACTCTGAACAACGCGCGCGTGATGCATGGAGGCGCGCTCGCGACCTTCTGCGATCAGGCATTGGGCGGCACGCTCCATGAAACCTTGTCGCGCGCTCAGGAACCTGATGCGCCGTCGGTGCGGTCCGTCACGGTCCAGCTCAACGTGCAGTTCCTCGCGGCCGTGCGGCCGTTCGATTTCGTGATCGCCCGCTGTCGTGTCACCCGAAAAACGCGCACGCTGGTGTTCCTGGACGGGCTTGTGGAAGTGGGCAACGAGGCTGTCGCATCGCTGCAGGCGGTGTTCAAGCTGGTCAAGCCGGTCGGCTGAACAGGTCCGTCGGTTTGTATTTCAGTCATTGAAATGTCCCCACGCCGACCCTCGCCGAATGCCGCCAAACGCCGCAGAGTCACAGAAACAAAGCGGCCTCGGGGAGGAAAAGCATGCCACGGACGGAGTTTACGGCGCGTTTCAAGGCGTCTCGGCAACTGCTCGGCACATTCGTCAAGACGCCCACCAGCCATGCCTCGGAAATCTTCGGCGGCGCGGGGTTCGATTTCGTGGTGATTGACGAAGAGCACGCGCCGATCGATCGTTTCACGACCGACCAGATCCTGCTGGGATGCCGGGCGAACGATATCGCCGGCCTCGTCCGGGTGCCCTCGTCGGCCCCGAGCGCCATCCAGTCGGTGCTCGATTGCGGCGCCAGCGGTGTGCTGGTCCCGCATGTAGCCTCAGTCGAGATCGCCCGCGCCGCGGTGGCCGCCAGCCGATATCGCGGCGGGGCCCGCGGCTTTTCCAATTCGCCGCGCGCCGGCGGTTACGGCGCGACCGGCATGTGGGCGCATATCGAGGCGCAGGACCGCGATATCGTCGTGCTGGCGATGATCGAGGATCGCGAAGCGATCGATGTCATCGAGGCCATCGTGGCCGTCGACGGGCTCGACGGGATATTCATCGGTCGCGGTGACCTGACGGTTTCGCTCGGCGCCAAGTCGGCGAGCGAGCCGGTGGTCAAGAATGCTGTTGCGCGCATCATGGCCGCTGCCCGCAATGCCGGCAAACCCATCTGCATCATGGTCGGCTCGGTGGATGAGGTCGCGCCTTTCCGTGCGGACGGCGCAAGCGCCTTCATCGTTTCCTCCGACCAGGCCCTTTTGCGCGCCAGCGCCAACCGGATTCGCGCCGAGTTCAGCGCGGCCGTCAACTGAAACGATCACGTCAGGAATTGGACATGTACGCAGCAAACGACCCACGGGCGGCGCTCAATACTGCAACGGCCCGCAGCAATCCCGCTCCTGCCGCCTACAAGGGCGCGGAATATGCCCGCTTCTATGATGCCCCGCCGCAGGAGGTGACGGGCGGCAGCGAGACCTATTATGCGCGGGGCCAGAACCTTGTGGTCGCGCACACCAGGGGCAAAGCCGGCCTCGTGCTTTCCAGGGCCAACCAGGTCGACGAATATGTGGTTCTGCTTCCCAACAGGGATACGCCGGTCGAGGTCCGCTGGAACGGTCAGAGCATTGCGGTTGGTGGCTATTGCATCGTCGTCGTGCCTCCAGGCGACAGCGAGGTACAGTTGAAAGGCGACGGCGAAGTGATCCGGCTGATCACCACCCGCGCCGCCGATCTCGTCGCCAAATGCTCGAACGCGGACTCCTATCTGAGCCCAGACCCGAACGTCCCGCCGTTCGAGCCCTGGCCCGACCCGGTCGGCGGCCACAAGCTGCGTCAATACAGCCTTGACGTACCGCCGGAACCCGGCCGCTTCGGCATCATCTTCCGCTGCTCGACGATCATGGTCAACTTCCTGCCCGGCAGTGGGCCGCGCGACATCACCAGGATGTCGCCGCACTTCCACGACGATTTCGAACAGTATTCGCTCTGCGTCGCGGGCGCCTACATCCATTACCTGCGCTGGCCCTGGATCAGCGATCTCAATGCCTGGAGGCCGGACGACGCGGAGCTTTGCGCAGCGCCCTCCGTCGCCGTCATTCCGCCCCCGGCCATCCACACGTCCCGGTCGATGGACCCGGTGAAGAACGTCCTGGTCGACATCTTCAGCCCGCCGCGCGCCGATTTTTCCGCCAAACCCGGCTGGGTGCTGAATGCCAACGAATATCCCGCGCCAGGCAACACCGCACGCTGATCCGATTATCAGCCCTTAAGGGAGTACTTTGCATGACCGAAGCGTCCGCCGCCACCACTGACCGAAATGCCGAGATCGCCGATCTTCTTGTCGGCGCGGTCGATCTCCACTGCCATAGCGGGCCGGCGGTCTTCCCGCGGCTGCTGGATCACTACGAAGCCATGGTCGAGGCGTCCGCAGCCGGCTTTTCCGCGCTGGTCTACAAGGATCATTTCTACCCTGGCATGGCGCATGCCAAGCTGCTTGAGACGCTCTATCCGGATACGGGCGTGCGCCTTTATTCCGGTGTCGCGCTCAACAACGCGAGCGGCGGTATCAATCCGCATGCGGTCGATCACGCGGTCAAGCTCGGCGGCAAGATCGTCTGGATGCCGACATTCGCGGCGGCGAACCATATCGACAAGAGCGCCAACGAGACCAAGAATTATCCAAAGAGCGCCGATCCGATGCTGCCGCCCATTCCGCTGAGCGTGCTCGACGAGAACGGCAGGCTTACCAAGGAAACCAATGACGTTCTCGACGTGATCGCTGCCGGCGACATCATCCTTTCGAGCGGGCATCTGTCGGTGGACGAGCTGAAAGTGCTCTATCCGGAAGCCAAGCGGCGGGGGGTGAAGAAGATGATGATCAATCATCCCACCTATGTCATCGGCTGCTCGGACGACGATATCCGGGAACTGAGCCGGCTTGGCGTCTACATGGAACATTCCATCTGCATGTTCATCCCCAACGAGCGCGGCCCAGCCAGATGGGACGCTGCTGAATTGCGCCGCCTCGTGGATCTGGCCGGCGTGGAGATGACGATATTCGGCTCCGACCTCGGCCTCGTGAAGATGCCGCGTCCGGTCGAAGGATACCGCGCCATCGTCAACGACCTGCTCGACCTGCAGGTGCCCAGGTCCGATATTCGCAAACTGGTGGGCGGCAATGCGGTGGAGCTGCTTTGAGAGGCACCTGCCCCAAGAAGCACGTGCTGTAAGCGATCTGCAAACCGTAAACGTGCCTACCCAAAATGGCGGATGGCCCCTACCAATATTAGGGGGCTTGTCACGGAGAACGGATAGGATGAATGGCCAAGGGATCCCCTGTATTATAGGTCAACTGGCCATGGGATCAGCCGCTCCCCATTTCCAGGAAACGACACGTTGCCGCCGCTGCCCTGAAAAGGCAGGCAGATGTCTTTTGACCATCGTTGAGCTGTCAGAGGGGACGGTTGCACTCTCGGGGAAACCGGACGTTTCGGATCAACACGACGGTTCTCCAACCCGAGAAAATGTAAAGGCTGGGCTTCAGTGCAGCTCGTCAGGCCTCGTTTTTTAACGCTGTTTTGACGCTGCTTTGACAGCGGCGCGCTAGGGCAATTCCACGGTTTCCTGGGATGCTCTTCATGCTTCAATTCGTTGATGGCCACAACGCTGGCATGCACTACAGAAGCGCAAGTGCGCCTGTCGCGCTCTTGTCAAGGGACGCTTTTGTGTCAGACTGCCTGTCGGACGGGCGGCCTGGGTTCGATGATTTCATCGAAAGGGGCACAACACGAGTTGGACCGATGGATCGCATGGATGAAAAACATGCAGTGTTCCGGATGTACCTGCTTGGCCCGTTCAGCCTTGTCGACAGCAAAGGGAAATCCGCCACGCCCAGGTCCCAGAAGGCCCAGGCAATTCTTGCAATGCTTGCACTGTCTGCGCGAGGGTCCCGCTCGCGGGTTTGGCTGAGAGACAAATTGTGGAGTGACCGCTCCGAGGATCAGGCGGCTGCCAGCCTGAGACAGGCCCTGCTGGATATTCACAAAGCCCTGGGTTCGTGTCGCGATCTCATCATCGCCGACAAGAACACCGTGTGGCTGGATATGGACAGCATCGCGCTCGACACCGATGAAATGCTGCGCAGCGAGCGCCTTGCGGATCAGATCACCGATGAACTGCTCGAAGGCATGGATATCCGCGATCCTGAATTCGAAGACTGGCTGACGGTCGAGAGACAGAACTGGTACCGTCGCATCGAAGAAGGTCGCGTCGACGACGTGTTCGAGCCTCGCCAGCAGCCCCGCCGCGATGTCAGCACGCTATCGGCATTGCTGCCTTTGACAGGCTTGCCCGACCAGCGCCCGACCGATATTCCCCCGGCCGCCGCAGGAAATGATCCGGACAAGCCGCCGTCCCCGGACAATATTCAGTGGACCATCGCTCTCCAGCCGCCGATTGTCGTGGGCGCCGGAGATGGCGGACAGATCGCGGCTTTGCAGTTTCAGAACCTGCTCGCCAAGGCGATCTTCGATGGATTGGGGCTCGGCATTACCGATCTCTCCTTCGATCCGCACCTTGGCCAACCGGATCGAAAAATGGGTCTGCCACTGTGTCTTCAACTGCGGCTGACCTACGATGGCAGTCAGGTGTTGGTGGAGCTGGCGATCAAGCATCTGCTGGACAACAGGATCATATGGCTTGGCAGCCGTATGATCGGACGCACCCAGATGGAGCGGTCCGAATACGGGATCGCCGCGGCTCTGATCAGCCAGGCAGTCGACCAGCTGTCGCTGTTTCAGGAGCTGAGCGCCGGCGACGGTCGCCTCGGCCGCGATGGTCTTTTCATCGATGCGGTCAACGCAATTTTTCGGCTTTCGCGAGGCGATCTCGAAAAAGCGGAAAGGCAATTGCAGGAGCAGATTCAATACCAGCCGCGAGCCTCTGCCTTCGCCTGGTTGTCCTTCATCCGCACATTCCAGGTCGGCCAGCGCTTCAGCGCGCTGGATGCGCATCTGATCGAAGAGGCCCAGGCCTATGCGCGAAAGGCCCTTGAACTCGATCCGAACAATTCCGTCTCTTTAGCGCTGGTCGGACACGTTCATTCGTTCCTGTTTCGGGAATACGACTACGCCGCCGGTCTGTTCGAGAAGTCGATCCGCCTCAACCCGGCCTTGCCGCTGGGATGGGATCTCTATGCCATGCTGCACTGCTATGCGGGGCAGCCGGAGAGGGCCAGTGCAATGGCGCGGTGGGTTCAGGAGCTCGGCGTCTACAGCGCGCATAAATATTACTTCGATACCACGAAATGCATCAGCGCCGGGTTGGCAGGAGACCACGCGGCAGCGATCGCGGCAGGCGAGGATGCGCTGCATTCCCGGCCGAACTTCAATAGCCTGTTGCGCTATCTCGCCTCCAGCCATGCCCACGCGGGCAATTTGGAGGTCGCGAACCAATATGTGGAACGGCTCGATAAGGTTGAAAACGGGTTCTCCATAACGTCGTTTCGCGGCACGGGCTATCCATTGCTCAGCACCGGCGGCGGAAAGCTGCTGCTCGACGGCTTGATCAAGGCCGGCGCCAGAATTCGCTAAGGCAACATTCATGATGGTCTTATTTGAGGGGGCTGGGGCATGGTACGGGAAGCAATTTTCGATGCGCAATCAAAGATTGTGCAGTTTATGAATTCATATAAATTTAAAGTTGAGCCGGACACGGTTCTCCCATGCGAGCCGAGGCCTGTCGCGGCTCCCCTTCCGGAGGCGCTAGCACCGCCGCCCGCTGCGCCGGCTCCTTTGCCTGAGGAAGGTCCCCCCATAGACGAACCTCCGTTGATGATGGCGACAATGGCAGCTGCCTCGGTCCTCAACAAGAGCGTTGCGAACAAGTCGGTGCTCAACAAGGCCGCGCTCAACAAGAACAAGAATAAAAACAAAAATAAGAACAAAAACAAGTCGACGATGGACGGCGCAAGCCTCGGCGTATCGCAGCTCATTCCGGCGTTTGAATTGCGTCGATTGCACCAACAGCCGTCGCGCAACGCGTTTACGGCCGCGCGGCGCTTTACCTGGGAAATGCTCGACATCCTGCCGCCACCCGGCCCGGACTACACCAGACTGGAAGCAGCGGTGCTGCTTTCCATGCAGCGGCGCGATCGTGAGCGGGCGAGGCGATTGCCCGACATCCAGGCTGAGGCGACAATTTCCGTGTCGGAATTCACCCGCGCCTTGCATATCGAGGATATCGGAGGGTTCGAACAGACCGAGGGATTGTTTCAGGCGATCCTGACCGCCTGCGAATATGTCGGGCTTCTCTACAAAAGCCAGTTCAACAGGCTTCGGCCGAACCAGTTCGAATCCCTGTTGCGGCCGCTTCTGCCCGTGCCGGTGCACGAGTCCTATCCCAGCAACCATGCCTTCCAGTGCTTTTCGATCGTATTCGCTTTCTCGACGATCCTGCCTGAACATCCCGCGACGGACGACCTCGCCCGTATCGCGCAGAACGTCGCTGAAAATCGCGAATGGGCCGGATTGCATTATCCGAGCGATACGCAAGCTGGCCGGGATCTGGCGCGTCGCTTCGCCCCATACCTTCATGATGCGTTCGGGTCGCTTTTCCAGGCGGTCCACGACGAATGGGTTTGAGGCCGGTTTTTATTCTTTGGGGAGAACGAAGGTCATGACGTCCGCCGACATGGAAGCGCTGCAAGCTGTACCGATGGACTACTACTATCTCTGGCATCTGACGGCCTTGGGCGTCATCGATGCCGATTACGGTTCGCCGCCAATCGTACCGCCGTCCGAAAACGAGACCGCCGCGTCCCCAGTCCCTGACCCGGAGATCGCGGGAAGTGTCTGGGATACGATTGCGGCTGCCGGTCCTATCCATCCCGCCCGCGTGGCGCTGATCGATGTCGGAATAGCGCCCGATCATCCGAATTTGGCGACGCGGCTTGACCGGGAAGCGTCGATCGACCTCACGACCCATCGTTACGGCTCGCGCGTCGCCGAAATCCTCGACGCAACCACCTCCTTCGATCGTGAAGAAAAGCAGGCGTTCTTCGCCGGGCTTGATATCACCCCGTTGGGAAATCTCGGCCTGTCCAACGATGATCGGGAATATCTCGACGATATCGTCGCCGAATATGCTGCCTCGCAGGGCGTCGTCCGCCGGCTGTTCCAGCCGGAGTCGCTTTTTGCTTCCCATGGCACCTGCTGTGCCGGCCTGATCGTCGGCGAACCGGCCGTGGCGACGCAGGACGGAGATCCCTCGGCACTTCCCGAGGGCATATTCTACGGTGATGGCGGCACGCCATGCCCGAGCGCCAATCGCAATGTTCTCCCCTATTTCGGTGTCGATCCCTTCTCGCGGGTGATCTCGATCAGGACGTCTTTCGAGGACGATGTCCTGCAGTTCATCGCCGCGTTTCTCTACGCGTACCATCAGCGCGTCGACGTCATCGTCATGCCACGCGGCTTACCGGACCCGAAGCGCAGCCGGGTTATTCCGAAGAACGAATTGAAGGCCGATCTCGAACGCTGGAAAAATCAGGTCGCTGCCGATCTGTTCGCCCGTATTTCGCTGGCCGAACATGGTGGTGCCGAACTGGAGCCGAAAGCTGCGCAAAAGGGATCAAACCCTGATCGGGCGTGGCACATCCTCAAGAGGCTCATCGTCGCTATCAGCCATCATATTCCGATCGTTTGCGCGGCGGGAAACAGCGGTGAAAGCCAGTTGATCTATCCGGCCAGTCTGGCTGCCGATGACAACGGGGTCATCGCAGTCGGCGCGGTGACGGTCGAGGGCTACCGTTCAGGATACAGCAATTACGGCGAGGGGCTTACGGTCGTCTCGCCATCCGATGACGGCGAAGTTTTCAATCGTCATCAGTTGCGTATCGATCGTCTCTCTCCTTTCGCCGCGCAGCATGACTATCAGGCATTCGGACTGCGGGAATATCAGTATTCGCACTTCTCGTTGCTGACGACCGATCTTGCCGGCGCATTCGGCTACAACCGGGGGGCCGATCCATGGTCGTCGATTGTGCCATTCGGAGCCAGTCCCGGTATTGGCGGAGGCTATTACACGACGTTCGGCGGCACGTCCGGAGCCTCTGCGCAGGTGGGGGGCATCTGCGCATTGATCCAGCGGGCACATAAGAGCCAGAATGATGGCGATGCGCGGCTCTCAGGCCCCGCAGTCAAGTCGATCCTTCAGGCCACTTCCCGCCTGCATGCGACCGTAGCGCCCGGAATGCGCGCTCTTACTCCCGATTGCATGAACGCCGATGGCGAAGATACTCTCGAGATGAATTACTTCTTCGGGTTCGGCCTGCCCGATGTCCCCGCAGCGATCGCCGCCGTCTTGACTCCCTGACACCGGCTCTCGGCAAGGATCACCAGAATTGAAGCCCCCTGAAATGGGGGCTTTTTTGTCGGCGAAACGTCCTTTTAACGGAAGTTTAACGCAGTGCTGGCGTGCCGATGACGGGTCGGCAAGAAGCTCCTCTTATCGAAAGACCAGACGAGATCGTGGTTTCAAGCCGGATGGCCGTCGATGCGGCCGGTTCCGGCGGCAACTGATCTTCCCTGGAGTGGCGCGCCTCATGACGAGGTTTGAAAGCGTCCGGGGTGAGGAGAGCTTAAGATGTCTGCTTATCAAATCGAGCAGTTGGCGGATCAAGCCAGAGCCTTGCTCCAGCGTAATCCGCTCTTTTCGAGGTCCGGTTTCGTGAATGCGGCTGCAACGGGCAATATGCTGAAACAGCGACCTCGTTATGCCCGAATTCTTGCGGCCGCTTCCGAACTGCCGGAGAGCGTTGAAAGAGTAGAGGCCCTGGCCGCCTATTTCCCGGGCCTGTCCGATGGCGGATATCATGATGCCGACGCTTTCCTGCCCACTTCAGCCTTCCTGCCTGTGCGAAGCGACCCTTACCGGTCTCCGGCTCTGGCTGCCTGGATGGATGAGCTTCAGCGGGCGCTGGAAAGCTACGTTGATGGCGCCAGTTCCGAGGTTGTGGACGACAACCTGCAGCCTCGTCTTGTGGCCGAGGACCTTGCGCTCGAGCGCCATCCGGTGCGCCGACTTGCCTGCGGTATCGGTCTTGTTCTGATCGACAGTCAGGAAGCGAGCCGCACCCTGGGCAAGCGCATCGCCCGTTGCCTGCCGGCCGATTCCGGCCTCGAACATGCCCAGACGAGCGACCGCGATATCGACCGGATCGCCGATCATCTCGCCGAGGCCATTACCTTGATCTCGACCGTCGATCCCGGCAGCTACCAACGGCTGACTGCAGGCCTTCATACCCTTTATATCGGCACCCGGCGCGGTGCGATAAGCTCGGTCTCCAGCTCCGGGGATCTGCCGGGGAGTGCCGTCGTGGTCCTGTCGCAGGAAAGACTGGACGCCGAAGACTATCCCGCCACCGCCGCGGAGCTTCTGCGCGAAGCGGGGCATGTCCTGCTGCGGCTGTACACTGCGGCTGCGCCGTTATCGCTGCCCGCCGAACTCCGTTACGTCTCGCCATACACCCATAGTTTACAGACGCTCGAAAGCATCCTGCATATGGCCTACGCCATTCCCTGGGAGTGTGCCGTTCGCATCGCATGCTTGCCTTTCAGAGCACCGCCTGAGCACCGCACGCGGGAAGCAGCTTTTGTTATTGCGTATGCTGCCCGCCTGATTCCGCTCATCGATATCGCCCGCGAGGGGATCGAGCGTCTGGGCGGCGATGTTCTTCTCGACCTCCGGGACATCGCCGTCATTCCTTCCTGGGGCGCCGCAATCTTGGCGCTCGTCGACCGACTCCTGGAACGGGAGCCGATGGCCCGGCGCCAGGCTTATTACGCCCAGCGCCGGTGCGTCGTGGATCGTCAGGCCTGGGATCTCGGGCAGGTGATTCTGCGGGGAGAGCAGCCGATCGACCCAAGGATGGGCCGGCCGATGCTGCAGAGCAGCGGCGATGGTCTCAGCCTCTGGTATGATGGCCGGCTCCATACGATCCGCAAAGCCACCATCCGACCCCCCGATGCGCCTTCCATTCAAGATGTCGCGCTGGCGGGAACGTCAGGTTCGACCGTGATGGCGCATGCGTGATGGGCAAGCGCGGTTCGTGTGAATTCGCAGCAGTCCTCGACTGGATCAAAGGTAAACGATCATGAAAGCCTTCGAATATCATGCCGATCTCTTTGATGTCATTCACGACACGGATTTCGTAATTCTCGGATGTGGAGGCCTCGGCTCCCAGATCGCCTCCCAGCTTGCGGCACTCGGGGCTCGCAATTTCTTCCTCGTGGATGGCGACCGCATCGAAGAGAGCAGCCAAAACCGAAGAAGCCGGGCGACAGCGGAGGATACCGGTCGACTAAAGAGCGACCGGTTGGCAACCTATCTCGCCTCCCGCTTTTCTGCCGCAGTCGCGATCATGACCCAGTTCGCCGATGGGACGGAGGCTGCCCGACTCACCCTGGCCCGCACGCGTAAACCGTTCCTGATACTTGCAGAGGACAATGGTTCCCTGGCCCGCCAATTCCTGGCGGAATATCATGCGACGGCGCCAGTGCCTCCACCTTACCTGCATGTCGGCCAACTCGGCCCGTTTTGTGTCGCCGGGCCGCTGGTGGCGCTGCCGGATGACGCGTGCCCCTTCTGTTGCTCGACATTGCCGGCATCGGTTGACACGGGGGTCATAGCTCCGCCGTCGCCGGCCGACAACGCGCTGATTGCCTGCTTTGCGGTTTCGCAGATCGCTATCGAACGCCTTACCCACAGCAGTTCATTGCGCGGCCATCGCTGGCTCTTTGCTCCAGCCACGGGCCACGCCTCGCTGCATCCCGTTTCCAAGAGCCACGATTGCAAGGTGTGTCAACCATGAAGCCCCTCTCTTCCCAGGACTACTATTTCTCGATCGTCGCAGCTCTGAAGCAGAAGAACGTGCCGCCTGGCGGGGAGGCGATGATGGAGGCGATACTTGCCGCCATCCCCAGCGACGCGCGCAAGATCGTCGACTTCGGCTGCAATACCGGCTGGATCAGCCGCAGGGTTGCACGGGCTTTTCCGCAAGCCGAAGTGATCGGCGTGGATGAAAATCCGGCGATAATCGAGGTCGCGCGCGAGGTCGCACGGCTGGAGGATTCGACAGCGGTATTTTCCCGCACCGACACGGTCGCGCTCCCCGACATCATCTCGGAGGCGGATGTCATCATATGCGGAGGAAGTGCCGCCTTTTTCGACCGACCGCTGGATCTCTACCGGATGGTGGCGCGATGCCTGAGGCCATGCGGACTCCTGATGGATTGCCACTATGTCTACGACGCCGACGTACCTCCTTCTCTTCGCCAGGAGGAGAAGGAAATGTTCGGCCTGGGGTGGACGCCTGACGGACTGAACGACATCGTGTCCGTCCACGAAGACGCAGGATTCAGCGTCGGAAAGATCAAGCGGCTGTCTCGGTTCCATTTTGAAGACAGTGCTGCAGCCCGGGTGGCGCGCCATATCCTGCACACGGTTCCGAAGATGCAGGAATTGGCGGAGGCGATGGCGAAACGCCGCCGGCTGATCAGCAAGCTGGCGCATCACCGACATCCCTATCTGCTGATAGCGCGCACCGGCGAACAGACCGTTGCCGAAGGCGTGACGCAACGCGAACGCACGGAAGTCCCGATGGCGTTCGACGCGGTCACGTCCAATCGTCATGTTTCCGCGCGCCGCCCGATTGTCGTCCGGCGCAGCTTTTGGCGGGAGGCAGCAAGGGCGGTTAGCCTGCATAGCGCATATCCGTAAAACCCAGACCGACATCAACTCAGATTGTCTCGTGGATTAATCAAAACCGCAGGCCTCGTTCAGATAAACGTTTGCTGCCGAGCCAGGCTTTTACGGCCTGAATGCTGCGATGAAATTCGCGATTTCAGCCAGATCAGATTCTCCCCCAAATGCTCAGATGTTGAGATTTCCCCGGTCAGTCTCCGCAAGACTGGCTGTTTGCTCGTCGCGATATTCGATTCTGTTGGCTTTTGTACCTTCGTTAGGGCGAGAGATTCGAAGTATTGAGATTCTCTTCATTGTTTTCCTGTTCACCGCGATTTTTTACGGAAATTTAACGCCGCGCTGGCGAGGCGATGACGGGTTCGAGAGAAAGTCTCATCACGAAAGACGGTGGAGACACAGTCCGGCTGGCTGAGATTGCCCGTTCCCGGCAGCACTCGACCGATAGGCGGAGGCCCCACGCTCACAAACGCTTCAAGCCGGTGGGCAGATCCTCATGCCTGCTTTCGTTTCCGAAGGATGAAGAGCTCAAGGAGAGCTTCGGCAATACCGTTCAGCGGGCCGAGAGGAGATCCTCCAGTCATTCGGAAAATCGATGACAGCGACTGCTGTCTCGCCAGACTTAAAATCAAACACGATGTCCGCAGAAGCGGGTTTCGCCAAATAATGGAGTGAGAAATGACTGTGCCTATAGAAAAGATTGCCTTCCTCGTTGCCGCGGCCTGCATGGCTTCGGTTGCCGGACATGTCCTGGCCTACGACGGCCATCAGTCTGCTTCCGGAAACGAGGTTTCGTTCGCCACTCCGGTGGATGCCGCCAAAGCCGAGACAAAAGCCGATGTCGCGCGCGACGTGGCGCAAGTCCGCGCCCCAACCCGTCGCGACAACCGGCTTGCCGGCGACGAACGGCAGTAGACCCCGGAAGCAAGCATCCAGACAGTTCATTCAAGACATCGATCGGCTGGGTCGCACCAGAAGCCGATCAGGCTAAACAAGGAATATGATCATGAAAAACTCTGTCATCTCCACCGTCCTCGCCACCCTGGTGGTATCCACTTTTGCAGGCGGCAATGCCTTTGCGCAGGAAGGCGATTATTACGAGGGCGCCTCTCGCGACCGCGACAATCTGGCGGTCACGACGGATTCACCGGGCATCCCCTCGGTCACCCGTTACGGCTACCCGCTGTTGAAGCGTGATCAGCGCCTCAATGATCCTGCGTCTCCCATGATCGACAGCGGCGACTATTACGACGGCGCAGTGCGCGGTCGATAAACAGCCAGGATTGAAAATCGGGCGCCGGGATTTCTCGGCGCTCCTTTCGTTAGCGATGGCTCGTCCAAGATAGTCGAAACCTGAACGATCATCCTTCTTGGAACCAAGAAGCTGATGACCAATGTTTCAACCAGTGGCGCAAATGGCGAGCGGCGTTTCATATCGCGCCGGCCGCCTTTTTGTTACTTCACCTTGAACCCCATGTGCCGCACGACGTCGAGAAGCGCATGCCGACCCTTCAGCGCCGCGGCATCCGCGATGCGGTTGGCGATGACAGTCGTCCAACCCCGAGCAGCCATGGCTTGCCTGGTTTGGAAGGTGCGCATCGTATCGTCATAGGCAGTGAGATCCGCGTCGGAAGGTCTGGCTTGATAATACTCGCGGTGCAGGACCAGTGATTGCGGCAGACGCGGTTTGACTTCGGTCTCGACGGCGGGATCTGGATATCCGACCGTCATGCCAAATACCGCAAAGACCTCCGGCGGAAGACCAAGGACTTCACCCACTTCGGCGGGGTGATTGCGGATACCGCCAATATAGCAGGTCCCAAGACCGAGCGATTCCAGCGCCGTGAGTGCATTTTGAGCGGCGAGCGACGCGTCAATCGCGCCCAGCAGGAAACTTTCCATATAGTCGAGGCCTTCGCCAGTCTTGCCGTGCTCGGCGGCGATTTTCCGGAGCCGAGACAGGTCGGCTAACCAGACGAGGAAAAGCGGCGCGGAGAGAATCTGCGGGTTGGGAGAGGCAAGTTCGGCAAGCCTTGCCCGGCGTTCCGGCTCCTCGACCGCGACGACGCTCCACGCCTGTAAACTGGAGGATGTCGGTGCCGATTGCGCTGCGGCGATAGCCAATTGCAGAATGCCTTCCGGCACAGGCTTTGGCAGGTAGTTTCGGACGGAGCGGTGCGAAAGAATAGCCTCAAGAGCGTCGTTCCATTCCACAGTCTTTGCCGGCTGGTCTTTCCCGTAACGGCGGCACAGAAAATCGGTTGCTGTTTTGCGCTGTGGAGGAGAGGCGAGGGGGTCGGCCGACATCGCGTGTCCTTGTTCATGGGTTTGGAACTTCGGTCGTCGCCAGCCTAGCACTTTGTCCAAGACGCGGCATGCCGGCCGCATCTTAAATAACCTGCGGAAAATGGGATTTTATTTCGTCTCGGTGGACCACAGCGCAACGCGCAGACAGCTCTGTGGAAGGTCTCCTCTCATCCCGGCGATTTTCGCGGAGGCCGGACCGAAGCCTGTTGTGCAAGTCGTCGGCAGGCGCGGACCGTCAGCGCCATCACCGTCAGCGTCGTACCGGCGACCCCGCTCGTGGGGAAGGCGCTGGCATCGGTGACGAACAGGTTGGGAACGTCCCAGCTCTGGTTCCAGGAATTCAGAACCGATGTTTCGGCTGATGTTCCCATACGCACACCGCCGCTTTCATGGATGGCGGCGCCCATCGACATGCTTCTGTGGAACATCCTTCGGAAGAGAAAGCGGCTAAGGGCATCGGCGTTGGGATAAGCGCCTTTGCCCATTTCCTTGAGGCCGAGGGGGGAGCCGATGAATTCCAGCTCGCCACCGGCCTGCTCGACGATCTCGATCAGTGTGTGTTCCTGCCGCCTGAGCAGGTCACGCTCCCCTGAACCCATGACGCATCGAATATGGGGAACCGGTATTTTCCATGCGTCCGTCTTGTTCGGGGCGAGCGTAACCCGATTGTCGGCATACGGCAGCATCTGCCCATAGCCGAAGAACGCCATGCGGCCGGGAATATCACCGGCGACAGGTCCTCTGCCGACGGTCCCCTGATAGGCGAAGTCGCTTTTTTTCTCACCGCTACCGAAGCCTTCGAATCGCGGGATGAAGATACCGCCGGATGCGGCATAGAACGGATCCGGCGGAGCAGACTCGTCCTTCGTCCAGCCTGGAACCGGGGGGAAGGCCCCGATCGCCAAACAAGGCAGTTGATCCATGAAGTAGCGGCCCAACGTCCCCGAACTGTTGCCGAGACCGGCGGGATGCCTGGCTGACGCAGAATTCAAGAGCAGCCTGATGCTTTCGATCGGCGAGGCGCAGACGATGACGTTGGAGGCCTGCACCTTTTCGGTTTTGCCGGTAATGCCGTCCGTCACCTCCGCGCCGGTTGCCAGGCCGGTTTTGTCGTCCGTGGTGATACGGCGAACTACCGCATTGTAGCGAATGGTCAGCCGGCCGCTTGCCTGCGCATCCCGAAGGGCGCGGGGAACACGCTTCGCTTCCGGAGCAACGTAACGCCAGGAGACGATGCGGCGCTCGGGCCAGCGTCCTTCGACGGAGGCCTTGAACGCTTCCTCCGCCGGCGTCAGGTTCGAGCGATTGGCATAGACGCCATCGGGCATCGTCGAAACACGATCCTCCTGACCGTAGAGACCGAGATAGGATTCTACCTCGGAATAGAAGGGGGCGATGTCATCGTATGACAGGGGCCAGTCGATGCCTTCGCCGGTGCGACTGTGCAGCCTGAAATCGTCGTCGCTCCACCGCACCAGAACCCGGCCGAACGTGTGCAGCCTGCCGCCGGCCTGGCGCCCTCTGATCCACAGAAACGGCGCATCCGCTGGCGTCGTGTAAGGGTTTTTGCGATCGTTGACGAAGAGGTGGCTCATCCACTCCTTGAAGAAGACGGCCCGCGCCTGGACGGCCTGCCCGTTGGCGGTGGCCATTGCCCGATCCCAGATATTGATGTCCTTTTGAACCGCCGTCTTGCGCGCCGGGTCGAAGTCTTTCGGGCCGACCGCGGGCCCCGCCTCAAGAAGAACGACGGACAGGCCCTGGGCGGTGAGTTCTTTGGCCGCAATAGATCCGGCCGCGCCGGACCCGACGACCAGTGCATCATAAATGGCTTGAGACATCGCTTCTCGGTATCCTGCGCGGCAAATAAGTGTCCTGGAAGGCGGCGTTAAGGTGGCTCGGCCCTGATGGTCTCGAAGCTTCGTTTGCCGCCGGGCGTGTTCCCTAATGCGAGGGCCGCCGCAATTTCGAGAGCCATTCGGCGCTCGCCTTCGCGCATTCGAAGGGCGGCAGTGTCGGGAAATCGACCTCGGCGATCAGCCAGCCGTCGAAGTCACTGCCAAGGGCTGCAAGCATGCCGCCAAGATCGAGTTCACCCGAACCGGGTTCAGCCCAGAGACCGGAAACCACCGTCTCCTGATAGGTCTTGCCGGCGGCCCTGGCAGCATCGCGCACCTGCAGCCGGCAGTCCTTGACATGCATAACCCGGGTCCGGTCCCGATAATCCCTGATAAGGCCGATGACATCGGCGCCTGCCCATGAGAGGTGGCCCGTATCCGGACCGAAGCCGAGTTGGTTTGCGCTGATATTGTCGAGGAGGCGGCGGGTTTCGATTTCGGTCTCGATCCAGGTGCCGATATGCGGGTGGAGCGCCGCCTTGACGCCTTCTTCGCTCAGGATAGCCGAGGCCCGATCGACGAGATCGAATATCATCGCGAACCTGGCTTCGTTGAATTCCACACCGACGCCGGGACGCATGACCCGCGGCGCATCCTTGGTCATCCGGGTGGCGATGAACATGTCGCTCAGGCCGAGCTCTGCCTGTTGAGCGGCGCTTGTGCGGGCGGTTTCCAATGTCGCCTCTGTCTCGACGCCGTGTTCCGGCAGCGCCATCGACAGGTAACCCGGAGCGGGCTTCAGGCCTGCATCCTGCAAGGCGCTCTTGTATTCCCCGATCGTCCACCCGGCTGGAACCTGCGCATGCACTGCATCAAAGCCGGACCGCGCGATTTCCTTCAGCAGCTCCCGTGGTGCCGGTCCCTTGGTCGGATCGAGCCAGCCGTCCGCCGTGGCGAACCACTGGATAGGGTTGAGAGCAAATTTGTAGCCGCCGGGCCTGGAGAGAAAATCGTTCATGGATAGGGTTCGCTCCGTTTGAACGCGCCGCACGCCGCTCGGTTTGGGGCATGCCATCGCCGCGGCCGAATGGTTGCCCGAACGACGCGAGATGCCCTGCGGCATGTTTGGTGTTGGTTCGCCGCTCAAGATGTGCTGGCGGCGAGCACCCCCAAGAGGTACATGAGCGCGTTCAACGAATAAAATAACTTCGGCTGGCGTAGGTATAACTGATCTTCATAGGGCAGCTATGCCACAGGAGGGGTTTCACCGATGCCGCTGGCCCGTTCAATTTCTCTCAGAAGGACCGAAACTGTCGGGCGGACTTCCCCTTTGCGGCGAAAGACCGCGTAGATATCGCGTGTGAGGGAAATCTCGTTGAAGTCGAGAGCGACCAATCCCAATCCGCTTCCCTGAAGGTTCGCTCGCGTCAGATACGCCAGATGATGGGTGCGAGAGATCATCGACGTCAGGAAATTGATCGACGTCGTTTCCACGGCCACGACAGGCTTCGGCAGACCCGACGTGCGAAAAAGCGATTCGAGCAATAGCCGGTCGGTCTCGGGCAGCGGTGGCAGAACCCAGCTGTATTCCGCAAGATCGGAGACCGACAGGTTCTTGCGTTGTGCAAGCGGATGCGATTGATGCGCAACGATTTTTACCGGCTCCCTGGCAACCAGTCTCCACTCGAAATCCTCGTTCAGGATATCACTCGGCTTGACCGTCAACACGACGTCGAGTTTGGCCGCGAAGAGTTGGGGGAGGAGGACTTCGTTGGTGCCTTCGTGCACCATGAGGGCAACATCAGGACGGGCGGCCGAAAAGCGGATCAACGCATCGGGAATAACTTGTCTGAGGGCAGCCGCCATGCTTCCGATCCGAAGCGAACCTCGACGTGCGCCCCGCAGTGCGTCTATTTCGTCGACGGCCTCGTTGGCCAAAGACAGCAGCAATTCGCTGTAGCCGATAAGGCGCTGCCCGAACAGCGTAACCTGAACTCCCGTCGGGCCTCGGTCGAGCAACCGGACGCCGAGCGCCTGCTCCATGCTGCGAATGCTTTTGCTGAGAGCGGGCTGGGTGAGCCGCAGGTTTTCGGCCGCCATGCTGAAGCTGCCCGTGTGCACGACGGCGATGAAGTGCCGGAGCTGTCGAAGGTCCAGTCGGTGCAGGTTCTTATCCATGGTGTCCGGTCGCAGAGAGGCAGCTACGGTTCCACTATGACCAAAGGTTATACCTCGGGCAATGTTAGTTGTTTGACTTCGAGCCCCCGCTGAACAGAGTGTGGTGTCATAAATGCCGGGCCAAACACTGCCTTTGCATCTCGCAGCGAAATCAACCCGCTGGGGTGATCCGCATGGCGGAAGTGGCGGCCACGACAGGGGAACAGGATGATTACGCTGATTGATCCAAGGCCAAGAGGCGCAGCGTCATAGTCACGGAAGACGTGAAACGGCGGGCTGGAGCCATCCTGGAGATTTCGACACGCTGAATACTCGCAGCATCCCGAATGATGCGGAGAGCAGTCGTGCGCCCAGACGTAAGAATCCACGAGCGGACCGTTCAAACAGGAGGTAAACGAATTATGGTGTCCCGAACAATCGAAAAGGCGCGCGCGCCGGCACTGCTGTCCACGTGTTTCGTGGTGGCACTGGCGCTGGCATCCTCCGACAGACTGGCCCATGCCCAGGCGGTCGAACTTCCCAAACCACTGATGGACGCGGCCCAGGCCTATGCATCCACGCTGACGGGTGGGCAGAAGATCGGAGGCAAGGTATCCATTCTTGGCGTCAACGGTGGCCGGGAACTCGAGATGCTGAAGGCAGCCTGGGCTCCCTTCCAGGCGGCGACCGGGATTACCGTCGATTATACGGGAACGACCGACTTTGCCGCTGTGCTGCAGACCCGCGTTCAGGCAGGTGACCCACCGGATCTCGCCGGGTCTACGAATATCAACAACCTCGTGCGCTACGCAAAGCAAGGTGCCCTGAAGGATGTCGGCGCGATGGTCGGCGAAACTGCCATCAAGGGGAAGTTCGATCCCGGACTCGTCGATGCTGCAAGCCTGAACGGCAAGATCTACGGGGTTTGGGCCGAACTCAACAACTTCATGGTTTGGTACAATGTCCACACCTACGACGGCCCGAAAGATGCCCCCACCTGGGAGCAGTTCGATGCCTGGGCCGTGAAGCGCGCCAACGCCGGCAAGACACCCTGGTGCTATACCGACGAACGGGGTGCTTCCTCGGGAGCGCTTGCCGGCAACTGGATCCAGGCCTACATCCTGAAGAATTCCGGCCAGAAAACCCTCAAGGGTCTTGGCGATGGCTCGATTTCCTGGACCGCGCCGGAAGTAAAGGCCGCGTTCGAGGCGTTCGGGAAAATCGCCCACGATCCCAAGATGGTTCCCGGTGGCCCGGTCGCGGCCATGTCGACGCCTGCGGTCAAAGTCGGGGCGGGGCTTTTCTACGATCCCCCGCAGTGTTCGGTTCTTCTCTGGGGAACATATGCCGGCAGCCTTACCAATCTGATCTATCCCAAGGTCAAGCCGATCGAAGATATGGACTTCATGCCGGTACCGGGCAAACCGGAAAATGCGGCCTATGAGACGTTCGGGGGAACGCTTTACCTGGCATTCAGGGACACGCCGCAGGTCAAGGCATTCTTGTCTTACCTCGTATCGGACGAGGCACAGAAGCTCGTGGCGTCCGCTGGCAACTGGACCGTTGCCAGCCAGGCGGTTCAGCCGAGCGACTATTCCAATCCCGTGCTCAAGCGGGCTCGCGAGACGCTGCTCAAGCCAGGCGTCACGCTTGTCGCCCAGCCGACCCAGGTTGTCGATCCGCCGGTGATCCAGGCATTGTGGAAGGGCATTGTGCAATACGTGCTCGATCCCGACAGCCTGGATAACGTGCTGCAGGCGATCGACGCTGCGAGATAAGCCGGACGATCATTTCCAGGAGCGGCCCGGCTGCTCCTGGCACAGGATGGAATAAACGCCATGAGTAGTCAGATTCTGCAACTTATCCTGGGGCTCCTTTCTTTGCCCGCAGTGGCTCTGGTCATCATTCTGCCGGGCGAACTGGCTATCAGGAGGTTTCCGCAAAGGACGCAGAGCAGCATCCGCCCGTGGATTTGGCTCTCGCCGGTCCTGGCTCTGGTGGGTCTGGTCATAGCCTATCCGCTCGTCGCTTCGATCGTTTACAGTTTCCGTGACGCGACCGGCAGCAACTGGGTTGGATTTAGAAACTTCGTCTGGGCATTCGGGACCGCCATGCGCCCAGTTCTGTTTAACAATGTCCTCTGGATCGTTGTCTTTCCTCTGCTGACGGCGGTGCTTGCCCTGACCGCCGCAATCATGCTGGACCGGGTCAAGTACGAGCGGGTCGCGAGAACCTTCCTGATCCTGCCGACCGCGATGTCCTTCGTCGCCGGCGCCGTCATCTGGAAGATGATGTATACGTATGAGCCGCCGATGCAGCCGCAGACGGGTACGCTCAACGCCATCTGGACGGCTGTCACGGGCAAGATGCCGATCGCCTGGCTGATCGACCGAAACGTCAACAACTATGCGCTGATCTTCGTCGCCGTGTGGATGAGCATCGGTGTTGCGACGCTCATTCTGTCGGCGGGCGTCAAGAACATCCCGCGCGAACTGGTCGAGGCCGCCAAGATCGACGGGGCTGGGGAGTGGGCGGTCTTCCGCTTCGTGACGCTTCCCTCGCTCTGGCCGACGATCCTCGTGGTCCTGACAACCCAGGCGATCTTCTCCCTCAAGGTCTTCGACATCGTCTACGTCATGACCAACGGGTCCTTCGGTACCGACGTGATCGCCAACAAGATGTATTCGGAGCTCTTCGTGAAGCAGAATCTCGGAACGGCCAGCGCCATCGCCGTCCTGCTCCTCATCCTCGCGTCTCCGGTGATCTTCATGAACATCAAGCAGATCAGGTCGGAGGGAGGAGAGTGACAATGTCCGCAATCGAAAGCCGCAGGGCCACGCTCGTTTCCGTGCGCCCGATCTCCAAGTTCGGAAACCGGTTGAAGCGGATCGCGCTCCATGGCGCTGTCCTTCTTCTCTGCGTAGTCTGGTTCACGCCCGTCCTGTCGCTCTTCGTGACGACATTCCGCTCGGAAAGCGACTCTTCCCAGACGGGCTGGTGGCACGCCTTCGTCGAATGGCGGCCGGTGCTGTCGAACTATGTCGAGGCGATGTACCTGACCGGCGTCGGCCGCAGCGTCGTCAATTCGATCGTCTTGACGGTTCCGACCGTGCTCGGGACCGTGCTCTTCTCGGCAATTGGCGCCTTCGCCCTGGCGCGCATGCGGTTTCGCGGGCGTATCGCGCTGTTTCTTGCCATGGTCGGTTTCCAGGTATTGCCGCCTCAGCTCGTCCTGGTGCCGATGCTGAAGTTCTTCCTCGCGGTCGGCCTTACGGGGACCTTCATACCGGTCTGGATCATCGAAATGGGCCTGACGGTGCCGTTCGGGATCTTTCTCCTCTATGGCTTCTTCTCCAGCATCCCTTCAGACCTTGTGGAGGCGGCGCGCATCGACGGCGCCTCCGAGCCGCGTATCTTCTTCCAGATCATCCTGCCGCTGTCGGGTGCTGTTCTCGCGTCGCTGGCAATCCTGCAATTCATGATCGCATGGAACCATCTGCTGATCCCGCTGATCTTCCTGGGATCGGGTTCGCTTTCACCACTCACGGTGCAGGTCGCGAGCCTTGCCCAGACCAATGCGGGCGGCCTCAATACGCTCACCGCGGCGACCTTCATCTCGGTGATCGTACCGCTGGTGCTGATCGTCAGCCTGCAGAAATATTTCGTGCGCGGCGTGCTCGGCGGCGCCGTCAAAGGATGACCATCAACGGTTTTGCGATCCGCCTGGTGTGCAAGACAGAGACCGGCGCGCTCGACCGGAAGGTCCGGCGCCCAAGACGAGGAATGGAAACATGGCAAACGTAAATCTGCGCGACGTCAGAAAAGTCTATAACCAGACCCAGGTCATCCATGGCGTGAATGTCGATATCGACGACGGCGAGTTCGTGGTCCTGGTCGGGCCGTCCGGATGCGGAAAATCGACGCTGCTGCGCATGATCGCCGGGCTGGAGGAAATCAGCGACGGCCAGGTCCATATTGGCTCGACCGTCGTCAACGAAATGTCTCCGAAGGACCGGGATATCGCCATGGTCTTTCAGAGTTATGCGCTCTACCCGCACATGACGGTCGCCCAGAACATGGGCTTTTCCCTGCAGCTGCGCGGCGATGCAAAGCCGGAAATCCGCGCCAAGGTCGAAAAGGCGGCGAAGATCCTTAACCTTGAGGCCCTGCTCGAGCGTTACCCGCGGCAGTTGTCGGGTGGCCAGCGGCAGCGCGTCGCGATGGGACGGGCAATCGTGCGCAACCCGCAGGTGTTCCTGTTCGACGAGCCCTTGTCCAACCTGGATGCCAAGCTGCGGGTCACCATGCGCGGTGAGATCAAGGCGCTGCATCAGAGGCTGGGAAGCACCATGATCTATGTGACGCATGACCAGATCGAAGCCATGACGATGGCGGACAAGATCGTCGTTATGCGGGATGGTTTCGTCGAACAGGTCGGCTCGCCTCTGGCTCTCTACGATCGTCCTGCCAACCTCTTTGTGGCAGGCTTCATCGGGTCGCCTGGCATGAATTTCCTGTCCGGCCGTTATGCCCAGGGGAAGGTCTGGATTGGCGATATCGCGCTTCCTGTCTTAGAGCTTCCGGCGCTGGAAAACGAGGGGAGCCATGTGGTCTACGGTATCCGTCCGGAGAATCTGAGCATGGGCGGCGAAGCTGGCCAGCCCCTCATCGTCGAGGTCGTCGAGCCAACCGGCGCCGAAACGCATGTCGTCGGCCAGGTCGCGGGCCAGCGGGTCATCGGGGTATTCCGCGAGCGGGTCACGACGCGGCCGGGGGATGTTCTTCGCGTCGAATTTGATTCCCGAAAGGTGCATCTCTTCGACCCACAGAGCGAGCAGCGCGTAAATTGACGGTGGGCCGGCCGGTACCCAATAGCGTCGGCATCGATCTCGTCAGAGTTCGTCGAGCCCTTCATTCAGCGTCTCGATGTGGCGGAGGCGCTTTCTTCCCTCGATGCCTGCCTTCTCCAGGCACCGGGTGATCAGCAGATGGCAGAGGGCCATGACTGCCGTATGGTTGAAGAGCGGGCCGGGCGCCAGGGTCTGGCATTGGAAATGCCAGGTTGCCGACGTCTCGAACGGGGCGCCCTCGTCGGTGATGTAGAGGAGTTTCGCTTTAGACCGCCGAAGCTGGGCCAGGATGGCGTCCACCTGCGCGATCCTCCGGCGCATGGCGAAGAACACCACGACGTCGTCTTCGCGCAAGCTGACAAGGTGTTCTCCAAGCGTCTGCCCCGCGCCGGGGATTGCGATGATATCCTCGATGACCTGGGTCAACTGCCATTGCAGATAGGAGGCAAAGGGATGGCTGCTCCGGAAACCCAGCACCCAGACCTTCCTGGCCGCAATCATTGCGTCCGTCACAGCCTCGATCTGGCCCTCGGAAATGGAAAGGAATGTTGCTTCAAGATTGGCGACCCCCTGGGCGACATGCGCTTGCATCGACTGGGCCGCCGCCGCGTCGGCAGCGGTCGTCAGGAAGAGCCGGGAGCCGGTCTGTTTTTCGGCCCGAGCATGCCGACGGGCTTCCTCGTAGTTTTCGTAGCCGAGGCGCTGGATGAAACGCGTCACCGTGGCCTTGGAGACATGCGCCAGCGCTGCAAGCTCCTGCGCCGAATAGCTGGCAAGCTCGCCGGGAAAATCACAGACGAATTCTCCCACGCGCTTTTCGGCCGGACGCAGTTCGGGCAGGGCTTGCCTGACCCGATACAGGAATGATTTATCCTTCGGCATGGGAAACTCCGCCAAGACGTCAGCGGGCTGACCTTCCGGCGGGGCGCCGCGACTTGCAACAGAAAAAACGACCCCTCCATGGCGTTGTTCGGGAGACGCCCTGATCATTTCGCCCTCGCTCCGGCTTCGGGAGGATGGGCGATCCGGGAAAGCAACAGTTCGACAGCGGAGCGGATTGGCGCAATCACCGGTGACGAGAGAGCCTGCTGAAGATCGTCCGCCGCCTGGCCCAGCGGACCGCCGCCGATGATGACGGCTTCAGCGCCGTCCCTTTCGAAACATTCCCGAACCGCGATCTCAAGAGCCGCGTGTAAACGCGCGGGGTCGGATGCAAGGACCAGCGGATCGCCGCTGGTCAGCCGTGTCCCGGCAAAGAGGTGGGCAAGGCCCAGCGTTTCAGCCTTGGCGGCGAAACTCGCCACGAGGTCGGGAGTGACGGTCGCGATGCCGAAACGCCGGCCTCCGGCGGAGGCCTCGTGCATGCTCGCCTCGCAGATGCCGACGACCGGCAGGCCGGACAGGGCTTTCAGGCGTTCGAGTCCCGGATCACCGAATGCACTGACGATCAACCCGTCGCTCATTCCCGCCGCGGCCAATCCCATTTCGACGACGCCGCCGGCCGCTGCAGCAAGCTCCTCGCCATTCAGGATCATCGATACTCCTCTCGTGGCGGTGACCCCCTCCACCGAGAATTTCTCCGGCAGGTATTTCCGGGCGATCTCGGTCATCATAACCGTCGTCGCCTGGGACGTGTTCGGATTGATCAATGTGATATGCGTCATGTCTCGTTCCGTGCGCGATTGCACGGACGCCCTCCCTACCTTGTTATCGTCTCTCGTCATCTTTGGTGTTCAGGCATATTGCACGCAAGCGACGCTGCCGGCCCCGCCGGACGGCATCAAGGCCGGGACTTCCGTGCGGCAGAGATCGGAAACCTGGGCGCAGCGCGGTGCGAAGGCGCAACCGGGCGGCATGGCGGCCAGGTCCGGCGGTGCGCCGGGAATGGTGACCAGCCGGTCACGTCCGTGGGCCAGTTCGACGCGGGCGCCGAGCAGCCCTTTGGTATAGGGGTGCTTCGGTTCGCGGATGATGTCGGCGACCCTGCCTTCTTCGACGATCCGCCCGGCATACATCACCGCGATCCGGTCCGCGACTTCCGCCGCAACGCCGATATCATGGGTGACGAAGATGACGGAGAGCCCGTATTCCTTCTGCAGATCGCGGATCAGCAGGAGGATCTGGATCTGGACCGTTGCATCGAGGGCCGTGGTCGGTTCGTCGGCGAGCAGGACCTTCGGATTGCAGGCAAGCGCCATGGCGATCATCGACCGCTGCAGCATGCCGCCCGACATTTCATGCGGATAGTTTTGCAGCCGGCGCTCCGGGGAGGGGATCTTGACCTTCTGGAAGAGCGCAAGCGCGCGCGCCGCCGCTTGCGAGCGCGAGATGCCCTCATGCCGCATGATGGTTTCTTCTATCTGGCGGCCAAGCGTGTAGACCGGGTCGAGTGCCAGCCGCGGCTCCTGGAAGACCATCGAGGCGACGGCGCCGCGAAAGGCACCGAGATCCTTGGCCGTCAATCCGGTCACATCGCGGCCGGCGACCGTCATCGAGCCTTCGATCGTCGTGCCTTTGGGGTGCAGGCGCAGCAGCGAGCGCATGGTGACGCTCTTGCCGGACCCGGATTCGCCGAGCAGCGCAACAACCTCGCCCGGCTGTACCGAAAGGCTGACGCCGTTGACGGCTTTCACGGGCTTTCGGCCGCGGTTGAACGTCACCGAAAGATTGCGAATATCGATCATCGCGGCGGTTTGCATGGTCATGCCTCCATCAATGCCGGCGCACGGCTGTGGCGTGAGCCCGGTACGGACATCAGGCAGGCTGCGGACTGGCTTTCGGAGACGCTGGCAAGCGGCGGCAAACTCTCGCTGCAGACGCTCTCGGCAAACGAACAGCGGGTATGGAATCGACAGCCTGACGGCGGATCGATCGGGTTCGGCGGGTCGCCCGAGAGGGGCGGCTCCGAGGTTCTTTCGGACGGGTCCATCTTTGGCATCGAGGCGAGCAGCGCAGCGGAATAGGGATGGCGGGTGTTTTCGAAGATCGCATCGCGGCTGCCGATCTCGGCCACCTTGCCGAGATACATGACCATCACCCGGTCGCACATGAAGCGCACGACGTTGAGGTCGTGGGAGATGAACAGGTAAGTCAGACCGAAATCCCGTTTCAGGTCGAGGAGCAGGTTCAGGACCTGGGCCTCCACCGACTTGTCGAGCGCCGACACGGCTTCGTCGAGGATGACGAGCCGCGGTTCGAGTGCGAGTGCCCGGGCGATATTGACGCGCTGCCGTTGTCCCCCCGACAGTTCATGCGGGTAACGGCCGGCAAAGCGCGAGGGCTCCAGCCCGACCCGATGCAGCAGGTCATGGGCCCTGGCGATCGCCTTGCTCGCGGCAATGCCATGCACACGCGGTGCAAAGGCGATGGATTCCTCGATCGTCAGCCTGGGATTGAGCGAGGCATAGCTGTCCTGAAAGACCATCTGCACCTGGCGGCGGTAATCGGAAAGCGGCAGCGCGCCACCGACCGTCTCACCGTCGAACAGGATATCGCCTCGATCGGGCAAGATGAGCTGCATCAGCAGCCGCGCCGTGGTGGACTTGCCGCACCCGCTTTCTCCGACGACCCCGAGCGTCTCGCCCTTGAAGATATCGAAATCCACGCCATCCACGGCGCGGACGACCTTCTTCGGCTTCATGAAACCGCTACCCTTGACCGGGAAGTGCTTGATCAGGCCGCGCGCGGAGATCAGCGGTTGCGCAGGCCCGCCCCTTTCGCCTACGGGAAGATCGTAGGCGGGTTCTTCGACGATGCTGATCATGACTTCACGTCCATGGCTGTGCGCAGCCCGTCTGAGAAAAGGTTGAAGCAGATCGAGGTGATGAAGATCATCAGGCCGGGCAGGGCCGCCACGAACGGGTTGTTGTAGATCGCCGTGCGAAGCGTGTTCAGCATCAGCCCCCATTCGGCATCCGGCGGCCGCACGCCGAGGCCAAGGAAGGAGAGGCCCGAGGCGAGGATCATCGAGACGGATATCAGGCTCGTCGCAAAGACGAAGATCGGGCTGAGCACGTTGCCGAGGATATGAACGCGGATGATCGTCATCGGCGGGGCGCCGGACGCCCGCGCCGCGTCCACGTAGTCGAGTTTGCGGACTTGGGTGGTGACGCTTTCGGCGACGCGGGCGATTTGCGGGATGAAGACGACAGTCAGCGAGACGAGCGCATTGGTGAGTCCCGAGCCGAGTGCGCCCGACAGCGCCACGGCCAGAAGGACCGACGGAAACGCGTAGAAGACGTCGACCGTGCGCATGATCAGCGTGTTGACGATGCCGCCTGCATAACCGGCGACGATACCGATGGTCGAGCCGATGATGAAGGCGACCGGCACCGGGATGACGCCCATGATAAGCGAAAGCCGCGCCCCATAGATCAGCCGGGAGAGCATGTCGCGGCCGAGTTCGTCGGTGCCGAAGATATAGCCTGGCGTGCCGATCGGCTTGAGGCGGCGGATGACGCTGCCCTTGGAGGGATCATAGGGCGCGATATAGGGCGCGAAAATCGCGATCAGCACCAGGATCAGGAGAATAGCGAGGGCCGACATGGCGACCGGGTCACGGCAGATGCGGCGCAGCACGCCGCTCCAGAAGCCGGGGGACTTGGCAATAGCGGCAGGGGAAGGGGCCGCGATGTCTGCGGTGACGACAGCCATGGGTCAGCTCCTCTGGATGCGGGGATCGATGGCGCTCTGCAGCACGTCGACGACGAGGTTGAGGAAAACGAAGAACATGGCGAGCACCAGGATCGTCCCCTGCAGGATGGGCAGGTCGCGAGTGAAGATCGCGCCGTTCAGCAGGAAGCCGGTTCCGGGCCAGGAGAAAACCGTTTCGATCAGGATCGAGCCGCCGAGCAGGTAACCGAGCTGCAGTCCCATGACCGAGAGCGCGGTCGGCGCGGCGTTGCGCACCACATGGCGTAGGATCTGCGGTGTCATTAGCCCCTTGGCGGCGAGCGCCTGGGTGAAGTCCTGGGAGAGGATATCGGCGACCAGCGAGCGGATGGTACGGGCGATGATGCCCATCGGGATGACTGACATGGTGACCGCGGGCAAGATGAGGAACTGCAGATAAGCCCAGCTTAAGGTTCGGCCCGCCGATCCCTCCGGTCCGCCGCCCATGGCCGGCAGCCAGCCGAGCGTGACAGAGAAGGCGATGACCAGCACCATGCCGAGCCAATAGTGGGGCACGCTGACGCCGAGCATCGAAACCGCCGATGCGAGGCGATCCACCCAGCTTCCGCGGAAGACACCGGCAAGGAAACCCAGGGAAGAACCCGCCACGAAGCCGATCATGGCGGCAGCGAGTGCGAGGATGATGGAATTGACGGATGCATCCAGGATCTCGTTCAGCACCGGCCGGCCGCTGGCGATCGAGTTGCCGAGATCGCCCTGCAGCGCATGCCATGCCCAAAGGGCATATTGGATGGGAAGCGGCCGGTCGAGGCCGTAGAAGCTGCGCATCTGCGTCTGCAGTTCGGCGGAGGCATCCGAAGGCAGGATGGCGGCGAGCGGATCGCCCGGCGCGATATGGATCAGCATGAAGCATACGATGCTCACGCCGATCGCGACGGGAATGACGTGCAGAAGCCGTTTCAGGGCGTAGAGCAGCATGGTGTCCTCACCGGAAGAGGTTGATCGGGCATCATGAAAGGCGGCGCGCCGATCGACCGGCGCACCGCTGGCTCGGGATCAGGGATCGATGGTGATCGTCGAGAAGTCCTGGAACCAGTTCTGTGCCTGGACGAAGCCCTTGACCTTGGTGGTCATGGCGCGCGGGTTGACGTCATGCGTCACCATCAGGAACAGCGCGTCGTTCACGTATTTCTCATGCACCTGCTGCATCACCTTGTCCTGTTCCACGGGATCGAAGGTGTTGCGCACCTTGTCGAACAGCGCATCCATATCCTTGTCGCAATAATAACCCCAGTTGGTGCCGGTCGGCGGGGCGAGCTTGCACTGCGATTGACGGATCATGGCGGTGAAGGGATCCTGGATGAAGTAGCTGTAGTTGATCGCCGTGGCGCCTTTGGCGCTCGGATCCTTGGCGCCGGCGCGCCAGACGTTGATGACCGTATTCCAGTCCATCACCTCGTATTCGACATTGATGCCGACTTCGGCGAGCGTCTGCTGGATGTATTCGTTCATCTGCAGGGGCAGCATCTGACCGGACCCGGAGGAGGAGATGATGACCTTTGTCTTCAGCGGTTTGTCGGGACCGTAACCCGCTTCCTTCATCAGCTTCTTGGCTTCCTCGACATTGTATTCCACCTTGAAGGTCGGCTTGCCGAACCACTGGTGGCCAGGCGGCATGTAGCCTTGCGCGGGAACGGAAAGGCCGCCGAGAAGCTCGTTGAGGCCAGCGCGGTCAACGGCAAGGTTTGCGGCCTTGCGGACGCGGATATCGTTCCACGGCGAGCCTTCGACACGCGACAGATGCCAGGTCCAGTTATGCGGATAGGAATTGGTGATGATCTTGAAGCCGGCTTCCTTCAGCGATTTCACCGAATCCGGAGCGGGCGCCTCGATCCAGTCGACCTGGCCGGAGCGAATTGCGGCTACGCGGGTGTTCGGCTCGGGCAGCGGGATCAGGACGAGTTTGTCGAGCTTCGGAACACGCGCCTTGTCCCAGTAATCCTTGTTGGGCGTCAGCTCCGCACGCTCGCGCGGCGTGAAGCCGCTTTCCATCTTCCATGGGCCGGTGCCTGACGGCTTCTGGGCAACCGCATCCCAGCTCTTGCCCTGCTTTTCCCAATTCATCGGTGAAGAGATCAGAATCCAGCTGATCTGGTAGGGAAGTGTCGCGTCCGGCGTGTTGGTGACGATCTCGACGGTCTGCGGATCGATTGCCTTATAAGAGACAACCGCCGGAATACGCGACTTGCCCTGGGCCGCCTGGCGTTTGTCGAACTGCGGGGCGTCCGTCTTCAGAAGCTTGTCGAGGTTCCAGACAACGGCATCCGCATCGAAGGCGCTGCCGTCATGGAATTTGACGCCATCGCGGAGCTTGAAGATCCATTTGGTCTTGTCGGTCGGATCGACCTGCCAGGATGTTGCAAGGCTGGGGATGAGGGAGGATGGCTTGTCGGCCTTCGAAAGGTCCCATTCGATCAAAGAATTATAGACCGTATAACCCATGAAGCGCTGGCCTTCACCGCCCTGGTCGGTCTGGCCGGTGGTGAGCGGGATGTCGGAAGCGGTCATGCCGATGCGCAGCGTTCCAGCCGCCAATGCGGGGGTCGCGGCGGCTGCAAGGAGTGCTGCCGCGGTCGCGCCGAATATCGTCGTCATCCGCAGGTTCTGGAAAATGCCGATGCCGTGCCGGCAAGTTGATGAAGTTCTGGTCATGCTGTTCCCTCTTTTTATTGAAGTCGCCGGATTTTCACCCAGTCGGCAAAGGAGAAGCAGATTTCATGCCAATTGCTGTGAAACTGAAATTTCATGATTTGCGCCAGGTGAATAGCGCAAAACAGGCGAGATCAATTTCGGAATGCAGGCCGCTCGTGCCGAATTCTGTGGCGGGAATGCCGGGCGTCTGCCGAAAAATACCGCGGACTGGATAAAATCGACGTGCTCGGCCTCGGCGCATGGCGTGCGGGTCTTGGGCTCAACAGAGGCGATACTCAATTCGATGGAATTCTTGAAAAGGAAATCTATTGCGCGCCCGACACACAATCACGACGCTCTTGCAATCTTCCACGGTTGGAGTAATTTTTCAGAAAGCGCATCCTTAACGCACTTCTATGTTCTTTTCGCATAATTGACTTGGGGTACGAGAATGCAGGATCGAAATCGACCCGCCGATCTTGAGGCGCTTGAAGCGCGTCTGGCCCTGGATCTGCTTTGGTTGAACCAGCCGCCGAAGGCCTGGGTGCCGCCCCGGGGCGTCGAAGGCTCGCGGGTTCTCGATGTTGCGGTGGTCGGGGCGGGTCTGTGCGGATTGGTCACTCTGGCGGCACTGAAAAAGGTCGGGATACCGAATGCGCGGGCCTATGACCGTAGCCCGCAAGGGTTCGAAGGGCCGTGGGTGACCTATGCGCGCATGGAAACCCTGCGGACGCGCAAGGATGCCGTCGGTCCGGCCCTTGGCATTCCGTCGCTGACGTTCCGGGCCTGGTTCGAGGCGCAATACGGCGCTCAGGCCTATCTCGACATGGGGCTCATCCCACGCCCGATGTGGATGGAATACCTTGTCTGGTATCGCCGGGTGCTCGATCTTGATGTGGCCAACGAGACGGCGTTTGCCGGTCTGGATTTTCGCGAGGACGGGCTCCTGGCACTGCAGTTGGAGGCCGGCGGGCAGACGCAGAAGGTGCTCGCCCGCCGCGTCGTGCTGGCGACCGGTCTCGATGGATTGGGCGCACCCGCCCAGCCGGAGGTCGCTGGCCGGGTCTCGCCGCGCTTCGTGAAGCACGGGGCCGACCTCATCGACATGGGCTCGCTGAAGGGCAAGCGGGTTGCGATAGTCGGGGCCGGTGCCTCGGCCATGGACAATGCCGCCGCCGCTCTGGAGGCCGGCGCGCTACGTGTCGATATCTTCGTCCGCCGTGCGGATATCCCGCGCATCGACAAGTTCACCGGTGTCGGCAGCCAGGGAATGACACATGGTTATCTCGGCCTGCCCGATGCGGACAAATGGACCTATATGGTGGCCGGCGAGCGGGCGCAGATTCCGCCGCCGCGTCACAGCGTGCAACGGGTCTCGCGGCACCCGAACGCCTTTTTTCACATCGCAAGCCCCGTGGACGATCTCGTCGAGACAGGCGATGGTGTCGAGGTCGTGACACCGAAGGGCCGTTACGCCGCCGACCTGGTGATTTTCGCCACCGGCTTTTCGGTCGATTTCGGCAAGCGTCCGGAATTTGCGGCGCTGCGGAACAGGATCCTGCTCTGGAAGGACGTCTATACCCCTCCTGCCGGCTGGGAACATGCCGGCATCGGCGCCACCCCCTATCTCGGCCCGGCTTTCGAGTTCCGGCCCAGACCCGATCTCGACACCGCGACAGCGGATGCGGTCTCCCGGATCTCCTGCTTCGCCTATCCCGCAGTCCCGTCACACGGCAAGATCACGAGCGGCATTCCTTCCATCAGCGAGGGGGCAACGCGACTTGCGACAGGACTTGCCCGCTCGTTGTTTGTCGAAGACCGGGCCTACCACCTCGATCGCTTTCTCGGGTTCGATACGCCGGAGCTTCTTGGCGACGAATGGACAGACGCAGACCTCGAAGAGGAAATGAACCGTGCCAATGGATGACCAAGTCCCGCAGTTGCAGATTTTCTACGGCATCTCGTCGCCCTGGGCATATTTCGGGGCACAGAAGGCGATTGCCGTCGCCGGCGACAACGGCGCTCACCTGCGTCTGCGCCCGATCCGCATCATCGAGGCCAATGGCGGCATACCGTTGCGCAGGCGGCCGGACGCGCGTCAGCTCTATCACGAGGTCGAATTGCGCCGCTGGCGGGAATATCTCGGCATTCCGCTCAACCTGAAACCGAAATTTTATCCCTGCCGCACGATCGAACCGGCTGCGCAAGCGGTGATCGCGCTCCAGAAAGCCGGCCTCGACGCCATCTCATTTTCCTTCGCTGTCCAGCGGGCGCTGTGGGCCGAAGAGCGCGATATTGCCGATACCGACACACTGCGCGCTATCGCTCGTGCGACGGCCGGCGAAGAAGCCTCCGCATTAGTGGTTGATCCACAGCCGGAAACGATCGTCGATGAATGGCAGGAGAACCTTGCCGAGGCCGAGCGGCTCGGCATTTTCGGAACGCCGACCTATGTCGTCGGCACCGAATTGTTCTGGGGCCAGGACCGCCTCGATTTCGTCGACCGGGCCCTGAAAGCCGGCCGAAAAACGACTGAAGCACTGAAGGAGCCTGCGTGATGCCCGACACCGAAAACCTGAGCGCGAAGAAGCTGCACGAAGATGCGATCATCGTCGATGGCCTGCAGACCTGCCAGTGGAGCCGGTCGATCTTCGAGGAAATGCGGGCAGGGGGCCTGACGGCCGTCAACGTCTCATCGCTGCTCTGGGAGAATTTTCGCGAAGGCATCGCCTATGTTTCCGAATGGAAACGCTTCCTGCGCGAGAACGATGACATTCTCCGTCCGGTTCGCAGCGTCGCCGACATCCATGCCGCCAAGGCGGAAAACAAGACCGGCATCATCATCGGCTGGCAGAACACGTCGCCGCTCGAGGACAAGCTCGACTACGTGGAAATCTTCAAGGATCTCGGCGTCGGGATCATGCAGCTCACCTACAATACCCAGAACTATTCCGGTGCCGGCTACCTGGAGGAGGTCGATAGCGGCCTCACCGGTTTCGGCAAGGAAGTTCTGGCGGAGATGAACCGCGTCGGGGTCCTCTGCGACCTTAGCCACGTAGGCGACAAGACGACCGCGGACGTTATCGCCCACTCGAAGAGCCCGGTCTGCATCTCCCATATCCTGCCGAGGGCGCTGAAGGACGTGAAGCGCAACAAACCGGACGAACTCTTCGTTGCCTGCGCGCAAAAGGGTGGCATTATCGGCGTCAGCCTGTTTGCACCCGGCCTTGCCGCCGGCAATGACGCCACCGTCGAGGACTACCTCGACGCCATGGCCTATATCATCGACCTGGTCGGCGAAGACCATGTCGGCATCGGCACCGACTTTTCGCTCGATCGCCCACGTCCCGGACCCTGGCTGCTCTGGGCCAACAAGGACAAGGGCACGGCCCGCAGGCTCACCGAGTTCGGCTCGGTCAAGATTTCCAAACCGAAGGGGATCGAGCGGATGACCGAGTTGCCGAACCTGACCGCCCGCATGCTGGCCCGCGGCTGGAGCGAGGATCTGGTGCTGAAGCTGCTTGGAAAGAACTGGCTGCGTGTCCTCGGCAAAGCCTGGACGCCAACCGCGTGACGAAGCCGTCGGAAGGAAGAAAACTGCAGCGCACGGAGAGTGGTTCGCGTCAGGCGCGCCCAATGAATTGCAAGCCGATAGATGGCAAGCCTTGGCTAAAACTGGAGAGACGGACATGACAACATGCATGGAGAATAGGATTTCAGGGAACGGGGTTTCGCGGATCTTGCTTCGCGCTGGCGCGGCTGTCGCCGGGATGCTGGCGCTTCTGGGCACGGCTCAGGCACAGGACGCCTCGACCAAAGGCACCGTCAACATCGTCGGCTTTTCCGGCGTGTTCGCAGACAACTACCAAAAGTTCATCGTCGAACCGTTCAAGGCCAAACATCCCGGCATCGACGTCACCTATCAGCAGAGCAAGAACTCCGCCGAGACCCTGGCGCTGCTGACCCTGCAGCGCGCCGATCCGAAGATCGACATCGCGCTGATCGACGTTGCTGTCGCTATCAAGGCCAGCAAGGATGGCATTTTTGCCAAGCTCGACCCCGCCAAGGTCAAGGTGCTCGACGAGATGCCCGCCTGGGCTCGTCTCGACGGTGACAAGGCTGTCGCGTTTTCGCAGGACAACCTGGCGATCCTCTACAATACCGATACCGTCAAGCAGCCGCCAACCAGCTGGAACGACCTGACCGACCCCAAATACAAGGGCAAGATTGCCGCAAAGCTTGGTGATACGCGCGGTGTCATCCTGCTGCCGATTCTCGACAAGCTGGCAGGTGCCGACTACAAGCAGAGCGTCGATCCTGCACTCGACCTCTTGAAGAAGATCGCGCCGAACGTCTCGACCTGGGAGCCGGCTCCGGACTGCTATGCGGTGATCCAGAGCGGCGAAGTTGACCTGTCGATCTGCTGGAACGGCCGTGCGCAATACCTGCACGACACGCAGGGCGGCAAGATCGGCGTCGCAGCCCCGAAGGAAGGTTCGATCGGCCAGACCAACACGATCGGCCTTGTCGAAAATTCCAAGAATGCGGCGGCGGCCCAGCTCTTCATCAACTATGCGCTCGGCACCGAAGCGCAGGCGGCGTTTGCAGAGAAGAGCTTCTACGGTCCGGTCAATACCAAGGTGAACCTGCCGGACGCCGTAGCAGCCCGCATCTACGGTTCCAAGGAAGCGCAGGCCGCACAGATGTCGCTCGACTGGAATTTCGTCGCCGAGAAATACTCGGCCTGGATCCAACGCATCAACCGCGAAGTCATCGCGCTCAACTGATCCAACTTGGGGAATCTGGCCGCCATGGCTGATCATCACGTCATCATCGACAATCTCGTGAAGACCTATCCAGGCGCCCAGAAGCCTTCCGTGGATCACGTCAGCTTCTCGCTGCCGCGCGGCGAGATGCTGGCCCTGCTGGGCCCCTCGGGCTGCGGCAAGACAACGATCCTGCGCATGATCGCAGGCTTGATCGCCCCGACTTCGGGGGCGATCAGGCTGGAGGGCAAGGACGTGTCGTCGATTGCCGTCTACAAGCGCAACATGGGCATGGTCTTTCAGGCCTATGCCCTGTTCCCTCATATGACGGTCGCCCAGAACATCGCCTTCGGCCTTGAAATGCGCAATGTCGGCCGCGCCGAGCGGGAGGAGCGTGTCCGCAAGGCGCTCGATCTCGTGAAGCTCACCGGGCTTGGCGACCGCAAGGTCGGCCAGCTATCCGGCGGTCAGCAGCAGCGCGCGGCGATTGCCCGCTCACTGGTGATCGAGCCGGAACTTCTGCTGCTGGACGAACCGCTTTCCAATCTTGATGCCAAGCTTCGCGACGAGATGCGTGATGAGATCCGCGATATCCAGGCGCGTACGGGCGTCACGGCGATCTTCGTCACCCATGATCAGGACGAGGCCTTGTCCATGGCAGACCGCCTGGCGGTCATGTCCGCCGGGCGTCTGGAACAGGTCGGTACGCCGCGCGAGATTTTCGACCGGCCTCAGACCGAGTTTGTCGCGTCCTTCATCGGGGCAGGGACCTTCTTCGAAGGCCGGGTAGCCGAACCCGGCCTTGCCGTGGTCGAAGGGATTAAGACGCTGCGTTTCGTCGGTGAAGCGCCGGTTGGATCAACGGTCAAGCTGATGATCCGGCCGCACAGGCTGGTCCTTGCCGACAGTGCCGGCCAGCCGAACAGCTTCACCGGGACCGTGGAGCACATCGTCTATCGCGGCCAGATCCTGACGCTGAACATTCGCTGCGGGGGCAGGCTGCTGCAGGCGGATCTTCCCACCCACGCCGGCGTATTGCCCGAGAAGGGCAGCGAAGTGACGCTCGCAGTCGCCCCGCAAGACGTGACCCTGGTCGGGCAGGTGGCGCCATGAGCGCTGCCGCACTTCCAGCTGCCGGAACGCCATCGGCAAACGCGTCGCGCGGGGTATTGCTGATGCTGCTGTTGCCGGGGCTCATTGCTCTGGTGATCACCTTTCTGCTGCCGCTGATATGGCTTTTGCGGGCATCCTTCGCGTCCTCGACGATGGGTGCGCTCAGCGGCGGAGACTGGACGGTACAATCCTATATGGCGGTGCTGTTCGACCCGTTCTACTGGCGGGTGGCCTGGAACACGCTGGTGCTCGGCTTCAACGTGGCGATTTTTGCGGTGATCCTGTCCTATCCGATCGCGCTGTTCCTGGCGCGCACGGAAAGCCGCTTTCGCGGTATCCTGACGGCACTTGCCGTCGCGCCGTTGCTGACGTCGTCGGTCGTCAGAACCTATGGCTGGATGGTCATCCTCGGAGACCGCGGCGTGATCAACAGCACGCTCCAGTCTCTTTCGCTGACGGGCGGCGTTATCCGGCTCACCAACAACAGCTTCGGTGCCACGGTCGCGCTGATTGAAATCCTGATGCCCTATGCCATCCTCGCGATGCTCAGCGGTTTCGGGCGGCTGAACTCGCAACTCGAGGAAGCTGCCGCCATGCTCGGGGCGAACCGCTTGAGGGTCTTCACGCGCATCATCCTGCCGCTTAGTGCCCCCGGCGTGCTCACCGCAGCGCTTCTGGTCTTCGTGCTGGCGATCTCCTCTTTCGTCACGCCGCGGCTGATGGGCGGCGGGCGCGTCTTCGTGCTCGGCACCGAAGTCTTCAACGAGGCGACGGTCACGCTCAACTGGCCGTTGGCGGCAGCCCTGTCGGTCATGCTGCTGATCCTGTTCAGCAGCATCATCCTGCTTTACCAGCGCGCCCTGCGCGCATTGGAGACGTGAGGAGCCATGCAGAGCAATCCACTCCTCGGCCGGCTCGCCTGGAATACGCTGATCGCGCTGCTTTACCTGTTCCTGCTGGCGCCGATCATCGTTGTCTTCATCATCTCCTTCGATACACGCCAGTATCTGGCCTTCCCGCCGGAGAGCTTCTCCTTCGGCTCGTATGTGAAAGTTTTCCAGAACGTCAAGTTCATCTCGGCCTTCTGGCGCAGCCTCATCATCGGCGCGATTGTCGGTTTGGTCGCGGTTTCTGCCGGAATGCTGCTGTCCTTGTCGCTGGTGCGGCACCACTTCCGTGGCAAGGCGGCGATGAACTTCCTCATCCTCGCACCATTTCTCGTGCCGCATATCGTTCTTGCGGTCGGCATCATGCTGGTGATCGCGCCGCTCGGCCTGCTGGATAGCTATCCGGGCATCGTGCTGGCCCATCTCGGCATCACGATCCCCTACACCGTCAGAACGATCACCATGAGCCTGATGGCCGTAGATACCCGCATCGAGGAAGCGGCGCTCGTCCATGGTGCATCGCCGCGCATGGTGTTCTGGCGCATAACCCTGCCGCTGGTGCGGCCCGGCCTTATTGCGGGCGGCGTGATTGCCTTCCTCATCTCCTTCGACGAAGCGACGATCTCGCTCTTCATCGTGTCGGTCAAGGCTTCGACGCTGCCGACGGAAATCTACCATTATCTCGAATATTCCACCGATCCGCAGATCGCCGCCCTCTCCGTCGTCCTGATCCTGATCTCGGTCGGGGTCGTGATGGTAGTCGAAAAGCTGATTGGCCTGCGCAAGGCGCTCTGACATGCTCGTTGAGACAACTGCCGGCACCATCGAGGGTTTTAACGAGAACGGCTACGCCGTCTTTCTCGGGATTCCCTACGCGGCGCCGATCACACCCGAACGGCGGTTCGCCGCGCCGCAGCCGGTTTCACCCTGGTCCGGGATCCGGTCCGCCAAAGCGCTCAGCGAGGTGTGCCCGCAGATCCCGACCTATGGTCCCGTGGGAAAGGCAGCTGCATCGACGCTCGAATTCGGCACCGACTTCCTGACGGTCAACATCCGCACGCCGTCCGTCACCGGATCGGCACCGGTGCTGGTGTGGATTCACGGAGGCGGTTACGCGGTCGGTTCGGCCAATGAGGCAGTGCTGCAAAGTGGCGCATTCGCCGCCAGCGGCCTTGTCGAGGTGACCGCCAACTATCGGCTTGGGGCGCTCGGCTTTCTGCATCTGAACGACGGCTCGCCGGACAATCGCGGGCTTCTGGATCAGATCGCGGCACTGGAATGGGTCCGCGACAACATCTCCGCCTTCGGAGGGGATCCGAAGCAGGTCACGTTTGCGGGTCGTTCGGCGGGGGGCTTTTCGATCGCGGCTGTCATGGCGATGCCGGCTGCCGACGGGCTGTTTTGCAAGGCAATGTTGCAGAGCGGCGCAAGCACCGGCGTCTCGACGATAGACGATGCCCAGAAGCTCAACAGGCGCATGCTGGACTATCTAAACGCGACCGAAGCGGAACTCGCAGCCGTGCCCTTCGAGAGACTGCTCATTGCCCAGCGCGACCTCTGCAATCAGTCCTACGAAAAGCATGATTTCGAGCGGGACGGCTCGGCCTCGATGCTGGGCGTGCCTTTCGTTCCGGTTGTCGATGGGGTCTCGCTTCCCGACCATCCGGAAGACGCAGCCGCGCGCGGAAAGACGGCCGGCGTCCCGATGATGATCGGCTGTACGACGGGCGAATACGTCACGCACGCGACAGCGCAGCCGGAAATGGATTTCGAACTCGCAGCCCGGCTGCTGCATCAGCGCGTGCTGCCTTTTGGGCTGACCGGTATCGAGATCGTCCGGCGATATCGTGAAGCTCTTCCGCAGCATACGGCACGCGGCATCTGGAGGGCCATCGGCGGTGACCTGGTATTCCAGAACCCTGCCACCCGGTTCGCGCGCCTCCATGCGGCGCGTCAGCCGGTCTATAAATATCTTTATGGTCCCATCGAGCCGGACGAGCTTGGCGCGCCACACGGTGCGGAGGTCGGCGAGGTCTGGTATCGCCAGGGAATGGACGTCAGCCATCTGCCGGCCCGCCAATCCGTCAGCGATAGGACCTTCGCGACAGCGGTTCACGACGTCTGGGTTTCGTTCATTCGCGACGCGGCGCCTGAGACACCTGCAGGCAGGTGGCCGCGTTATTCCGGCGCCAAGCCACAGGTCCTGCACATGGAGAAGGGCGTATTCCGCCTCCCGATCGATCCCTTCGACAGCAGAACGGCGCTTTGGGAAAGGCCGCCCTCCTGACCAGGTTTCCCTGGGACGAGCCTGCCCCTTTATGGACTTTCATTTTGATGATGGAGATTGCTGATCTTGTCCAATCCACCTCTAGCTTCCGCTGAGCAAATTAACCTATGGGTACTATCGGGCAATCCGAGCCGGTCTAAAAAGACATCCAGCCGGCTTGCAACAATTGCTGCGCTCTGCGGTCTTGGCGAATTCAGGATTTTGGATGCCCCCTGACTATCTGGATACGAAACAGCTCGAGGCGTTCGTTGCCGTGATCTCGATCGGCAGCATGACCGGAGCTGCCAAGGCGCTGGGCAAGTCGCAGCCGGTGATTACCCGGCTTATACAGGATCTGGAGCAGGAACTCGGATTTCCGATCCTGCATCGCAACGGTCCGCGGATAGCGCCGACGGAGCATGGCGTGGCCTTCTTCGCTCAAGCGGAGCTGTTCTTGAGCGGATTGCGCACGATCAGCGAACGTGCCCGCTCGATCGCGACGGCGCGGGCGACGCCTATCGAGGTGGCGTCGATCCCGGCCATCGCCGCGAGCATTGTGCCGCTCGCCCTTAGTGACTTACCCGCGGATCAGTTTCCGGATCATGTCCACCTTCGAAGCACGTCGGCCGAAAATGTCGTGCAGGCGGTCGTGGCGCGAACCGCTGATATCGGCATCGCAAGCCTTCCGCTGGATAATCCGGGGGTGGATGTGCATTGGGTGGGCGAGGTGCCCTGTGTCGCGGTGGTCGCCGCAAACGATCCCCTGGCCGGTCTCGATCTGCTTTCCGCGGAAAACCTGAAGGGCCGCCGGCTGATCGCTTCCGCCAACCCCTATCGGCTGAGGATGAGGATCGACAAGGCGCTTGCGGAGCAGTCGATTGAAACGGGTGGAATTATCGACAGCAATGCGACTTATGTCTCGCTCGCGCTGGCTCGATCGGGACTTGGCGTGGCAATCGTCGAATCCGTTACCCTCACGGGTCTTCCGGTCAAGGATGTCGTCATCCTGCCGCTCGCCTTCCACATTCCGTTCTACTGGGGCGTCATCACGGCAACCGGCGTACCGCTGCCTGCGACTGTTGAGCGGCTGATCTCCTCGATCGAGCGCCGGGCAATGGACGTGCCGCATTTTCGCAGGCTCAAAGGAATACCACCCGTTTAAAGCCGACCCCGATTTGGTGCTGAAGCTTCGCCTTCAGAATGCGTCGTTCAAGACGATGCCGCAAACAAGTTCAGGAGATTTGATGCCGAGGTCGACTGAGAGAGATCCAGGAGATTGTCATAGAGATCATCGTTCGCCTGTCCGGAGCCCCAATGAACGCAGTCGAAGAATTTATTTCGTCGCTGGCCGGCATCGAGGGGGGCCTCGATCGATCCCTTGGCATGAAGCCGTTGGCTGGACAGGCCCGTACCGTCCCGCAGTGTCACAGTCAGCACATGCGGAAGACGATCATGACCGTACTCCTCGCTTGAGGTGTAGGAATGCATCTCGATCCGCGGCATCAGCGCAAGGACGTCTGTCTGTCGAAGGGCGGCGGGCGCGAAGTCCGACAGGCTGAGCGTGTCCTGCAGCATCGCCTTTGCAAGGCAATACGGCATCGAGAAGCGGGCCTGCATCTCGTTCTCCGGCCGCGGATAAGCAAGATTGCGGGCGGCTGAAATCCCGACTTTGACGTCGATACGATCGATATCGCCAGTGCTCAGCCGATGTTCCTGTTTCAGGTCGAAAAGCGCGTCGATTGCCCGATGCGTCGAGGCGCAGCAGGGATGGCGCTTGGTGACAAGACCGCGGGTTTCAATGACATGGGCTTCATTCAGCCGCCAGTCCGCCCAACCTCGGGCTTCGCCGCCGCCAAAAAGATCCAAAAAACCCTGCGGTCGCTCGAGGATGTCGAGCCGGCCGCCGCTGCCTGACATAGCCAGCAAGGCGGCTTCGACTGCATTGCGCGCTGCAATTCCGGCATGCAGCGGTTTGGCGAGGGTGCCGAACTGGCCTTTGGGACCGGATGCCATCGAGGTGGCCAGGCTCATGGCCTGGGCCGTCTCCTCGATGTTGGCGCCAAGCAGGCGCGCGACGCCGGCGGCCGTTCCGATCGCGCCGACCGTGGAAGTACCATGCCAGCCTCTGTTGTAATGGGAGGGGTTGACCCCAAAACCGACCGCCGCCTGGGCCTCGAGCCCAGTGAGATAGGCTTCCAGAAACTGCTTGCCGCTGATCGGGCGCTGCGGACGTAGGGTGGCGAGCTGGGCCGGCACCAGAACTGCGGACGCATGAGCCCGGGCGGGATGAAAATTATCATCGAAATCGAGGGCATGGGCCGCCGTGCCGTTCACAAGTGCCGCCACCGAGGGCGATGCGTATCCGCCTGTGACAAGCCATCCGGAACCGCTGCCGGATATCTCATTGCCGAATGCGGCGGTAACCGCCGCTACGCTTGGATCCTTGCTGCCCGCGATCATGCATCCGAGCGTGTCGATAACCGCGTCGCGGGCGCGCTCCATGGCAAGAGATGAAAACTCCGTCCGCGCTGAAAGCTGCCGGGCGATATCGAGGAGGATCGTGGTCATTGACGAATGTCTTTCGCTGCGCTTGGTACACGGGCGAAAGTGTTCGACTTCGTTGAAGGCCGCAATCTTATGCGGTTTTCGAATAAGTCTATCGAAGGAAGGGGTTCTCCATGGTGAAGGCGGGGATCAGCCTCAAGCATATCGAGGCCTATGACGCGATCGCCGCCACCGGCTCGACGGTTGCCGCCGCATTGGAGCTCGGCATTTCGCAATCGAATGCCAGCCGGCTCCTGCAGCAGCTGGAGGATTATCTCGGCGTTCGCCTGTTCGAGCGTGACAAGAACCGTCTGGCGCCGACGCGCGAAGGCCTGCAGCTCGGACCGGAAATCCGCGCCATCGCCGACCGCCTGCGTGTGCTTAAGACGGCGGCCATCGAATTGGAAAACGGGCGCTCCCGCGACATGCTGCTGAGACTTGCTTTTCCGGCCAGTCTGTCGTCGAACCGGATACCTAAGATGATCCGAGATTTTCTTGCCGCCAACGGCCCGATGCGCGTGGAACTGGCCTCCGGCAATTATCTGGCGCTCGAACGCATGGTTGCCGATGGCGAAGCCGATATCGGTTTCGCACGTCTGCCGCTGGCAACTCCCGGACTGCGGCAGGAAAAGCTGCTGCCGTCGCGGATCGTCTGCGTACTGCATCGCGATCATCTGCTCGCCGAGCGGTCGTCGCTGACGATCGCCGAGCTGAAGGGCCACGATCTCATCGTCCTCAATCGTGAACGGCCCGTCCGCCATCAGCTTGAGGCGCTGTTCTATCAGCACGGCTTGCGACAGCGGCCGTTGCTGGAGGCGCATTCCGTCGCAAGCGCCTGCGCACTGGCCGCCGAGGGTCTTGGCATCGCGCTGGTCAGCGAGCTGATCGCCCGCGAATACGCGGCGCTGCCCTTGCGCTTCGTCGTGCTTGAACCGGAGCTGCCGGTCACATACTGCCTGCTCAGCGGCGAAAAACATCCGCTGTCACGGGCGGCCAGTCTGTTCCTGCAGAGCATTGCCGGCTGGTCGTGAGCGAAATGTCTTCCCCAGGGGGCGGCCAACACTTACGCAACCAAAATCGTCGCTGCACTACAAGCTGGCAGCGCGAATTGTCGACCGCTGGCGATCAATTGCCAGGCTGCGGGCTACCCTCGATAGGGCATCAAGCCGAATCCCGGCATCTGGGTTTGCGAATGCAGCATCGAGCGTGTTGGCATATCCATCAAACCTCGACAGTTCCTGGTCGAAAACAGCGGCCTCGACCGGTTCGGCATAATATGTTTCGGCGACTTCCTGCGCCGCGAGACCGAGCATGAAATAGCCGACCACGCGATCCGGATCGTCGATGGCGGCTTGCCCGGCGGCCACCGCCGCGGCGCGATAGGCGCGCACCGCATTGCCCTTCTGGCGGATGATGTCTGTGATGTTGGAGAACATGGGAGCAGTTTCCTTCGCTGGTTGGCCGCCGACTGACGTTTCGTGGGGATTGCCGAGGAACTCATAGAGGATGGCTGTGGCGATTTCGAAATCGCCGATCTCCATCGCCTCCTGCGGATTGTGCGATCCGTTGCGGTTGCGGATGAAGATCATGCCCGACGGAATGCCGGCCGCGGAAAAGACCGCGGCGTCATGCCCACCGCCGGACGGGATCAACGTCGGCTGCACGCCGAGGGCTTGCGCCGCCTCGGTCAGTCGGGCGATCAGCGGTTGGCTGCTGAGGGCCGGACTGGTCCACAGCGCCTGGCCGAGATCGAAGCGGACGGCGCGTTCGTTCTCGATACGCGTCACGTGCTGGAGGACGAGTGCGTGCATTGCCTCCAGCATATCGCGGTCCTGGCTGCGAACGTCGAGGCTGAACTCGACGCTGTCGGGAATGCGGGAGAGGGCATGCTTCTGCTGATCGGTTGAGACCATGCCGCTGGTAACGACGAGGTCGCGGCCCTTGGCGACGAAATCATGCCAGGCGGCGTCAAGCACGTTCAGGAACTCCGCCATTGCGAGCACCGGGTCGTGCCGATAGGCAAGGGGAACCGCGCCGGAATGGCCGGCTTCGCCGAAACAGGAGATTTTCTTGAAGCGGAAATTACCGCGAATGCCGGAAACGACCGCCGCCGGCACATTGCGCTCGATAAGGACAGGCCCCTGTTCGATATGCACCTCGACATAAGCCTTGACCGCCGAGCGATCCAGGAGGGGCTTGCCGGCCCGGATCGGCGCCATGTCGATGCCGACCGCTTCCATGTGTTCATCGAGTGTGCGGCCGTCGCTTTTGTGGCGAGCGGAAAGTTCATCCTGCGAGAGCACGCCGAGCAGCGCCTTCGAGCCGATGTAACATGGGCCGAACCAGGCGCTCTCCTCGCCGCGCATGGCGATGACCTTTACCGGTTCGGGGAAACGGCCGCCTTCGCGCTTTGCCCGGACGAGACAAAGCAGCCCGGCCAGCACGCCGGCAAGCCCGTCGAAATTGCCGCCGCTGGGGACGCTGTCGACATGCGAGCCGACGAGGACATAGTGCTCGGCCCCTGCATGTTGGGGCAGCGAGAAGACGAGGTTGCGACCGGCATCCCATTCCGTCACGAGCCCTTCCGAATGGGCGAAGTCGACCAGGAAATCCTGCGTTTCCGTCTCAACTTTGGAAAAGGCCGGACGGCTCACGCCCTCGACATCTGCTGTACGCTTGGCGATCTCGGCAAACAGCCGGGCGGCGGTACCGGCGAAGTCAAAGCATGTGGGTCTTTCGAGAACGGCGGCATTCATCACGCATACTCCGCAAGGGTAATGGCTTCGTCGGCGGTGTCGACCGAACCGATCAGGGCGTCGACGGAGGTGAGGCCGCGTTCTTCAAGTTCCTGTTCGAGTTCGCCGATGAGGCGGGGCATGGTCGTGGGACTGATGAACGTGGCGGTGCCCACCTGTACCGCGCGGGCGCCGGCGATCAGGTATTCCAGCACGTCGTCCACCGTCGAGATGCCGCCGCAGCCGATGACCGGGATGGAAACTGCCCGGGCACATTGATAGGTCATGCGCAACGTAATGGGCTTCAGAGCCGGACCGGAAAGTCCGCCCATGACATTGCCGAGGCGCACGCGGCCGGTGGCGCTGTCGATCGCCATGGCAAGCATCGTGTTGGCGGTGACGAGTGCGTCGGCGCCGGCCGCCTCGGCCGCCTGCGCGACTTCCACCACCTCGCCGGTATTGGGCGAAAGTTTTGCCCAGAGGGGAAGGTCGGTAGCGGAGCGCATCTTGCGGATCACGTCGCCGGTCGGGCCCGGCCGCATTGCGAAGGCTTTGCCGTGATCCTCGACGTTAGGGCAGGAAATGTTGACTTCGATCGCCGCAACGCCCGGCACGCTGACCTCTTCGGCGAAACGCGCGAATTCGTCGGCGGAATTGGCGGATATGCTGATCACCAACGGCGCATCGTAGTCAGCATAAAACGGCACGGTGTTCTGCAGAAACCATTCCGCGCCCTTGCTGGGGATGCCGATCGAATTCAGCATGGCGCCGTTCACCTCGCAGACCCGCGGCACCGGATTGCCGGCGCGCTTGCCTTGGGTAATGGTCTTCGTCACATGTGCCCCCAGGCAATCGAGATCGAAGACTTCGGCCAGTTCCTCGGAGAAGGTGCCGGAGGCCGGCATGATCGGGTTCTTGAGCACGAGCGCGCCGATCCGGGTGGTGAGGTCGGCCATTACAGCACCTCCTGAAGATCGAAGACCGGTCCCTCGCGGCAAACCCGGAGATTCACCGCGCCGTCCTCGCGCCGAAATGGTCGCACGCAGGCCTGGCACATGCCGATGCCGCAGGCCATGTGCTGTTCGAGCGCCACTTGTCCACCGATGCCGTGGCGGGCGCCGATCTCCTGCAGCATGCGCATCAGCCGCGCCGAGCCGCAGGTGAAGAAAGCGTCAATACCGCGGCTGCGGATCAGGCCCTCGATCAGGGGCGTCAGGCTTTCGGTATCCGAATTGCCTTCAGTATCCGTCACGGTGATGACCTCCGCGCCGAAGGAGCGGAAGAGGTCGGTCGACATCAGCAGATCGGGCGCGCGGGCGCTGCAGATCGCCGTCAGCGGCAGTCTGAGGCGAGCACATTCCTGCGCCAGCGGGGCGAGCGTCGCAAGCCCGACGCCACGGGCGATGAGCAGCGGGCGGCGCCATTCTGGGCGGATCTCGAACCCTTGGCCGAGCGGACCGACGATGTTCAGGACATCGCCGGTTTCGAGGCCGGCCAGAGCGCCGGTGCCTTCGCCTGCGACCTTGTAGAGGAACGTAAGCTCGCCCTTTTCGCGATTGCAGGAATAGATGCTCATCGGCCGGCGCAGATAAGGATGAAACCGATCCGTCTGCGGGCAGAGCAGATGAAAGAACTGCCCCGGCTGGCAATCCAGCACTGAACACGGCGCGGAAAGCGTAAGAAGGCGATATTGGCCGTTTACCCATTCATGCGCTTTGACCCGGCAGTCTACCTCATTGACGGAGTGACGCACGGGAGCGGCGGTGGGAGCGGAATCGGAGACGACGCAAAGGCTTGCTGGCATGGCGGTGTCCGGAATCAAGAAAAATAATGCCCTCGGCGGATGGACCGCCGATCGGATCGGAATGTCGGTGGGAGGCGTCGTCGGGCTTCAGCACATTGCCCTGACCGTCGCACGGGGTCGTTCGCTTTAGATCAGCGTCGGAGAAGGTGGTGGTCGGACGTCATAGGGTGCTCCCTGCGTTCGGGGTCCAAAAACAGAGCCTATTGTGGAAATGCGAAAGCTGTCAAGACGATTCTCAAAAATGAGAATTATCGCGTGAAGATTAACTACATTGCGATTATTCCAGTTTTTGTTTAAGGAGTCGAAGGTTTGGCAACAGGATGACGGGAGGAATCGCCTTGGACTTCGTGAGTTCCACAGAGGATGTCGGTCGTCGCCTTCGCGCGTTCCGGATGGGGGCGGGGTTTACCCCGGAGGAGCTCGCCGCCAAGGCCGGCGTTTCACGGGCTGCGATCTATCGCTACGAGTCCGGCAAGCCGCCGAAGGTCGACACGCTTGGCAAGATCGCCGACCTGCTTGGCGTCTCGCTGCCGACCCTGCTCGGCGTCGGCGTCGAGTATATTGCTTCTGCTGTCAGTTTTTTCGAGCGGATGCGTCAGCTTGAAGAGGATGTGGACCAGATCACCGTAATGTTCGGGCCGATTTCGTATCTACTGACGACCGACCGCTATGACGAGCTGCTGCCGACGGTACTCGATGAAAGCATTCCTCAGGACGTCAGTGACCGGAAGACGGCGATCCGGGAAATCGGACCTTTGATGGACATCCTGAAAGCTCGCAAGGAGACGTTTCGCAGGCGCAGCCCGAGCATTGTCAGCTTGGTTTCTGCCGCTGAACTGGAGGAGTTCGGTCGTGTCGGGTTCGTCGGCGCCCATGATCATCCGGGTGTCAGGCTGTCGGAACGGCAGGCCGCCGCCCGCGCCGAAATCGAGCATATCGTGCATATGCTGCGGGAGCAGCCGATCGGCGTTCAGATCGGCGTCGTGATCGATTCCATGCCGGGCGCAAGCTTCCAGATCTTCAAGCGGGCCGACAGGGCACAGGTGGCGGTCAGCCCCTTCCGGCTTGGTTCGTTCGCCAATATCCGCGTTGGCGTCGCCACCATTACTGCGGCCGCGGAGGCGGTTCAGCTCTATGGTGGCATTACCGACCAGCTCTGGCGGCGTAGCCTCAAAGGCGATCAGGCCGCCGATTTCATCGAGAAAACCGTCCTCAAGAGACAGGCTGCCGCCTGAGTTCTATCAGGACGCGAAACACAATTGCGGACGCAATTTTGATACAAATCTCATCTTTGAGATTTTTGTTGCACGCCTGAAAGTTTTGTGAAAGCTTGACGTCTTTCCGGGGCAGGCGGGCGGTCCAAGGGGATCTATCTCCTCGCGGATCAATTGTTTCCCCAGCAAGGCAGGGAGTTTTTGGGTGGCGCAATCGGAGCGGATGATCGATATCGCGGGTGTTCACAAGACATTCGTGGCTGACCATGGGACGGTGACGGCGCTGGAGCCTGTCAGCATCGCCATCAGGGAAGGCGAGTTCATCTCGATCGTCGGGCCGTCCGGCTGCGGCAAGTCCACGCTGCTGCGGCTGATTTCCGGCCTCGACCAGGCGACCGGCGGTTCGATCACGCTCGATGTCTCCGGCCGCAAGCGCCCCGTGGGGTTTGTCTTCCAGGAGCCCGTGCTGCTGCCGTGGAAGACCATTGTCGACAACGTCCGTTTCCCGCTCGATACAGCCGGCGTTGCCAGGGCTCAGGGCGACAAGACCGCCCTCGACCTGATCAAGATGGTGGGGCTCGCCGGTTTCGAAAAGGCGTTGCCGCGCCAGCTGTCCGGCGGCATGCGCCAGCGCGCGGCGATCGCCCGCGCGCTTTCCGACGATCCGCCGATCCTGCTGATGGACGAGCCCTTTTCTGCCGTCGATCTGATGACCCGCGACAATCTCAATGACGAACTGCTGCGCATCTGGCAGTCGACCGGCAAGACGATCCTGCTGGTCACCCACAGCGTCGACGAAGCCGCCTATCTGGCCGATCGGGTGATGGTCATGACGGCCCGTCCGGGCAAGCTGAAATGCGTCCACACTGTCGAGCTTGCTCGTCCTCGTGGTGAACAGACCAAGCTGGATCCGGCCTATCATGCGCTGGTCGCCCAGCTGCGCCGCGATCTGCGGACGCCGGCTGGAGAGGGGCATTGATGAACAGGCGCTTTTCCGCGGCGGTCGACTACACGCTGGCGCTTGCCGTGCTCCTGTTTGTCTGGTGGTTTGCCACGGGGCCGATGGGCCTGCCGACCTTTCTCCTGCCGTCGCCGCTGCGCACCTGGAACGCGCTGGTTACCATTGGGCTCAATGGCGACCTCTGGCGGCATCTCGGCTTCACGCTGCAGAACATCGTCCTTGGCCTGATCCTCGGCTGCATTGCCGGCATTGCGATCGCCTATGTCATGACCCGCTTTCCGAGGCTCGCTGTCTGGCTCGACGGGCCGCTGGTGATCCTGCAGACGGCGCCGAAGATCGCGCTTGCGCCGCTCTTCGTCGTCTGGTTCGGCTTCGGCGTGCTCTCCAAGATCATCCTGATCTTTTCGCTGGTCTTCTTTCCCGTCTTCGTCGGTGCGGTCGCCGGCTTCCGCACGCTCGATCCGAAGATGAAGGATCTTTCGAAGCTGCTCGGTCTCAGCGCCGTCCAGCGCTTTCGCCAGATCGAACTGCCGGCGGCAATGCCGGAGGTCTTCGTCGGTCTGAAGATCGGCGCGGTGCAGGCGCTGGTCGGTGCGGTTCTGGCGGAATGGATGTCCGGAAAGGTCGGGCTCGGTTACCTGATGACCTTCGCATCGGCCACTTACAAGACGCCGCTTCTGTTCGCAGCCGTCCTGATGACCGTTGCACTCGGCCTGGTCCTGCATGTCGCGCTGACCATTCTCGAACGCCGGCTTCTCTCCTGGAAGGGTGCGAAGAATGGCTAGGACCAGCGCCGCCTTTCCCTGGAAGAACGGCCGCCCGCCGCATCTACCTTGCGGTCCCGGCGACATTGCCGAAAACGTGCTGACGCCTGGTGATCCGGATCGCGTGGCGCTGCTCGCCGACATGCTGGAAGATGTGCAGGACTTCGGCCGCAAGCGCGAATTCGCCGTCATCACCGGCAGTTATGAAGGACGGCGGCTGACCATCTGTTCGACAGGCATCGGTGGCCCTTCGACCGAAATCGCCCTTGTGGAACTCGCCATGCTTGGCGCCAGGCGTGTCATCCGGATCGGTGGCATGTCAGCGCTCGTCGCGGAATACACCGTCGGCTCCTTCATCGCGGTCGACAGGGCGATCGGCGATACCGGCACTGCCATGACATATCGGGCAGCCGGAGGCGAAGCAAAGGCTTCACCGCAGATAACCCAAGGCCTCGTCGCCGCCGCGGCCGAGTTAGGACTGACCTGCCGGCCGGGCATGGTCGCTTCGACCGACAGCTACTATCTCGGCCAGGACCGCCGTTATCGTCCGCTCGACGATGGCGCCGATATCTCCGCCAATTTCATCGACCGCTTCCAGGCTCAAGGCGCCGTCGGCGTCGAGATGGAGAGCGAGATCACGCTGACGGTCGGCGGGGCGATCGGCCTCGAAACCGGCTGCCTACTTGGTGTCCACGGAAATCGCGCCACCGATGATTGGCTCGACGACTATGAGGCGACCCAGCGAAACCTTCTGCGCATTGCGGGAAGGGCATTTTCCTCCACAAAAATGGGAACTTAGGAGCCAACCATGATCCAGTTTCGCGTGACGACCGCGGCAAGCCTGCTCGCTCTTCTTACCTCGCCCTTCTTCGCGTCGATTGCTGCAGCGGCCGACAAGGTCGTGCTGCAGATCGATGGCGCAGCCGCCCCTTTCTACTCGCCGCTTTATGCCGGCGTCGACAAGGGCATTTTCGAGAAGAACGGCATCGAGGTCGAATTCATCTATGCTGCTGCCGCCGACATCCTGACGAACATCGCCGCCGGCAATGTCGATTTCGGTTTCCCGAACGGTGATGCGGTGGTCGCGGCTGCCGCCAACGGCCTGCCGGTCAAGGTGGTCCACACGACCTATCAGCGCGGCATCGGCGCGCTTCTGGCCAAGGAATCCAGTGGCATCAAGACCTACAAGGACCTGAAGGGCAAGAAGATCGCCGTTACCAGCCTTGCCAGCCCCAACTATCTTCAGCTCCAGGTCGGCCTCAAGCAGGCCGGCCTCAGCCTCGACGATGTCAGCGTCGAAGTTGTCGCGACCGGCGCCATCGTGCAGTCGCTTCAGGCCGGCCAGGTCGATGCGATCGTCTTCTCCGAGCTTCGCAAGTACAATCTCGAAGCCGACGGCACCAAGGTCACGATGATCCTGTCGAACGATTTCCTGCCGTCCTTCGGCAACGTCGTTGTCACCAGCTCGAAGAAGCTTTCGGCAAATCCGGATCTGGTGAAGCGCTTCACGACCGCCGTGACCCAGTCCTATGAATGGGTCATCGATGGTCATATCGGTGACGCGCTCGACATCTCGCTTGCCAAATACACGCCGACCTGGCCGAAAGACCAGAAGGCCATTCTGACGACCGCCTTCGAACAGACCTTCGTGCCGTCCGTCTGGCAGAGCGCGCTGACCAAGCAGAAGGGCCTGGGTGCCGCCGATCTGGCCGCCTGGCAGAAAAACGCCGATATCCTGGCGCAGTACAAGGTCATCGACAGCGCCCCCAAGGCGGCCGACTTCGTCGTCGATCCGTCGACGATCGGTAAGTAAACATGATTCTGCGTGGCATAGCGGGTTTGATCGCAACCCTCGTCCTGTGGACGGCGATCGTCGTCATCTTCAGGGTTCCGGCATTTCTTCTGCCGGGACCGCTTGAGGTGTTCGCCCGTCTGCTCTTCCTGTTCGAAAACGCCAAGCTTTTCCGGCATATCGGCGTTACGCTCACGGAGATTGTCGCAGGTTTCGTGATCGGGACGGCGGTCGGCATTCTTGCCGGAGTCGTCTTCGCGCGGCTTCCCCGGGTCGAACGCTTTGCCACGCCGCTCATCCTGCTGCTACAGACAGCACCGAAGATCGCGATCGCGCCCCTGCTGCTGTTGTGGCTGGGAATCGGGCCAACGCCCAAGATCGTACTGATCGCGATCGTCACCTTTTTCCCCGTCATGTCCGGCATGGTGACCGGTCTGCGTTACGGGGAAGGCAGTTTTCGCGATCTCGCCGCCGTACTGAAGCTCAGCCCCTGGCAGAGCTTCTGGCATATCGAGCTGCCGTCGGCGCTGCCGGCGGTGCTTGCCGGCATGGCGGTTGCAACGACGCTCGCGATGACCGCCGCCGTCATCGGCGAATTGATGGGCGCCAATGAGGGCATCGGCTATCTGCTGTCCTCCGGCCAGGAAAACAGCGATACTGCCGTCGTCATCGGCATGGTGCTCCTGCTGTCGCTGATCGGCTGGGCCTTCTACGAGGTTATCGAACTGATCCGCCGCCGTTCGCTCGGCCGGTTTCAACTGAGCTGACGGGTTAGGTCATGGCGCGCGTTTTCCTCTGTGTCCTCGATTCCGTCGGCTGCGGCGGCGCGCCGGATGCGGCCCGTTATGGGGATGAAGGCTCGAATACCTTGCTTCATATTGCCGAGGCCTGTGCCGCTGGGCATGCGGAAGAGGGGCGCAGCGGACCGCTGAGAGTTCCGAACCTCGACGCATTGGGATTGGGTGCCGCAATTCGGCTCGCATCGGGCAGGACGGCTCCCGGTCTCGGCGCTGCACCGATCGGTCGTTGGGGTGCGGCGGAGGAAATCTCTGCCGGCAAGGATACCCAGAGCGGCCATTGGGAACTCGCCGGCCTGCCGGTCATCCGTGACTGGCATTATTTTCCGCGCACGATACCGGCATTTCCAGATGATCTGATGGCCGAACTCGAAGCACGCTCCGGCATTTTCGGAACGCTTGCGAACTGCCATGCCTCGGGCACCGAAGTGCTCGACCACTTCGGTACCGAGCACATCGCAACCGGCAAGCCGATTGTCTACACCTCCGCCGACAGCGTCGTGCAGATCGCTGTCCATGAGGCCCATTTCGGTCTTGAGCGTCTGCTCGACCTTTGCCGCATCGCCGCCGAAATCTTTCATCCGCTGAATGTCGGCAGGATCATTGCCAGACCCTTCGTCGGCGAGGCGCCGGGTGCCTTTGTCCGCACCGCAAACCGCAGGGACTTCGCCATCGCCCCTCCGGACGGCACGATCTGCGACCGGGTTGTTGCCGCAGGCGGTGCGGTCCATGCGGTCGGCAAGATCGGCGACATCTTTGCCTACAAGAGCATTACCGACGTCTCCAAGGGCAGCGACGACATGGCGCTCTTCGACCATGTGCTTGGCTGGTGCTGCCGTGCCGAGCCGGGCGATCTGGTCTTTGCCAATTTCATCGAGTTCGACAGTCTCTGGGGCCATCGCCGCGACGTCTCGGGCTATGCCCGTGCGCTCGAAACCTTCGACGCTCGCCTGCCGGAACTCACACGGCGCCTGCGCAGCAATGATCTGCTGATTATCACCGCAGACCACGGCAACGACCCGACCTGGGCGGGCACCGATCACACCCGCGAGCGGGTGCCGGTGCTGGCGACCGGGCCGGGCATAAAACCCGCGGAGTTGGGTATCTGCGGGTTTGACCATGTGGCGGAGATGATCGCGGCGCATCTAGCACTGCCCAAAGGGGTTGACTAGCCGCCGATGCCGAAGGTGGCTCCCCGCGTCGCCCAGCCGGTCATGCGGCGTTCTATGAAGGCGAAGATCATATACATGAGGACGCCCATGAGCGCGATGACGACAAGGCCTGCAAACACAAGCGGGATCCGGAAATTGGCGGACGCCTGGGTCATCAGCGTTCCGATACCCCGGTTGGAAGCAAGCGTTTCCGAGATGACGGATCCGACAAATGCAAGCGTGATCGAGATCTTCAGCGACGCGAACAGGTAAGGCATGGAACGTGGAATGCCGACCTTGCGGACGATATCGAGTTGACTTGCGCCCAGCGAGCGCAAGACGTCACGCAGGTCGGTCTCGATTGTCGCGAGACCTGTCGCGACGTTTACCGCAATCGGGAAGAAGCTCAGCATGAACGCGGTGATCACGGCGGGTATGGTGCCTATGCCGAACCATACGACAAGGATGGGTACGATTGCCACCTTCGGCACCGAGTTGAAGCCGACGAGCAGCGGGTAAAGGCTCGTATAGGCGAGCCTGGACGATCCCACCAGCACACCGAGAACCGCGCCGAATCCCACCGCGACGGCGAAGCCGATGACCGTCGTCAGCAGCGTCTGGCTCGAATGAAACCAGATGATATAGGCGTTCTCGTAAAGGGCCGCCGCGATCATCGTCGGTGATGGCAGGACGAAAGGCGGGATATCAAAAGCTTTGCAGGCGAGCTCCCACAGGACAAGCAGAATAACCGGCAAAGCCACGGGACCGACACGTTCCAACATGCTCATCATGCCTTTCCTGCTGGTTTTGCGGGTGCGATTTCAATCGGCACTCTTTGCGAGCGGATATCCGAGCGCAGGTCCATGACGTTTGCGTTGAACGCGGGATCCAGGAAGGTCTGCTCGCCTCTCGGCCGGCTGAACGCCGACGTATCGACCGTCCGAACAACCCGGCCCGGCCTGTTGGACATCACATGAACGCTGTCTGCCAGATAAAGCGCCTCTCTGAGATCATGGGTCACCAGAATGGCGGTGAAACGCCGTTCCAGCCAGATCGCCTGCAGCACATCCCACAATTCCTCGCGCGTGAATGCATCGAGTGCACCGAAGGGCTCGTCGAGCATCAGCAGCCGCGGCTGGTGGATCAACGACCGGCAGAGAGACACGCGTTGCTGCATGCCGCCGGAAAGCTGCCACGGATAATGACTTGCGAAACTCTCCAGTCCCACGATCCGCAGAAGATCCATGGCCCGATCGACAAACTCCTGTTTTTTCGCACGGAACTGATGGCGCTCGGGACGAACGACTTCGAGAGGGAGCAGGACGTTTTCCAACGTCGTCCGCCAGGGCAAAAGATTGGGATTCTGAAACGCCATGCCGACGATGCTGACCGGGCCTGAGATTTCGTGCTGATCGACCACAACGGCGCCGGTGGTGGCGGGCATCAAGCCCGTCACCAATTTCATCAGCGAAGATTTCCCGCAGCCGGACGGTCCGACCACCGCCGCGAAGGACCCTTCTTCGACCTTCATATTGAGGCCTGATACGGCCGGCGTCTTGCCGTAGGAAAGGCTGACGTCAATCAATTCGACGAGGTTCTTCATCCGGGCCGCCAGAAATGTCGTTTCGGAACGATTTATGAGATGCTTGCTGGGAATTGCTTACTTCGGCGGCATCCGTTCAGCTGACGGCGGGAGGTATTCGGTCGTGTAGACCTTATCGGCAGCGGGTGCCGCGATCTTGTAGGCGTCGCTGTTCGTCTTGATCGTCAGCGCCATGCGGGCAGGATCTACGTAACCGAGACCATTCGTTTCGAACGAAGGGGATTTCAGAACACCCTTGTCCAACAGGAATTTCAGGCGTGCCGCCTCGAGTTTGACGTCATAGAGCGGTTCGATTTCCTTCATCGCCTGCATGCCGGCCTCCGGGTTTTTCAGGAGAGCGATGGTGCCGGCGATCGAGGCCTTGACGAAGCCCTTGATGACGTCCGGGTGCTTGGCAATATAGTTCGGGGTTGCAACCAGCGCGCTGCCATAAAGGTCGAGCCCATTGTCGGCATAACCGAGCACGGTGATGTCTTTTTCCGGTACGCCAGCCGAAATGAGGTTGAAGACAGACGTCGAGGAGAAGCCGGAGATCGCATCCACCTGGCCCTGCACCAGCATCGTCTCGCGTAGGTTCGGCGCGATGGTGACCCAGTTGATCGAGGCGGGGTCAATCTTGTTTGCCTGGGCAAACGCGCTGAACATCAGGCGGCTTGAATCGGCTTCCGGAGCGCCGATCTTCTTGCCGGCAAGGTCTGCCGGCGACTTGATGCCGCTTTTGGCCAAAGCAATGATCGAGTTGGGGGTCCTGTCGAACACCTGATAGAACGCAATCAGATACCGATCGGGATTTTCGGCATTGAACTTGATGAGCGAATTGATGTCGGTGAACCCGATGTCGTAGGCGCCCGCTGCGACTTTAACGATGGTATCGCCCGAGCCATAGCCCCGGTCCATGGTGACGTTCAGCCCATTGGTCGCGAAATCTTTGTTTTTAAGGGCAAGACCCCAGATGGCATGGTTCCCCTGCAGGGTCCAATCCAGCGAGAACTTCACCGGCGTCAGGTTCTGCGCGATACCGGAAACGGCGGAGCTGACCAGTGTCCCTGCGGCAAGCAGGATTGCTGCAATTGCTTTCATCATTATCACGTCCCCTTTTTTGATGTTGTAAACGGGCTATCTCAAAATTTAGACGATGTCCATAATATTTAGACAAGGCATATAAAATGAAGTATCCCTCGTTCTCAATGAGGAGAATTGCTGATGTCGGAAAGGCGAACGATGCCGGCGGAGGAGGCCGGCATACTGAAGGATATCGGCCAGCGGCTGAATGCGTATCGCCTGGGGCACGGCCTGTCTCCTGAAACGCTTGCCGAGAAGCTCGGCGTTTCCCGTGCCGCGCTTTACCGGGCGGAAAAAGGAGAGATCCTCAAGATTGAAACCCTCGTTCGCATCAGCCGTGTGCTGGACGTCTCTCTGCCCAATCTCCTGGGGGTAGGTATCGAATATGTGGATACCGCCTTGGGTTTCTTCGAGCGAATGCGTCAGATTGAGGCCGAGAGCGAGCAGATCATCGGCTTCTTCGGTCCTCTTTCGTATCTCCTGACCTCACCCGCATATGACGAGATGCTCGCGCTTGCGATGGATGACCTGAGATCCAAGGACGACGAGACCGCGACGGCCATCGACAGGCTTCTGTTGGTCCTCCGGGAGCGTAAGGAAGCCTATCAACGCCGCCGCCCGCTCCTGGTCAACCTGATAGCAGCCTCCGAGCTACGGCGGTTTCTGTCGAATGGGCTGATTGGGCGCGATGATCTCTCAGCTTCGGACCGGCGAAATCGACAGTCCATGGCCAGGTCCGAGGTCAAACACATTGTCGAGCTCGTCAAAAAGCCGTCGATCGGCGTTCAGATAGCGGTTGTGCCCGGCCTTGTTCCGGCGACGAATTTTCAGATCTTTAGGCAGGCGGGGCGCTCTGTTCTCGCGATCAGTCCGTTTCGCCTTGGAGAACAGCCAAACGTCAGGGTCGGGGTCGGGATCATCACCGCATCGCTCGAAGGCGTGAAACTGCATGAGGAAATTGCCCGCAGGATGTGGGAAAGCGCCCTGAAGGGCGAGGATGCGATCGATCTCATCACCAGCATGATGGCTGAAACGCGACATTAAAATGTTGCACAGGACCGATCCAGTTCGCAGAACCGGATGCAATGGTTGCCATCCATACATCAGTTATTGAGCCTTTATATGATCGGAAAGTGAGTTTCCTTATGTCTTCGCCTTCAGCCATTCTTCTCGACCTCGATGGAACCTTGATCGACTCAGAGCCGGGCATCCTGTCCAGCTGCCGCGCGGCCTTGCGGGCTCTCGGCCATACGACAGATCCGGCAATGGATATCGCCTCGATCATCGGCCCGCCGATCGAAGACGTCATGCGCTATCTTCTCCAGCCATTCGGCGACTGTCGCGTGTCGGAAGCGGTCGAGGCATATCGTGAAGACTATGGGACGCGGGGCCTGCTGCTCAGCGAGCTCTACGACGGAATTGCAGACGCTCTTTTTGCGATGCGGGAAACGGGTGTGAGCTTATATCTGGCAACGTCGAAACGGGCGGTGTTTGCTCGCAGGATTCTTGAGAACAAAAATCTGGCTCCGCTTTTCGACGGCATCTACGGTTCGGTGCCCGGCCAGGATATCGACCACAAGCCGGAATTGATCTCCCACATTCTGGCGGAGAACGGTCTGACCGCGGATCAGTGCATCATGGTCGGCGATCGCAAATTCGACGTCGCTGGCGCTCATGCCAATCGCATGCGGGCGATTGGCGTCCTCTGGGGATATGGCAGCCGCGAGGAACTGGAGATCGCCGGGGCGGACCGCTTGATCGGGACGCCTGCCGAATTGCTTGGCAGTCTTCGATGGTGACCCTGATGTCCATCATCCAAGGCGACGGGTCAGATTTTGCCGATGCGCCGGCAGGGCAACGGGCTCGTTATCGGGCAGCATGATGGCTTGAGCGGATCCGGTCGGCATTACATCGTCGACCGTGGTTACGCCGCCTGGACATCGGTTTGAGAGAAGTCGTTACCCTTGAACAGCAGCGGTTCGCCAGTCGCTTTCGCTAGAGCATAAGCAAAGCAGTCGCCGAAGTTGAGACCGGCCTTGTGACGGCCTTTACCGAAATCTAGAAAAGCCTGTCGGGCCAGTTCGCCGTGATCAAGAGTGACAGGCTCGACGATGATGCCGGCGCGCCGAAGGAAAGCCTCGGCCTGGCGCATACCATCAGGGCCGAGCTGGCCTTCCACCACCATCGACAACTCCACGTAATTCGCTACGCTGATCCGCGTGAGCTCGACGTCATGAATGGCCTTAACAAACCTTGCCGCCTCGGGCTCACGATAAAGAATTGCGACCAGCGCCGAAGTGTCGACGATCATTTTGGCAGGCCGTTCTCGTCATAAAGGAAATCGGCATGATCGACATAGGGGCGTTTGACGTTCGCCGCAGCGCGATCGGCGATCGCGAGAAGCTCCTCGACGCTGGCCCGGCCTTTTCGGCGTTCGATCTTGGCAAAACGCTCACGCAACGCCTCGGTGACGACACGGGTCATGCTTTCTCCCGTGGCGTGAGAGATCGCCTGTGCCAGGCGATGGGCTTCCGGATCCTTGATGCTAAGGCTCATGTGGGATAGCTCCCGTATAGAAAAATAGCGTTATTTCTAGATTTCTACATAAAAATCTTGTCGCATTCAAGTAGGCAAGATTGCGTCGATAACGCAAGGGTTTTGTGTTCGGATCCGTTCAAGAACCGCGACTAAGCCAATGTTTCGCCAACGTATTCGGCGTGTGCATGTTGTTATAGAGATAGTTCCAAAATTCACCTTCTTCTTCAACACGTATCTGGGACCAGACCGAGTGAACCGCCATCTCTCCGCACCAATATGCGTAGACAAAAGGAGCGCGCAGATCATGACGAAGGAAGGCGAGGCGGGATCGGGTAACGTCAGGAGATTGTAGGGAAGCAGCAGCGATACTCGGCACGACTTCATCAAAGGATTGCCCCTCGCCAAGCAGTTGCCAGGCGGCGCGACACCTGAGCGCGGAACGAAGGCGCTGCAGAAGGTGGCCGAGATGATCCTCCGGCGTTTCGATCCAATCGAGAAATTGCATGCCATTGTCGGCGATGCCTTCGAAAATCGCCGAACTTGCCGAACTCGTGACCACCTGAGCGGCATCAAGCGGCATCAGGCCTTCCGCCACGCGCCTCTCGCGCAGTTTCAGGTGAACGAGATGGCCCGGAAAAGCCTCATGTACTGCCAGGTGCTTAAGTCCAAAAGCAGTGTAAGGAAAGTCGACATTGAGCAGCAGTCGTCTGCCGGGGAAATCGCAATAGGCCGAGTAAGGCACGTCCCGCTGGGCGATAGGTTTGATCCATTCGTCATTCACCCAATCGGCCCTTAACGCGGTTGCCAGTATGCCGCAGCGCGTTCGTGCCTGACGCTGAAAATCCGCAAGCACGTCGAGCACCTTGTCCGATGGTATCCGGGCGTGCTGCTCCCAGCGCGCAAAATCCTCAAAAAGGCTGCCGCCGCGGAAGCCGAGTTCATCCAACACCTCACGAATTCCTCTGTGATATCCCGTGATTATCTCTTCGGGTATATCGCGGGCGCCGACACGGATCTGCCGCTCCAGCCTCTCACCAAAACTGATGGAATCGCCCCGGAAAGTGGCAATCAGGGCGAGCAGCGAGTCGGACATCTCGTCGAGCCAATCCCCGCGCAGCGCGGTTTCGGCTTGCCCGAGACGATCACGAAAGGACAGGAGCGCAGCTTCCGCTTCGTCGTAGCTGTCAAATCGCAGCGGCGATATCTCGGCGACGGCGACGGGTATGAGCCCTTCGGCGTCCAGAATGCCGGCATTGCGATTGCGGCTGCGATAGAGCAGGTCAAGACCCGCCGTTATCGCCGCCAATTCTCCTCCCAGCTTCATCCACTTATCTCCGGCTCTTTACGAAATGACCGCCGCGAATGATGATTGGCATATGGGCGCCTTGGTCGGTGAGCAACGACATGTCGTCGAGCGGATTGCCGTCGATCACGATCAGGTCGGCGAAGGCGCCGGGGGCGATACAGCCGATCTTGCCCTCCATCCGGAGCAGCTTCGCCGCGACGTGGGTTGCCGAGGCGATCACCTCGTGGGCGGGAAGGACGCGGGAGCGGATCACGAATTCCTCGGACTGGTGCCGGTGCATTTCGCCCAGAAGGTCGGTGCCATAGGCCATTGGCAGCCCGGCCTCGCGCATGATCGTCAGCGATTCCATGCCGGCGAGCCGTACCGAATCCACCTTGGCGACGGAGGCGGGCGGCAAGCCGAGCGCCAGGCCCTCGACGCCGAGCTTTTCGTAGGTGACGAGCGTCGGCACCGAGATGCAGTCGTTTTCGACAGCGAATTTCGCGGTTTCGGATGTGATCAGGTTGCAGTGTTCCAGCGAATGAATGCCGCATTCGATCGCCCGGCGGATAGCCTTGTCCGTATAGAGATGCGCCGCGACATAGGTGCCGGCGTTTTCGGCCTCTTCGACGGAGGCGATCAGCTCTTCCCGCGAAAAGCCGAGAAAATGGATTGGGTCGGTCGGCGAGGCGATGCCGCCATTTGCCATGACCTTGATGAAATGTGCACCGGATTTCAATTCTTCGCGGGCGGCCTTGCGGACTTCCGGCACCCCGTCGCAGATGCGCCCGAGATTGCCGAGCGTATGGCCGGTCTTCGGCGTCGGCGTGTCGTCATAGGGGCCACGATAATCGGTATGGCCGCCGGATTGCGACAGCGCCTTGCCGCAGATATTGAGCCGCGGTGTCGGCCAGGGCGCTTCCTGCGTGGCGGCCAGCAGGCCGGAGGTCGCGCCGCCCAAATCACGGACCGTGGTGAAGCCGCGCATCAGCATCTCGCCCATGATCCTGAAGGCGCGCACGGTGACGATCGGATCGGGAAGTTTTGCGTTCTGGCCGAGGTTCGCCATGCCGGCGATGACATGCACATGGGCGTCGATCAGGCCCGGCATCAGCACCTTGCCGGCAAGGTTGATCCGCTGCGCGCTGGCACTGTTGATGGAGGGCGAGACCTCACGAACCATATCGCCCTCAACGAGAACCGACATCGGCTCGCTCGGCTCGGGGCTCGTTCCATCGACGATACGGGCGTTTTCAAAAAGAATGGTGGTCACGGGATTTTATCCTGTTCAGGCTTTTGAAGTGCCAGCGCGGCGGGCTTCGAGAAAGGCGGGGATCAGCAGCGGCGCGAATTGTCTGGCGAGCTGCACATGCTTTTCCTCGTAGAAGAATTCCTCGTGCAGCAGGTTGATCGTGCCGATCGTCTCGCCGTTGTAGACGACCGGAATATTGATCGCCGAATTGAGGCCGAGGCTCGCGATCAGCTCGTGATCGAAGAAAGCCCACCTGACCGCCTCCCGGTCGCGTCCGAGGAATGGTTGCTGTCGGCGCAGCACCAGGTCGCCCCAGGGCGTCATGCCCATCGGTTTGCGGCCGAAGACGGGATAGACGTCCGGCATGTTGGAATAGACGCGCGCCACCTCGTCGCCGTCCTTATAGAGCAGCGTCAGCAGCCGGTGCCCGACCCGGGTGGCGAGTGCGGTATCCAATGCGTCGAAGAAAAAGTTCGGCTGGCCCGGTTCTGCGAGAAGCTCGATCAGGTCTTCGGTCATCCTAAACTCCTTATCGGTGATGGCAGGCGACGGACTGGCCATCGGCCTTCAGCTCGAGCTGCGGTTCGGCTTGCCGGCAGATATCGGTCGCGAGGGGGCAACGGGTGTGGAAAGCGCAGCCCAAGGGTTTTCGCGTGGCGCTCGGAATGTCGTCGCTGACGGCGCTGAACTTGTGACGCTTGCGCGGATCATGTGCCGGCGCCGAGCGCAACAGCAGTTCCGAATAGGGATGAAGGGGGTTCGTGAAGATCGCCTCTTTCGACCCGGTCTCGACGATCTTGCCGAGATACATCACGGCGACCCTGTGCGAGACGTGTTCGACCACGCCGAGGTCGTGCGAGATGAACAGATAGGAGAGGCCGAGTTCCTTCTGCAAATCGGCGAGCAGATTAAGGATCTGCGCCTGCACCGAGACGTCGAGCGCCGAGACGGGTTCGTCGCAAACGATGATATTCGGTCTCAGCGCCAGTGCCCGCGCAATGCCGATCCTCTGGCGCTGGCCACCGGAAAACTGGTGCGGGAAGTTGTCTGCCTGATCGGGTCTGAGGCCCACCAGCGACATGAGTTTCGCCACTTCTGTCCTTCGTTCCCCCACAGTGCCGATGCCGTGGATATCGAGCGGCGCGCGGATGATGTCGCGCACTTTCTGACGAGGATTGAGCGAGGAGAACGGGTCCTGGAAGATGATCTGCATGCGGCGGCGGTAGGATCGCGGGATGCTCCGCATCTGCGTGACGTCCTCGGCTCCCTGCATGGCGATGTGTCCCTCAGTGGCCTTCACGAGGCCCATCAGGGCGAGCCCGGTGGTCGACTTGCCGCAGCCGCTTTCGCCGACAAGGCCGAGCGTCTCGCCCGAACCGATCGAGAAGGAAACGCCGTCGACGGCCTTCACCTCGCCGACCTGCCGCTGGAAGACGCCAGAGCGGATGGCAAAATGAACCTTGAGGTTTTCGACCGAAAGGAGAGGGGCCTCGGCATCAGGCATTGTCATGCTCCCAGCAGGCAGCAAAATGGCCAGGCTTCTTTTCGATGAGGGGCGGGCGTTCTTCGAGGCAGCGAGCGGACGCGCCGGGACAACGTGGCGCAAACGCGCAACCCCTCGGCAGATCCCAGAGCGGCGGCACGGTACCGGGGATATCCGTCAGCCGTTCCGGGGCGGCTTCCGTTCTGTCCCGATGAGGGACGGCGCCCATCAGGCCGATCGTATAGGGATGGATCGGGTTGTCGAAGAGTTCGTAGACGCTGCATTCCTCAACCCGCCGGCCGGCATACATAACGATGACGCGGTCGGCGATTTCGGCAACCACGCCGAGATCGTGGGTGATCAGGATTTGCGCCGTGCCGAGCCGCTTCTGCAGGTCGGAAATCAGTCCGAGAATCTGCGCCTGCACGGTGACATCGAGGGCCGTCGTCGGCTCGTCGGCGATGATGATTTTCGGCTCGCAGGCAAGCGCCAAAGCAATCATCGCGCGCTGGCGCATGCCGCCTGAAAGTTCATGCGGGTATTGCCGGGCCCGGCGTTCGGGGTCCGGCATCTGGACCAGTTCCAGGCATTTGACGGCGCGCGCAAAGGCCTCGCGCCGCCCAAGCCTTCGATGCTGGCGGACGGATTCAGCGATCTGTTCGCCGATCGTCAGCACCGGGTTCAGCGCACTCAGCGGCTCCTGGAAGATCATGGCGATCTTGTCGCCGCGGAAGTTCTCGACCTGGCGCCGATCCATGCCGAGAAAATCCTCGCCATGGATCCTGATCGAGCCGGAGGCGACACGGGCGCTGTCGGGCAGGAGGCGAAGCAGCGACAGCGCGGTCATCGATTTGCCGCAGCCGCTTTCGCCGACGATGCAGACCGTCTCGCCGGGGCGCACCGAAAGGCTCATCTCCGAGACGACGGGGAAGGCCCCGTTCTCCCCGAGGATTTCGACATTCAGGTCGCTGACGGCAAGCGCCGGTTCCATCGTCTTTTCCATTGCGCGATCTTGCATCCGTTCATTCCATCTGCCGGAGGGATCCGATCAGTCGGTAGACCCTTCGATATTGCCGACCATGAAGCCGTAATCGCCGGCTTCCACGAGATTGCGGGTCAGGTGTTGCATGACCATGATGCCGGTTTCGAAGGGCGTCGGGATTTCCTCGATCGTCTCGAAGTCGTAGGGACTGACGACACGGCCGAGCAGCGAACCGCCCCTGATGATCTCGCCGTTTGCCGGCGAGAGCGGCTCCAGCCAACCGCCATGTTTCGGACGGATGCCGACGAGCTCGGTGATGACGACCTGCTTCGGATTGGGGATCACTTCGCCTTCGATCGAGCCGATCAGGCGGAGCTGGTTCAGCAGTCCATCGACGGTGCGCTTCGCATAGGGCGTCTGGTCGACGATACCGCCGCCGAGCTCGATGGTCACGACCTTGGTACCGTGGCGGTCCATCGAGACGGACTTGCTGGTGCCGGAATAAACCGTGCCGGCCTTACCCGTCGTTGGGCGATAGAGGATTTTCGAACCGAAAGCGCGCGATAGCGGCTCGTCGTTCCAGATGTAAACATAGTCGACCGTCGGCCGGTCCGTGCCGGAATGCAGGTCGAGATTATAGTCGATCTTCGCGAAGAATTCGTGCGCCAGCGCATCGGCAAGCTGCTGACTGTAAGTGCCGCGAGGATCGCCGGGGAACTCGCGGTTGAGGTTCATCTGATCGAGCGGATTGTGACGATGGTTGACCGCAAAGGAGCGCGGGTTTGCGACCGGAAGCAGGATGATGCGACCCCTGAGCGGCATGTCCTTGATGATGCGGAACAGGTCCAGGATCGCCTGCGAACCGGTATTTTCGTTGCCGTGGATCGAGGCGGAAATCCCGACCGTCGGGCCATCCTGTTCACCCACCAGTTCGTGCATGAAGATCACGGCATCGCTACCGTCCGCATGGGTGGTGAATTTGGGACGGAGCTTGTTGATCGACTTGACCATGGACGTTTCCTTTCAGCGTCTTGTCGTATTGATCCGAGGAGTTGCCTATTTCTTCTTGCCCGCCGAGCGGGAGAGATGGCGGGGGTCGAACGCATCGCGCAGGCCGTCACCGAGCAGATTGAAGCCGAGCACGGTCACCATGATCGTGGCGCCGGCAATGATTGCCAGCCACGGTTCGTCGCGCATGAAGCGGGTGCCATGGGCAAGCGTCCAGCCCCAGGTCGGCGTCGGCGGTGGCAGGCCGAAACCGAGAAAGCTGAGCGCCGATTCCGAGATGATCGCGGTGCCGAAGCCGAGCGAGGCGAGCACGATGATCGGCCCCATCGCATTCGGCAGGATTTCCTTGACCAGGATGCGGACCGGATGAGCGCCGAGCGCCCTGGCGGCCTGTACGTAATTCTGCTCGCGCAGCATCAAGGTAGTCGCCCGAACCACGCGGGCATATTCCGTCCAGGCGACGACGATGATGGCGATTGCCACGTTGATCATGCCGGGGCCAAGCACCGCGACGATCGCAAGCGCCAGGACGATCGCCGGGAAGCCCAGGAATATGTCCGTGATCCGCATCAGGATCAGATCCGTCCAGCCGCCGAAATAGCCAGCCGCGAGTCCGACCGCCGTGCCGATGACGGTGGAGACCGAAACGGAGATGCAGGCGATCGTCAGCGAGATGCGTGCGCCGTATATAAGCCGCGACCAGAGGTCCCGTCCGAAATTGTCGGTGCCGAGCCAGTGGGTGAGCGTCGGGCCGGAGAAGCGGTTGCGCATGTCCATCTGCTCGACGCCATGCGTAGATAGATAGGGAGCGAAGACAGCACAGACGACGATCGCCAGCACGATGATCGAGCCGAGGATGAGTGAAATATTGCGGAAACGCCTGGATAATCTCATGAGCCTCAACCCAAACGGATGCGCGGGTCGACGACCGCATAGAGAAGGTCGACGACCAGGTTCACCAGTGCAAAGATGATCGCGAAGGTGAGCACGATGCCCTGGATGAGCGGCAAGTCGCGCTGCGAGATCGCCGTGATGGTCAGTTGGCCGAGGCCCGGCCAGGCGAAGATGGTTTCGGTCAGCACCGCGCCGCCGAGCAGGGCGCCGAAGCGCAGTCCGATCACACTTAGCACCGGCAGCAACGCATTGCGCAATGCGTGGCGGATGATGACGCGATTGCGGCGCAGCCCCTTGGAATAGGCGGTGCGGACGAAATCCTCCCGCAGCACTTCGAGCATGGCGGTGCGCACCAGGCGGGAGATGATCGCCGCCGAGTTCGCGGCGAGCGCCAGCGCCGGCAGGAGGATGTGGGCTAAGCTGTCGAGCAGCACCTGCGGACGACCGGTCAGCGCCTCCCAGACCGCTTCGGGGAAGGGGGCCCCGCGGCCGATCGCCGGAAGCCAGCCGAGAGTCACGGCAAACAGCAACATCAATAGCAGGCCGAGCCAGTAGACCGGCATCGAAACGCCAAGCTGGGCGAAAATCATCGATACGGTATCGACGATCGAACCCTGTCGCGTGGCAGCCAGCACCCCGAGCGAGATGCCGACGAGACAGGCAAGGATCAGCGCCAGGACGGCCAACTCGATAGTCGCACCGAGCCTGCCGGCTATGATCTCCGACACGGCCTGGTTCTGGAAGATCGAACGGCCCATGTCGCCGCGCAGCAATTGCGCGAAATAGACGCCGAGACGGATATACCAGGGATCATTGAGGCCGAGCGCGTTGCGCAGGTTGTTGATCGCTTCCGCCGAGGCCTCTTGGCCGAGCAGCACTGAGGCAGGGTCGCCGGGGATTAGCAATAGCAGGCCGAAAGTGACGATGACCATGCCTGCGGCCATCGGGATCAACAGCAGGATTCGACGGACGATATAGGCTAACACGAGGCCGCTCCCCTGATATGTGCCGAAGCAAAGGTCATGACAGCACGATCTCCTCGAAGCGGCGGGGGAATTTGGTCAGCGAATCCGGACCCTGCTCGGTCACGAGAACTGTATCGGCTAGGCTGAAACCCATCTTTCCGACCTCAGGTGATGACGATGTCATCGAGTTTGCGGGGATAGACCGTCATACTGTCGGGCGCTTCGGCGGCGATCAGCACGGTGTCTGCGATGCGATAGCCGGCAAAGCCCGGCACGAAGATCGCCGGTTCGCTGGAGGTGATCATGCCGGGTTCCAGAATGGTCTGGTCGCCGCCTTCCACCCACGGCGCTTCATGGAACATGATGCCCATGCCGTGGCCGACACGATGCAGCAGGTATTCGCCCATGCCGCTGTCGCGGATATACGCAAGCGCCAGATTGTCGGCAGAAGCGCAGGCATGCCCGGCGATCAGCGCTGCGGTTGCCATTCGCTGCGCCTCGTAGGCGACGCCATAGTGCTGCTCCTGCACCTTGGACGGCTCGCCGATGAAGAAGGTGCGTTCGCTTTCCGAAGCGCGAGCGCCAACCCGACAGCCGAGCGACAGGATGATGCTTTCGCCGATCTTCACCGGGTGACCGGTCGGCATGCCGTGCGGGAAGGCGGATCTTGGCCCGGAATAGACGAGCCCGCTCGCAAGCCCCTGTACGAGCATCACGTCCTCATGCTCTTCGTGCATGGTGCGCATGGCGTGGCGCGACACGTAGGATTCGATCTCGACCTCGCTCGGCAGCGTGGCGCCCTTGCGCATCGCATCGCGGATCATCTCGACGCCGGCCTCGACCATGCGGTCGGAAAGCCTGGCGGCCTCGCGATGCAGTGCGACCTCTTCCGGATGTTTGCGAAGCCGCATCTGCTGGACGATGTTGCTCGGGATCACCCGTTCCGCATTCGGAAAGGCGCCCTCGATCGGCTTTACCCGGGCAAGCGAGATCGCATGGCCATAAGCGACCGTTCCCTTGAAGTCAGCAAACTTGCGGCCGAGCACTGCATTCCATGGATTGATGCCAGGAAACTCGAAATAAATGATCGGCTCAGCCGCAATATGCTGGTGTTCCGCATGGGTACGTTCCAACTCGGGAAGCAGAAGGAAGGCATCGGTCGCGGTGATCGCGAAAACCACCGGCCGCTCCGTCGTATAATGCGAGAAACCGGTCGTATAGATGACGTCGTCATTGGAATCGAGAAGCAACAGATCGATGCCCTCAATCGCCATCCGTTTGCGGATGTCGGCCTGAATTTTCGCATAGAAGCCCGCGCCGAGACGCTGTGAGAAAGCCATCGATCTATCCTGGAACTGCAATTGGGTCTTCAGGCGCGGACCGGATGAGCCGGCCCGCGCGAGCTGTCTCAGTCCTTGAGACCGATCAGGCCGCGCATATTGCCGCGCGAGGTCGCCTGCACCTGGAAGGGCAGCTTCTTGGAATAGAAGAGCTGATAACCCTGATAGGAGACGATGTAGTAGGGCAGGTCGCTTGCCAAAGCCGTCGCGGCCTTCTGATAGGCGGCGGCACGGTCGGGCTGGCTGGTCGCTGAACGACCCTGCTTCAGCAGATCGTCAACCGCCGGGTTGGAATAGCCACCCCAGTTGGTCGAACCGCCGGTGGTCAACTGTGCGAACAGGAGTCGATCCGGATCGACGATGTTCAGCCAGCCAAGCAAAGCGATCTGGTGCTGGCTCTTTTGCACGTAGTTGGTGGAGAAGGACGGCCAGTCGCTGATCTGCGTCTTGGCCTCGATGCCGGCGGCCTGGAAATTCGCCTGCATGAATTCGATCGTCTGGACGCGGTTGCTGTCTTCGCTATGGGTGGACAAAACAATCGTCAGCGGCTTGCCGCCCTTGTCGAGGATGCCGTCGCCATTGGTGTCCGCCCAGCCTTCTTCCTTGAACAGTTTCTTGGCGCCCTCGATATCAAAGCCCGGCTGCTTGATATCTTTCGAATAGGCCCAGGAGGAGGGCAGGATGATCGAGGAGGCGACCGCATCGACGCCTTGGAAGATATCGTTGACGATGGTCTTCTGGTCGATCAGCATCGAGAAGGCCTGACGCATCTTCGGGCTCGAAAGCAGCGGGTCCTTGGTGTTGAAGTTGATGTAGGTTACGCCGAGGCCGGGCTGGACCACCGCGCCGAAGCGCTTGTCCGCCTGTAGGCGCTTGATGTCCTGTGGTGCGAGCGGCGATTGGATGACGTCCAGGTCACCCGCTTCGAATGCCTGAGCACGGGCTGAACCGTCGCCGATAATCTTCACGACCACCTTGTCGGCCTTTGACTTTTCCCCCCAGTAATTCGGGTTCGGCGCAAGTTCGATGGCACTGCCGCGCGTCCAGGAGGTGAACTTCATCGGTCCGGCGCCGACCGGCTTCAGCGCGATGTCAGTGCCGCCTTCCACCAGCGCTTTAGGCACGATGCCGATGTCGAGATAGCTGAGCAGCGGTGCATAGGGAGCCGAAAGCGTGAACTTCACCGTCTGCGCGTCGACCGCTTCCACCGCCGAAATCGGTGTGTAGAGCGCCCGTTGCGGCGCGTTGAAATCCTTGTTCAGAATGGTGCTGAAGGTAAAGACCACGTCGGCCGAGGTCAGGGGGCTTCCGTCGGAGAATTTCAGGTTCGGCCGAAGCTTGAAGATCCAGGTGGTCGGGTTCGGGTTTTCCCAGCTTTCTGCGAGATCAGGCTTGGCTTCCAGGCTCGGCGTCAGATGAACCAGACCCGAATAGATGAGGTCCGCAACGCGATAGGCGGTTGTGTCTCGCGCGAGGCGCGGGTCGAGAGTGCCGGCATCGACGTCGGTGCCGATCGTGATGGTCGCGGCCTGGGCGGAGTTCAGAGCGGTGAAGGAAAGCCCTGCGAGAAGGGCGGCTGCTGTGATCGAGAGTGCTTTGCTCATGTCTGTTCCCTTATTGGTTTTGGTTCATTCAAAGCTTGGCATAGGTCGTCAGCGGGCCTTGGTCCTCAGCGAGGTAATATCGGCGACCTTTGGCCGAGCTTCGCCATCAGCGATCTTATTGTGGCGCAGCTCGGCGAGCGCCGGCGCGAGGAGGTTTTCGAGCACACCCGGATCCGGCGAGTGGCGGTATTCGAAACAGCGCTTGTTCGGGCCGGCCAGATCGGCGACATGGTCGGCGCCGGAAGCGTAGATCACGACGTCGCAGCGGGCGACGATGTCCGCAAGATCATCCGCATAGGACCATGCGACCGTGATATCGGAAATATGCGGCGCGAATTCGCGCACGCTGGGACGCATGATGGCGATGTAATCCTTGAGCTGCGTGACGGCCGCGACGCGGGTGCGCGGATCGAGCAGCGCCAGCGCCTGCCGTGTGCGTTCCGACGGAATGAACCGCAGCGACAGGATATTGGCATCCGGTACGAGGCTGCGCATTTCGACTTCGCGATGCACAAAGGTGAGCACCAGGTCGGCGTTGCGACATTTTTCGCGCGCTTCCTCGTTGTCGCGGATATGGTCAAAGGTTAGGAGCGAGATCAGGTCGTTAGCAGCAAGTGTCGGACGGATCTGTTCGACATAGTCGCGTGCCGGCGCCTCGAATATGCCGACGAAGACGATGTCGAGGTGGACGCGCGGTTTGCGCAGCCGCGCCTGCGCCTGCACCATCGAGGCGAGAGTGATCGGCGAAATGCCGAGCGCTTCGGCTTTCTCCAACAGATTGTCGATATCGGGCCCAAGCACGCTCGCAGGCGCGATCACGCCGTCCCGGCGGCGCGGTTCGTAAACCGTGAAGGCGCCGAGGCCGGGGCGGATTTCGACAAGGCCGTCCGCGCGAAGCCGCTTGTAGACTTCCGCCACCGTCATCGGCGCGATGTCAAGCTCGGCAGCGAGCTGGCGCACGGACTGCAGCTTCACGCCCTTCGGCATGTCGCCGAAAGACAGCACGTAGCTCAGTAGCCCGTAAAGCTGCTTGCCCACCGGAACGGGCAGGGAGCGGTCAATGCTGGACGCGTCGATAGTGAACATGCGTGTATTTCTCGATTGATACACTGACCGTAACAGGAGATTCCAATTTGACAATCCCTTCCGCAATTTTTTGCATAATTTAGCAGCAAGCCCATTGAGTGCCTCGATAATTTCCAATTATATCATTTTCAGACGCAGAAGATGCGGTGTGTCGCCGCTTAAACTGCACGAGGTGTATCAATGGAATATATCAACCTAGGTCGAACCGGCCTCAAAGTCTCTCGCCTTGCCCTCGGCTGCATGACCTTCGGTTCGAGCGAATGGGCGCCCTGGGTCCTGGATTTCGAGGACAGTGCCAAGATTCTGAAGCAAGCGGTTGAGCTCGGCATCAACTTCTTCGACACGGCCGACATGTATTCGCTCGGCAAGAGCGAAGAGATTACCGGCAAGGTTCTGCTAGACCTTGTTCCACGCCACAAGCTGGTGATCGCGACAAAACTCTTCCATCCGATGAGCAGCGACATCAACGATCGCGGCCTGTCGCGCAAGCATATCCTCGATGCAGTCGACGGCAGCCTCAGGCGTCTTGGGACCGACTATATCGACCTCTATCAACTGCACCGCTTCGACTATGGCCACACCGATCGAGGAAACACTGGAAGCGTTGAACGATGTGGTGCGGGCCGGCAAGGTGCGATATCTCGGCGCGTCTTCCATGCATGCCTGGCAATTCATGAAGGCAATCGGGTTGCAACGGCARAATGGCTGGGCGCGGTTCGTATCGATGCAGCCTCATTACAACCTCATCTACAGGGAGGAGGAGCGCGAAATGTTGCCACTCTGCTTAAGCGAAGGCGTCGGTGTTGTTCCTTGGAGCCCGCTCGCTCGCGGCCGTCTCGCTGGCCGGGCCGAGGGAGCAACCACGCGCAGCCAGACGGACGGCACGGCGCGTGCGCTCTACGACCGGACAAAGGCCGCCGACGATGCGGTCGTCGCCGGCCTGAAGGCGGTCGCCGAGCGTCACGGACGGCCGATGGCGCAGGTCGCATACGCCTGGGTCGCCAGCCGCCCCGCCATCACCGCACCGATCGTCGGCATTTCGAAGCCAGGACAGTTCGCGGACGCGGTCGAAGCGCTGGAGATCAGGTTGAGCGAGCAGGATGTTGCAGAGCTCGAACAGCATTACCTTCCGAAATCGATCGCCGGGCATGCCTAGCCGAGCCTTCGGTTGGAGTGCGTTCTCGTAAAAAGAGCATCCCGTCAAGGTGTCGGCGGCTCGGGCCCTTGAGAGCATCCACTCTGGTAAGCAAGCCGCCGTTAACGGCTAGGATGCCCGTCGCTTCAACCATGCCGTCCGCCGTCCGTAGAACCTTCCTCAAGCGCCCTGCCGCAAAGAGAGACAAACGGGTCGATGACAGGACATTTGATCGGTTCATAAAACCGAACCCCTCTCGATGATGTTCCAATCCTTGCGGGGATTTCTTTCGGCACAAAGGCAGGATTACGGCTTCATCTCACCCAGCTTCGTCAGCAACGCCGCACCCGTCTTGATGCCGGCAATGAACAAATCCAGCTTCAGGTTCTCATTCGGCGCATGATTCGCTTCGTCCGCATTGGCGTAAGGCACGACGAACGCCGGTTTCTTCAGGATCTTCGTGAACACGTAGTCTGGAAGCGAGCCGCCAACGGTCGGGTAGAGCAGCGGCTCGACGCCGCGGGCGGTGAAGATCGCGTCCCGGATGACCGGTGCGAACGGGCTGTCCATCGGCGTTTTCGACGGCAGCATGGCGTTCAGCGGTACGAATTCCACGTCCGGCGCGTGGGCCGCCACATGCGCCCGTACCTTTTCGAATACGTAGTCCGGCGTCAGGCTTTCGACCAGGCGGATGTCGCATTTGGCAAACGCCTCACAGGGCAGAACCGTCTTCTGGCCCGGCCCGCCGTAACCGCCATGCAGGCCGTTGATCGTCAGCGTCGGATGGAACATCAGCCGGTCGAAATAACCGCGGTCGAGGGGCGCGTCGAGTTCCTTGATGCCGAGGTCCGCCTTGATCGCCTCGAGATCGAGCGGCAGCTTGTCGACTGCCTCGCGCTCCATATTGGTCGGCGGCACGACGACGTCGTGCAGGCCATCGATGGTGATCTCGCCCTTGTCGTTCTTCATCGTGGCGAGCAGATGCACCAGCTTCCAGATCGCGTTCGGCATGACACCGCCGAAATTGCCGGAATGGGCATCGCGATTGGCGGTCTTCGCGCGCAGTTCGAAGGACGCCACTCCGCGCACGCCAAAGGTGATGATCGGCGTGTCGGATTCGTGCAGCGGACCATCGGAGGTGACGACCAGATCCGCGGCATTCAGCTTGTCGGCATGTTCGGCCACGAATTCGGCGATGTGCGGGCTGCCGATTTCCTCCTCGCCTTCCAGCAGGAAGATGACGTTGCAAGGCAGTTCGCCGGTCACCTTCAGATGCGATTCCAGCGCCATCAGCTGGGCGAAATGCTGGCCCTTGTTGTCGCCTATACCGCGCGCATAGATGCGGCCGTCGCGGATGGTCGGCTCGAAGGGCGGGCTGTCCCAGAGTTCGTAGGGCTCCGGCGGCTGCACGTCGTAATGGCCGTAGAGAAGCACGGTCGGCTTGCCCGGCTGCTTTTCCATGCGGCCGAGCACCATCGGATGGTTCTTGGTCGGGATGGTGACCGCCTCCATGCCCATGCCGTTCAGCATGTCGACGAGGATGGCCGCGACTTCCGCGATGCCCTTGTTCTGGGCGCTGATCGAGGGATGGCGGACATAATCCATCACCCGCTCGATGAAGCTTTCGCGGTTTTCCTCGATATGCGCGAAGACGCGCTCCAGATCACTCTCTTGCTCAGTCATCTCATGCATCCTGCTTGGCTGTCAGAAGGAGGGCGCCGGAGCCGTGCACCGTGCCGCTCCAGCCGGGTGCGACCAATGTCGTCGTGTCGAGCTGGGTGAGGATCATCGGCCCCTTGAACGTGGCGCCTGCACCGAGCGTCGAGCGGTCGACGACCGGAACGCTGGTGACGCCGCTTTCGAAATGCACCGGCACATGGTCGAACGGGGTGACATCGGAGCCCTTCTCGAGAATTGCCGGCGGCGGTTCGACCGTTATGCCGGCGGCCTCGACGCGCAGTGTCACGAGCTCTATCGCCGCTTCCAGCGCAAAACCATAGAGCGCCTTGTGCTCGGCGGCGAAGGCCGCCTCGACAGCCTCGCGGGTCTCACCCCAGGTGACCGCAAGCTCACCACCCTGGCCGTGATAGCGCAACAGCGCGACGGTCGCGATGCGGCGGTCTTTTTCGGCAACGCCTTCTGTGTCGAACCAGGCGGAGGCCTGGGTCTTGAGCTCGGCGATGATACCGTTGGCGGTCGCCACATCCACGGCACCGGCCTTCGGCAGCGTGCGGCTGAATTCGGCCTTGAGGTCGGCGGCCAGCAGGCCGTCGGCGCAGAGAATGCCCGGAGCCGGCGCGATCATGACGCGGGAAATGCCGAGCAGTTCGGCGAGCGCGCAGCCATGCAAGGGACCGGCACCACCGAAGGGCACCAGCGTGAAGTCGCGCGGATCGTGGCCGCGTTCGACCGAAACGACGCGCACCGCGCCGACCATGTGGTTGTCGACGATCGCCAGAATGCCCCGCGCCGCCGTCGCGGTCGAAAGACCGAGCGGGTTCGCGACCTTGCCGCCGACCGCCTTGCGGGCTGCTTCGACATCGAGCGCCATGCGGCCGCCGAGGAGCCGGGCCGGGAGGTGGCCGAGCACGACATGCGCGTCGGTCACCGTCGGGTTCTCGCCGCCGTGCCCGTAGGCGGCCGGGCCCGGCCGGGCGCCGGCGCTCTGCGGACCGACGGTCAGCGTGCCATCCGCCACCTTGGCGATCGAGCCGCCTCCCGCACCGATCGTCACCATGTCGACCATCGGCAGAGGCAGAGGCCATTCGCCGACCTTGCCGTGCTGGGTCAGCCCGATCTTGCCATCCTTGATCAGGCAGATATCGGCGCTGGTGCCGCCGATATCGACCGTGATGATATCCTTGATGCCGCAGGCGGCGGCAACCGAGCGTGCACCGACCACCCCGGCGGCGGGACCGGACAGCGCCGTCAGCGCCGGAGCCTGGCGGATGGTGGCCGCGCCGGCGACGCCGCCATTCGACTGCATCAGCAGCAGCGGGGCGGCGACCTTCTCGTCCTCAAGCCGCTTTTCCAGCAGTCCCACATAGGTGGTGACGCCGGGCATGACGGTGGCGTTGAGCACGGTCGTCAGCGTGCGCTCGAATTCGCGCACGACAGGCAGCACGTCGGTCGAGATGGTGACTGCAAGATGCGGCAGTTCCTGGCGAAGAATGTCCGACGCACGCTTTTCGTGCACCGGGTTGGCAAACGCATGCAGCAGGCAGATGGCCACCGCCTCGACGTCCATCCCGCGGATCGCTTCGGCCGCAAGCCGCACGCTGTCTTCGTCCAGCGCATCGAGAATGGCACCGCCGGCGGCAATGCGCTCGTCGATCTCGACGATACGCGACGCCGGCACCGGCCGCTCCGGCTTCACCCAGGTGTAAAGGTTCGCCTTGCGGGGGATATCCTGGCGGCCGATGTTCAGCACATGGCGGAACCCCTTGGTGGTGACCAGCGCCGTGCGGGCGCCCTTGTCTTCCAGGATCATGTTGGTCGCGACGGTGGTGCCGTGCAGGACCTGGCCGAGCGAGGAGGCCTCGCGCCCGGCATCGGTGAGCGCTAGCCGGATACCGTTCAGGAATGCCTCCGAAGGATCGGAGGGCACGCTCGGGGTCTTGGCCCGCCAGACCTTGCCGGTGGCACGGTCGAGAAGCGCAACGTCGGTGAAGGTGCCGCCGATATCGACGGCGACGGAAAGGGACGTATCGACAAAGGTCTCAGGCGAGGACATCGACATACTCCTGACGATGGAATGCACGGGTAGCGGGGCGGTTGGCGCGAAGTGCGGCCGTAGCCGCGTGGTCAACCTTGGTGCCCTTCACGACGACGCCATAGAGGCGTTCGGCGGCCTCGGGGCTGACGAAACCGCCGAGCACGTCTTCCAGAATCGCATCGAGATTGCGGTCGAACGGATGGCCATAGCCGCCGCCCCCGCCGGTCTCCATGCGCAGCACGTCGCCCTTGACGAGCCGGTTGCCGTCCGACAGTGGCAGCACCATGCGCTGGTCTGGCCGGCCCGGATTGATGGTGACGCGGCCGGTACCGCCACCCATGCCGCCATTGATGCCCCAGGGCGGGTTCTTGACGCTGTCGATGCGCACCGCAAGCATCATGTCTTCGGCTAGGATTTCGTATTCGCGGATGATGCCGCAGCCGCCGCGATATTTGCCGGCGCCACCGGAATCCTTGACGATGCCGTAGGTGCGCAGGCGCACCGGATACCCGACTTCGAGGAACTCGACCGGATAGTTCTCCTGCGCCACGAAATAGACCGCGTCGATGCCGTCCGAATCCGGCCGGGCGCCGTAACCGACGCCGATGCCATCGGCGAGCAGGAAGCGCTTCAGCTCGCCCGCGTCATCCTTGTAGTTGCCGCGCATGATGGTGATGACATAGGCCGAGTTGGAGGCTGGCGCCTTGCCCCCCGCCGTGTTGACGAGACCGTTGAGAGCCGACAGCACGCGCATCATGGTCAGGCCGCGCATACCGAGCGAGGCCGGGAAGTTCGGCTGCAGGAACGACCCCTGGCGAAGGTTCACCGCATCCAGCGCCTGCGGGCCGCCGGCATTGCAGACCTGGCCCGGATCGCCCCCGAGATAGAAGAGACCGAGCGCCATGCCCGGCACACCGCGGTTCATCAGGAAGTTGATCGGACCGGGCGCCTGATCGTCGGACTCGGTCGCATCGAACGTGAACTTGTCCTCGCCATTCGCCAGCTTCTCGCGGGTCAGCGACAGGCGCATCTTGAACGGGCCGTTTCCATGGCCGTCGCTATCGATCGCGTCGGTGAATTTGTGCGTGCCGTAATCGAAGGTCTCCGCGAGCTTCGAGCGCACCAGCTTGCGGGTGCGGGTGAGCAGCTGCGCCAGCGCATCCTCCACAACATCGGAGCCGAAGCGGTCAAGGATCTCGCCGATGCGCTTGACGCCGACGTCGACGCTCGCCATCAGCGCCCGCATGTCGCCGATGCTCTGTTCGGGGAAGCGGGAATTGCGGTGGAAGATCGACAGCGTCGCCTCGTTGGTGACGCCCTGGTCCATCAGCTTGGTGACCGGGATGATGATGCCTTCCTGATAGATGTCGGTCGCATCCGGGCTGATCGAGCCCGGCCGCATGCCGCCGATATCGGCGAAATGCGCCCAGCTCATCACGAAGGCGCAGCGCTTGCCGTCCTTGAAGACCGGCGCCAGCAAAACCTGGTCGTTGGAATGCGAAACCGCGCCGCGCGAACCGTAGCAGTCGTTGTACCAGTAGAGATCGCCGGGCTTCATCGTATCGGCGGGAAACTTGTCGAAGACCGGCCCGGTCATGTCGCCGAAGACAGGCACCATGGACCCAACCGCCATGACGCCTTCGCCATCGAACAGCGCGGTATAAAAATCTTTCTTCTCGCGGATGAAGGCGGAAATTGCGGTGCGCTCGAGCAGCGCTTCCATTTCCGACTGGGCGGCGGCAATCGCGCCGCGGATGATTTCGAGCGAGACGGGATCGCAGACGGCCCCCTCCGGTTTTACCGCCATGGCGGGCGTGCTTTCGCTTTCCTTGGGATTGTACATCGTGGAATCCTCGTTGGATGCTATGGAATGGATCGACCGGGTGCTCATTAGGCACCCCCGACCAGAATGACGACATTGCCGAGACTTCCGCGCTCGACGCGCTCATGGGCCTTGGCGATGTCTTCGAGGGGGAATGTCGCGCCGATGGCGACCTTGAGCCTGCCTGCATCGGCAAGCTCGGCGATCATCCTTGCACCCGCCAGTCGCTGATCCTCGGGGATCAGAAAACCCTGGATGAAGCGCAGGTTGGCGCCCTTGGCTGCAAAGGCGTAGTAGGGAAGAACAGGCGTCGGATTGCTGCTCGACGAATAGGAGGCAACGGTGCCGTTACGTTTCAGGACGGCCGCGTCGAGCTCCAGATTTGCCCCGAAATCGACCTCGACGACGCGATCGACGCCCTGTCCTTCGGTCAGTTCGAGGATGCGGGCCGAGACGTCTTCGCGCTTGCGGTCGATCGTCGCAAAAGCGCCGACTTGCCTCACGTGGGCCGCAGCTTCCGGCGTGCTCACCGTACCGATCACCCGCGCTCCGCCGGCAACCGCCATCTGCACCGCAAAATGACCGACCGCACCGGCCGCACCGTTCACGAATATGGTCTGCCCGGTAACCGGGCCATCGGAGAAGACGGCGCGATAGGCGGTCATCGCCGGCACGCCGAGATTGGCGCCGTCGGCGAAACTCAAGGCATCGGCAAGTTTCACCGCCTGGTGGGAAGCGATTGCGATAAACTCGGCGGCGGTGCCGAACGCGCGGCCCGCTTCGCCATATCCGCCCTGGGCATTCCATATCCAGACCCGTTCGCCGATGCGCGCCGGATCGACGCCCGCCCCGGCGCCGACGATCTCGCCGGCACCATCCGTATGCGGAATGATCAGTTTGTGATCCATGCCCATGCCGCGCCAGCCGCCACGGCGTTTCACGTCGGCAGGGTTGATGCCGGACGCATGCACGCGCACCAGCACCTCGCCGGGACCGGCGACCGGTGCAGCCATCTCAGCCACGGAGAGAACCTCCGCGGCAGGACCGGTGCGTGTGTAGGAAGCGGCAAGCATCAACAACTCCAATCAGTACAGGTGACAGGCAACAATGCGGGTTCCGACCGGCTTCGGCTGAGGTATCTCGGCCGCGCAGCGCGCATGGGCAGCCGGACAGCGGTCGCGAAACACGCAGCCGGAGGGTGGATTACGCGGGTCCGGCGCGCCGCGGCCGATCGGCAACGGCTCGTGGCTCTGGTCCGGGTTCGGCACCGGGACGGCGGCGACGAGCGCCTTGGTATAGGGATGCAGCGGTTCGCGGACGATATCCTCGGTCGGCCCGTCTTCCATGATCCGGCCGAGATACATGACGATGGTCCGCTCGCAGACGTAACGCACCAGCGCCAGGTCGTGGCTGATATAGATGGCGGTGAGGCCCAGCCGGTCGCGGACGTCGCGGAAGACGTTGAGCACGCCGGCGCGCACCGAGACGTCGAGCATCGACACCGGTTCGTCGGCCACCACGAATTCCGGTTGCAGGATCAGCGCCCGCGCCATCACGACGCGCTGCAGCTGGCCACCGGAAAGGTGATGCGGATAACGGTCGAGGAACTGCGCCGGCTCGGGCAGTTTCACCAGTTCGAGCGCGGTGATGATCCGGTCCTCGCGCTCGCGCTTCGGAATGTCGGCATTTTCCAGCGGCTCGGCCAGCGTCTGGCGGATGGTGAAGCGCGGATTGATCGCGTCGAACGGGTTCTGGAAGATCAGCTGCGCCTTGGAGCGGAACTTCTTCAGCCCGCTGCCGCGCACCGCGCCGATCTCCTCGCCGTCGAAATGGATCGTGCCGCCGGTTTTTTCCTCGAGCTTCAGCAGCAGCCGGCCCATCGACGTCTTGCCGCAGCCGGATTCGCCGAGCAGGCCGACGCTCTCGCCTCGCCGGATATCGAAGCTGACGCCATCGACGGCTTTGACCACCGTCGATTTGCCGCGCATCGCCGCAAACGCACCGCCGACAGCATAATGCAGCTTGGCATCGAAAACCGAGACAAGGACATCCGGCCTTTTGGTGATCATGTTCATGCCGGCACCATCCATGTCTCCGTCTTGGCGGATTCGATACGCAAGGCAGCACTCTCATTGGCGCGGTGACAGAGCACCGGATGATCCGGCGCAACCTCGATGACCGGCGGCTCGGTGCCGCAGATGTCGAGCGCGAAAGGACAGCGCGGCTTGAACCGACAGCCGGCCGGCGGAGAGGCGAGGTTCGGGGGTGCGCCTTCGATCGGCGTCAGGATGCCGGAGGCGGCTCCCTGCAGATCCGGGAAGGCGTTGCGCAGGCCCATCGTATAGGGATGCGACGGCGCGGTCAGCGCCGCCTGCATGGTGCCGGATTCGGCCACCTTGCCCGCATACATGACGACGGTACGGTCGCAGATATAGGCGACGACCGAAATGTCGTGGGTGACGAGAATGACCGAGACACCGAGCCGCGTCTGTAGCTCTTTCAACTGGTCGAGGATCTGCCGCTGCACGATGACGTCGAGCGCCGTCACCGGCTCGTCGGCGATGATCAGCTTCGGGTCGAGCGCGAGAGCCAGGGCGATCGCAACCCGCTGGCGCATGCCGCCGGAGAACTGATGCGGATAATCGTTCAGGCGGTTCGCGTCGATACCGACCATCTCGAACAGTTCTTCGGAACGGGCACGGGACTGTTTTCGGCTCAGGCCGCCGCGGCGGCGCAGCACTTCGTCGAGTTGGTATGCGACCGTATAGACAGGATCGAGCGAGTTCATGGCGCTCTGGGGAATGAAGGCGATGTCGCGCCAGCGCAGTGCATTCATCTCCTTTTCGGGGATCTTTGCGAGATCCTTGCCGTCGAACAGAATCTGGCCACCGGTGATCGCCGCATTTTCGGCAATCACCCGCGTCAGTGCTCGGGCAACGGTCGTCTTGCCGCAGCCGGATTCGCCGACGAGGCCGGTGATCGAGCCGCGCGGAATGTCGAAGCTTGCGCCGTCCACAGCATGGACGAAATTGCGCCCCACCTGATAGCTGACCCGAAGATCTCTCACGGAAAGAAGGGGTTCGCTCATCGGCTCAACTTCGGGAAGAGGATGTTTTCATAACCGCGGGTGATGAAGAAGCCCGCGCTGACGACGAGGATGATGCAGATGCCCGGAGGCACGAACCAGTAGAAGGCCTGTTTGGCGAGCGCCTGGCTGGCAAACGCATCCTGCAGCATATAACCCCAGCTGATCGAGTTGGGGTCCCCGAAGCCTAGGAAACTGATCGACGCTTCGGTCAGGATCGCCCAGCCGATGGCGATCGATCCGTAGAGGAAGGAAAGCGGCAGGATGTTCGGCGCGATATGGCGCAGGATGATCTTGAAGTCGGACGACCCAGCCACCCGCGCCGCCTCGACATAACCGCGGGTGCGAAGCGTCAGCACCTGGCTGCGGATGACGCGGGCGGTATCGCGCCAGAGCACCAGCGCCATGGCGATCACCACGTTCCAGATCGACGGCCGCAGGAAGGCGGCAAGCACAATGACGAAGGGCAGGAAGGGAATGCCGAAGGCGATATCGGCAAGCCGCATCAGGATGGCATCCACCCAGCGGCCGAAATAACCGGCGACGAGGCCGATGACCGAGCCGATCAGCGCCACCATGAAGGCGGCGGTGATGCCGATCAGCAGTGCCGAGCGGCTGCCATAGACGAGTTGCGAGAAGATGTCCCGGCCGAGGCTGGTGGTTCCCATGATGAAACCATCTTGCCCCGGCCGGAGGTCCGCCGCGAGATCGTAGGCTGGCGTGTAGAGAATTTCGGTCGGATCATGCGTGGCGATCTGATCGGCAAACACCGCGACGACGATGAACACCAGATAGATGAGAAGACCGGCGACCGCGAATGGGTCGTTCATCGGCAATCTCAGCGCGCGGAACATCCGGGCTAGGATATTGGGGCGTCTCGGCTTGATGAGTGCGGGTGCGACGATCTCAGGCATGGGAAATCCTTGGATCGAGGAATGCATAGAGCAGATCGGCAGCCAAGTTCATGAAGATCACCACGAGCGCGATCATCAGGAAGGCGCCCTGCGCCAGCGGATAGTCGGAGGCGGCAACGGCGTTGACCAATTCGCGGCCGAGGCCTGGCCAGGAGAACACCGATTCCACCACGACATTACCCTGCAGCTGGTAACCGACGGCGATCGCAAACGATGTCATCACCGGCAGCAGCGCGTTGCGGGCCGCATGGCGTACCACCACGGTCCAGTTCGACAGGCCCTTGATGCGGGCCATGGTGACGAAGTCCTCCTTCATCACGTCGAGCATGTTGGAGCGCATCAGCAGAAGCGGCAGGCCTTGGCTGTAGATTGCCAGCGTCGTCGCCGGCAGTGCCAGATGCGCGAGGAAGTCGCGCGAGGTATAGAGGTCGAGAAGGCCGGAATATTCGTTGCCGGGAGCCCGCGTGCCGCCCGCCGGCAGCCAGCCGAGCGAAAACGAGAAGATCGCCAGCATCACCATGCCGAGCCAGAATTCGGGCATGGCGCGGGTGGTGAGCACCAGCGGAATGGCCGCCTGCTCCACCCAGCTTCCACGGCGCCAGGCGAGATAGGCGCCGGCGAGAATGCCGAAGACATAAGCGACGATCAGCGAGGAGAATGTCAGGATCAACGTGTTCGGCAACAGGATCCAGATGCGCTGGCCGACCGGCTCGCGGTAGCGAAAGCTCTGGCCGAGCTCGCCCTGCAGAAGATTGCCGAGATAGATCAGGTATTGGTGCCACAGCGGCTTGTCGAGGCCGAACTGGGCCATGAGCTGCTGCTGCTGCTCGAGCGTAAAGGTCGGATCGATATAAGCGGCCATCGGATTGCCCGGCATCAGCCGGAACATCAGAAACAGGATGGTCACTACCGCCCATAAAACGAGAGCGAGCTGCAGCAACCTGCTGCCCACAGCCTTGAAATTCTTCATCTGAAAAAATTCCTTCTCTTGGCTCGGCGCCGCCTTGGGAGGACAAGGCGAGGCTGCCGATGTCAAGCGTCGGGCAAAAAGGGGAGGCGGCGCGTGGAAAATCCACCGCCTCCGTGAAGATTACTTGGCGGCGATGGTTTCCTTGGCATCACCGGGATAGCGCAGCTTGCCGCCGTCCAGCGTATAGCCTGCATCCTTCAGGGTCTTGGCCGCAACGGCCTGACCGGTCTTGAAGCCATCGACGACCGACTTGTCATGCCAGAATTCGAGTGCCGGGGAGACGATCGAGTTGGAACCGACTGCGAAGCTCTTGTAGGCAGCCTTGACGATCAGCTGGCGGTCGACCGCTTCGGAAAGCGCGCGACGGAAGGCCGGGTCGTTGAAGGGGGGGCGACGTTCGTTGAAGGCGATGTAACGGAAGCCCATGTCGACGGTGGAAACGACTTCCAGGTCGCCGTCCTTCTTGGCGGCGTCGATCAGCACCTGCGGATCGCCGGTGAACTCGCCCATGAAGTTGATTTCACCCGAGCGCAGCATGCCGAGTGCAGCTTCTGCATTCGGTACGATACGCAGGATCCAGCGATCGACCTTCGGCGCGGCGAAGTGATCCTTGTTGGCGGCAAGCGTGACGGACTCGTTCTTCGCCCAGCTGGTGAACTTGAACGGACCGGAGCCGATCGGCATCTGCTCCTGATAGCTTTCCGCAGTCTCCGGCTTGGTGGCGAGATCCTTGAGGATCGGCTCCCAGATATGCTTCGGGATCAGGTTGACCTTGGCAAGGCTTGACGTAACGAAGGAAGCGGCGGGCTTCTTCAGCTTGAAGGTGATGACGTCGCCGCTGATGGTGATCGCATCGATATTCGTCGCGAAAGGCTTGTACATCGGAGCTTCGCCGCCGACGGCCGCTTCGAACGAGAACTTGACGTCATCAGGGGTGACCGGCTTGCCGTCATGCCATTTCATGCCGGACTTCAGCTTCACGTCGACCGTGGTGCCGTCCTTCCAGGTGAAACTCTCGGCGGCCCACGCCTTCGGCAGGCCGTCCGGACCGACGCGCAGCAGGCGGTCCCAGACGAGTTCGGTGATCCAGCTGTCGACGCTGCCCGAGATATAGAGCGGGTTGATCGCCTTGATATTGTCGGACGAGTTGATGATCAGGTCCTTCTTGGCGCCCGCCGGCTCGATGCCGAGGAAGGTCCAGGTGTTGCGGATGCCGATGCCGCTCTGGTTGACGACCGATTCCGGCTTCCAGACGGTCTTGTCGAAAGCGAAGGTCGATTTCGGATGCACGAGCATCATGTAGGGCTGATCCTTGGAGAGGATCTCCTGCGCCTTGAAGACCAGCGCCTTGCGCTTGGCCGGATCGATCTCGCCGCGCTGGGCTTCGGCGGTCGCATCGTAGTCTTTGTTCAGGTAGCCCGCGAAGTTGTAGCCATCCTTGGCGGTAGAAGAATGAAAGAGGTTGAAGATGAGCTCGTCCGGATCGGAGCGCTCAGGCCGGCCGACCATCTGCCAGGCAGTCGAGTCCCACTGGTCGCGCTTGTACCAGACTTCGTCGGACATCTGTTCCCAAGGGATCGCCCGGACTTCGACGTCGAGGCCGAGCTTGCGCCATTCCTGGGCGATCAGCTGGACGGACTGGAATTCCGCCTGCTGGCCGGCCTGGGGCCGGGACAGGATGGTGATCTTGCGGATCGGATCGCCGGCCCAGGCGGGCAGAGCGATGGCCGTTACCACAAGAGCTGCAAATGCACTTCTCAAAACGGACTTCATGATCGTTCTCCTCTGAATAGCTTGACTATTCTCTTTGTTGGCAAAGGGTTTTCTCCCTCCGCATCGCAAATCCGAAATCGGCCTTCGAACACGTTTCCCGCGCGTTCAATGCCGACACTCAATCCACAGAATAAATTCACGAGCGCCTTCGAAGGGTTTGCAACCCGGCTCTCAATGTTTTATTGTGTGAAACATCGTTTCGCATTGATGGCGAGTAAAACACATTCCAAGAAGATTGCAAGAAGCTTCAAGCAATCCAAATCACATGCCGGAGGAGACCATCCGATGACCGAACCAAAAGACTACAAGATCGCGGCCGTGGACCGGGCGCTCGCCCTTCTCGAAGCCCTTGCCGATCGTCCGGACCAGGGCGTGACGTCGCTTGCAAAATCGCTGGGGATGACCAAATCGCTGGTCTTCCGCCTGCTGCACACGCTGGAGGAACGCGGCTTCGTATCGCGCGATCCGGAGCGTGCCGAATTCTCGCTCGGCTACCGCATCGGCGTGCTCGGCGAGCGCCTTGGCAAGGACGGCGCCCTGCTTTACGCCGCCCGGCCCGTCATGGATGCGCTCCGCGACCAGACATCCGAGAACGTCAACCTTGTCGTGCGGGAGGGCCTGAAGACCTACGTTCTGGCGACCCGCGCCGGCCGCCATTCGATCCGGCTTTTTGCCCAGGCGGGACGCAATGGCCCATTGCATGCGGGCGGTGGTTCGCTGCTTCTGCTGGCTTACGCAGATCCGTCGGTCATTGATGCGGCACTTTCCCAGCCCCTCGAAGCTTTCACGCCCTACACGATTACCGACCGGGCGAAACTGCGCCAGGCACTCGAACGCATCCGCGCCAACGGCTACAATATCGTGCTCAACGATCTCGACGAAGGCGCCTTCTCTGTCGCTGCGCCGATCACCGGCGCCGACGGCACGATCATCGCCTCGATCTCGGTCGCCGGCGCTGTCGCCCGTTTCGACGAGGAGCGGCGCGAAAGCCATTTGAAGGCCGCCCTCGACGCCGCTGCGGAAATATCCGAGCGACTTTCGATCCACGGCCCTGGCGAAAACGGCCTCGTGAAATCAAGGGCTTGAGGCTCGATCAAGCCGACCTCCAATCATCCGGAAATAGACGGGCGCTTTGGCGTCCGTTTTCGTCAGTGCGATTTCTAGCCCTTCGAAGCCGCTTGCGGGGTCATCAAACCTCTGTTAGCGTTTTCGAGTTTTGTGAAACATCGTTTCGATAGATAAAACATGTAGGGGAGTAACGGATATGAACGAGATCGAATCTGCCGTTCTGGGAGCGGTGACGCTGGATGAACCCTGGGCTCTGGTGGAGAGCTTTGCGACCTACAAGCGCGAGCATCCCACCGATGTGAACCGGGCCATGGACGAGGTCGCCGCGAGGCTCGCCAAGCACGGCGTCGAGGTCAAGATGCACGAAGCCGACCTCTTCCTCAGCCTGCCGGGCCTCGCCCGCGTCGAAGCGGGGGATAAGACCTTCCGCGCCAAGCCGCCGTCCTATTCGCTGGACGCATCGAAAGGCGTGAAGGGCGAGATCGTCTATATCGCCAGCCTGCAGCCGAAGGCGATCTCGACCATGTTCGAAAAGACCGTCGACGGCACCGGTGAACTCGCTGCCCGGGTCCGCGGCAAAGTGGTTCTCTCGGAAGGTTTCGCCAATCCGGGTCTCGTTTCGCAGTTCACCGAGCTTGGCGCAGTCGGCGTCATTGCCATCAATCCGGGCGTCGACATCCATTGGGGCACCTGCACCACAGTCTGGGGCACGCCGGACCTCGACGACCTGCCGCGCAAGCCGTCGATCCCGGCCGTTGCCGTCAACCGCGAGAGCGGCGATGCGCTGATCGAATTTGCCAAGACCGGCACGGAGGTCACCATCTTTGCGGACATGGAAGAAGGCTGGTTCAAGTCGAAGCTGCCGGAAGTGTTCATCAAGGGCACCGAGGAGCCGGACAAATACGTCTTCCTGCACGGCCATCTCGACAGCTGGGATGTCGGTGTTGGCGACAATGCCACCGGCGACGCGACGATGCTCGAAATCGCCCGCGTTCTCTGGGCCAACCGCGACAAGCTGAAGCGCTCGATCCGCATCTGCTGGTGGCCCGGCCATTCGACCGGCCGTTATGCCGGTTCCACCTGGTTCTCCGACAATTTTGCGCTCGACCTCGACGAAAACTGCGTCGCCTCGGTCAATTGCGACAGCCCCGGCTGCCGCTGGGCGACGGAATTCATCAATCTCTGCATGATGACCGAAACGGAAGCTTTCCTCTCCGACGTCATCGAGGAAGTGGCCGGCAAGAAAGCCGAGGCCGAGCGCCCGCACCGCGCCGGCGACTATTCCTTCAACAATATCGGCCTGTCGAGCTACCTGATGCTGTCCTCGACTATGACGGAACGCGACCGCGAGGAGAAGGGCTACTACACGGTCGGCGGCTGTGGCGCCAACATCGCCTGGCACACCGAAAACGACACGCTTGAGATCGCCGACAAGGACATCATGCTGCGCGACATCAAGGTCTATCTGCTGGCCGTGCTGCGCAATGCCAACGCCAAAATCCTGCCCTTCGACTGGCGTGCGACGGCACGAGAGTTCCTCCACACGGTCGACACCTACCAGAAGAAGGCCGGCGACCGCTTCGACCTTTCGCCGAGTCGCACGGCCGTCGAGTCCTTGGCCGAAGCACTCGCCGCATTCTACGCCGGGATCGACAGCGGCAAGATCGAAGCGAAGAGCGCCAACCACGTGGTCCAAAGGCTCGCCCGCATCCTGGTGCCGCTGAACTACACCCGCGAGCAGCGATTCCGCCACGACCCGGCCCTGCCGATCCCGGAACTGCCGGCCATCTCGACGGCAGCCGATCTCGACAAACTCGGCCCTGAGAAACTCGGTTTTGCCAAGACCCAACTCGTGCGTGGCCAGAACCGCGTGATCTCGGCGCTGCGTCAGGCAGAACAGCTGGTTCGCGCTGCCTGATCGTCAACACCTAGTCAAAAACCCCATAAAGTTGATGTCCAACTTTATGGGGTCAGTTCATCCCTAACCGCTCCCTTTTGTCCCTGTAGTTTTATCTTCCGCTTCTCGTTTTTACCCATCGGTCGTTGTCGTCCTCCCGTTGGGCAAGCGGCCCGGGATCGGGATGAGCGCCGAGGGCAGGCTCTGCCGAGATCGGTCATAAGGATCGGGAAAATCGAGAAAAATCGAAAGGCATCATTTCACTGGAGATGATGGGCGACGGTCCCAATCCGTTCAAAGCAGCTAGATCCCTCCTGGCGCATTTCACCGTCAGCGCCGGAAATCCGCCCTGCGAAGGCGGTGCAAGGGGAGGGTTTGGCAGAGCTGTTGGATGTAGACGTTATGGCCAGCCCTTCCGGTTCGCGTCGGCCATTGTCCGTTGCAATTTTGCGACCCTCCCCTCAATAAGATGAGTATGATACTCATATTTGATTGATCGACGAAGATTCGGCTTTTATAGCTGCGCTCGGCGAACCATCTCGCCCAGCGACCTTCTCTCGCTGCTCCCTCACATCCGTGATCTGTCAGGATCACCACCCAGTTTGCAGCCGAAGGGATTGGGCAATGACGTTATCTTTCAATCGGTTTTACGCCCGCTGCCATCTTCTCGGCTCCACCGTACTCGTTGGCGCCGTGGCTGCAGCCATCATGCCTATTGGGGCAGTTGCGCAGGACGCGACTACGCTCGAACCCATAATCTTACGAGGCTCCGGTACTCAAACAATCAGTGAAGACAACGACACCATCGTTCCCGAGCGTTCGGTTTCCGCCTTGAAGACCGACACGCCGCTCGTCGAGACGCCGCGCTCCGTTTCCGTGATCACACGCAAGGAGATGGAGCAGCGTGCCGTCACCGATATAATCCAGGCAACCCGGTACAGCTCCGGCGTGAGTACCGGTGGCTTCGGTTATGACCCGCGCTTCGATCAGATTTACATCCGTGGCATCGAGACCACCGTAAGCGGTGATTTTCGCGACGGTCTGCGCCAACCGGTGATGACCTACGGAACATTCACAACCGAAATATACACGCTCGACCGTGTGGAGGTGTTGAAGGGACCAGTGTCTGTTATGTACGGCGCGGCGAGCGCAGCCGGTATCGTCAACAAGATTTCCAAACTGCCGCTGCAGGAAGCTCACCACGAAGTCGAACTCCAATACGGGACGGTTGGCCGCAAGCAGGCCGCTTTCGATTTCGGCGGACCGATCGGCCAGAGCAACGATGCGTTTTACCGTGTCGTAGGTCTCGTCCGGGAAGGGGAGACCAACTACGATATTCAGGACGACCGTTACCTGCTGCAGCCGTCTTTTACCTGGGAGCCGACCGACAGCACCAAAATCACCATCTACGGCCTGGCCCAGGATACCGAAACCGCAGCCAGCGCCTGGACTTTCAAAAACGACGGCCAGATCTATCTCGTCAGCGACCCGGATTACGATTATCAGAAAATTCGGCAGTATCAGCTGGGCTACAAACTCGAACATGACTTTGGCAACGGCCTGACCTTCCGGCAGAACGCACGCGTGAGCGATCTGGACCTCAAGGCACGTTATCTCAACCGGATGACAATGTTCAGCGCTCCGGCCGATCCCTGGTCGACCGCAGCGGTTACGGACAAGATGCGTGCCTACCAGATCGACAACCAGCTCCAAGCCAAGTTCGAAACAGGCAATGTGTCCCATACCATTCTCGCGGGACTGGATTACACTGCCGTAAACTCGGATTTTGCCGTCGGCTACGGGTCCACATTGCCAGGCAACGTTGGTAACGCACCAACGCCAGCGCTGACGGGCTTCACTGGCAACGACCTGCGTCAGACGGGGCTTTATGCGCAGGAACAGGCAGAGATCGGAAACTGGCGCTTCGTCGGCGGCTTGCGCTACGATTGGCTGGATCAGACCACCACAGATAAGGTCGCTGGCACAAGCGACGAGAGGGAAGACGGAGCTCTGTCCGGTCAGGTCGGCCTTCTCTATCTCTTTGACAACGGGATCGCTCCCTATGTGAGCTACGGAACCTCCTTCGTCCCTTCGACCGAGCTCTCTGTCTCAGGGGCCGTGCTGGAGCCAACCGAAGGCCGTCAGATCGAAGTCGGCATCAAGTATCAGCCGGATGGCGAAAACTTCTCACTTAGCACGGCGGTTTATCGTTTGGTCGAAACCGGCAAGCCGCAATATGCCGGCACGCCGATCCTCGTCCCTATCTATGAAAACTCGGGTGAGAATACGTTCACGGGCTTCGAGGTCGAAGGTCGAAAGACTTTCGACAACGGCATCAGCCTGATCGCCGCCTACACTTACACTCACGGGGAAATCACGGACAATCTCGACAGCTCCATTATCGGCAACACGCCAACGACGACACCCCGGCACGTCGCATCGCTGTGGGTCAACTATGCAGCGTCTGAAGATACCGTGATCGACGGCCTCAGCGTCGGCGGTGGCATCCGCGCAACAAGCGAATCTTTCACCAGCGACGCCAACACCGGCAAGAACGCGGGAGTCGTGTATTTGGACGCCGCAATTTCCTATGACTTCGGTGCAAAAAATCCGGACCTGAAAGGTCTTTCACTCTCCGTCAGTGCGACGAACCTCGCCAACCGCGAAGAGCAGGTCTGCAACGGCGGCTATTGCTACTTCGGCCAAGGCCGCACGGTTCTCGGATCGCTGAAGTATAAGTGGTAGCAGGTGGAAGCTGGCGCCATGGCAGAAAATCTCAGCGAGTTGAGCATGACTGAAAAAACCTACCCGTTGCCCGGAACTGTTTGTTTTGACCTGGCACCAAAGGCGGGCGGCGAGCCCTATCGCATCTTCCTCTATATTCCCACCGGCGAACCTCCGGCCGAGGGATGGCCGCTTCTGGTCATGACCGACGGGAACGCAACCTTTCCCTTTGCCGTCGCCAGCCTGGTAACGCAAGCGCCTTACCCGACCGGAACCAACGTCGGTTGGGGCGTTATCGCGGCGATCGGCTATCCCTCTGACGAACCCTATAACGCACTCCGCAGGGCGTGGGACCTGGGCCCTCCGCCGATCAAATCCTATCCGCCCTATTTTGACGGTGGCCCTGCCGTCCGCATCGGCGGGACGGGCGAATTGCTCGACTTGATCGAGACGCAACTGCTTCCGCGGCTTTCCGAAATGGTGCGGCTCGATGCGACGCGGCGATCGCTTTTCGGGCATTCTTTCGGCGGTCTTTTTACTCTCTACGCCTTTTTTGAACGTCCAGTCCTTTTTGCCAACTGGATCGCTGCCAGTCCGACCATTTATTGGGAAGGCAGTGAAATCCTGAACAATGAGGTGCGCCGCCAGCGCGTGGCGGGTCACGCGGCCTTCCTGCATCTGTCGGCCGGTGAGTACGAGGGGGATGAACTTGCTCCTTTCCAGTACCGAAACGAAGATGCAGCCTCTCGTCTGGAGAAGAGGAAAACCGAGCAGACGGTTGCGTTGGCGCAGGAAATGGCAGAGCGACTGAACCGTCCCGAGGACGGCATTCGCACGCAGTTCGAGCTTTTTGCAGGGCAGACCCACATGTCCGTCCTCGGACCAGCCGTCAATCGCGCAGTGGGCGTCGCTTTCGAAGTGGTGGACAAAGATGTGTGACAGACACCTGCGCTGTTGGCGCGACATTTCAGTATTGGCTTAGGAGGTAACGTGGTCTCGGCTCAGCTAGCGCAGGACGCTCCCGAAACGACGGATGCCTTTGCTGTCGACAAGGTCGGTCTTTCCATCGACGGGAACACGATCCTGTCAGAGGTCAGTCTCGATTTCCCGGCAGGTGAGGTGGTGGCCCTCGTTGGCCACAATGGTTCAGGCAAATCCAGTCTCCTGAAAATCCTGGCACGGCAACTCACACCGACCGCCGGATCGGTTGCCTACGGTGGCCGCAACCTCGCGCATTATCACGGCCGTGACTTCGCGCGCTCGGTTGCCTATTTGCCGCAGGATTTGGGTACAGGCTCAGACATGACGATCCGCGAACTCGTCGGTTGCGGCCGCTATCCGTGGCACGGCGCGCTTGGCCGTTTCTCCGATGCCGACAAGGCAAAAGTCGAGGCCGCCATAGCAGCCACGCATATCGAGACCTTTGCCGATCGTGTTGTAGGCACACTATCCGGTGGGGAGCGGCAGCGTGCGTGGATCGCCATGCTGATCGCTCAGGACGCCCGGTGCCTGCTGCTCGACGAGCCGACCGCGGCGCTGGATATCGCGCACCAGATCGAAGTGTTGTCTCTCGTGCAGCGACTGGCCCGCGAAGGCGGCCGGAGCATCGTGATCGTTCTTCATGATATCAACATGGCCGCACGCTTTTGCGATCGGATCCATGCGCTGAAAGGCGGACGGGTCGTTGCAAGCGGCACGCCGGACGAAATTGTGGTGCCTGAGACGCTCCATACCATTTACGGGATCGATATGGATGTGATTTCGGTTCCGCACCTTTTGCATCCGCTTGCCTATGCCCGCTGAGACCTGTTCGGGGATGAAGATTTCAAGGCGTTCACTTCTGCACTATGCCGCGGCCGTGTCGATGCCGAAGCCATTGTGGGCCGAAGTCGCCAGGCAACGGGTGGTCAGCCTCGACTACGGGCTGTCGTCCACGCTCCTGTCGCTTGGATTGCCTCCAGTCGGAATATCCGACCTTGCCGACTGGGGCAAATGGGTCGTCGAGCCCGCGATGCCGCAATCGGTCGTCGATATCGGGAGTTCTAATGAAGTCGATTTCGAGGTCCTGATACAGCTGAAGCCGGACATTATTCTGACGACGCCTTATCTCGACGAGCTTTTGCCCAGGCTCCAGCCGATTGCGAAGATTTTGCGGCTTGAGATCTTCACGCCCGACACTGGCCCGATCCTCCCGGCGGCAATGGTAGCGACGCGCAAACTGGCTGCCGAACTCGGCCGTGAAAGCGACGCGGAGCTTTTCCTGGCGCGATCGGACGCATTCTTTGACAGATGCCGCCGACGGCTTGCCGGCCGGACTGTTCCGCCAGTTGTGCTGGTGAGCTTTATGGATGCCCGCCACGCTCGCGTCTATTCAGCCCCTGGCCTGTTTCACAATGCGCTCGAGCGTATTGGCGTACGTAATGCCTGGACGCGGCAATCGAACTATTGGGGCTTTGAGACTATTGGCATCGAAGAATTGTCCGTTATCACCGATCCGGACGCCCGGCTGATCGCCTTCGACCCCGTTCCGCCCGACGTGTTGCCGAAGCTCGTCGACAGTCCATTGTGGCAGGCGCTTCCGTTTTCCCGGCCGGGCCACCTGTCAGTGGTTCCGCCGGCACTGATGTTCGGCATGGTCAACGAGGCTATGCGTTTCGCCGGCCTGGTGACCGACGTTCTGGAACAAGACGCATGAAGACAATTCGCCGCGAAAATCTCGGGCCGGCGCTCGTATCTTTCGTCCTGCTCTGCGCCGGTTGCATGGCATTCTGGCTTCTCGCAGGACCGGTGCTCTCAGGATCGGCCGGGCAGGGCACCGACATCCAGCGCATGATGCTCTATTATTCGACGTTGCCACGGCTAGCCACGGCATTGGTTGCCGGTGCCGCGCTCGCATTGTCCGGTGCCTTGTTCCAGCAGGTCCTACGAAACCCGCTGGCCGATCCGACGACGCTCGGCGTGTCAGCCGGAGCCAATCTCGCACTGGTTGTCGTCTCGCTTTTTATTCCCAGCCTGCTTGGGGCCGGCCGCGACATTGTCGCTCTTCTCGGGAGCAGTGCCGCCGCTGCGATCGTCGTTGGCTTTGGCGCGCGACGCGGCTTCTCACCCTATTCGCTTGTCCTCTCGGGCCTTGTGCTGAGCCTCTGGTGCGGGGGCCTGGCGGCTATCCTGACCTACCTGAACCAGCGCTACCTGGCGAGCCTGTTCATCTGGGGGGCTGGTTCGTTGGCGCAGCAGAGCTGGGTCATTCCCCTGTCGCTCATCTGGAAAGTGGGCACCGTCGCCATCACCTGCGCGCTGGTGATCAGGCCGCTGTCGCTGCTCGATCTGGGGGAGAGCAGTTCGGCCGCGCTCGGAGTGAGGCTCGCTCGCCTTCGCATCGTGGTCGTCGCCTGTGCGGTGGCGCTTGCCGCCTTCGTCACCAGTGCTGTCGGCGTCATAGGCTTCATCGGGCTGGTCGCACCGACGCTCGCGCGGCTCTCCGGAGCGCGTCGGCCGGTCCAGTTGATCTTCTGGTCTCCGTTGATCGGCGCCGGACTGCTCTTTCTTGCCGACTCCGTGCTCCAACTCGCGGCGGGCGGCTTTGGCGATTTCCTGCCGACTGGTGCAGTCACTGCCATCTTCGGTTCGCCGCTGCTCCTGGCGCTACTGCCGCGATTAAAGATCCGGCACAGGATGCAGCAGCCGGCGGCGCGGCGGCACCCGCCCACATGGAACACAAAAGTCCCCGTCGCCATTGCTGCCGTAAGTGTTCTGGTTCTCGTGATTGTCGGCCTTTTTGTCGGACGTGGGCCTGGCGGCGGCTGGACTGTCCTTTCCGGCGAATTCCTTGATGAGATCCTTGCGATCCGCGCCCCGAAGGTCTTTGCTGCGCTCGCATCCGGCGCGATGCTTGCCGTCGCGGGTTCGATCCTCCAGAGATTGACCGGCAACGAGATGGCAAGCCCCGAAGTTCTCGGGATCAGCGCCGGCGCTACCTTCGGCGTTGCTATCGCGCTTTTTGCCATCGCACCGGGGTTTTCCGGCCAGTTTGCCTTTGCGGTCGGCGGCGCCATCTCGGTTCTCACGGTCATTCTTCTGAGTTCACGGCGCTCCACCTTCGCGCCGGAACGGGTCTTGTTGGCCGGCATCGCGCTCAGTGCGATGGTCGATGCAATTGTCGGCGTCTTGAGTTCGACGGGAGATCCAAGGGCAGTCCTGCTCATGCGATGGATGAGCGGCTCGACCTATCTGGTCGACGGCACGATAGCCACGGCGGAAGCAGCAATAGCAGCCGCACTGATTGCCGTTGCTCTGGCAGCGCGCCGTTGGCTGGACATCCTGCCACTCGGAGCTGCCCCTTCGGCTGCGGTCGGCATACCGTTGGCCAGATCAAGGCTGGCGCTGTTTGGGCTTTCTGGACTTATGACCGCAGCCGCAACGTTGACGGTTGGCCCGCTATCCTTCGTGGGACTCATGGGGCCACATCTTGCGCGGGAGGCCGGCTTGACGCGCGCCCTTCCACAGATGATCGGCGCTGCGCTGATCGGCGGCGGACTCATGGTTGCGGCAGATTTCGTCGGCCGTACCATCGTAGCGCCCTACCAGATCCCGGCCGGGCTCGTGTCAGCCCTCATAGGCGCTCCTTGCTTGATGTTTTTGTTGAGCAGGAGGCGCTAGAACTATTTCCCGCGATCGGCGGGCGCGCAAGCCTTTTAACGGACTTGTCGGCGAGCCATCTAAGGCGGTCGGGCTTCCGGGAAAAGTCCCGCCAATCGACTTGGTAGAGGTGAACCCCCTGGTGCTTAATCTATCGGGTCTACGGTTCGGTTCCGTTCAAGACCTACAGCTATATGAGTGCTGGCGCATCGTGAATTTTATCCTGACCTTGACTGCTGCTACCTAGGGGCCACTCAGGTAGGAGAAACTTTTTTTTCACACTCCCTGTCTTGCTTACGCGGAAAGCGATCTGGCGCGTGGCCAAACTATAGGCGCCCGTACCAACCGCGGGTGCCGATTTTCCATGAGTAGAGGTGCTTTTTTTTTCCCTCGTCTCAAGCCAGAAGGTCGTTTAACTTCCCGATTACCAATGAGAAATGGAACGCATCCAACGTTCCCGGTTGAATCATTTCGAGCGGAAATCTGCGCCATTTTTTCAAATGCCTGTTTTTACAGCAGTTCGCTCGACAAATGAACATTCGCCGGGCTATGCAAATTAATTTTCAGATATAATCTAGTCTCATCAGTATCTGCTAAATGAGACGCCCTATGATCGCCCAAACTCGTCCTAACCACCCATTTCAGCACGGTGATGTGCGTTTCGAGCGCCTGCTGGACGGTTTTAGCCCGAGCTTCGAGTTCGAGCCGGTCGGTCCGCTCCCGGAAAGCGAATTCGTGGACAGGCTGCGCCGCATCAGGCGCGAGGCGACCGTCGCGGGGCATGACGTCATGCTTGTCCATGCCGATTCCATCGGCTCGTACCGCGTTTCCAACTCGTACCTTCGCTACATGTGCGACTGGGCACGCGAGGGCGTGCTGGTGGTCCCGACCGACGAAGACAAGCCGCTGACGCTGTTTTCCATCTTCAGCAGTTCCGTCCTGCTGCCGCCGGCCGGCGAGGCGGTGTTGGTCGACGACATCTGGCAGGTCGGTACCTGGGGGCGCGAAACCTATAATCGCCCGGGCAGGACCGTCGACAAGGTCGTCGAAGCCGTGGGCTCCTTCCTGGAGCGTGAGGGCTTCGGGTCGGCTCAGATCGGCCTGATCGGCGATGCGACCTCGGCCGGTTACTGGAACGGCCTCGGCAAACGTCTGCCGAAGAGTTCGGTCGTGCAGGCAAGCTCGATCATCGATCGCATGCAGAAGGTGCGCTCGAAGCGTGAGCAGGCGGTGGTGCGGGCCGCGGCACAGCTGGCTAGTATCGGCATAGAGGCCGCATACCATGTCGTAAAGCCGGGAGTGACCGACTATGAAATCTACGCCGCCTTCACCTATGCCCAGATGGCGCGAGGCGGTGAGAGCGGTGACGGCTATCAGATCGGCATCAACCAATACGGCACCCATTGCGGCAAGCCTTACGGCCACGTGGTGCGCAACGGCGACATCATCAATCTCTATATTTCGGCGGTGATCTATCAGGGCTATACGGCCCAGATCGCCCGCATGATCGCGGTCGGCGACATTACCGACAAGCAGGAAGACGTGCTGCAGATGTGCACCGAAGGTGTTCAGAAAGCGGCGGCGCTGATCAGGCCCGGCGCGATCATTTCCGACCTCGCCAACGCTTCCTTCGAACCCTACATCGCCCGCGGCTACCTTTCATCCCATGACAGCCGGACAATGCCTTACAACTGGGTGTCCGAAGACGACGGCAAGCCGCGCCTGATCCCGCGAAAGCATGTCGTGGATGAAGATTGGGAGCGGCAGGGCCGCAAGCTGATGCATGTCTATCCGGCGACATCAGGTCCTCACAATCCCAATGTCGGACATTCGGTTTCGATGGTGAAGTTCAACAATTACAACATCCAATCGAACAACCACGACAAGCTCGAAGAAGGCATGACCTTTGTCCTGCACTCGCAATGGCTCGAGCCCGAAGTCGCCGGCTGCAACGTCGGAGACTGCTATCTCGTCACCGATACAGGGGGCGAAAATCTCAGCCACCATACGCCGCTTGCAGTGCATCGTGTGAAAGCGGTCGCCTGACGCACTGCCTGATCTGTGAATGCCAAAATGCCAATAAGAAACCGCCAAATAAGAAACCCAGATGGAGAACAGACATGTTTGATAGGATTCGTCGCCGAAAGCTGTTGGCTACGGCAGCCCTTGCGGCGCTTGCATTGACCGTCGGGCTCGGTGCAGGTGAAACTCATGCGCAATCGGGCGAGAAGGTCACGCTGAAACTGGCCAATTCCCAATGGCTTGATGCGTTGCGCGGCAAGAACCTCTGGGCAGCGGTCACCAAATACCAGGAAACCAATCCGAACGTCACGCTCGAGCAGGAAGCCATTCCGTCCGCAGAATTCGCCGACAAGCTGACGACGGAAATGGGTGCAGGCCAGGGGCCGGATGTAGCGATGATGCAGGAAGGCCTGTTCTACGCGATTGCAGATGCAGGCTTCCTCGTCGATCTCTCGGCTGCGGCCGACGCAGCCAAGCTGAACAAGAGCAATGAAAACGGGGTGATCGACGGCAAGCGCCTGGGCGTCGCCTGGCAGCGCGCCGTTTACGCCCTGATCTATAACAAGCCGCTGATCGATGCCGCCAATGCGGAGGTGCCGGCGACGGTGGATGAACTCATCGCCTCCGCCAAGGCTGCATCAGCTGCAACTCCGGGCGTCATCGGCTTTACCGCCCGCCACCAGATCAACGACTTTTCGGGCTGGTTCATGGATTTCCAGAGCTGGGCCTACGGCTACGGCGTCAACTGGGTCGATGCAAACGGCAAGCTGACGATCAATACGCCGGAAGCCGTCGCCGCCATCACGGCTTTCAAGAAGACTTACGACGCCGGCATCATGCCGATCGGCGACAGTTTTCCGACGCAGCGCACGCGCTTTAAGGAAAAACACGCGGCCTTCTCGATCGACAATTCCGGCGGCACGCTCAATATCGCCTCCGGCGGCGCCCTTCAGTCCGGCGATCTTTATGCCGCTCCGATGCCGTTCAAGAACCCCGGCGCGCATCAGCAGATCTTCGTCGGCGTGAGCTCGCACGGCAAGCATCAGAAGGAAGCGATCGCCTTCGTCAAGTGGCTGGTCGGCCCGGTTGGCCAGCAGGCTCTGCGTGACGCATCAGGTCCGGATGCGCTTGCAACCGACGTGCCTGTCAGCGACACCTACTCTAAGGCCAACCCTTGGGCGCCGACCTTCGTCAAGCTCGCGGAAACCTCCCGCAGCACGCTGATCAAGGGATATGAAGTCGAAACGGCACAAATCATGCGTTTCGTGATGCAGGCCGTCGAAAAGGTCATCCTTGCGAATGCCGATCCGAAGACGGCGCTCGCCGAAGCTCAGTCGGCCATCGACAAGCAGTTCTGAGACCGTCGCATCAAGAAGGGAGACTGATGTGAGCGCGAATGGCCTGAAAAACAGGAGCGGCCTGGTCAAATTGTTGCCCTATGCCTTCATCCTTCCGCCCATGATCTATTTGGTGGTCTTCATGTTCTGGCCGCTGTCGCGGCAGATGTACATGAGCCTGACCAACACCCGGATCGTCAATCCCAACCGAGGCCGGTTCATCGGCCTCGGCAATTATGAACGGCTGATCGAAGATCCAGCCTTCTATGTCTCCCTGAAAGCAACCTTGGTTTATACGGTCCTGACCGTCCTTATCGGCGTCGCTCTCGGCGTTGTGGCCGCACTTGCCATCGATCGTCCCTTCAAGGGGCGCGCAGTTGTCCGGGCAATCCTGCTGTTCGGCTGGGCCGTGCCCGGGGTGGCGGCCTCGCTGATCTGGTTGTGGATGTATAACGAACGGTCAGGCGTCTTCAATCGCATGACCGAGCTCCTCGGCATCGGCCGTTTCTCGTGGCTGACCAGCACGGACTATGCGCTCGGCTCGGTTCTTGCCGTCACCGTCTGGCAGGTCGCACCATTTGTGATGCTGGTTGTGCTGGCAGCCCTCCAATCGGTGCCGCAGGAGGTGCGCGAAGCCGCCAGGATCGATGGCGCCGATGGGATCAGCACCTTCCGAGCAGTGACGCTGCCGCATATCCGTCCCTCGATCCAGCTCGCAGCCCTTCTGGTTGCCGTCTGGTCCATTCGTCGCTTCGACATCATCTACCTTTTGACCGGGGGCGGCCCGCTCGGTTCGACAAGCACCCTCGTCGTCAAGCTCCGCCAGACCGCGTTCGAAGGCCATGAACTGGGAATGGCCAGCGCTTACGGCGCGGTCGGTCTCGCACTGGCGCTGATGGTGGCAGCCGTCCACTACACTGCCGAACAACGCCGCATGAAAAGGATGTCGCGATGATGACACCCCGAAAACTCGCCGTGAAGGCGCTGCGATATACGCTGATCGGAGTTCTGGTCGTGCTCGCCGGCTTCCCGGTCTACTGGATGGCAGCCACCGCGCTCAACGTCAATTCCCAGCTTTACGGAACCGGCCAGGTCGCCTGGCCGCAGCTGCAGCATTTGCCGGATCTGGTAACCGAGCTCGGCAATGTTCCGATCGGCCGCTGGCTGTTCAACACGCTGCTGATTGCCTCAGGCGGCACCATTCTGAGCCTGACACTCGGCGCGCTTGCCGGCTATGCGCTCAGCCGTTTCAAGTTCCATGGGCGTGGCCTGGTCGGCTTTCTGCTGTTCATGACCCAGGTCGTTCCCGAAGCACTGATCCTGGTGCCGCTCTATGCGATGTTCATCACCTTCGGCCTGTTGAACAGCCTGACGGGTCTGATCCTCGCCAATGTCGGCTTCTCGCTGCCCGTCGCGTGTTTCGTCCTGAAGGGCGCGATGGATGCGGTGCCCTACGAGATCGAGGAGTCCGCGATCATCGACAATTGCCCGCGATTCAGCGTGCTCACCATGATCATTCTGCCGCTGATCATGCCGAGCATCGCGGCGGCGGCCGTGGTGGCCTTCTTTGCCGGCTGGAACGAGTTCCTGTTCGCCTCGACCTTCCTGATGGACAATTCCTTGTGGCCGGCAAGCGTCGGGCTCGCCTCCTTCGTCGGCCAGTATGAAACGCCGATGTCCGCCGTGCTTGGCGCGGCCCTGGTGTTCAGCCTTCCTGCCATTGTCTTTTTTCTTCTTATCCAGCGCAAGATCGTGGCCGGTCTGACGGCTGGCGCCGTAAAGGGATAATCCATGCCCGCTTTAACGTTCAACAAAGTCTCCAAGGCCTTCGGCGATCACACGGTGATCGACGCCTTCAGCGCCGACATCCATGACGGCGAATTCCTGGTCCTGCTCGGCCCCTCCGGCTGCGGAAAATCGACGCTCCTGCGCATGATCGCGGGCCTCAGCGAGATTACCTCCGGGGACCTGCTGTTCGACGGGTCCGTCGCCAACGATTGGGAGCCGAAACAGCGCGGCGTCGCCTTCGTCTTCCAGACCTATGCGCTCTATCCGCATATGACCGTTCGCGAGAATATCGCGTTTCCGCTGGTCATGGATGCGTTTCGCAAGTGGTATCATCTGCCGATCGTCAACATCGTCGCCCGCCACAGGCTGATGAAGCGGGCGGATATCGCCGAGCGGACGCTCAGCATCGCCCGTCAGCTGGAGCTCGAGCCTCTGCTCGACAGGCGCCCGGCGAGCCTGTCGGGCGGTCAGCGGCAGCGCGTCGCGCTCGCCCGCGCGCTGGTGCGCAACCCGGCCCTCTACCTGCTCGACGAGCCGCTTTCCAACCTGGATGCCAAGCTGCGCACGCAGATGCGTTCGGAAATCTCGGCTCTGCATCACAAGGTCGGCAAGACCTTCGTCTACGTGACGCACGACCAGGTCGAGGCCATGACCATGGCGACGCGCATCATCGTGATGAACAAGGGCATCGTCCAGCAGGTCGATACGCCGGACGAGATCTACGATCATCCCGCCAACACCTTTGTCGCGCGTTTCGTGGGGTCGCCCCCGATGAACCTCATCCCGGCTTCGGTCAGAAACAACGCTCTTAAGCTTTCGGGCAAGCTTGCGGTCGATCACGCAGCGCCGTTGCCCACGAGACGGGAGCTGACATTCGGCGTCAGGCCCGAAAAACTTTCCATTCATCCGGCCGGGGAAGGGCGGCTGCCGGCCCAGGTGGCTGTCGTCGAGCGCCTCGGTGCGGAGACGGTGATCGGTTGCCGCCTGATGACCGGCGAGGAGAACAAGGACCAGCGATTGCTGGAACACGACCTCGTTTTCGTCCGGGTCTCGGGCAACCCGAAGATCAAGATCGGTGAACTGTGTTCGCTGGATTATCAGGCGGACGATGTCCTGTGGTTCGACATCGACAACGGCGATCGCATTTTCCTGGACCAGGAGTGAACATCATGCAGAACTTCCACGTCTCGGCGACCGGGCACAGCCTCAACTATCTTCCCGAATATGTCGCGGTCTGGCAGGGGTTCTTTCAGGAGGAGGGGCTCGGCGTCACCGCAAGCGTTCCATCTCCCTGGGACCTGGTGCTCAGCGACATCGGCTCGGCCATGGCGGACGCCGCGCTTGGCGGCATCTGGGTCCCGTCGATGTTCCATGGCCGCGGCAAACGTTATACGCCGTTCGCGCAGATCGCGGCCCGCGCGCCCCTGGCCATCCTCGGCCGCGAACACCCCGGGGATTTCGACTGGCAGGCCGTGCCTGGCAAAACGATTTCGATGAAGGGCAGCAATGGCGCCAGCGTCGGCCTGTTCACCAAGCTTTTGCTGCGCGAAAACGGTGTCGATCCGCTGACGGTCAATTTCGTCCAGGATCTCGACGGCAAGATGCTGTCCGATCTCTTCGTGGGGGGAATGGGCGACTATCTGGTGATCGATTACCCGTCCGCCGTCACGCTCGCATCGAAGACCGCCGTCCATGTCGTTGCCGAGCTCCCCATCACGGGCGACAACGTGCCGTGGAGCGTCTATTACGCCGAAGGCGAGAGCGACGATGCGCGGCTGGACACCCAGACCCGGTTCTCAAGGGCGCTCGGCCGCGGCATGGCGTGGATCCTGGCCCATGATGCCGAGGGGTACCGCGAGTTCCTGGCAAAGACGTTCCCGAAACTCTCGCCGGACCTGCTTGTGGGGCTAGCCAATATCTATCGGGCCAATGGCATGTGGACGACGCCACGGATCGATCCGAACGCCTATGCCCGCTGGCAGCAGGGTATTGCCGACGGCCATCTTACCGAGGCGCCGATCGCTTATGGCGATCTTATCGACACGCGCCCGACGGCAGCCTTCACGGCCGCCTGACCCAACTTGATCCCTGGAGTATCCAAGACGATGCGTATTGCCGTCATCAATCCCAACACGACTGCGTCGATGACGCAGCGCATCACGGCTGCGGCGCGCGCCGTTGCCGGCCGTGACACCGAGATCGTCGGCCGGCAACCCACAACCGGGCCGGAAGCGATCGAAGGTCCCTTTGACGGGGCGCTTTCGGTGCCCGGCCTGCTGAAGGAAATCGTTGCCGCGGAACGCGATGGCGCCGATGCCCATATCATAGCATGTTTCGACGATACCGGGCTGGATGCGGCAAGAGCGATTGCGACAAAACCCGTGATCGGGATTGGCGAGGCTTCGTTCCATGCGGTCAGCCTTGTCGCGCACAGCTTCTGCGTGGTGACGACGCTTTCCCGCTCGGCGCCGGTCATCGAGGACAATGTCCACCGCTATGGTTTCGGCCACCGCTGCCGCCGGGTCTTTGCGACCGACATTCCGGTGCTTGAACTCGAAAAGCCGCAAAGCGGCGCGTTCGAGCGGATCTCGGATTGTATTCGCCGGGGAATCGAGCTGGGTGCCGAGGGCGTTTCGCTCGGCTGTGCCGGCATGGCGGAATTTGCGCTCGACCTGCAGCGCGCGCACGGCATTCCGGTGGTTGATGGCGTCTCGGCGGCCGTCGGTCTTGCCGAGACGCTCGTCAGGTGTGGCCTGACTACATCCAAATCCGGTGTCTGGGCATCGCCGACGCGTCTGCACGTGCTCGAAAAATTTTCCTGACCAATGTCGCGCCTTAGCGGCCTACCGGCCGATACTGGTCTGGGGGGTCGATACGTCGTCGAGCAGTTTCACCAGCCGGTCGATCTTTTCAAATCGGGCAAGGCTCGCCTCGCCCATCGCCGTCGATACGCTCCAGGCGAGATAATTGATGATGGTGACGGCGGCGACGAAGGAATTGAAGGGCGACGGTGATTGGCAGCGGCATCGCAGCACATGATTGGCGGCCTTGGCGCTTGCCGCGGCGCTGAGATCGGTGATCAGCACAGTTATCGCCCCTGCGGCGCGCGCCTCCTTGATGATCGTCGGCAGCAGCCTGGGGCGCCGGCGGAATGCGATGACGAGCAGCACGTCGCCCTTCGCGATGGAGGCGATCTCATGCGAATAGCTCCCCCCGCCGGCGGGGATCACCTGCACGTCGCTCTTCATCAGCGTGAAATAATGCGCCGCCTGCAGCGCCAGGCCGTAGCCGCTGCGCAGGCCCATGATCCACAGGCGGCGGGCGCCGACGATCGCCTGGCTTACCTCGCTCAGCGTAGTTTCGGACAGGCTTTCGGCGGTGGTTCGAATATTGTCGAGGTCCATCTGGACCGTGCTGGAAAGGGTGACCTTGCCTGACGGCGCGCGATCGGGGTCCTCCAGGCCTGCCCGGGGCGATCCCCAGTGCTGGTCGGCTCGGATCTGCCGCTTGGCATCGGGATAGGTCGCATAACCGAGCGAACGGATCAGCCGTGCCGCCGTCGCTTTCGACACCTGCGCCTTTTCCGCAAGCTCGCCCGCCGTATAGCTCGGCAGGTCCATCTGGTATTGCAGCAGGATGTCGGCGAGCCGCTTTTCGGCGGGCGAGAGCGTGGAATAGATCGCGTAGATGCGTGCCTCGAGGGAGCGCGGCTGTTGCTGGGCGGTCGATTTGCGGGACGGACTCACGGGGCACCCTTCGTCTGCATACGATTGAAGCGGACGTTAGGCCGGTCCAGACCTCTTGCACAAGCGGATGGAAGTAAGGGAACTGTTTGATCCCACGAATCTGAAGAATTCGAGCTCCAGTCGCATCCTGGAGCGGGATAGGGCCGCCTTCTCGAAAAGCTCTTGCCCACGATGGACATGACTAAGAACTGTTGGTCCATTGCCCAGACGAATTCGAAACCAGTCCGATTCACGCAAGTTGGGAGCATCAGCATGACGGTCATCGACCCACCGAAATAGAACCCACTTGCAAACCACTTTCCGACAACATGCCTCTGAGTGGGACAGAAGTGGACCTACGCCACATAATCAGACCGTAAGACGTGCCGATGGTTCAAATCCCATCAAGAGCATAGTACGGCGAGGTGGGCTAGTCTTTGGGCGCCACATTGCTCAGGGGCGAGGCAGCGTCGTCCGAAAAACCGCGATACCGTAGATGGCTACGGCTAAGATGAATTCTCATCGCCTCGCGCGCCCGTTCCGCACTGCCTGAGCTAATTGCCTCGCAGATTGCCCGATGTTCGACCACAGTATTCTGGATATAGTCTAGAGTTATGAGCGCAGGATTGAGCTGCTTGGAGAAAGCCGGTTGCGGGAGAATCTGCAGGCTCATAAGGCTGAAGAACTCGATGAAAGCACCATTGTTCGTCGCTTCTGCGATTGACCGATGAAAGACGAAGTCGAGATGATCAAGCGCAGCTTCGTCTTCAAGTGAGGCTTCGAACTCGCGAGCGGCGTTCCAGATATTGGATTCCTGAGCCCAGGATCGCCGAACCGCCGCCAACCCGGCAGCATGCACCTCGAAAGCCATTCTGAGCTCCAGCAGATCCATGAATGACGTCTGCAGGCGAGCCAGGGGAGCAAGCGCGAGGCTTGCATCCAACGAGTTGGCATCTTCGATATCGGGGCTGGGTCTGTTGCGAACGAACACCCCGACACCATGTCGCGACTCGACAGTGCCGTCGGACCGCAAGGCGGACACTGCTTCTCGAATGACGGTCCTGCTGACGCCGAACTGCTCCGACAATTCCGCGAGCGATCCGAGCTTGGTACCGCTTTCGAACTGGTTGCTGCCGATGTGAGCTTTAAGTGCCTTTATTGTTCGGCCCGTTAAAGTGTCCAAAACCTGTTTCCCTTTGCCTAAGTCGCGCCCCGCTGAATGACTTCAGGGTTTGACGCAAGTTATCACTTCATCCCGAGGTGATGCTACTACCCACCACTGATTTATTGCCTTAGTGTGCGCACACTTGACATAGAGAAGTTCCACTGGGCGCAAATCAGCGGCTGGCCTCAAAAAAAATTGCGGGAAACGGGTCGAAATTTTAATGCCACTACCAGAGAAGTGGTCGTCTTAAGTTGGCTAATATCTTGTAAAAGCTTCTAAAAAGTAGCATGTAGGAAACCGTTGGCTCAAGAGATAGTACCTCTGAATTCTATCTTGACATGAGATACTATTTCGTCAATCTTCATCATCAGAAAAGTGGATCGACATTCGACGCTTATGGCTTCTGATGAACGGTCCCGGGAACCTGGTTCGCGCATCGGCGCGCCTTACAATAACGGAAAACTGCTATGGGTGTCGTCGTCGCACGTCTCTCGGAGCTCGGTATCGTTTTGCCTGCGATTGCCCCGGCTTCAGGAAATTACATTCCTTACAGGCTCGTCGGGAGCCTTCTTTTCGTATCGGGCCAGATCCCGCGGATCGATGGTGTCGAGCATTATGTCGGCGTGGTTGGTCAGGACATTTCGCCCGAGGACGCATACAAGGCCGCTCGCCTTTGCGCGCTCAACATCGTTGCCAGAGCGAATGCCGCGCTGGATGGCGATCTGGACCGGGTCATTGCCTGCGCTCAATTGCGTGGTTTCGTTAATGCGCCGCCGGATTTCGGGGGCCATCCAGCCGTCATCGACGGCGCTTCCGACCTTCTCGTGGAGATCTTTGGAGACAAGGGACGCCACGTTCGCACCGCGATTGGTGCGGGCTCGTTGCCGCGCGGATCTTCCGTAGAAGTCGACGCCATTTTCGAAGTCGCACCGAAAGCCTGACATCAAATAAAGGGGAACTGGCCATGAACGGGACCAGCATGTCGGAAAAAGCCATAGCCATGACGGGCGTCAACAAATGGTATGGTCATCTTCAGGTCTTGAAGGGGATCAACCTTGAAGTTGGTCGCGGCGAGCATATCGTTCTGTGTGGACCTTCAGGTTCCGGCAAATCGACCCTTATCCGCTGTATCAATCACCTGGAGGAAATCCAGGAGGGAAGCATTGCCGTCAATGGCACGGAGCTGAGCCAGAAGGGCAGCAATGCCGACCATATTCGCCGCGATGTCGGCATGGTGTTCCAGCAGTTCAACCTGTTTCCGCATCTAACCGTCCTGGAAAACTGCATGCTGGCGCAGCGCCGGGTGCGCAAGGCTTCGGTGACTGACGCAAAGGAAAAGGCGATGCGTCATCTCGAGCGCGTGCACATTGCTGAACAGGCACAGAAATATCCGGCTCAGCTTTCCGGTGGTCAGCAGCAGCGCGTGGCAATCGCGCGGGCGCTCTGCATGGACCCCAAGATCATGCTGTTCGACGAACCGACTTCAGCGCTCGACCCTGAGATGGTCAAGGAAGTGCTCGACACGATGATCTCGCTTGCTGACGACGGCATCACGATGATCTGTGTAACCCACGAGATGGGGTTTGCACGGGCAGTCGCCCACCGCGTCATCTTCATGGACCGTGGCGAAATCATAGAGAGCGCCAAACCCGACGTATTCTTCAGCAATCCGGCTCACGAGCGAACCAGAACGTTCCTCAGCCAGATCCTCAACCATTGAGGAGGGGCTGATGAATTACACTTTCGACTTCGCACCCGTTTTTGCTGCGTGGCCAACGCTGCTGGAAGGCATGATCGGTACGTTGAGAATGTCGTCTCTCTCAATGGTGTTCGGATTGTCGCTCGGCATTTTCTTCATGATGATGCGCATGAGCAAGCTGCCAACGCTGCGCACGATTGCGATTGGCTACATCGAGCTGATCCGCAACACGCCTATCCTCGTGCAGGTGTTGTTTGTCTTTTTCGGCATGCCCGCAATTGGCATCCGGCTCAGCGGCGAACAGGCGGCAATCCTGGCCATGACGCTGAATTGCGCCGCCTACGCGGCGGAGATCGTGCGCGGCGGTGTGCAGTCCATCCGTCCAGGACAGGTCGAGGCGGGCAGGGCGCTTGGGATGCATACGGCTGATATCTATCGGTTCATCGTCCTCCGGCCGGCCATCCGGGCCGTCTATCCGGCTCTCTGCAGCCAGTTCATCCTGATGATGCTGAACTCAAGTCTGGTTTCGTCGGTCTCGGCGGAAGAGCTTACCTATTTTGCACAGACGCTGGATGCCCAGACATTCCGAAGCTTCGAGATCTATCTCACGCTCGGCGTCATCTACCTCCTGTTGTCCCAGTTCGTTTCCGTCACCCTCGGCACCATCGGCCGGGTCTATTTTTCCTATCCGGCAAATTGAGGCAGTCCGATGATCCGTCAATTTGGCTGGAATGAATTCCTCTTTCTGCTTGAAGGCGCACGTTGGACAGTTGTCCTTTCGCTTCTTGCCTTCGCCGTCGGCGGAGCGCTGGGTCTGGCTGTTGCGCTTGGACGCACCAGCAAATGGAAACCGTTGCGCATCTTCATAGCGACGTACATCCAGATATTTCAGGGCACGCCATTGCTGGTTCAGCTGTTCTTCGTCTATTTCGGCCTGCCACTTTTGGGCTTCAAAGTGGATGTCTGGGTGGCGCTGACGATCGGCCTGTCGCTTCACACCAGCGCGTTCCTCGGCGAAATCTGGCGCGGCAGCATCCAGGCCGTTCCCGATGGACAGAGCGAGGCGGCACGCGCACTGGGCATCGGCTACAGGCATCGCATGGTCGATGTCGTGCTGCCCCAGGCCTTGCGCATCGGCCTGCCGGCCACCATCAGCTTCCTCGTCAACCTGATCAAGGGCACGGCACTTGCCGCGCTGCTCGGTCTCACAGAGCTGACCCGCTCCGGTCAGTTGATGTCGAACATCACGTTTCAGCCGCTGCAGGTCTACGGGGCGGTCGCACTCGTCTACTTCTTTCTCTGCGTACCACTGACCTACTGCAGTGCCCGGATCGAGCGGCGCCTCAACGCCGCGCGGTAAGACAAAACGCATGCCAAGAAACCAACCAGAGGTGATCACATGACCAACGCAGTCCCGACCCCTTCGCGTTCGAAAGCCCTGAGCGGCCTTGCCGCCATTCTCTTCGCCGCGACTTCATTCGCAACGACGGCAATGGCTGTCACATCCGAGGAGATCAAGGCCAAGGGCACGGCAACCATCGGCGTGCAGATGGACCAGTTTCCGTGGGGTTTTATCGACTCCAAGGGCGGCAATGACGGTTTCGATATCGAAATCGCCAAGATGATCGCCAAGGAGCTGGGCGTCGAGGTGAAGTTCGAACGTATCACAGGCCAGAACCGCATTCCGCTGCTGGTGAACGGCAACGTTGACTTCCTGGTGCCGTCGATGACGATCACCGAAGAACGCGCCAAGGTGATCCAGTATGTCATTCCCTATTCGTCGAACGACATTACTGTCTGGGGCAAGACGGACGCAGCCATAAAAGGTAACGAGGATCTTTCGAAATACGTGATCGGTGTTAACCGCGGCAGCGCTTTCGAGCCGCTGCTGGTCAAGGTCGCGCCGAAGGGTACGCAGATCAAGCGCTTCGATGACGACGCCACGACTGTTCAATCGCTTCTGTCCGGTCAGGTTGATGCGATCGTAGGCAGCGTCACCTATGGCCTCGTCATCAAAGAGACCGGTTATGACAAGCAGTTCGAACGCAAATACAAAGTCGCCGACAACTTCCAGGGTATGGCGGTCCGCAAGGGCGATAAGGAACTGCTCGCCTTCCTGACGGACTTCGTTATCAAGCACACGACGGACGGGTCACTCGATGCCCTCTACAAGAAGTGGATCGGCGTCGACCGTGCAAAACTTCCAACAGAATTGCCGGGTGTAGACTTTACCGGGAAACTGTAGCGCCAAAGCTCTGCGTTGCCGCTACAGCTGTCGCGCTGAGCTTAAGAAACTCAACACATTCAAGAGCTTTTGACCCCCGCCCGTCTGTGCGGGCGGGGACAGGCCGCTGCACGCCGAAAATCGGGTTATCGGGCAAGCGCAACAACAGCTCGCTTAGGGAGCATAGTCGAGAAAATGACGAAAGATGGCAAGCAGATCAGGGTCGGTGTCGATATCGGCGGCACCTTTACCGACGTTGCAATGGAGGTCGGTACCACACTCCATTCAATCAAGGTGCTGACCGATTATTCCTATCCCGAAAATGCAATCGTGAAGGGCGTCCGAGAGGTCGCCGAGGTCGCCGGTGTCGAGCTTTCGCAGATCGACACGATCATTCATGGCACCACGCTCGCCACCAACGCTCTGATCGAACGGCGCGGCGCCCGCACCGCCTTTATCACCACCAAGGGCTTTCGCGACGTCATCGAGATGCGCACCGAAAGCCGCTTCGAACAATATGACCTCGATATTGTGCTGCCGGCGCCGCTGGTGCCGCGAAACGAACGTTTCGTCATCGACGAAAGGATCGGCGCCGACGGTTCGGTGCTGAAACCTCTCGATCTTGCCGAGGTTGATGCGCTGTGCGACAGCATCGTCGCTGCCGGTTACGACAGCGTCGCCATCGGCTTCATCCATTCCTATCTTAACGGCGCGCACGAGAAGGTTGTTCGCGACCGTCTTCTGGCCAAGAAATCCGATATTTCCGTGTCGATCTCGTCGGAAGTCTCGCCGCAAATGCGCGAGTTCCAGCGCTTCAACACCGTCTGCGCCAACGCCTTCGTCAAACCGTTGATGGCATCTTATCTCAACCGCCTCGTTGGACGCCTGACCGAGGAAGGCACGCGCTGCCCGGTCTTCATGATCCATTCGGGTGGCGGCATCATCAGCGTCGAAAGCGCGATCGAGTTTCCGGTTCGTCTGCTGGAATCCGGTCCTGCCGGCGGTGCGATTTTTGCCGCCCATATCGCCAGCAGCTACGGTCTTGATCAGGTCCTTTCCTATGACATGGGCGGCACCACCGCAAAAATCTGCCTGATCGAAAAGCAGACGCCAAAGACCTCCAAGACCTTCGAGGTGGCGCGAACGTGGCGTTTCAAGAAAGGCAGCGGCATGCCGATCTCTATTCCCGTCATCGAGATGGTCGAGATCGGTGCCGGCGGCGGCTCGATCGCCACTATCGACAGCATGCGCCAGATCCGTGTCGGCCCGCACAGCGCCGGCTCCGAGCCAGGCCCGGCCTGCTATGGCCGCGGCGGCACGAACCCGACCGTCACCGATGCCGACCTGATCCTAGGTCGTCTCGATCCGGGGGAGTTCGCAGGTGGCGCGATGAAGCTCGACCGCCCGGCCGCTGACCGAGCGATGGATGCGGATCTCGCCTCCAAGCTCAACACTGATATCGCGACCGCCGCCTACGGCCTCAGCGAGGTGGTCGACGAGAACATGAGCAACGCGGCGCGCATGCATGCCGTGGAGAATGGCAAGGAGCTTTCCGAATTCACCATGATCGCCTTCGGCGGCGCAGCTCCCATCCACGCTGCCCGTCTGTGCGAAAAGCTCGGCATGTCGGACCTGCTGATCCCGCCGGGTGCCGGCGTCGGTTCTGCGATCGGCTTCCTGCGCGCTCCCTTCGGTTTCGAAAGCGTGCGTAGCGCCTACAGCCGGCTTAGCCGGTTCGATGCGGATGCGATCAATCAGACGATCGCTGACCTCAGCGCCGAGGCCATATCGTTCGTGCGTTCCGGTTCGCCCGAAGCAAATCCAGATCTCGAATGTACGGCTTACATGCGTTACGTCGGTCAGGGGTGGGAAGTGCCGGTCACGATCGAGGTACGCGACTACGCCGATGCGGACGGGCACCTGTTCCGGAAGCTGTTCGATGAGCAGTACGAACACTTTTTTGGTCGGGTCATCGATGGTCTCGACGTCGAGATCGTCAGCTGGTCCTTGCGCGCAACCTCAAAGGTTGCCCCGCCGGCGAGGATAGGCAAGACCGCAAAGGTTCGCGAAGCAAAGGTCCGCGGTACCCGCGAAATCTTCGACGTCCAGGAAGGCAGCTTTCTGAGCGCGTCGATTGTCGCGCGCGCCGACATGAAACCGGGCGACTGGGTTTCCGGTCCCGCTGTCATCACCGAACGCGAGACGTCAACGATTATCACCACGAGCCGCGAAGTCATCATCCAGTCGGATGGCTGCCTGCTCATACGCGTCAAGCAGAGCGCTTGAACGGAGGATTTGACATGAAAACCAGCGCACTTTCCGACGTCCACATGCAGATCATGTGGAACAGGCTGATCTCCGTTGTGGAAGAACAAGCCGTCACGCTCATCCGAACCGCCTTCTCGACCAGTGTGCGTGAATCAGGCGATCTTTCCGCCGGCGTCTTCAACCGCGGCGGCAAGATGATCGCCCAGGCGGTGACCGGCACACCCGGCCACGTCAACGCCATGGCCGAGGCCGTCGGCCACTTCATCCGCGACATCGGGCCTGAAAACATCTTCGAAGGCGACGTCTACATCACCAACGATCCGTGGAAGGGCACTGGTCACCTGCACGATTTCACCGTGGTCTCGCCCAGCTTCCGCAATGGCGCGCTCGTCGGCTATTTCGCCTGCACGGCGCACGTGGTGGATGTCGGCGGCCGCGGTTTTGGGCCGGATGCCAACGAGGTCTACGAAGAAGGCATCTTCGTCCCGATCATGAAATTTGCCGAGCGCGGCAAGGTCAACAAGGACCTCGTCAACATCCTGCACAACAACGTCCGCGAAAGCCATCAGGTGGTCGGTGACGTCTATTCGCTGGCCGCCTGCAACGAGATCGGCCATCGTCGGCTGATGGACATGATGGAAGAGTTCGAGATCGCCGATCTGGAAACGCTGGGCGATTTCATCTTCAAGCGCAGCTATGACGCTACCATCGAGCGCATCGCGGCCCTGCCGAAGGGCACTTATTCGAACACTATGCGCGTCGATGGGTACGGTTCGCCGATCGATATCGCTGTGCGTCTCGACGTGGCAGAGGACCATATCCTCGCTGATTTCGAGGGGACGTCACCGCCAAGCCCGAAGGGTATCAACTGCCCGATCATCTATTCGGCCGCCTATGCTTGCTATGGCATGAAATGCTCGATCGCGCCGGAGATCCCCAACAACCACGCGTCTCTGCTGCCGTTCCGTGTAACCGCCCCGAAGAACTGCATCCTCAATGCCCAGCACCCGGCGCCTGTTTCCGTTCGCCACGTGCTTGGCCATCTGGTTCCTGATGCGGTGCTCGGGGCCGTGCACAAGATGCTTCCCGGTAAAGTGCCGGCAGAAGGGGCAGGGGCATTGTGGAACCTGCATGTCAGCGTGCGCCCGCTACAGGGGGATAAGGCACCGGCGGAGGGCGGGCAACGTGCAGAAGTGCTGTTGTTTAACAGCGGCGGCGCCGGCGCCCGCTCCACGCTCGACGGCCTCAGCGCCACGGCGTTCCCGAGCGGCGTGCATTCCATGTCGATCGAGGCGACCGAGCATGTCGGCCCGGTGATCTTTTGGCGCAAGGAGTTGCGAGACGGTTCCGGTGGCGCCGGACAGTTCCGCGGCGGTCTCGGGCAGGTGGTGGAGATATCGCCGACCGAAGGTCACGAGATGCATTTCAACGCCATGTTCGATCGCGTCGACCATCCACCCCGTGGACGTGAGGGTGGGGCCGATGGCGCCGCGGGTGCCGTCTTGCTTGATGACGGAACGGTTCTTGCCACCAAGGGGCGCCAGCATGTGCCGGCCGGCCGCAGATTGATCCTGCAGCTTCCAGGCGGTGGAGGATACGGCGCGCCCGATAAGCGTGATCCGGCGGCAGCGCAGCGAGACAAGGATTTCGACTACGCGCCGAAAAGCTAGTTCGCCAGTGACCGGTGGTGAGATCCGCCGGTCACAAGCATAGTTTCCCAGGAATTTGGACATGACTTTCGAGAACAAGCGGGCGGCCGGCATCAAGTCGTCCCGAGCATGGCCATCGCGATGGCGTCTGCTGCTGCGAAAACGAGAGCGGATAATGCAGGGGTTCCGATCAGCCGGAAGTCTGCGGCGTTCCATATCGATTTTCTCGGCGTCTCGTAATCTCTCCGTCATGCCACTGCCCAGGCGCTCGTCTCTCGCCATTGACATTCATCGCATCCGCGCCATGGCGCGTTGGAACGTCGTGACGGGCGCGTTACCCGATCTCAGACAGCAGCGGCATAGTTCGATCACTGCTCGATAACGTGACAATTCCACGCCCCACTCACTGACATATGGTTTAGGCGACGACGCTTAGATGCGCAGCAATTCTGCGCCGCTGGTCAAGTGTCGACCGGGGGCGTATAATCTTCACGCGTGCAGGTTCAGTCCTATGGCGCCGTTCCTAACGCGGGTATCCGTTGTGGTCGTTGTTGTCTGTGACAAGAATGGAGAGGAATTGTTATGGCACATTTTCACGTGATCGCGGGAGGCGCCAGGAAGGTGGCCTATCCCACCGTGCGGCGCATCAATGTAGCAGATGTCTTCACTTCGTTGCGTCAGGGGTTGGATGATTTCTGGACCAAGCCGTCGCACTACGTCTTTCTCTGCCTGATCTACCCTATGGCCGGCGTGATCCTCGCGTATTGGACATCCGGTGCCAATGCGCTGCCACTGCTGTTTCCGCTCATGTCAGGCTTTGCCCTGATCGGTCCGATAGCGGCGCTGGGTCTTTATGAAATCAGTCGCCGGCGGGAGCTTGGCCTTGACACCTCCTGGCAGCATGCGCTCGAAATCAGGCATTCCCCGGCGGTCCCGGCAATCCTTGCCATCGGTGTTATGCTGGCGGTGATTTTTATCCTGTGGCTCCTGACGGCGCAGTCGCTCTATGTCAGCCTGTTCGGGCCGGGACGGCCGGAATCGCTGATGACTTTCGTCAACGAGGTGTTCTCGACGAGCAGGGGTTGGCAGCTGATCCTCTACGGCAATGCCGTCGGCTTCCTCTTCGCTCTGGCCGTGCTTTGCACCACAGTCATTGCATTTCCGCTGCTTCTTGATCGTGACACCGGTGCGGCTGCAGCGGTCTATACCTCGATGAAAGCCTTCGCGGTCAATCCCATGGAATTCATACTCTGGGGTCTCATCGTGGCGGTGCTTCTGGTCGTCGGTTTTGCGATGTTCTTTGCCGGTCTGGCTATCGTGATCCCGGTACTTGGCCATGCGACCTGGCATCTGTATCGCAAGGTCGTTGAACCGGAATCCRGCTTGGGGAGCAGCAGCGGTCGGTAGGTCGGAAAACCGGCTTCGGCACTGCCCCTCAGGGACCAGTGCCGAAGAAGGCGAGGCGGGTGAAGATCGTATAGTCCGCCTCCGATACCATCAGCGCGACGAAAACAAGCACCAGCAGCGGCGGCAGCAGGATGGCGTAAACGAGCGCCAGCCGTTCCCAGGCCATGTGCATGAAGACGGCAACGATCAGCCCGGCCTTCAGCATCATGAACAACAGGATCAGCGTCCATCTGAGATAACCCTGGAAGCCGAGATAATCGACCATGTAGGAAAAGGCGCTGAGCACGAAGAGCATGCCCCAGACGAGGAGGTAGAGCCGGATCGGGTGCTGCTGCCCGGTTTGGAGCCGTTGTCCAGATTGGATGTGTGCATGCGCCGCTGTCTCGTTCATGACGACCTCACCACAGATAGAAGAATGCGAAAATGAAGACCCAGACCAGATCGACGAAGTGCCAGTAGAGGCCCATGATCTCGACGGCCTCGTAGCGACCTCTCCGGCTGGTGAAGAAGCCGCGCCGTTCCTGGTCGAAATCGCCCCGCCAGACCTTGCGGGCGACGATGAGGAGAAAGATGACGCCGATCGTGACATGGGTGCCGTGAAAGCCGGTAATCATGAAGAAGGTCGATCCGAACTGTGCCGCCCCCCAGGGGTTTTCCCATGGGCGCACACCTTCGGTGATCAGCTTCGTCCATTCGAAGGCCTGCATGCCGACGAAGCATGCGCCGAGAAGCGCCGTTAGCAGCATCAAGATCGCGGTCGTGCGGCGGTCGCGGCGATAGCCGAAATTGACCGCCATCGCCATGGTGCCGCTGCTCGAGATCAGCACGAAGGTCATGATCGCAATCAGGATCAGCGGCACGTCCTGGCCGCCAATATGCAGCGCGAAGACCTCGCTCGGATTGGGCCAGGCGACCGGCGTCGACATGCGGGCGGTCATGTAGGCGATCAGGAAACAGCCGAAAACGAAGGTGTCGCTCAAGAGAAAGATCCACATCATCGCCTTGCCCCAGGAGGCGGTCTTGAAGGCGCGCTGATCCGACGCGAAATCGGCGGCGACACCGCGCAGGCCCGCCGGCCTGAGGTCTGGCTCGCCATGTGTCCCGATAGTCTGTGCCATCTGCAAATCTCCTGGTTCGGCCCCTAGGTCAGCAATGTGCGGCAGAGATCGACGAAATCATTTGCCCACCCGGCAAATAGCGCGAAGAGCAACAGCCAGACGGCGAGCATGAAATGCGAATAGATGGCGGAGAGATCGACGCTGAGGCGCAGCCTCTCCGGCGCAACGTCGGTTGAAAATGCCCTGACCGTCGTGTGCGCAAGCACGGCGAGCCCACCGAGGATATGCAGCCCGTGCAGGCCGGTCAGCATGTAGAAGAAGCTGTTGGCGGGATTGTCGACCAGCACGTAGCCGGCTGACACCAGTTCCCGCCATGCCTGGATCTGCCCGACGAGAAAGAAGACGGCAAGCGCAAGTCCTGTCACAAGCGCCAGCCGCAGGCTTTCCATGCGGCCGTGTCCCGCTTCTCGTCTCGCCCATTGCAGCGCCGCGCTGCTCGATGCGAGTGCTGCGGTGTTCACCCAGAGGAGGCGCGGAACCGGCATGCCCCACCAGTCGGCCGACGCCATGCGCATGAAATAGGCGCTGACGGCAAGGCTGAAGACGGCGCCGACGACGCCGAGAAACACGAAGAGGCCGATCTTCACCGCCGGCGGCTGTCGCCGCTCTGCGCCGATATGATCCGGCAGTTGCACCGACCCGGTTTCCAGCCAGGGCTTCGAGGTCAGCCGCTGCCCGGAAAGCCACCAGATGATGATGGCGGCGATCGCGGCAAGGAAGATCAGGATGACGTTCATGCGGGAACCTCCCGGGTGACGCCATCGCTTGCCGGAACATTCTGCGGAATGAAATCCTCGGCCGCTCCCGGCACGCTGTAGTCATAGGCCCAGCGGTAGACGACGGGCAGGTCCTTGCCCCAGTTGCCGTGGGCGGGCGGGGTCTGCGGCGTCTGCCATTCCAGCGTCGTCGCCCGCCATGGATTGCCGCCGGCCTCTTGCCCCCGGAAAAGGCTCCAGACGAGATTGAACAGGAACACCATCTGTCCGGCCCCGACGATCAGCGCCATGACGGTGATGAAGATGTTCAGCGTATGGGCCGAAGGCGGAACGAAGGCCGTTTCTCCCATCTCGAAATAGCGGCGCGGCACCCCGAGCAGGCCGAGATAATGCATCGGAAAGAAGATCGCATAGGCGCCGAGGAAGGTGATCCAGAAGTGGATATGGCCGAGCACGTCGTTCAGCATGCGTCCCGTCACCTTCGGATACCAGTGATAGATCGCCCCGAAGATGACGAGGATTGGCGCCACACCCATGACCATGTGGAAATGCGCGACGACGAACATCGTGTCCGACAGCGGCACGTCGACGACGACATTGCCGAGGAAGAGGCCCGTCAGCCCGCCATTGACGAAGGTGACGATGAAGGCGAGCGCAAAGAGCATCGGCAGAGTCAGGTGGATGTCGCCGCGCCAGAGCGTCAGCACCCAGTTATAGACCTTGATCGCCGTCGGGACGGCGATGATCAGCGTCGTGGTGGCGAAGAAGAAGCCGAAGGCCGGGTTCATGCCGCTGACATACATGTGGTGTGCCCAGACGACGAAGCTCAGCGCACCGATGATGACGATCGCCCAGACCATCATGCGGTAGCCGAAGATGTTCTTGCGCGCATGCGTGCTGATCAGGTCCGAAACGATGCCGAAGGCGGGAAGTGCTACAATATAGACCTCGGGATGCCCGAAGAACCAGAACAGGTGCTGGAAGAGGATCGGGCTGCCGCCGCCGTGCTGCAGCTGCGTGCCCATCTCGACGATGGCGGGCATGAAGAAGCTCGTGCCGAGCACCCGGTCGAACAGCATCATGACGCAAGCGACGAACAGGGCAGGGAAGGCGAGCAGCGCCATCACGGTGGCGGTGAAGATGCCCCAGACGGTGAGCGGCATGCGCATCAGTGTCATGCCGCGCGCCCGCCCCTGCAGCACCGTCACCACATAGTTCAGCCCGCCCATGGTGAAGCCGATGATGAAGACGATCAGCGACGAGAGCATGAGGAGGATGCCCCAGTCCTTGCCGCCGGGGGTGCCGGAAAGAACGGATTGCGGCGGATAAAGCGTCCAGCCCGCCCCTGTCGGGCCGCCGGGGGCGAAAAAGCCGGCGACCAGGATCAGCACCGCGAGCAGGTAGATCCAGTAGCTCAGCATGTTGGCGTAGGGAAACACCATGTCGCGGGCGCCGACCATCAGCGGAATGAGGTAGTTGCCGAAACCACCGAGGAACAGCGCGGTCAGGAGATAGATCACCATGATCATGCCGTGCATGGTGATGAACTGATAATAGTGATCGGCATCGATGAAGGCGAAATAGCCGGGAAAGGCAAGCTGCAGCCGCATCAGCCAGGAGAGCACCAGCGCTACAAGGCCGATCGAGATAGCGGTCATCGAATATTGCACGGCGATGATCTTGGCATCCTGGCTGAACACATATCTCGTCCACCAGCTGCTCGGATGATAAAGCTCGACATCCTCGACTTCGGCGGCGGGGATGGCGCCTGCACTTCCGGATGGAATCTCGACCATGATCTCTCTTCCCTTTCCTTCCGAAGCGGCTTCCGGCCGCTCCGCCGGGTCAGTTTGCCGGCCGCGGCGGCTCTCCCGATGACGCCGTAAGCTGGGTGAATGTCTGCTGCTGCCCAAGCCAGGTCTGGTAGTCCGCATCCTCGTCGACGACGACGGTGCCACGCATTTGCGGATGGCCGACGCCGCAGAGTTCGGCGCAGAGGATCTCGAAGCTTCCCGTGCGCGTCGGCGTGAACCAGAAATAGGTGATCATGCCGGGGATCATGTCCATCTTGGCGCGGAATTCCGGCACGTAGAAATCATGGAGAACATCGACCGAGCGCAGCAATATGCGCACCGGCTTGCCGACCGGCAGATGCAGTTCGCCGCCCTCGATGATCACGTCGTCGAGGCCGCTTGCGTCGTTCTTGTTCAGGCCGAGCGGATTTTCGGCGCTGACGTCGCGCGTCTCCGCGCGGCCGAGCTTTCCGTCCGCGCCCGGCAGGCGGAAGTTCCACAACCACTGCTGGCTGACGACCTCGACCGGTACGGCATCGTCGGGCACCGTGATGAACTGGTTCCACACCACCAGGCCAGGCGCCAGCATCGCCGCGACGCCGACTGCCGTTCCCGATGCCAGCAGCCATTCCAGCCTGCGGTTTTCAGGCTCATAGGCCGCCTGGTTGCCTGGCTTGTGTCGGAAGCGAAAGACGCAATAGGCCATGAACGAAACCACAGCCACGAAGACGATGCCGGTGATCCAGAAGGTGATGACGAGCGTGCTGTCGATATAGGTCCAGTTGGAGGCGATCGGCGTCCACCACCACGGGCTCAGCACATGGAACAGCACGGAGCCGACAACAATCAAGACGAGAATCAGCACAACAGCCATTTCCGCCCCTCCCTGAGCAGGTCGACCGTGAAACCGCATTCCGCAAAAATACGGGGTTATTATCGCACGAATGGAAAAGATGGGCAATTACTGCAATTTAGGCATGTCCAGCCGGTGGTCTCTCGGCCGGTTACTGGGAATATTGCTTGAGATAGGCGATGAGATTGGTGATCTCCTGCTCGTCCTTCAGGCCGACGAAGGTCATCTTGGTGCCCTTCACCTTCGCTTTTGGATTGTGCAGATAGTCGCGCAACGTCGCCTCGTCCCAGACGAGGCCGCCGTCTCCGGCCTCTTTCATCCCGGTCGAATAGGCGAAATTGGGATGCGTTCCGGCCTTTCGGCCAAACAGCTTGTTCAGTGACGGGCCGACCTTGTTCGTATCGGAATCGACGATATGACAGGTCGCGCATTTCTTGAAAACGGTGGCGCCCGCCGTCGCGTCACTTTCCTGAGCTGCGGCATCAAACGACGAAACGGCGACGATAGACGCGCCGATCAACAGAATAACACGATAGGTCATGGCAAACCTCATCCTCCTCAAGGTTGCCCAATCGCCCCATCATCCACCCCATCCGGGCGTGGATATGCTTGCGATCACTAAAGAGTAGTCCTTAAGGTTGGTAAGTCAACCGGCCCCACAAGAGGTCGAGGATCATATTTAGCTCAATGGCCCTAACGGCGTTGTGTCAAGGAGTGGGGCATGGATATGGTGGGATGAGAATTCGCCCATCGGCTACAGGCGTCATCATTTCCCACAACAAATCATCGTCGCAGACGATCCTTCTGACCACGTTCCCGAGTGAGCGTTAAGGGGTCGAGGGTTCAGATTGGCTCAAGAGCACCAAAATCCTGTCCGTATCGTTGCGTATGGCGCGACCTGTGGCATCCGGCACCTTTTTTACCAAGCGGCTTCGTAGATCCTGACAACATCTGGCAGCGACACCGTGCGCGGATTGTTGACCAGCAGACGGTTCTGTTCCATCGCACTTTCCGCTAGCAGAGGAAGTCCGTCTTTGGGAATTCCAACATCTCTCAGGCGTACGGGCAGGTTCAGGCGCACAGGCAGCATCGCCAATCCTTCGATAAAGCCGGAAATCCGCTCGGCCTGACCTGCAGGCTCAAGGTGAGGATAGAGGCAAGGCGCCAGCTCAGCATAGGCATCGCCACACACGGTCGCGTTGAAACGCAGGACATGCGGTAAGACGAGACTGTTGGAAAGGCCGTGCGGGACGTGATAGCGGCCACCGACCGGATAGGCGAGCGCATGGACGGCAGCGACCGGCGAGTTGGCAAAGGCCTGTCCGGCGAGCATCGCGCCGAGCAGCATCGCCTGCCTGGCGGCAAGATCGGTTCCGGTCATGACGGCGATCTCGATATTCGCCCCGAGAAGCCGAAGAGCCTCCTTGGCAAGGGTGCGGGAAACCGGATTGTTATTTGCACTTGCGGAGGTGAACGCCTCGATGGCGTGCACCATGGCGTCAATCCCCGTTGCAGCGGTCACGGTTGGTGGAAGGCCGAGGGTCAGTTCGGCGTCGAGAACGGCAGCATCCGGTAGCAGCACCGGCGATACGACGCCCTTTTTCTGGTGCGCGCCGGTGGTCACAATGGAAATCGGTGTGACTTCTGATCCGGTGCCTGCCGTTGTCGGCACAAGCACCAGCGGCAGACGCTGCCCGCGTACCTTGCCCACTCCATAGATATCATCGAGTGTTTCGCCGCTTCTGCAGAGCAGAGCCACAAGTTTTGCGACATCGAGCGACGAGCCACCGCCGATGCCCAATACGCCGGTTGCGCCAAACTCAATCGCCTGCGCCACAGCCGCATGAATGATGGCTTCCAGCGGATCGGCGACAACGCCCGTAAAGAGCGATGTTTCAGCGCCACCTGCCGAAAGGCTCGCCAGGGCCGGCTGCACCAGCCCCGCCTTGACGACCCCATCATCTGAAATCGCCAAAACACGCGACCCGAGCAGGGTCGCCAGCTCCGAAAGCCTGGCGATGCAGCCCGGCCCTGCAATGATCTGCGGGACGGTCGCGAATGTGAATGTGGACATCATACCAGCCTCTCACTGATGCCATTTGACCAGCGGCTGATAGTGATGCGGTTGGCGCATGACAACAAGATCCTTTCGGCGGACGATATTTGTAGGATAGGGCGTATCGAGATTGGAGGTGTCGACGGTTGCCGCGGCAATCCCTTCCTCGTCCAAAATCGCCGATTCCTGGCGTGGAAAGGCAAAGGAATCCGGCCCGAACACAGCACTCTTGCCCAAGTATCCCCGCGCCGCATCCAGCACATTGGCGAAGGCGAAATAGACGTTATTCTCGCCGCCGCGCAGGCGCAACGCGTGCCAGTGATAGGGTCGCCACCCTTGGGGTCGGGGGGTTGTTGTGTTCCAAGAGACGCTGATCCGCAACACGATCTCTTCGTGTTGCGGATCGAGAATAGGGTGCTGTTGCTTTAATGAAGTGGGACGAACGAGCGGTTCATTGCAACGCGGTCCGCATGAGTCGAGTCTGGCCGAAGCGCTGCCATCTTGCTCTTAAATATGGACCATCTTGTGGGTGCTTCACCCTTCGCCGCAGCATCGAGCGCCTTGCGCATGGTGGGTGCGTCGAAGTCGCAGCAGTAGCCCGGCGTCAACGGCTGCTGCCTCCAGGATTCAGCGAGCGGTCCGCCGTCGACCGGATCGAACCCGACCTCGTTTACGATTGCCATGGCGATCTTCTTCGCGGCGGCGTCGTCTCCCGCGACCGCCACGGCCAGTCGACCGGCCGCACCCTCGGGCTGGCCCAGTTCCGCCAGGGAATATGCGAGGATGTTGTTGAAGGCCTTGATGATAGGGCGACCAATCTGTCTGGAGACCCAGACGCTCTCGACCTCGCCTGCATCGAGGTCGGCGATCTGCGGGTCACGCAGACCCGGATAGTAGTTGCTGGTATCTATGACGGGGACGTTGGCGGGCAGGTCCTTGAAGAGGTCCTTCGGCAGGTTTTCGATGGCGAGAAGCGGAATGGAAAGAATGACAAGGTCCGCGCCGTAGATGGCTCCTTTCGTGTCCGCAGCAGCGACTCCAATCTCGTCGGCGAATGGCCTGACGGCATCCGCGCCCTTGGAGTTCGCCACCCTGACCTCATGGCCTGCCGATGCAAGCTTGCGGGCGAGAGTGCCGCCGATATGGCCAATTCCGATGATACCGATTTTCATGCTGATGCTCCTGTTGTGCCGCCAATCAAGATAATGAATACTGCGACTTCAACAAGAACAGACAGATAGGCGGGTTCCCCACCAAAAGGTATGTATGGCCCAGGAACGGGAGTGGAGATGCGGAGACCCGCAGCAGCAACGCAAATGGGCGGACGCGACGACGGACGCCGTGCGGGTACTCGAAGGTAAATGGAAGATCGTCATCATCTGCCAACTGTTCGGGACCAAGGAGGCGCTTCGCTTTTCCGAACTCGAACGGCGGTGCGAAGGGGTGAACCAGAAGATGCTCATCCAGCAATTGAAGGAGCTGGAGAAGGACGGGATCGTAACCCGTACCGTCTATCCCCAGGTGCCGCCGAAGGTAGAATATGCATTGACCGAGATGGGCAAGGCCCTGGGTCCGTCGATGGCCGAACTCATCGACTGGGCCATCATGCGCAGGGATCGGATGGCAACGGAAGTCCGGCTGTGAGCCGTTGCTAGTTCTCGTCGAACCGGAGCGCGGTGTTACGCTCCAGGCTTGCCGGAGCCGCTGCGACCATTTCGTTGATGAGATCGGTGTTGCCGACGATAACGACAGTCTCTACGCCACGCGTGATGGCGGTGTAGAGCATGGTCCGATCCAACAGCTTCGACCGGAAGACAGGGATGATGACCCGCTTGAAGGCCGATCCCTGCGCTTTGTGGACGCTGATGGCAAAAAGCAACACACGTAAAACCGCCTTCCCGTTCCATAATATCTATTATGCGACCAATCCCTGTAGCCGCAAAGTTGAAGTGTCCTGATTCTGCAAAGTTGGAATGTCACTCTCCCCGGGTCTTGATGACCTGGGAGATTGGCGATGGGACTGATAGCGATGAGCGAGCGCGATCTGCAGCGGATCGAAGTTTTGACGAAGGTTATGGCCGATCGGATGACGCTGGTGACGGCGGCGCATGTTCTCGACCTGAGCACACGCCAGGTGCGTCGTCTGCTGGATCGGATCAGCGCTGGCGGCGCGGCGTCGATCCGGCACCAGGCGATCGGCCGGCCGTCGAACAACCGGATTCCCTATGCACGTGACGCGGATAACGCAAACGGCCGCGCCGTCAAGTTGACAGACGCGTTCTCTATCCTGTTGATATAATCGACTCTACATTGTTGAAATGGTTTGCAATTGCCGGCCTGCCCGTGCGGGGATGCCGCCTCGGCCTTCCCTACTCCATCGGCCCTATCGGGGTCAATTTCAGAGCTGTCAGGGATCTGCGGGAGAAATCCGCGGCGGCGGTTCGACCATGTAGTGCCGCTCGCCGCGCCGGCAAAGATAGACCTCGCGCTCGGGATTTGCCTCGATCGTAAAGCCGGAGCTGCGCAGCATAGCGTCCATCGCCGCCTTGTTGGGGATGAACCAGTTGGTAGGATCCGCGGCGTAACGTTCCTCGACGAAAAACAGTTTTGGGTAATCCGGCCGGTCGAAGACGGCCCATTCGGAAAACTCGTAATTCTCCTGGAGACAGGGAGCCCGTTCGTCACCGCGCTGCAGGCATTGGAAGAGCATCCGGTCCGCGACTACGTGCTCGTGGAGAAGGTCGAGCGCCAGCAGCGGATGGCGCAGATGATAGAGCACTCCCATGAAAATCACGAGGTCGAACTTTTCGCAGAGCTGGCCGACGTCATAGACCGACATCTGCCTGAACTCGATGTCGAGGCCGGATTGTTCGGCGGCAAACCGCGCCTGGGCGAGGTAGCGCGGATCGGAATCGATACCGACGACGCGCCCGGCATGCCGCCGCTTCATCTCCAGGGAATAGAAGCCGGCATTGCAGCCGATATCGAGGACACTGCGGCCCTCGAGATCTTCAGGGATGACATGCTGGAAACCGCGCCACTTGAAGGCCGGATAATCGCCGAGGAAATGATCCGGCGCCGTCTGTACGCCACCGATCTCCATATTGTGGAACCAGGGCCCGAGCTCCGCGATCCGCCGTTGCAGGTCCTCGTGGGTTCTCCCTCTTCCAGCATCCATGGTCAGACCCTCATGCCCATTTCGGGGGAAACCGCCGGGCTCCAGACGGTACTGCGGCGCGGCTTCCTCTCCGCATCGTTCCCGACCGTCGCGATGAACCAGTCCGCGGTGTGCCGCAGGCCTTCCCGCAGCGGCACCTTCGGCTCCCAGCCGAGCAGTTCCCGCGCCCGCGAAATATCCGGCCGGCGCCGCTGGGGATCGTCCTGCGGAAGCGGCTTGCGGACCATTTTCGAAACCGTCGGCACCATGGCGAGCACCAGGGCGGCGAGTTCGTTGATGGTGAACTCGCCGGGATTGCCGAGGTTGACAGGCCCTAGCGGATTGGGATCGACATCCATCAGCGCCAGCAGGCCGGCGACGAGATCGCTGACGAAGCAGAAGGAGCGCGTCTGTTCGCCGGTGCCATAGATCGTCAGCGGCTTGCCGGAAATCGCCTGGACCAGAAGATTGGAGATAATCCGGCCGTCATTCGGCTGCATGCGCGGGCCGTAGGTGTTGAAGATGCGCGCCACCCGGGCATCCACCCGTCCGCTCCGCAGCATGTCGAAGCAGAGGGCCTCCGCCGCGCGCTTGCCTTCGTCGTAGCAGGCGCGCGGGCCGATGCAGTTGACGTTGCCGCGGTAGTCCTCGCGCTGCGGATGCTCGGCCGGGTCGCCATAGACCTCGCTCGTCGAGGCCTGCAGGAAGCTGGCGCCGTGCTGCTCGGCAAGCGACAGGAGATTGCCGGTGCCGGTGACGCAGGTCATCATCGTGTGGACGGGATCGGCCTGATATTGCGGCGGAGACGCGGCGCAGGCGAGGTTGTAGACCTGGTCCAGCGGCTCGTCGATGCGGTCGAACTCGCAGATATCCGCCTCGATCAGCCGGAATTCCGGATGGTTCAGCAGCGGACGGACATTGTCCTTGGAACCGGTAATATAGCTGTCCACACAAATCACCCGATGACCGCGGGCAAGCAGGGCATCGCAAAGATGCGAGCCCACGAAGCCGGCCCCTCCGGCAACAAGAACGGTTCTGCTTTTTCCGTTTCGGGTTCTTTGAAGCATTGAGGCACTCCTTAGGCTGACAGGGATTGGATCATCGGTTCGCTGCGTGCGGATCGTTCGGGCAGGTGTTCGAGCGCTCCGGCGAGCTGACGGGCACGGGCAAGGCCGGTATGGTCTTTCAGGACGCGAGCCCTGGCGTCCTCTGCCAGGGATCTGCGAGCCTCCTCGCCCATCTCGGTCAGCGCCTTCATCACGTCCTCCGGCTGCCTCGCGACAATGAGGGCCTCTCCATCGGGCAGAAGCTCGTCGAGGCCGCGCCAGAAGTCGCTGACGATCGGCGTGCCGCAGGCGGCGGCTTCGAACAGGCGGACGCTTGGAGACCAGCCGGCGGCGATCATGTCGGCCCGCGTGACGTTGAGGGTAAACCGTTGCCGGCTGTAGAAGCCGGCGTGCTCGCTCGGCGGCAGATGCTCGATGCGCTGCACGTTGGCGGGCCAGGCGATGTCTGCGGGATATTGCGGCCCGGCCACCACGAAGCGTAAGTGCGGCAGCCGCCTTGCCGGTTCGATTAGCAGCCTTTCGAGCGTCGGCTGGCGGTCGGCACTATATGTGCCGAGATAACCAAGATCCCACCGGAAAGTTTCACCGGTATTTTGGTATCGGCCAGCATCGACCGAACAATAAAGGGCCTCGGCTTTCCTGGCTCCGAAACGCTGCTCCAGCCGCGTCAGCACCTCGCCGCCCGAGAAGGAAAAATAGGTGTCGAAGAGCGGGATCTGCCGGAGAGCCAGATATTCCTCGTCCACCCTTTCGAGCTTGGCAAGCGTCACCGGCGTGTCGATATCGTAGAAGCACAGACGTCTCGGCTGAAGGTCCGCCACCGCATCAATGACGCTCACGCCCTCCGGCACATAGGAGCCGATGATGACGGCGTCGGCGCGCCGGATCCGGTGGGCATAGGCGTCGATCATCGCCCCGACGTCGGAATAGTAGGCGAGTTCGCAGAAATCGGGATCGACAAGGTCGCGCTGGGTCGCATACCAGGGAACGTCGCGCTCCAGGAACAGCACGCGGTGCCCGGCGGCCTTCAGCCCCCGGATCAGCGCCCGGAAGGTCGTGGCATGGCCGTTGCCCCAGGAGGACGACAGCGACAAGCCGAGGAAAACGATGTCGAGCCGCTTGGTCATTCGGCCGCCTCCATGCGGGCGCCGGCCTGGGCCCGGAAGATCGCATCGACCTCGTCTGCGCGATGGGCATAGGTGTGCTCGGAAAGCACGCGGGCCAATGCCCTCTTTCCGATCGCCTTTGCCCTCTCCTGCGTCAGGCCGGAGAGGATCTCGACCACGTCCTGACCGTCGCGGGCGACCAGAACCTCCTCGTCGGGCTTGAGAAAGAGGTCGATGCCTTCCCAATAATCGGTGATCAGGCATGCTTCGGCCCCGGCCGCCTCGAACACCCGCGTCGCCGGCGAAAAGCCGTTTTCTGCCATGCTGGCGCGGGAGATGTTCAGCACAGCCTTCGGCGTCGCGTTGAAGGCGTTGTGATCGCGGGTGGAGACGTGGCCGATGGAGCGCACGTTGTCGCTCATCGGCTTGTCCTGCCAGCCGGAACCGCCGAGCAGGAACGTCTGCCGGGGCAATCGTGCGGCGGGCTCCAGGAAGAACTGTTCGACACGCGCCTCTCGGTCCGGCAGACGATTGCCGAGAAATCCGAGATCGGCGGCGAAGCGTGGCTGTGCCGGTACCGGATGATGGGTGTCGGGGTCGAGCGCATTGTAGACCGGAACGCAATTGGCCGCCCTGAGGGCACGATAGGCGTTGACGACGGGGTCGCCGCCGCCATAGGTCAGAACGAGGTCGATCTTGCCGAGAGCCTGGCGAAGCGGATGGCAGGGAGCGGCCCGCAGTTCGGCAAGCGTCGCCGGCGCGTCGACGTCCCAGAAGATCTTCAGCGCCGTCGGCCGGGCGTTGCGAAGGATTTCTTCGAGCAGGAGGTCGTCTTCAAAACCGACCCCGCTTGCCTTGACGACGATATCGGCGTCAGCCGCCCTCACCGTAACGGCCTTCAACGCGTCGACGGTGCCTTCGTAAACGACGACCCTGCACCAGTCCGGCGGGTCGATATCGCGGTTCTTCTGGCGGTCGTAGACATCCGGCTCATAAAAGGTGATGTCGTAGCCTTTCTGCGCCAGGGCCCGCAGGAGGCCGCGGTAATAGGTGGCGGCGCCGTTCCAGTAGGCGGAGACAAGGCTCGATCCGTAGAATGCGATCTTCATTCGGCGGCCTCCCTTGCTGCCAGTTTGCCGGTAACCCGTTCGGTGCCGCATTGGGTCAGGATGAAGAGCAGTTCATCGACCCGGTGGCGGCAGGTGTGGCGGGCGCGGATGGTTGCCAGACCGGAGGCGGTCAGGGATTCCGACAGATCCGGATCGGACAGAACATCGCGCAGCAGACGCGTCATCTGCTCACCGTCGCGTGCGACGAGGTAATCGGTCTCCGGTCGAAAGAGGTTTTCGACGTCGTCCCAGGGGGCCGAGATCAGCGGGATGCCACAGGCGAGCGCCTCGAAGACACGGATCGTGGGAATGCCCGGCAGGTTTTCGACGTAGGGCCGCCGCGGGATATGGACGGTCACTTTATGCCGGGCGAACGCGAGCGGCGCTTCGGCATTGGCAATCCAGCCGCCATAGGCGATCCCAGCTTGGCTGAGTTCTTCCAGCGCGTGTTCCGGATAGCGCACTCCGCGCACCGTCGCGTCGAGTTTCAGCGCCTTGGCGGGTCGAACCAGAAACTCCATGATCTCGGCGGACCGTTCGTCGTCACCCCAATTGCCGATCCAGATGAGATCGCCCGTCTTGGTGATGTCCAGCCGCGGATGGAACAGCGTGTCGTCCGCAGCCTCGTGCCAGGTGAAGACGGCCCTGCCCCAGCCCGCCTTGAGATAACGCTGTCGCAACGTCTCGCCAAAAGCCAGGATTGCGTCGTAGTCGGCGAGCCTCAGACCGGCGATATCGCTTTCTGCCGAAACAGCGCGGTGATGCGTATCGTGGAAGATCAGCGTGAACCTGCCGCCGTTGCGTCGGATCTTCCCGATCCGTTCCACAAGTTCCGGCTCGGTCCATTCATGAACTACGACCACATCGGCGTCGGCGATCGCGGCCTCGTGGTCGAAATTGCCGTCATAGGTCTGCGCCGTAAGTTGAGGGAATGTCTCCCGGAACTTCTGAACCGCGACAGGCCTCTGTTCCTTCAGGAGGTTGACACGGCTCCAGGAATCCTGCGGCTCCAGCGCAAGCGCCTCATGGCCGCGGCTGATGAGGTCACGCATGACGCCTCGAAGAAAATGAGCGTTTCCGTGATTCCAGTCGGAAATCAGGGAATGGGTGTAGAAAATGAACTTCATGATCACTCCGCTGCGGTGCGTGCATGGTGGTTCGCCGGCAGGAGCCGGTCATAGACCTGCATGACCGCTGCGACCTGGGCCTCCGGCGTATAATGACGAGCCCGGGAAAGTGCTGCTTCGGCCAGTTCTTCCCGCAACCGCCTATCCCGTGAAAGACGATTGATGGCCCGGGCGAATGCCTGCTGGTCGCGAGGATCAGCAAACAGGGCCGCGCGATCCCAGAGCTCCCGATAGGTCGGGATATCGGCCAGCACCAAGGCGCTTCGGCTGCGGGCCGCTTCCAAAGCCGCCAGGCCGAACGGTTCATAGACGGAAGGCGATGCGACGATTGCGGCGCGGCCCATCAGCGCCATGGTTTGGTCGTGGGAAAGCTCGCCCCGCCACTGGACATTTTCCAGCGGCAGATGTTGTCCGTTCGGCCCGCGGTTCGCGCCCGCCATGACCACCGGCCAGTCGACGTGCTTGGCTGCGGCATCCAGCACGGCGCCGTTCTTTCCGTCGTCCCACCAGCGGCCGGCGGCAAACACGAAATCCTCTTTCGAACCGCGCGGATGCTCGACCAGGCTTGCATTACGGACCACCTGCAATCCGGCAATCGGTCCGTAAGCCTTTTGCAGCGACGCCGCATGGCTGCCGCTCGGCGCAAGCACCGCGTCCGCACGATCGAACCCTTGCCGATTGAGGTGAAACTGCCACATCCAGTCATCGGGAACGGCACTGCCGCGAACGGCGGCAAACCAGGTGACGACGCAGGAATGAGACACCACCACCACCGGTATCTCGATCGCCAATCCCGCCGCCTGGGATGGGAGATTGAGATGGACGAGGTCAATCCCTTCCCGCTCTGCGAGATTTGCGATGAGATCCGGAACGGGTCTCAGTGCCGCCTCGTCTTCGACCATCCAGTCGAGCGGGGCGTCGAGCCAGATCAGCTTTCCAAGGGCCTCCGCCTCGCGTGTCTGCTCGACCGATGGTTTAGGTCCCAGACCGGCGAAGACGACGTCGACCCCGTTCGATCGCAGACCCCAAGCGAGGTCGAGCGCGTATCGCCAGACGCCGCCGACGGCATCGACCGTCATCAGCAGCCGACGGCTCCCGACCGGATTGCCGCGCGCCGTCATGCCCGCACCTTCTGCTTTTGCCGAAGACGCGGGCGACCACCGAAGCGGTTGTCGGCCAGCCATTCGCCCAGGTGCCGCAGGCCGCTCTGCCAGCGCACCCGTGCCTGCCAGCCGAGCTGGCGTTCCAGCTTTCGCGTGTCCGCGACGAAGTAATACTGGTCACCGGCGCGCCAGTCGCCGAAGTCGGTTTCCAGCGGGTGCCCGGCGAGCTTCTCGATCTCTTCGAGGACGGCCAGAATGCTGACGGCGTTAAGCGGTCCGCCGCCGAGATTGAAGACTTCGCCCTTGACCTCAGCGATGTTGGAAAGCACCGCCCGGTAGGCCTGGACCGCATCATCGACGTGGAGGATGTCGCGTACCTGCTTGCCGTTGCCGTAAATGGAGATCGGCACCCCTGACAGGGCGCGAATCAGGAAATGTGCCACCCAGCCCTGGTCTTCGGTTCCGAACTGCCGCGGCCCGTAGATGCAGCTCATGCGCAGAACCGCGGTCGGGATGGAATAGGACTTGGCGTAGTCGAGCACATACTGGTCGGCAACGCCCTTCGAGCAACCGTAGGGTGTGCAGAAATCGAGCGGCCTTTCCTCGCCGATGCCATGTGACCGCACGCCTTCATTCGCCGGGATGTAACGGTCCTCCACCTCCAGCATCTTCAGATCTTCGAGGGCTCCGTAAACCTTGTTGGTGCTGGCGAAAATCACCGGGGCGTTCTTTCCGGCCTTTCGCACGGCTTCCAGGACGTTGATCGTTCCCCGCGCATTCGCTTCGAAATCGTCGATCGGATGGGCAAGGCTGGTGGTGACCGCGGTCTGCGCCGCGAAATGAAAGACCGCCTTGGCATCGCTGAAGGCCGCCTCGATGCTGCGCAGGTCCCGCACGTCGGCAAGCACCGGGTGGACCCGCTTGCCGTGGCGCTCGGTCAGCCAGGCAAGGTTCTGATCGACGCCCGGTCGGCTGAGATTGTCGAGGATCACCACATCCTCGCCTTCCTGCAGAAAACTGTCGGCGAGGTTGGAGCCGATGAAGCCGCTGCCCCCGGTAACCACGACAGGCGCCGCGCCGGCCGAAAGGTTCGGAGCCGCAAGTTGCGTCACGTCCTCGAGACGAGAAACGCCGCCTTCCATCAGCAGTCGGGCAAGCAGTTTCGGCTGATAGTCATGGGTGACGGCGCCGAGATGATAATGCCGCGGATCGAACCACAGCCCCTCCTGAACCGGCACGTCCGGCGGCACGTCGCACCACGAATACCAATACATGCGATCGGCCGGCACGGAGAGCGCCTTTACGAAACGCCGGGCCTGTTCCATCTCGTCGCTGCGCCAGGTGGAATAACCTGTCTCGGTGATCCAGACTTCGGCAGCCGGATTGTAGCGGTCGAGGATTTTGCGCATCTCGCCGAGATGCATGTCCCAGCCGCCCCAGGTGCCGGTCTCGCTGTCCCAGGTGCCCGGAAAACCATGGAAACCGACGGCGTCCACGACACTCAGAACGCCACGCTCGCCCATCAGGTTCAGCCAATAGGGATCGAAAGGGCACGGGCCGCCAAGCACCGGCTTCCAGCCCCGATGTTTTGCCCAATAGGCAGCCCCGCCCACCATTTCGCAGAACAAAAGGAAGTCGCCGTCGTCGCGCCAATCCCAGTCCAGCAAATTGTTGGGTTCGTTCCACAGTTCGATGTGACTGAAATGTTTGCCATAGCGGGTCAGCACATGATCGACGAAATCCGCATAGGATTTGAGATCGCGCGGCGCAGCGGAGGACCGGCCGGTCCGCGACATCGACGGCGGCGTATAGTGGATGCAGGGCAGAAGATCGATCTGGCTGCCGAGGCGCGGGATCAGCCAGTCGAACCACTCTTCGCCACCGGGGGCGAGGTATTCCGCCCAGGAGAGATGGGTGCGCAAATAGCAGGCACCGCTCGCGAGGATGTTGGGCAGCAACTGCTCGGTCCGATCGAACTCGCCCGGCCGGAACCACTCGACGAAACCATAGGACTTGCGACGGACAGGGTCTGCGGGGAACGGGACGGTTGGGTTCATGATACAAGCCCCCGCTCTTCGAGTTGCCGCTTCATTTCGGCACCGCGATCGACGGCGCCTGTGCTGCGGACCCATTCGGCGAACGGCGCCAGCGAGTTCTCCAGCCGATATCCGGGCTCGAAGCCCAGGAGTTCGCGAGCCTTGGAGATATCGGCAAAGCAGTTGCGGATATCGCCGGAACGGGCCTTGTTCATGATGTCGGGGGTGATATCCGGAACGCCCATCGCCTCCGCAAGCAAGGTTGCCACCTCCGCGATCGTATAGGCCTGACCGCTGCCGATATTGATGACATGGCCGGGGGCGTTCGGCTTTTCGAGCGCCAGCCTGAATGCGCGGGCCACATCGCGTACATGGACGAAATCGCGGCGCTGCTGGCCGTCCTCGAAGATCATCGGTGGCTGGCCGTTCGCGAGCCGGGACGCAAAATTGGCGAGCACGCCGGTATAGGGGTTGGAAAGCGCCTGGCCGGCGCCGAAGACGTTGAATAGCCGCAGTGCCACCGCCTCGACTCCATAGGCCTCGCCGAAAATGAGCACCTGCTTTTCCTGCGCATATTTCGTCAGCGCATAGATCGAGGCGAGGTCGACCGGCTTTTCCTCGTCGGTGGCAATCGGTATCAGCGCCCTTCCATCGGAAGACAAAGGATCCCACTGACCGGTCCTGATCCGCTCCGGCTTCCGCCGGATGAAGCCGAGCTGGTCTCCATCGGCTGTCCGGTAACGCCCCTCGCCATAGACGCTCATCGACGAGGCCACCACGATCCTCCGGATGGGCCTGCCGATCATGGCTTCGAGAAGGACTGCCGTGCCGAGATCGTTTCCAGCGACATAACGGGCGATCTCGTACATCGACTGGCCCACCCCAACCTCGGCCGCGAGATGGATGATGCCGTCGATGCCCTCGATCGCTTTTTCGACTGCAGCCTTGTCTCTGACGTCGCCGCGGTAGACTTCCGCCGCATCGGGCACGGACGCTTCCGCGTCGCCATGCACCTGGTCAATCAGAGCGTCGAGAATGCGTACATCGCAGCCATTTTCCAGAAGTTCTTCAGTCACATGCCGGCCGATAAAGCCGCAACCACCAGTTACAAGAATCGTTGCCATCGGATGTCCTAGATGTATGGAACATAGCTTTCGATGGTGCCGAACAGCAGTCGGGAACGAAAGTTCCTTCATCAATGACATCTTTGTCATCTATGACTTCATCAATGACATCATCCCCAGCGGCAGGAACCGCGCGCGGAGTCTCCGGTTAGGAGAAAAATGGACGCACCGTGACGGGATAGAGATGTGACCGATCAGGAAAAAGAAAAGACCTCGGCCTCCGATGTCCCCCGGAAGGGCCAGCCGATCTCCGCAGTTCTCGACCGTAATATCAATGCGCTGATCCAGCGCCGGGCCGCAGACCAGAAGACGATGTCGCGGCAGGAGCGCATTGCGCAAGCGATGACGAACTTTGCCGGCAGCATGCCCTTCGTCTACCTCCACGCGTTGGTCTTCGGTCTGTGGATCATCGTCAATGTCGGATGGCTGCCGGTGATGCCCGCCTTCGACCCTTCGCTTGTCATCCTGGCGATGGTGGCTTCGGTGGAGGCCATCTTCATTTCGACCTTCGTGCTGATCAGCCAGAACCGCATGGCGCTGGAAGACGATAAACGCGCGGACCTCAGCCTCCAGATCTCGCTTCTCAACGAACATGAGACGACGAAGCTGATCGCGATGGTCTCGGCAATCGCCGACAGGCTCGGCATCGACACCGAGGTCGAACAGCACGAAATCGAGGAGATGAAGCAGAACGTACCGCCCGAAGTGGTCATGGAAGAGATCGAGCGGCAAGCTGACCGCTGATGCAGCTTCATCTTCTATGACTTCATCTTCTTCAACTTCTTCCGGAACTCTGCTGCGGGTTTCCAGTTCCACCCGCCGTGTCACGCGTTCCGAAGAGGAGAATTTGGCATGGATAGCACGACGATGCCGCGGCTGAAGGAGATGAAGGCCGCCATCATGACCGGCCCGGGCAGGATTGCGGTGGAGGCGCGGCCTTTATCCGAGCCCGGCCCTCATCAGGTCAGGATTAGGCTGGAAGGATGCGGCGTATGCGCGTCCAACCTCGGCCCGTGGGCCGGCCCCGACTGGATGACGTTTCCCACCGAACCGGGCGGCCTGGGGCACGAAGGCTGGGGGGATGTCGATGCGATAGGGCCTGGCGTCCGCAGTGTCAGGATCGGGGACCGCGTGGCCGCCCTCTCCTATCACGCCTATGCCACGCATGACGTGGCCGACGAGAATATGGTTGTTCCTCTGCCGCCAGCGCTGGAGGGCAAACCCTTCCCCGGCGAGCCGCTTGGCTGCGCCATGAACATCCTCCGCCGCAGCGGAATAGAGCCCGGCCAGACGGTGGCGATCATCGGCATCGGCTTCCTGGGCGCTCTGCTGACCCGGCTCGCCTCTAGTGCCGGCGCGCGGGTGATCGCCATTTCGCGGCGGCCGTTCTCTCTGGAGGTCGCCCGGCGGATGGGCACGGCCGAGACCATCGTCATGGACGACCATTGGCGCATCATCGAGGAAGTCCGCAGGCTTACCGACGGTCGTTTCTGCGACCACGTCATCGAGGCCGTCGGCAAGCAATGGCCGCTCGACCTCGCCGCCGAACTGACAATGGAGCGAGGTAAGCTGATCATCGCCGGCTATCATCAGGACGGTCCGCGTCAGGTCAACATGCAGCTTTGGAACTGGCGCGGGCTGGATGTCGTCAATGCCCATGAGCGCGATCCCGCCAGGTACATGGAGGGCATTCGCGAGGCGGTCGAAGCGGTCGCGACCGGCCAGCTCGATCCCTCGCCGCTTTACACGCACACCTATCGCCTGAACCAGCTCGACCAGGCGCTCAACGATACCCGCGATCGTCCGGGAAACTTTCTCAAGGCATTGGTGCTCTACGATGAATGAAATGACTTCCGAAAAAACACTTTCCGTTTCCTCCAAGCCGGTGAGGCTCGGGTTCCTCGGCGTGGGCTGGATCGGCCGGCACCGCATGCAGGCGATCCTTGATACCGGAATTGCCGAGGCCGTAGCGATCGCCGACCCTTCCGTGGACATGGCGGCGGAGGCGAAAAAGATCGCGCCCGGTGCCGCAATGGCAGACGATCTCGACGGGCTCCTCGCTCACGGTCTGGATGGCGTCGTTGTCGCGACCCCCAGCGCCCAGCATGCGGAACAGTCGATCGCCGCGCTGCGGGCGGGCGTCTCGGTCTTCTGCCAGAAACCGCTCGGCCGCTCGGCAGAAGAAGTGGCAGCAGTCGTGGAGGCGGCAAAGGTGTCCGATAGGCTGCTGGAGGTCGATTTTTCCTACCGGCATACCGCGGGCATGTCCCGTATCCGCGAGATCATCCGGGCAGAAGAACTGGGAAAGATATTTGCAGCCGACCTCGTGTTCCACAATGCCTATGGACCCGACAAGCCGTGGTTCTACGACAAGGCCAAGTCGGGCGGTGGCTGCCTGATGGATCTCGGTGTCCATCTGATCGACATGGCGCTGTGGTCCCTGGATTTCTCGGCTGTGACATCCGTCTCCGGTCACCTGATGGCCGGCGGCCGGCCAATCATCGCCGATAATCATCAGGTCGAGGACTACGCCGTCGCGAACCTGACGTTTGGCGATGGAATGGCGGTCCGCCTTGCCTGCTCATGGCGATTGCAGGCCGGCCGCGAGGCTATCATCGAGGCAAGTTTCTACGGCACGAACGGGGGGATATCGATGCGCAATGTCGATGGGTCGTTCTACGATTTCACCCTCGAACGCTTTTACGGCACATGGCGCGAAACCCTGATCGAGCCTCCGGACGACTGGGGCGGACGCGCGGCGGCCGACTGGGCTCGGCGGTTGGCCGCGGGAGAAAGGTACGATCCCGCATGCGAGAGGATCGCCGATGTGGGCAGGGTGATCGACCGGATCTACCGCTCTTCGCGTGAGACCGGAGGCCAATCGGCCCGCCTCGAATGATCTTGATCAGTTCTTGGCAGAACCGGGTTCGGCCGTCTTGCGGTGCTGCCTGGCGAGCATGCCGGCCGGCGTGATATTGGCCGCCGTCGACATCAGCTTGTTCTTCCAGCCCGAAACAACGTCGCCTTCGCCATCCATCATCGCATCGTAACCGATCTTTGCCACGACAGCCGGATCGTCCTTCCTGGACTGACCGACCTGGGTGTCCAGGAGGTCGGCGCGTTCCAAGAACTCGGTGTCCGTCGCACCGGGCATCAGGCAGGTTACCGTGATGCCGGTATCCTTCAGTTCCTCACGTAACGCGAAGGAGAAGGAATTGATGAAGGCTTTGGTGCCGTTATAGACAGCCTGGAAGGTTCCCGGCACGAAGCCGGCGATCGAACCGGTGAAGAGAATGCGGCCCTGGCCGCGCGCTCGCATGCGGTTGCCGATGTCATGAACCAGCGCGATCGTGCCGCTGATATTGGTATCGACGACGCGCTGTGCTTCGCGAATGTCTTCGTCGGGAAAACCGTTGCCCAGGCCGTTGCCCGCATTGGCCATCAGCAGGTCGACCGGCCGTCCGAGCGCGGTAATACCCGCCACGAAATGCCGCACGCCATCCGGCGTGGCGAGATCCGCCTGCATCGCCTCGACCTTGCCGCCGAACTCCCTGAGCTTCACGGCCGCGTCCTGGATCTGCGGCTCATCGGCGGCAACGACGAGATCGTAACCATCCTGTGCCGCGCATTTCGCCAGTTCGTAACCGATGCCGGTCGATGCGCCGGTGACGACGGCAAGGCCCCTGCCTGTTTCCACAGGATTCATGTTTCTCTCCTTTTCAGGGTTTCATGACGACTTTGATGCAGCCGTCCTTCTTGTCGCGGAAGGTCTTGTAGAGCTCCGGCCCCTCTTCCAGCGCGGCGCGATGGGTAATGACGAAGGACGGATCGATTTCTCCGTTCTGAATGCGCTCCATGAGGATCGGCAGGTAATGCTGCACCGGCGTCTGTGCTATCTTGAAGGTAGGGCAGCGGATCCCATGGGTATCTTGTCGAGAAAACTGCCATAGATGCCGACGATCGACACGGTGGCCTGCTGCCGGTTTCATGGACACGAGGTTAAGCTAATCCCACCTTGGTTTCAAAGTCGTTGGGGCTGAGATAGCCCAGTGTCGAGTGTCGGCGCTTCGGATTGTAGAAGCGCTCGATGTAGTCGAACACATCCGCTCTGGCGTCGTTCCTCTTGCGATACACCTTCCGTGCTGTTCTCTCCGTTTTCAACGATGAGAAGAAGCTCTCCATTGCGGCGTTGTCCCAGACATTTCCAGAGCGGCTCATGGAGCAGGTGATGCCGTGGTAGCCCATGAGGCGCTGGAGCTGCTCGCTCGTGTATTGGCTTGCCTGATCGGAATGATGCAGGAGCGCATCTGGTTTTCCTCGACGCCAGATCGCCATAATCAGCGCATCTGTGACGAGTTGGGCCGTCATGTTGGCATTCATTGACCAGCCGACGACACGGCGTGAGAATAGGTCAATGACGGCAGCGACATACAACCAGCCTTCTGCGGTCCAGATATAGGTGAAGTCGGCCACCCATTTCCGGTTCGGTCGCTCTGCCATGAACTGACGGTCCAGCACATTCGGCATGATGACGGCACGGTCACCGGCATCCTTTGGCAAGCCACGCCGTCTGGGCCTGGCCCTGAGCGCATTCAAGCGCTCAATACGATGGAGGCCACAGGACAACCCTTCTTCCAACACGTCGTGCCAGACCCGTCGGGCACCATAAGTGCGGTCGCTGGATTTGAAGCTCTGCGTGATCTTCTCCAGCAGAACCTCATCATAGCAGGCGTGTTCGCTGGGAGAACGATTGAGCCAGGCATGGAAACCTGAACGAGAAACCCCCAGCGCTTCGCAGAGCCATGCCACCGGCCAGATCGAACGGTGCCTTGCAATGAACGCGAACTTCATATCGCGTCCCTGGCAAAGTAGGCTGCGGCCTTTTTTAGGATATCGCGCTCCGCCTTCAGCTTGGCAACTTCACGACGGAGCCGCTCGATCTCAAGCTGCTCCGGCTTCATCTGGCCTTTTCCGGGAAAGGACTGGCTGGGATCGTCGCCATATTCCCGAACCCATTTGCGCAACACATTCTCGTGCACATCAAGGTCACGGGCCGCCTGGGCAACAGTGACCCCACGTTCCCTGACCAACTTCACCGCTTCAAGCTTATACTCGCGGCTGAATATTCGTCTTTGCATTCATGCTCTCCGGTTTCAGGAGGAACACCTTAACTCGATGTCCATGAAACCGGCAGCAGGCCAACCGGACTTTATCCTACGGACGTTCTGCTGGCTCAACACCAGTTGTTGAAGGGAATATCGCGGGCTGCACTGAGGGTGATTTTTCGATGGCCTGTGCCATGTCGGTTTCTCCATGACGGACCGGCCGGAGCCTCTCTCCAACCCTCTCAATCCGTCAGTGCGCCAAGCACAGCCCTCTAACTCTAAACCGAAAGGAGGAAACCGAATGGGCTAAAGCCACCAACTACCCTGAGAGGGGCGCAGCCCCTCTCCCGCCCACGCGGTGCAGTGTGCGGCGACAGCAAGTGGGTGAGGTTAGGCGAGTGCTTCCGGGCAGCCGTAAATTAGCAGAACCCTTTAAAGCCGGACGTGAGGGAACTTCCGGTCCCGAGATCGGTCCAGCCAGTGGGTCCGCCATGGAGAGGGAAACTGAACCGACGGATGAAGCCTCGTCAGAGAGGTCCTTACCAACTTCCTGCGACCTGGCATGATGCTCCTTGCGTAGATTCTCCACCGGGCACACCTTTGCCGACAGGTCCTAGTTGCACGAAGTCTCGGTTTATACCACTGTGTAGCCGTGACGGAGGGTACAGTGATGGATCAGAAGAAGCCGAACCCGATTGATGTACATGTTGGATCAAGGATCCGATTGAGACGGGCCATGCTGAAGATGTCCCAGGAGAAACTGGCCGACGGGCTTGGGATTACCTTCCAGCAAGTGCAGAAATACGAAAAGGGGACCAATCGGGTTGGCGCCAGTCGTCTTCAGATGATTGCAACTATACTGAACGCGCCTGTCGGCTATTTCTTTGCCGATGCGCCAACCCCGTCATCGGCGACCGATAGCAAGATTGTCGTGCACGAGGAAGATGCGGTGACCTCCTTTCTGGCAACCCGTGAGGGGGTGGAACTCAATCTGGCATTCCAGAGGGTAGCAAATGCGAAGCTGCGCCAAAACATCGTTCAACTGGTCAAATCCTTGGGGGCCCCGTCAGGTCTGGAACGCGATCACGCGGATCCGGGCGCAACGCGTTAACGGATCATTCCGATGCTCCGGCTTGTGACATTCGGGGGCCTTTGGCTTGCTGACGAGGAACGAGGGACAGTACCACTGCCACAGAAGACACTGTTCGGCCTCGCCTATATGTTGGCCAGCGGTGAATTTGAGCTGCCGCGAGATTATCTGGCGCGGCTGCTTTGGGCAGGCGATCAAGACGCAGCCAAAATCAACTTTCGAAAGATGACCGAGCGCGTGCGCAAATGCGCCATGGACGGCTGGCCCGCTCCACTCGATTTCACGGCTTCGACCGTACAGCGATCCGCCGAGCCCGTTGAGGCGGATTTCTCCGTCTTCTCCAGCGATCTTGAAGCGCTGCCGCGATTGAACGCAATGTCGAAATTGATGACGCGGCAGTTTATGGACGAAGCCAATTTACCCGTCGGCCTGAAACCATGGGTCGAGAAACAACGGTCGGTCCAGTGGCAACGTTTTCGCGCAGGGCTCTTCGAGGCACAAGCCGCCGCAGCAAGTCGGTCGGAATGGACCGATGTCAAGGATAGCGCAAAACAACTCCTCGAACGCGATCCGGGCGATTCCGCCGTGCGCGAGGTGCTGCTTGGGGCGCATCGTCATGAAGACCAAATCGGATCCTCAAGATCATCGATCGGTCGAACCGAGTTCACGTTGCCCGTGAGGGCTGCAATCGTCCCCCCGATGCCCATGGAACTCCCCCGGCTGGTATTGCTTCCTCCCCAGGAAGCAGAGCAGAACGCCGCTTATCCAGCTCGCGCACTGATGGAAGACATCACGATAAGTCTCTGTTCCTTGAGGACGGTGGCGGTCGTTGCTCCGTATACGGCAGTCCGCATCCGGCAGGATGCGGACAAGATGGCTCAGCTGGAGAGACATTCCATCTCCTACGTCCTCGACACGAACATCAGTAGCGAAGGCCTCTTCGTACAGATGATCTTCCTTCCCTCGGACAGCGTTTTGTGGGCGGAGCGTTTCCGCCTCAACGCCAGCTCACTTGCTTCACACCGCAGACAAGTGGCACAGATGATCGTGATGGCTATTAGCGGCCACCTCCAGCGCACTGAAATAGCGCTTGCTGATTACCGTGCTCATCCGGACGTCTATAGATCCTATCTCACAAGCGCCCAGCATCTCAACAAGTTCACGCTCCCTGACGTGCGCCGGGCCAGAAACGCCTTTCGAGAAACGCTGAGAATGCGCGGGGATTTCGCGCCGGCGTTGGCGGGTTTGTCCCGTACCTACTCATGGGAATGGGTCTTGACGGCGCGGGGAGAAACCGAGCTGCTGGTTCAGGCGGAAGAAACGGCAAGAAAAGCTGTGGCCCTGGAGCCGGAACTGGCATCGGCTCACCGGGAGCTTGGGCTATCGAGGCTTTACCGCGGTGACGTCGATGCAAGCCTGGAGGCATTCGATCGAGCCGAGGGATTGAGCCCGCACCTTGCCGACGCAATATGCGGATATGCCGACGCTTTGGTTCATGCATCGAAACCTGCCGATGGATTGGTGAAGATCAGCAAGGCTATCCGCCTAAATCCGATATGTCCCGACGATTATTTTTGGATTGCGGCTGGCGCCAGCTATTTCCTGGGTGAGTTCCGACAGGCTATCAGCTACATAGACCAGATGGGGGACTCCTCGTCGGCCCGGAGATTGCTAGCGGCGAGTTATGCAATGGCTGGCGATACCGCGAAGGCACGCGTCCATCGCCGCAGGGCTCAGGAGCTCAACCCGCAATTCGATCTCGACAAATGGCTCTCCGTGCTTCCGGTGAAAGAACAATGGCAGAAGGAACTCTACCGCGAGGGCCTGATGAAAGCCGGTTTTTAGATTTTTTCGTGCCAACAACCTGAGGGGTAAATATGGCAAGAGTTGTGATAATCGGGCTGCCCGGAGACGATCAGCTTTATCTGGCGGACATCGACGCAGGAACGGTCCTGCCGATGCAGCCGCCAGTTTCCGGACCGCTGGCTGCGGCAAACGATCTTAGAAATGCAGGGGGAACAATTGTCAAAGACGTCAACCTGGCGGTTGCAGTCTCCTCCTCCGAACAGGCTTTCTCTGGTGTCTTCGATGGCTAAGCTGTCGACGGCGTAAGCGATGGACCGCATCTGCTTACCCGAGGAGACCTATGAGCGGGTGCGTCCTTTTCTGAAGACGCTTGGAATAACCCGTATCGGCCGCCAGACCGGACTCGATCATATCAGCATTCCGGTCTGGTGCGCCTATGCTCCAAACGCCAAATCGATCGTGGTTGCTCAAGGCAAAGGACTTACCGATGCCGATGCGAGAACATCCGCGGTCATGGAGGCCATAGAGCGGGCGGTCGCTTGCGACCCGTTCCTGTCGATCAGGAATGTCTCCGCGTCAGCTCTTTCGGATGCCGACGAGCGTGTCGATTTGCTTGTGCCGCTTCTTGGCCGGAACCAGTCCCCTCCCCGAGCAACCGACATTATGGCATTTGCGGCGGGAGAAGACCTCTTCAGTTTTGACCGCGTCTATGTTCCGGCCGAAGCCGTTTCACTCGATCGGACCCTGTCGAACTGCCGATACTGGCAATCTTCGGATGGTCTTGCATCGGGCAACACATATGACGAGGCAATTTTCCACGGTCTTCTCGAGCGCGTCGAACGCGACGCTCATGTCTTGTGGCAGGTTCTTCCTCAATCCAGTCAGCACTCCAGGTGTCTGGAACCCGACGCATTCAGCGATGAGGACGTTAGGTCCCTCATCGTGAAGATCGAGGATGCGGGCATCCTGCTGCGTATGTTCGACATGACAAGCGATATCGGCGTACCGTGTATCGGCGCCTTCCTTGCGGCGAATGCCGCGCTCGCGTCCCGCGCGCCGCGATATGTCGACGTGACGTTCGGCTGCGGTGCTCATCCATCCCCCGAACGCGCTGCCATACGCGCGCTGACGGAAGCCGCGCAGTCCCGGGTCACTTATATTAGCGGCGCACGCGATGACGTATTCCATGAGACCTATCGGCGACCGCTGCCCGAGCGGTTGCTAAAGTTGTTTTCTGCGGATCCTTCATGCGGCGCGCCTTTGCCCGGTCCAGGCGACCTCGCAGGAATCCTGGGGAACTTGAAGCGGTCGGGTATCACGCAGGCAATCGCCGTCCGATTGAGCGAGCCGACATCACCTTTTGCGGTCGTCAAGATATTGGTGCCCGGACTGGAAAGCCCCGAGGGAGAGCGACGGCACAGATTTGGCGGCAGGGCGATGGCAGCATCGTTTACCTCATGAAAGTACTTTTTGTCGGTCCAAGCCTGCCGGAGGCAGGACGTTTCGTCTCCGACGATATGAGTGTGAGGCCGCCGGCGATGCAGGGAGACGTGCGGCTGGCAGTCGACCAGGGCGCGCGGGCCATCGGATTGATCGACGGCGCCTTCGAATATGTCGCCCCCGTCTGGCACAAGGAAATTCTCTACGGTCTCTCGAAAGGCGTGGCGGTCTTTGGAGCGGCGAGCATGGGTGCCTTGCGAGCGGCAGAGTGTCACGCCTTCGGCATGATCGGCATTGGGGAAATCTTTGCGGCCTATGCGAGCGAAACCCGTATCGACGATGCGGATGTCGCTCTTCTGCATGGACCGAAAGAGCTTGGATATGTCGCTATCACCATTCCGATGGTCAACGTCGACGCAACGATCGCCGGCTGTTGCACGCGCGGTCTGATCTCCGCCCGGGAAGCGCGGCATCTCACGGAAAGCGCGCGATCTTTGTTCTTCAAGGCCCGTAGCTGGAACGCGGTCGTGGCAAACTGCTTGGAGATTGCGAGTGGGCGCGCCAACGAATTGCTGCGAATTCTTCGCCACAACTATGTGGACCAAAAAAGAGCGGACGCCATGGCCCTGATCGATGCCCTGCGTCACGCCGACGCCTATTCTCCCCCCACCCACTTTGAATTTAACCGAACATCTCTCTGGCGCGACGACTAGCGTCATCAGCCATGCGTTGTGTCACGCCGATGTCACGCCCGACGCCCTCAAAGAGTTTTAGATTGCCCGCACAGGTTGGGGGTTGGTGCATGGCATGCTCGGATTTGCAAATTGATATGGAAGCAGAACTCGTCGCTCTGGCGAGGTTGGTGATCTACGCGAGAGAGATCGCAAAGGGTCTCAAATCGATCGAGGTCGAGGCTGGACTTTCCGTGACGCTTGAAGCGATCACCAAGGAGCTTACTGGTGATCTGGATGTTACGGCGGCCAAGCACTCACGCAAAACACCAAGTCAAACCTATCAATAGGCGGGAACCGCGATCGGATAGTGAGCGACGGTTGATGTCGCTGAACGGTGCAGTGGGGGCGGCACGAAGGGCTCGACGGGCGGTATGGAAGCACGTCGAGCCCTCGCCGCAGTGGGGGTAACCGCTGGGGGCGGCCCTGCGGCAGTGGAACCTCCATACAGCTGTCGCTGTCGTCCAGTTCAATCAGGAAATGTAGCGTATCTTCGGCAAATTTCCACCGCAACCGGCGAGTTACCGGGACAACTTTTGCAGGTGCATCATCTTATCGCCGCGCCGGCAATCAACTCCGGCAGAATGCCTTCAAAATTAAATGGATTTTGGACAAATCGGATAAGACTGGCATGAAAGCGAGACTGTCAAAAACTGCTTCTGCTGAAGAAAGTATATCGGTCTTCGGAGTTCCAACCGCCCGCAATAACACGTCGGCCATGAGCCTGCGCGGTCCACGGCCGTGGGTTCAACTTGACCGCAGAACGGTTGCTGTTTCTCTAGCTCTTCTGAGCGCGCTTTGGATATTGGGGGCGGCGATCCTTGTCTATCTACTGACATAGAGCGTCGGTTGGTCCGAACCTCCTGGATATCCAGCTTGATCCCGGATCTCCACCCGTTGTTCCACCTTGTCTATCTGGCATAGAGGCGGTCGAGACGCACGACCTTGCCCAGTACGGTCAGCGCGATCACGGTAAACAGGATCAACACCGCTGAGATTGCATGCGCGGTCGGCTCGAGGCTGAAGGTTGATTCCGCGTAGATCCTGACCGGCAGAGTCGTCAGCCGGGCGGTGGTGAGGAAGCTCGTCACAGTCACCTCGCCGAAGCTCAGCAGGAAGCCGACGATGCCGGCCGCGAACAGCCCTGGCGCCAGTCCCGGCATGATGATCAGGAAGAAGCGTCGCACCGGGCTTGCCCCAAGGCTCGCCGCCGCCTCTTCCTGCGCCCGATCGAGCCCCATGACCGAGGTGGTCAGAAGCGTGATCGCAAACGGCAGGATGACGATCACGTGGATCGCCACGAGACCGAGGAAAGGCGGGATGATCAGGTAGATCTGCAGCAACCGCAGCATACCGACGCCGATCGCCACATGCGGCAGCGACATCGGTAAAAGCCAGAAGGTCAGCAGCGCGGACCGGCCCTTGAAGGGATAGCGGGCGAGCGCGAATGCTGCAGGCAGCGAAAGCGCCAGCGCCACCAGCATGGAGGTGACGGCAAGCCGCACCGACACCCAGAAGGCATCCGCATAGGTTCCGGCAAAGAACACCGCCTCGTACCATTTCAGCGTGAAGCCGCGGAAGCCGGAAGCGGTCGCCTGCGGCACGTCGTTGAAACTCTGGACGCAGACGAGCACCAGCGGAAGCAGCAGGAGCAGCAGCGAGGTGGCGAGCAGCAGCTTCGACACGATCGGCCCGAGGATGTCGATGATCGGCACCAGCCAGCGCGGAATGCTCCACGGATTGCTGGGCTTGCCCTTCAGCCACGGCATCAGCCGGTTGAGCGCGTAGGCGCAGAGCGCCGCAAAGGCGAGACCGGTGACGGTCATGATGATCGCAAGTGCGGCAGCAAGCGGCGCATTGAGGTTCTTGATCGCCTCCTGCAGCACCAGCATGCCGGTGGTCCAGACCTTCTTGCCGCCGAGCAGCGAGGCGGACACATAGGCCGTGGTCGCCATCAGGAAAACGATGACAGTGCCGGAACGCAGTCCCGGTAGCGAAAGCGGCAGATCGACGGTGAGGAACCGGACCGCCGGAGATGCGCCAAGGCTCTGGGCCGCTTCATGCACCCGCGGCGAGGTATTCTGCAGGTTGTCGTAGAGCGCCAGCACCATGAACGGCAGGAAGACCTGCGCCAGTGCAACCGCGACCGCACCATGGGTGAACAGCATGAACCGGGCCGGAGGAATGCCGATGAGGCCGGTGACGGAATTGATCAGCCCTTCGGGTGCCAGCAGCAGGATGATGCCGAGCGAGCGCACCACGACATTGGTGAGCAGCGGAATGAGGATGACCGCAAACGCGGCTGCGCGGTATTTCACCGGCATCCGCGCCAGCCAGTGGGCGAGCGGATAACCGAGAAGCGCGGTGATGACGGTGACGCCGAGGCCGAGCAGGATGGTTTCGGAGACGACGCCGAAATAGAAGCCGTCCGAGACGATATCCCGGAACTGCGCGATCGACGGCGTTATGAACAGCGGGCCGAAAGGATCGGGATACTCGTGCAGGGAGAGCACGAGTACCACGAACATTGGCGCCGCGAAGGATAAAAGCAGCCAAAGGGTGACCGGCGCTGCAAGCGCTGGCCCGATCCAACGGTTCATCCGGCGATCTCCCGATCGTATTTCGCCTGCCATTTAGCGCGGCTGGCATTGATCACGTCCCAATCGAAATCGACGAGTTTGGCGACATTGGCATCGCCGAGCACGAGCTTCGACTTGATGTCATCCGGTACGGTGATGTTGCTGACGGTCGGCGAGTAGTAGATCTGGCGTGCGTAGGCGAGCATGCAGGGCTCGGAGAGATGCAGGTTGATCCACTCTTCGGCGAGCTTCTGGTTCTTGGTGCCTTCGGTGATGCAGGCGACGTTCATCGAAAGCGCCTGTCCCTCGACCGGGGTGGCGATCGCAATATTGGGATTGCGCGTTTCGACATAGGACTGGGTGAAGCTGCCGAACTCGACGGAAAGATCGGCGAGCTTCTGGTCGAACATTTCGAAAAGCTGCGCCTGGCTGCCCTGGATCGCCGCGAACGGCTTCAGTTCCTTGACCTTTTCGAAGGCGATGTCGGCGTTCTTCTCGTCGCCGCCCCAGACCCGGGCGGCCATCATCAGCGCGGAAATGCCTTCGGCACCCAGACCATCCGGCCAGGCGATGCGGCCCTTCCATTCCGGGTTCCACATGTCTTTCCAGGACGTGATCGGCTTCGACGCCTTGGTCTTGTCGTAGACGATCGTGCAGGGGTTGAAGGCAACTCCGTAACCGCCCTTGCGAGCGCTCGGATAGAGCGCTTCGAAGTTCTTGACGGCAGGCGTCGGCGCCTGGGTCACGCCGTCCTTCACCGCCTGACGGCTTTCGAAGATGTTCAGGTAGAGAACGTCGAAGCTCGGACGGCCGCGTTCCGCATAGGCGCGGGCGCGACGGTCACCGGTGCCGCCGAGAACGTAGCTGATCTTGCAGCCGTATTTCTCGACCAGCGGCTTCTCGACATATTCCTTGACGATCTTTTCCTGCGCGCCGCCCCAGATGCCGACGACCAGTTCGTCGCCTTTTTTCGGCTCCTGCGCGGAGGCGGGACGGATGATGTGGAACGGTGCGGCAAGGCCGGCACCGGCAATCAGCTTGTTGAATGTACGACGCGAGACGTTCATGTCTTGGTTCCCCTTTTTCGGTCAGATGAATGTGGCGCCACCCGGCTGGGTCTGGATGCTGCACGGCGTCCCAAGGGGCGGAGGCGGCATATCCGAAGGCACGATCAGGCGGATCGTGCCGCATGCGGATTGGATATCGGCTTCGTAGGTGTCGCCGAGGAAGGCTGCATTGACGAGCGTGCCTGAGACATGCAGCGGGCCTGTCTCACCGGACAGTCTCAGGCGAGATGCGCGCAGCACGAGACGGGTGGCACCGGCAGGCGCCCCTTCGCATGTCAGCCCCGGCGCGGTGAACAGGCCGTTCTCGGTCTTGCCCTCGATCACCGTGCGGGCACCGAGGAAGGAGGCGGTAAATGGCGAATGCGGCCGGTCACAGAGCGCAACCGGCGTGCCGATTTCGGCCAGCAGGCCCTTGTTCATCACCGCGACGCGGTCCGACATCGCAAGCGCTTCCTGCTGGTCATGGGTGACGAAGACGGTGGTGATGCCAAGCCGCTGCTGCAGCGTGCGGATTTCGGTGCGCATGTCGGCGCGAAGATGGGCATCGAGGTTGGAAAGCGGCTCGTCGAGGAGGAGCACGTCCGGTTCGATCACCAGCGCGCGGGCAAGCGCCACGCGCTGCTGCTGGCCACCGGAAAGCTGGCCGGGATACCGATCGTAATAGGCGCCGAGCCCGACAGTATCGAGTGCGGCGGCGGCGCGGGCGCGGCAATCGGCTTTGCCGACATGGCGCATGCGCAGGCCGAAACCGACATTGTCGAGCGCCGTCAGATGCGGAAACAGCGCGTAGGACTGGAAGACGACGCCGATATTGCGGGTGTGGACCGGGCGCTTGCTGATGTCCTCGCCGTTGAGGATGACGCGCCCTTCCGATGGCTGCACGAAACCGGCGATCATCCGGAGCGTCGTCGTCTTGCCGCAGCCGGACGGCCCGAGCAGCGACAGAAGCTCGCCCTTGGCGACCTCGATCGTGAGGCCGCTGACGGCGACGGAATCGCCGTAGATGGCCGTGATGTTGTCGAGCGTCAGGTAGTGCTTATGCGACATGGTCGAGAGCCTCGGGCATGATCAGGCGGGAGCGGGTCGTCCCGCCATGGCAGATGGAAATGGTGATCGGTCGCCGCGCCATCTCCGGCACCGACGCGAATGGTCTATCGCCCGGATGGATTTCGAAGACCGGCGCGCCGGCGCCCTGCAGGGAAAGCCGCAAGGCGCAACCTTCGGAAACGGTGACGCAGATAGGGCGCAGACTGATGCGCGCCGAAACCCTGCCGCCGCCTGCGAAGCGGGCATAACCGGTGCTCAGCACCCTCGCCTCCCCGGACGACCCTACGAGCGATAACGTCGCGCAGAGGTCGAAACCTTCGGACTGTGTCTCGACCTCGATCTCGGCCGAGGCCTCGCCAATATAAGACGTCGCCGCCTTGAATGGCGCGCTGGTATAGACGGCAATATCGGCACGGTTGTCGTGGCCGCTGCGATCGACAAAACCCGAGGGCGTGCCGAGATGACCGCCGACGAGCGGTGTCGGACGGGTGGGATCGTGAACGAACGTGTCGCGGGCTTGCGTGCCGCTCTCCATCGACAGGCTACCGTCGCTGACCATGGCCGCACCAAGGCCTGAGGATGAGAGGAAAAACTCGGCTTCGGAGCTGACGGGGCGATCTGCGAAATCGCACCAGGCCCGACGCCCCATGTCGAACAACCTTACCGGCTGGGGTCTCTCGCCGAGCCCCTTGAGATAGAAATCGAAGAAGGCAAGCTGCGCGCGGTCGATCGAGAGTTCCGCCTCCGGCCCTATGTCGGTAGCGCCGCCTGCACGGTTCCAGGGCGCATGTGCCCAGGGGCCGATCACCAGATGGGTGCTGCCCGAATGCTTGGCCCTGAACGCGGCATCCGCAGCCCAGGTGCCCTGAAGCAGGAAGTCCGCCCATCCACCGGTATGGAGAACCGGAATATCGAGTGGATCGTCAGCCAGCAGCACGCCGGGCGACACCGCATCCCAATAGTCCTTCTCGTCCGCCACCCATTTGGCGAGGTGCGATATGTCGGGCCGCGAAACGAGCAGGTCGCGGAGGGCCGCATCGTCCGTGACCGCGCCAATCGCCCCATAGGTTCTGGCATCCTCGCGACGCGCCGCGGTCAGCCGCGCCATCTGTGCTGCCCAGCCGGCATTGAGCCCGAGTCGGAAGGCATTGCCCTCATAGGCCCAGTCGTCACGGGGCATCCACGAACCCATGGCAGGCGCAATCGCATCCGGCCGCACCCTCCCCTTGCCGGCAATGGCGAAATATTGTGTCACGGCCTGATAACTGAAGCCGTAGAGACCGAGCTTGCCGCTGCTTCCGGGCAATTTAGCCGCCCATTCCAGCGTGCGCGCGCCGTCGGCCATCTCGCTGACGAAAGCCTCGAAAACACCACCGGAATCGCCGCAACCGCGCACGTCCTGGATGACGACGATATAGCCGCGCGAGGCATACCACGAGGGGTGCGCCAGCACGAGGGTGGAGGCGATGGCCCTCCCGTAGGGCTGCCGCATCAGGAGGACCGGAAATGTGCCCCCGCCGATCGGACGATAGATGTCGGACACCAGCACGACGCCGTCATCGAGCAGAAGCTCGCCCCTTTCGGGGCCGGAAACGCCGTATGGTGCGGGTGACATCGTCAAGTCATCGGCCCTTGTACATGGTTTTGGAAGTGATCCGGTCGAGCGGGAAATCCAGCACTTCCTTGATCAGCTTCAGGAGATTGGTGGCGCTGCGCTCGACATAAAGCCGGCCGCGCTCGGCATCGCCGGCAGCGGCATTGCCGCAGGCGCCGGAAGGCTGCACGTCCTGGGTCTGCCAGCCGTAACCGATCCGGCCTTCCGGCATCAGCAACCCGCCGACCGCCTCCAACTCGACGGAGACGGGAACAAAATCCTCGGCATACTGCATGTCGATCAGTTCGCGATGCAGATGCAGCATCACGCTGGTCTCCGCTTCGCCGCCGTGAATGCCATGCTTCATCTCGTGGGCGCTGAACAGGTCGGAGAAATCGGCGCCGGCGCTCGCCCAGGCGCTGACGGCGAACATGTCGAGCTTGATGCGCAGCTCGCGGCAGACGATGTCCATCACCTGCGGCTGGCCGCCATGCGAATTGACGAAGATGATCTTGCGGCAGCCGGCGCGATTGACGCTCTCTCCGAGTTCGAACCACATCTTGGCAAGCGTGTCGTAGTTGAAGGTGAGCGTGCCCGGATAGGCGGTATGCTCGACCGACTTGCCAACCGGCATCATCGGCAGGACCAGAACTGGCAGGTCGTCATCCATCAGTTCGACGGTGCGGGCAACGACGCCGGCATTGATCGCGGCATCGACGCGAACCGGCAGATGCGGCCCGTGCTGCTCGACGGCGGCGATCGGCAGGATCGCCACGAACTTCTCCATCTCGAATTCGGAGAAATCCCGCGCCGTATGGTCCCACCACCAATGCGATTTCAGTTTCATGGTCATATCCTCGGTTTCATTGTCAGGCTGCGGCGGCGCGTGCCGCCAGCTCCGCCTTGGCGATCTTGCCGGTGGGGGTCATGGGCAGCTCTGCGAGCGAGATCACCGTCATGACGGAGAGGTCGTAGGGAAGCGTGGCGGCGATCTGCGCCTTCGCGGCCTCACCATCGATAGGTGCGGCGGCCTGCACAAAAGCGACCGGCCGGGTCTTCATCGCCGCATCGGGCACGCCGACCACCGCCGCCTGCTCGATGCCGGCGACCGTCGACAGCGCCTCTTCCACATCGCGCGGATACCAGGTCTTGCCGCCGACCTCGATAAGCTCGGAGCGACGTCCCATCATGGTGACAAAACCGTGCCGGTCCATCGTGCCGATATCGCCGGTCCACAGCCAACCGTCGCGCAGCGTCTCGGCGGTCTTTTCGGGCTTGCCCCAGTAACCCCACATGAAGCCGCCGCGGAGTGCGATTTCGCCGACCGAGCCGCAGGGAAGTTCGCTGCCGTCGGAATTGAGAATGCGCACTTCCTTGTCCGGCAGCGGCATTCCGGCGCGGCGGGTCTCGATGTCGGCGGCATCGAGCTTCGGAAAGCCCAGCGCCACGAAACCGCCGAGCTCGGACTGGCCGTAGCTTTCGACCAGCGGCAGCTTCAGCTTCTCGTGCCAGCCAGCCTTGAGAACCGGCGGAACCGGACCGCCGCCGGACATGCTCACGCGCAGTGCCGCCGGCACTCGGCTGCGGATGGTGGCCTCGTTGAGGAGATCGGTCAGGATCGGCGGATTGGCGATGAGCATGGTGGCGCCGCGAGCTTCGAGCGCATCGAAACCGGTCTCCTGAGTCCAACGGCCCATCACGTTGATCGCCGCGCCGCGGGACAGCTGCGGCAGGAGATTGCCGACGAGCTGGTAGGAGCTCGACAGAGCGCTCGGGCCGAACGAGACGTCGTCCGCGGTGATCTGCAGCCGCTCGGCGATGCAACGGGTCGCCCGCACCGTCGGCTCGTGCTTGAGGCATGCGCCCTTCGGTTTGCCGGTCGTCCCGGACGTGTAGGAAAGATGCGCGATGGCGTCTTCATTGCCCGGATCGGCAGGTGCCTGCAGGGCAGCGGCCATCAGGTCCGGCAGGGAATGAGCGCCCGGTTGCGGCCCATCCATGCAGATCAATGCCCGGATTGTCGGCACGCCGGCGGCAGCAGTACTCACCTGTTCATGCTTGTCATGGGTATAAACAACCGCGGTCGGCTGGTGGTCGCCGAAATAATAGGCAAGTTCATCGGCGAATTTGACGTTTACGAGAGCTGAAATCGCACCGAGCCGCCAGCAGCCCAGCATGACCGTCAGRTAGTCCATGCCGTTATGGGCAAAGATCGTCACCCGATCGCCCGGCCCGACCCCAAAACTGTGCAACGCGCCGGCAGCCCTCTCCATCGCATCGACGGCCTGCGCATAGGTCAGGCTCTTGTCGCGATCGACCCAGTGGAAACAGGCATGGTCCGGATCGCGATTGGCGCCATCCACGAGAAGAGTGTGCATCAACATTTCGAAATTCTCCGGCGCTAAACCTGCCTGCTCAATTCTTTGGCAGATGTAAATCCTGCCTTCAGCATGAGCAAGTTTGCGTCGGAGGTGAATGCCGCGGTCATCGATAGCGGGTATATCCGTTTGCTTATACCTGCCGGCCTCAAGAGGCAGCCCGCAGCGGGATTGCGGATGGCGCGGGGTGGAGTGTTTGGTCGAAGCGGCGGGCGACGGTGCGGATGACATTGCGCAGCCACCGGTTGGCGCCGCTGTTGTGAGCCCGCTCGTGCCACAACAGATAGAGGTTCATCTGGTCGAACTCCCTCGGCGCCTCGACGAGCTGCAGATGATTGGCCGAGGCATTGGCGACAATATATTCCGCATAGGGCCGCGCCGTGGTGAAGATCAGATCTGTTTCAGCAAGGATTGCAGGGATCAGCGCATATTCCGGAACCGACATGGCGATGCGGCGGCGCATTCCAAGCTGCGCCAGCCGACCGTCGATCGGGCTGTAGACGGCGTTGGAGCCTGGCGTCGGCGACACATGGTCGGCATCCAGATAATCATCGAGCAGAAGGCGCCCGCGCTTCGCCAACGGGTTCGATTTCTGCACCACGCAGGCGATGTCACAATGCAGGAGTGTGCTCGATTTCAGGCTCTGCTGCGGCGCCGGCCAGTTGCCGATCACCATGTCCACCCGGCCCGATCCCAGATCTTCGATCAGGTCGCTCTGTTCCGAGGGTGCGAAAAAATCGACCGATATGCCGGGCGCTTCGCTTCGGATGCTGGTGGCGATCGGCGGAATGAGGAAGGTGCCGAAGCAGTTGACCGCGGCAATCCGCATCCGGCTGTGAACCATGCCGGGATCGAACTGGCTGCTGCGGTTCAGTGTGTCCAGAAGGCCTTCGAGCATGGCCGCGATCGAGGCCATCACCTCTTCGCCGCGCTCGGTCAGCACCAGTTTCTGGCCGCTGCGCACGAGAAGCGGATCCGAAAATATCTCCCGCGCCTTCTTGAGGCAGGCACTGACGGCCGGCTGACTGTGTCCGAGCAGCACGGCGACCTTCGAGACATTGCGCTCCCTCAGCAGCAGATAAGTGGTGCGCAGCAACCTGACGTCGATCGAAGGATTTATGTTCGCGTACACGGCCGTTTCCTCTTGCAGGCGGATCGCGGGACGCGATGCAAGCGATGTGCCACCTAAAGAACTAGTCTTGCTCCGGCGGTGGAGGGCCTATGAGCCTCTCCATGATGTGGCGCGGCAGCATCCCTGCGATTTTCAGCTGGACGTCTGCGAAGTTCCTTTCTTCCGGCGGCGACGGTGCTAGAGTTTGGGCGGCGCGATCGCAAGCTTCGGCCGGGGGATGGATGAAAAGTTTTTTTGCAAAGGCCGCGGCGGCGGTAATCGTCCTGTTTGCCCGGGCGGTCACGGCGGTTCGCGCCATATGGCCCGAGGAGGGGCTGCCTTCCCGCCCCTGCGTCTATTTTGCCAATCACTCCAGCCATGGCGACTTCGTGCTGGTCTGGGCGGTGTTGCCGCCAAGGCTCCGCCATCAGGCTCGTCCGGTTGCGGGCGCTGAATACTGGCTGAAATCGCCGCTCAACCGCTTCATCGGCAGCGACGTCTTCAATGCCGTCCTCATCGAAAGGGAGCGAGACAAGAGGACAGAGGATCCCATCGCGCAAATGGCCTCAGCGATCGACGCCGGTTCATCGCTGATCCTCTTTCCGGAAGGCACGCGAAACCAGTCCGAGGCCCCTCTTCTTCCGTTCAAGAGCGGCATTTTTCATCTGGTCACGGCACGGCCCGACATAGATCTCGTTCCGGTCTGGATCAATAATCTCAATCGCGTCATGCCGAAGGGCGAGATCGTTCCGATACCGCTGATCTGCACCGTCACCTTCGGTAGTGCCCTGCAGTTCGCTCCGGGTGAAACCAAGGACGCTTTCCTTGAACGAATGCGAAGCGCTCTTTTAGCTTTGTCTCCTAAACCTGCAGGGAGTGGTGAATGAGTGCCGCGAGTTCCGATCTCTTGACGCTGGTGGCCGGTATCTTCGGGGTGCTTATCCTCGCCTCGGCCATTGGTTACGTGCTGCAGCAGCGCCTTTCGCCGACCGGCTCGAACGCGTCGATCGAAAATCTCAATGCCCGGATCAAGGCCTGGTGGATCATGGTCGTCCTGATCGGCATTGCCTTCGTGGCGGGCCGCATCGGCGTTCTCATCCTATTCGGGTTCTGCTCCTTTGCCGCGCTTCGGGAATTTGTCACCCTCATCAACACCCGCCGGGCCGATCACTGGGCACTGGCGGCCGCCTTCTTCGTCGTGGTGCCGCTACAGTATTATCTGCTCTGGGCGGAACAATACGGCATCTTCTCGATCTTCATTCCGGTCTATGCGTTCCTGCTGATGCCGATCATATCCGTGCTCAGGGGCGATACGGAGCGCTTTCTGATCCGCATCGCCGAGGTGCAATGGGCACTGATGATCTGCGTCTTCTGCGCCTCGCATGTGCCGGCGCTGCTGACCTTGAACATCCCGGGCTACGAGGGCCGCAACGTGCTGCTGATCGCCTTCCTGGTGATCGTCGTCCAGTTGAGTGACGTGCTGCAATACGTCTGGGGCAAGCTGTTCGGGCGCACCAAGATCGCTCCGAAACTGTCGCCGTCGAAAACAGTCGAAGGTTTTGTCGGCGGCGTCATCAGCGCCACTCTGATCGGTGCGGCCCTTTGGTGGATTACGCCGTTCACTCCGGTTCAGGCGGGACTTCTCGCCTTCGTCATCACATTGATGGGTTTCTTCGGCGGCCTGGTTATGTCGGCGATCAAGCGGGATCGCGGCATCAAGGATTGGGGCAATCTCATCGAAGGTCATGGCGGTCTGATCGACAGGCTGGATTCCGTCGTCTTCTCCGCACCGATCTTCTTTCATATCGTACGCTACTGGTGGTCGTTGTGATGTCGGACGCGCTGAAGCGGCTGGCGCGCAGCGGGACGGTGCATGTACTGTTTGCGCTTCTTGCCATGGGCGGCTGGGCCGTTTTCGCCAATCGCGCTTATGAAATGCCAAGGCCGCTTTATTCGGGTCTGGTGCAGGGCGTGATGTCGGCTTGCCTGACGCTTTTCCTGAAATCGGCGATCGACGGGCTTTCGAAGCGCTTTGACGGCCTGACACGGTTTTGGGCGCCGCCGCTCATTGCCTGCCTCGGCTCGGCCGCTGTTCTCGTCGCGATCCACGCGGCGAGCGGCACGCCGGAAATCCTCAAGACCGTCGCGGTTCCGCTTCTGGTATCGACGAGCTACGCCACGATCTACAATTATTCGATCTCCGCACGAGGGGCCAAGACATGACAGAGACAGGCGACAGGCGGCCTCTGGCAAGCCGCAACACCCGCTGGGCAGGCGCGATCGCGCGGTGGATGGCGTCGAAAACCATCACTCCCAACCAGATATCCCAAGCCAGCATGGTCGCGGCAGCCCTTGCCGGCGGCGCCTTCTATCTGGCGGGACAAACGGTCGGATGGACGCGGATTGCCTGCCTGCTGCTGGCCGTCCTATGCTGCCAGGGCCGGCTGCTTTGTAATCTGTTCGACGGCATGGTCGCCGTCGAAGGCGGAAAAGGAGAGCCGGACGGCCCGTTCTGGAACGAGTTCCCGGATCGCGTCGCCGATCTTCTGATATTTGCGGGCGTTGGATACGGGATCGGCATGCCTGGTCTCGGCTGGGCCGCCGGTGCTTTTGCCGTCTTGACGGCTTATGTCCGGGAACTCGGCCGCGCCACAGGCAATCCGAGTGATTTCTCAGGCCCGATGGCCAAGCAGCACCGGATGGCAACGATCACCGCGGCCGGATTGGCATCCATCCTTGAATCCTTGTGGGGCGGGTACAACCAAATCCTGATGATGGGTCTCGGAATAATCGCGCTCGGCGCGGCCTTCACGGCAATCCGCCGCTCAAGGACGTTGATCGCGCGCCTCAAAGGTCAGCCCAGCGCCGCGCCGCTGGTCGCCAGGAAAACCGAATAGAGCGACTTGGTGGCGGTGATGAAAAGCCGGTTTTTGCGCGGGCCGCCGAACGTGACGTTTGCGACCGTCTGCGGCACTAGGATCTTGCCGAGAAGTTCGCCTTTCGGGGAGAAGCAATGCACGCCATCGCCGGCGCTCGTCCAGACGTTGCCCTGGACATCGACGCGGAAACCGTCGGGCAGGCCATTGTCGAGACTGCAGAAGATCTTGCCCTTGGCAAGACGCTTGCCGTCGACCACGTCGAAGACGCGGATGTGACGCGGCGCGCTGACATCATGGCTGGAGGCGGAGTCGGCGACGTAGAGCTTCGTTTCATCCGGTGAGAACGCAAGGCCGTTCGGCTGGCCAAAATCCGTGACGGTCGCATCGAGATCGCCGCTCACCGGATCGAGGCGGTAGACATTACGTGTATCCTGCTCCGGCTCGGCCCGGTAACCTTCATAATCGGACTTGATGCCGTAGGTCGGGTCGGTGAACCAGACGCTGCCGTCCGAGCGCACGACGACATCGTTCGGCGAGTTGAGCCGTTTGCCCTGATAACGGTCGGCAAGAACCGTGATCGAGCCGTCGATCTCGGTCCGGATGACACGCCGGCCGCCGTGCTCGCAGGAAACCAGTCGGCCCTGCCGATCACGCGTATTGCCGTTGACGAAATTCGACGGCGAACGGAAGATCGAGACGCCGCCGTCCGGCGCCCAGCGCAGCATGCGCTGGTTGGRTATGTCGCTCCAGATCAGGCAGTTCAGATCCGCAAACCAGACCGGACCTTCGGCCCAGCGGCAATCGGAATAAAGCTCCTCGAGGGCCGCGCTGCCGACGATCAGCTGCCGGAAGGCTTCGTCGTGGATCTCGTAGATGGAGGTTTTCTGCGGCATGGGAATGTGTCCGATTGGAGTTGTTCATCGGTTGGATTGACGGCCGCCGGCAACCAGGATGACGGCGATGATGATGAGGCCGGTCAGGATGAGGCGGAACCCGGCGCCGAAGCCATAGGTATTCAACATCGACACGACAAGAAACATGAAAAGCGACGCGCCCCAGATGCCGGGGATATTGGAATTGCCGCCCGCGACCGCCGTTCCGCCGATCACCACCACGGCGATCGACATCAGCAAGTATTCGGACCCCATGTTCAGTGCAGCCCCGCCGGAGAAGCTCGCGAGCAGATAACCGCAGATCGAAGCCAGCACGGCACAGAGGATGTAGGTGACGAGCCGCGTGCCGTCGACCGGAATGCCGGTCATCCGGGCGGCGAATGTGCTTTGGCCGATCGCCGAGATCCAGCGGCCGTAAATGGTCTTTTTCAGCAGAACCCAAGCGATCACCGAGAGGATCAGGGCGACGATCGCAATATTGGGGATGCCGAACAGGCTGGATGTCGTGAAGCTCGCCAGCACTTCCGGGGGCTTGATGCGCAGGCCCCGGTTCGCCCAGATGGCCGTCGACTGCACGATGAAGCTTATGGAGAGGGTCGCGATGATCGGCGGGATGCGCAGGAGTTTTATCAGCGCATAGTTGCCGATGCCGATTGCGAAACCCAGCAGGATCGACGTCAGCAGACCGACGAGGATCATGCCATCCTGCACGTCCATCAGCTTCAATGCCAGCGTGCCGGAAAGCGTCATCGTGGCGGGCACGGAAAGATCGATATTGCCGGGACCGAGGGTGATGACGAACATCTGGCCGATGCCGACGATGACCGAGAAGGCCGCGAAGGTTAAGGCTGCCTGCGACAAGCCAAGCGAGCTTGCGCCGCCGGTAAAAAGAACGGTGACGACCCAGACGATCATCGTAGCCGCGAAGGACCAGATCCAGGGCTTGGTAAAGAGGAGGCGCGCGGCGTTCATCGGCCCTTCTCCTGCTTTTCCAACCGGTTCAGGAAAAGGCGAAGCGCCAGCACGACGATCAGGATCGCGCCCTGCGCACCGATCTGCCAGTCGGGCGATATGCGCATGAAGGAGAGGAAGGAGCCGGCGAGCGTGAGGGTCAATGCCCCGATAACGGCGCCGATCGGCGAGACCTTGCCGCCGACGAACTCGCCGCCGCCGAGGATGACGCCGGCGATCGACAACAGCGTGTAGCGCAGCGCGATATTCGCATCCGCCGAGGTCGTAAGGCCGACAAGCGCGATGCCGGATAGAACGGCGAAGAAGCCGGCCAACGCATAGGTTCCGGCGCGGATGCGGATAACCGACCAGCCGGCGCGCTCGACCGAGCGGACATTGCCGCCAATGCCGCGGATCAGCACACCGACGGAGGAGCGCATGATGACGAAATGGGTGACCGCCGCGATGACGATGCTGGCGACGATCGCCATCGGCACAAAAGGAGGCCGGGAGGTCATCAGCCAGCGGGCCCAGATCGGAGCCTCGCCACCGGGAGACGGCAGCATAAGGACCGCAAGCCCGCCCCAGACGAAGCTCATACCCAGCGTCACGACGATCGAGGGCAATTCTCGAACATGGATGACAACGCCGATCACGGCATAGGCCGCAATGGCGCCAAGGAAAATCAACACGCCGATTGCCGGGGACGCCTGCAGGAACGTCGCCGTCACGCAGGCGCAGAAGCTGACGAAGGCGCCCATCGACAGGTCGAGATCGTTAACCGCCATGATCAGCATTTGCGCCACCGTCGCGAGCGCGATCGGCACGGCGAGATTGAAGAGCAGGTTGAGGCCTGTATAGCTCATGGCGCGCGGCTGCATGTAGAAGACGGCGGCGAGCAGCAGCGCCAGCGACGCGGCAGGGATGATAAGGCGGATCGTGCCGGAGGATATCTTCATGCCGCCTCGCCTGCGCTGAAGGAAGCCTCGAGCACGTTTTTCTCGGTGATCTCGTCGCCCGCGAGTTCCGCGACGATGGCGCCTTCCCGAAAAACGTAGACCCGGTCGCAGAGGCGAATTTCGTCCATTTCCGTCGAATACCATATGAAGGTGCGGCCGGTGGCAGCCTCGGAGCGCAGGATGTCATAGACTTCCTGCTTGGTGCCGACATCGACGCCGCGCATCGGATCGTCCATCAGCACGATCCTCGCGGTCGTCGCCAATGCACGGGCGAATAGCACTTTTTGCTGATTGCCGCCGGAAAGCGACAGGATGCGGTTTTCCATGTCCGGCGTACGGATCTCGATACGCTTCTTCCAGCCGTCGCCAAGCACGCCTTCGCGGTCATGGTTCACGATGCTCCGGGAGGAAATATCGCCAAGCGAGGCGATGCTGAGATTGTTCAGGATGCTCCAGAGCGGGAATATACCGTTCAGGCTGCGGTCGCCGGCAACAAAGGCGATCTCCTTCCGGCGTGCCGGCCACCAGTTGCTATTGTGCGAAAGATAGAGATCGAGGAGCGTTTCCGTCTGGCCATGTCCTGCGAGACCGGCAAGACCGATCATCTCGCCGCGATGGGCTTGAAAGGCAAGACCGTGACCCCGTCGCGGCGGCATGGCAAGCACGGGCGCGCCATCACGCTTGTCTGCCGCGCGCTGCCATTCTTGCTCGCGTACCACGTTGCCCATGGCTTCGACGAGGCTGCGGGTACTGAACTCCGATGCGGAGCGGTCGGCAACGACGCGGCCGTCCTTCATCACCACGATGCGGTCCGAGGTGGAGAGGATTTCGCCGAGGATATGCGAGATCAGCAGCACAGATCCCCCCTCCCCGACGAACTTCCGAATATAGGCCATGAGCTGCGCCGCCAGCCCTGCGTCGAGCGAAGAGGTCGGCTCGTCGAGAATGACGAGCTTCGGCTTTTCGTTCAGGCCGGCGAAGCTGATGGCGATCTCGACCATCTGTCGCTCGGCGATCGAAAGGTCGTCGATCGTGCTGTCGCAATCGATGCCATGGCCGGGGAAAATATCCCCCAATTGCTGTTTGACGAGGGCGACTGCCCTGGTGCGCCAGTTCCAGCCGGCGAGTTCCGCGTGCATCACGCGGGCGTTCTCGTTGACGGTCAGGTTGGGGCAGAGCGACAATTCCTGGAAGACGCAGCGAACGCCATTGGCTCGTGCAGTCGAGATGCCATGTTGGGCCGTGGCACCGCCATAGCTGACTTCGCCCGCATGCGGGTTCAGGCTGCCGTTGATAACGTTGACGATGGTGGACTTGCCGGCGCCGTTGTGGCCCACGAGACCAACGCATTCCCCGCCGTGGATGACGAGATCCGCTCCGTCCAACGCCTTGACGGCGCCGAAGGTCACCTTGACGCCGCGGGCCGCGGCCACCTCTCGTCTTGCTGTTACTTCATTCATGCGGAACACGTCGTCGATGATCTGGGCAGGGCGATGCGGGAGCACGGCGCCCGCCGGCGCCGTGCTCTGTTGTGTGGGAGGATCAGCTCACTTGGCGCTGCTGATGACTTTCTGGGCGTCTTCCAGCGAATATTCGACATTGGCGACGCCGCCCTTCTGGGTACTGGCGAGGTTCGTTTCGAGATTGGCCTGGTCGATGCGCAGGAAAGGAACAACCAGGTCCTTCTTCACCTGCTTGCCGTCAAGGATCTGCTGCGCCACCCAGAAGGCGAGCGTCGAGACGCCGGGCGCGATCGAGACCGACATGGTCTCGTAGCCGTTCTTGTCTTTCTGCTGCTTCCACCAGACGAGTTCGTCCTCGCGGTTGCCCATAACGATGGTGGGGGTCGGTCGGTTCGCTGCGGCGAAGGCCTGTGCCGCACCATAACCGTCGCCACCCTGGGTCACGACTGCCGTGATTTCCGGCAGGCTCGGAAGGATGCCCGCGACGGCGCGTTGCGCGACATCCTGAGCCCAGTCGCCGTTGACGGCACCGACGATCTTGAACTGCGAGTTTTTCTGCACGCCCGCCTGGATGCCGGCGTGGATTTCATCATCGACCGAAACGCCGGCGAGGCCGCGGATCTCCAGAAGATTACCACCCTTCGGCATCTTCTTGGCGAGATATTCGATCTGGCTTTCGCCCATCCCCTTGAAGTCGACCGCGATGCGCCAGGCGCAAGGCTCGGTTACGATGCCGTCGAAGGAAACGACCGTGATACCGGCGTTGCAGGCCTCCTTGATGGCGCCGTTGAGGGCAGTCGGCGAGGCGGCGTTGATGACGATCGCATCATAACCCTGCAGGATCATGTTCTGGATCTGCGCGGCCTGCTCGGTCGCCTGATTTTCTGCGGTCGTGAACGGATCGGCAGCGGCGACGATCTTCTTTGCGACGGCGTCCTTGGTGATCTTGTCCCAGCTGGTCAGCATCGCCTGCCGCCAGGAATTGCCAGCATAGTTGTTGGAAAGGGCAATCTTCTTGCCCGAAGTTTCGGCCAGGGCAGAGAACGGCCCGGCAACGCAAGCGATAGCGACAGATGCGAAAAGCATCTTTCTGATGATCATGATTTCCTCCCTAGAGTTCCCAACGGGGTTCTCCTCGGGCCGCTCCTCAACGGTGGCCGAAGATAGTGTTTGCGCTGAGCCCCGTTTGCTCAGTAGGAGGAGAATGGAGGAGAAATCAGATGTTGTATAGGCGCATACAAGCAACCTTTCTGCGGGTGCTCGCGCAAAATATGCGGGTTCCCGCAAGACAAGAACCACAACGAAGCGTCTAATGGTTTCAAGGACTGGAGGAGGTCAGTCATGCTCAATCGGGCGCGAAACGCGTTGTTCGACCGCTATCTCGGCATCTCCCGGCTTCTTGCCGGCCAGCTCGATTTTAATGCTATCATCCAGGCGGTGGCCGCCGAGATCAGCCACATCATTCCGCACGACCATCTCGACGTCTGCATCAAGATGGTGGATGGCAAATACCACATCGCTTACGAAAGCGGACTTGCGACTGCCTGGAGCCAGCAGCCGCCGGCGCTCTTGACCGGCAGCCCGATCCGCACGCTTTTGGCCGGAGAGGTGGATTTCCTTTTGTCGCCCGATGCCTGTGCCGACCCGCGCTTCCATTTCGAAGGCGCCTTTTCGAGCCCGATTATCGCGCTTTCCTTGAGGAGCAGGCTGCATGTGCCGCTCAAGGTCCAAGGAGATATCATAGGTGCCTTGAGCTGTTCCAGCCATGAACGTGACAGCTATTCGATGGAGGATGTCGAGAACGCCCGTTCGATCGCCGACCTCTTGGCACCCTATTTCTTTGCATTGAGGGCGGCCGAACAGGCCAAGCGCTCGGCGATCGTCGAGACGGAGGCACGTGCCCGCGAGGAGGGGCTGCGGCTGGGGGCGCTGAAACTGACGGAGGCGCTGGAGGCCGAACGCCAGAGGATCGGCATGGACCTGCACGACCAGACGCTTGCCGACCTGACGCGGCTCTCACGGCGCATGGAGCGGCTGTCGAGGCTTGCGGACATGCATGGCGATGCGCTCGAACCGCTCTGCCGCACCCTGCAGCAATGCATGCACGATCTTCGTGAGATCATCGAGGAGGCCAAACCGACCGTGCTGCAGCTGTTCGGCGTGGCGGAGGCGATCGAGAACCATCTCGAACGCTCGGTGCGCGAAAGCGGGCAGCCAATCGAATGGCGGATGATTGACGAAAGCGACGGAGCACTTGTTGACCTCGACCAAACCGTGGCGACGGCCCTGTTCCGCATCGTCCAGGAAGCCGTCAACAACGCCATCAGGCACGGCCAGCCGAAAACCATCCTGGTGCGTCTTGCGAGCCGCAAGCGGATGCTTTCGATCGAGGTGGACGACGACGGCAATGGCATTTGCAGCCCGCAGGACAAGGCGGGCCATGGGATCGACAACATGAAGACACGGTCGCGGCTCATCTCCGCGCGGTTCGAGATGGCCGGTCATGCCGACCGTCGCGGCACATCCGTGAAGGTCACCCTGCCCGTCGGGCCGAAGCGCCTGGTGGAGCCATTGTCATGAGGGTCCTGATCATCGAGGACGACCCGCTGCACCGGTCCTATCTGCACGAGGCGGTGCGGGCCGCATTGCCGGAATGCGACACGGTCCTGGAGGCGGAAAACGGCCATGCCGGTGAGGTGCAGGCGCGCCAATCGCGGGCCGAGCATGTGGTCATGGACCTGCAGATGAGCGAGCGAAACGGCATCGAGGCGGCCCGCACCATCTGGCGCGAGCGGCCGGACACCAAGATCCTGTTCTGGTCGAACTATTCCGATGAAGCCTATGTCCGCGGGGTGGCACGCATCGTTCCGGAAGGTGCGACCTATGGGTATGTGCTGAAATCAACCTCCGACGAGCGGCTGAAGCTGGCGCTGCGCGGCGTCTTCATGGAGTCGCAATGCGTTATCGACCGCGAGGTGCGTGGCATCCAGCAGAAGAGCCTCGGCAATGCGCATGGTTTAAGCGATGCGGAATACGAAATCCTGGTGGATGTGGCGCTCGGCCTGACCGATAAAGCGATCTCCCAGCGCAAAAGGCTCTCGCTGCGGAGCGTCCAGAACCGTCTCCAGCAGCTTTATGAAAAGCTGGATGTGTACGAAGTGCCGGGCGACGGACCGGAGGGCTGGTACAATCTCCGCATGCGGGCCGTTGCCGTGGCGCTGCTTCGTAAGGTGCTGAACGCCAGCGCGCTCGAAAGGGCCGAACGCGAATTGCGCAATTCAGGCGGGAATTAAGTGGCGAGGCGGCGGCCCGCCTTTCACCGAGTGCCGGGCTTTGACGTGCCCTGCAGCAAATCCGCTTCATCGGCAACAATCGAGGCAGCTTCGTTCTGCAGGACGTCTTTGGCGTTCTTGCGGGCGTTTTCAATAGCAAGATCAGCACTCAGGCTACGCTCGTTTGCTTCCAGACCATCGTCTCCACTGCGAGACAAACCGTCGTTGGTTTGCTCGCGCGCCTTGAGACGGGCTGCCAAGGCAGCCAATTCGTTTTGACGTTCGGATTCATTGAGAGAAATGACGCGCTTTTCGCGCTGCGCCTTCAATTCGGCGGCGTCTTCGACAAAATGCTGGAAATTCCGGTCGTTTTGCACCCGAGCATCGTGGCGGCTTTTTAGCTGCGGCAGCAGTGCCGCCATATTGCCCGCGGCCGTATACTTCGCAGGCTTGATCTGGGCCCATGGCAGCGCGTTGTCATAACTCGCCTCGCCAAGGGTCTTAGGGTCCGAAAGGCCCGGCAAGCTGATATCGGGTGTCACACCCCGCAACTGTGTCGTCCCACCGTCGACGCGGAAAAACTGTGCAATCGTCAATTTCAGCTCGCCGAATTTCGGTTTGCTGTTGTGGGCGACATTGTCGAGATTGATAACGGTTTGTACGGTGCCCTTGCCRAAACTAGGCTCGCCGACAATCACACCGCGACCGTAATCCTGTATCGCTGCGGCAAAAATCTCGGAGGCCGACGCTGAACCGCGATTGATCAGCACACCGACCGGGCCTGTCCAGGCGGGCGCGGATAAATCATCGCTTTCTACCTCGACCTTCCCTTCGGCGTCGCGTTGCTGAACCACCGGGCCTTTGCCGACGAACAGGCCTGTCAAATCGATCGCCTCGGCCAATGATCCTCCCCCGTTATCGCGCAAATCGATCAAAACGCCGTCGACGTTTTCCCGCTTGAGTTCGCCAAGAAGCTTGGCAACGTCACGGCTTGCGCTTCTGTAGTCCTTGTCGCCTTTGCGCCGCGCGTCGAAGTCCTCATAGAACACCGGCAGGGTAATCACCCCAATTCTGCGCGCCGCACCGCGGTCCTCCACGGATAGGATGGCCTTTTTCGCGGCCTGTTTTTCGAGGCTTATTTTGTCCCGCACCAGGCTGATGACGCGGTGGCTCTCGCCGGCGTCTGCCGGCAGGACGTCCAGGCGGACAACGGAATCTTTGGTCCCGCGTATCATTTGCACGACTTCATCAAGGCGGGTGCCCACGACTTCTTTTACGGTGCCATCCTCGCCCTGACCGACCCCGATAATACGATCCCCGACCGCCAGCTTTCCGGACAGTTGCGCGGGCCCTCCCGGTACGAGTTCACGGACGGTCGTATAGCCATCGCGTTCTTGCAATACCGCGCCGATACCAACCAGCGAAAGCTTCATCGAAATGTCGAAGTTGGCCGAAGCGGCAGCACCGAAATAATCCGTGTGCGGATCAACCGACGTGGTGTAGGCGCCCATGAATGACTGGAAAACGTCGTCGCTCTTGTACGTATAGGCGCGCTCGAGGATATTTTGATAGCGCTTGTCGAGCGTCTCGCGAATCGCCGCATCGGCTTTGCCGGCCAGCTTCAAACGCAGCCAATCGCCTTTGACGCGTTTACGCCACAGTTCGTTCCTTTCCTGCTCCGACTGCGGCCAGGGTTCTTCGTCGCGGAGAAAAGAGTAGCTTTCCCGCACGCTGAAATCGAAATCCTGCTTGAGCAAGCTGCGCGCATAGGTCATGCGATCCACAACGCGCTGCGCATAGATATTAAAAATCGAAAACGGAATATCCAGGTCTTCCTGGACGATGGCATCATCGATCTTGGCGCTGCCAGCCGTGAACTTGTCGATGTCGGCTTGCAGGAAGAGCATACGGTCCGGATCCAGGGACTTGATGAACCGATTTGTAATCTTGACGGATAGCGCATCGTTGAGCGGAACCGGCTTATAGGCATATCGCGTCAGCAATTGTGCGCTCAAATGAGCGGCTTGCGCTTGGCCCTGCAGCGGCGACAAAGCCGGCGGCGGCCCAACTTCCAGCGCATATGCCGATGGCGCAATTGCAAGGAATATGCCGAGAAAACCGTAGTGAATGCGCATTCGACTTTGATCCCATTTGCAACGTCGAGACTATAGTGTTGGGATCTTGGTGCAACAATTATGGCGTTTTGGCAACGATATCCGCGAAAGGTGCATCCGCCACGAAAACACTGGCTCCGGGCGATCGCTTGATCGCCGACACAGGCTCCGGCGTCATGACCTCTGAAAACCTCCCTGCAGATGACATTGTCGGCGCATATGGAGGCACAGCATTGGTGAGAGGGCCGGTCGCTTGCTGTCAGAATAGTCGATGTAGACCGTGTGGTCCGCCTTTGAGGGAAAGAATTACGCGCCGCTTCTTGTTCGGCCGCCATCCACATGAATGATCTGCCCGGTAATAAAGCCCGCTTCATCGGAGACCAAAAAAGCCAGAGCGTCTGCCACGTCCCTGGGCACGCAGGCGCGCCTGATGGTCTGTTGGGATATGAGCCGCTCCATCATCTCGCCGGCGGACGGCCCGCCCGGGGGCAGGCGTCCGGCGAATCCCTCCGTGAGAACGACGCTCGGAGCGAGTGAATTCACCGTGATGCCCCTGTCTGCAAGTTCGTTGGCGAGTGCCTTCGTGACAGCGTGAACGGCGCCCTTGCTGGCAATGTAGGCGAGGTCGCGCGTCTGAGGGTGAAGCGTCACTGCAGATCCCGTCGTTACGATTCTTCCCCAACCTGCAGCAGCCATCGCCGGGACAAATTCTCGGGCGAAGTGAACAATGGATTCGACATTGATGGCGTGAACGCGCCGCCAGACCTCGGAAGTGACGGTCTCGAGCGTCGTGATAGGCATATAGGCGGCGTTATTTACAAAGATATCGCAGCAACCGAACAGGTCGAGAACGGTCGATGCAGCGCCTTCAATGTTCCAAGGTTCGCTGACATCGCAGACGAGTGCATATTTCTGTCCGTTGCCGGAAAGCGACGGCAGGAGTGGGGTGGCGTCGTCCCTGTCGATGACCACGACGTTGGCTCCGTCCGCCGCAAGGCGTTCGCAATAAGCCCGGCCTATACCGCGGGCGCCGCCGGTCACGACAGCAGTCTTTCCTTCGAGTGACATCACAGATATCCTCCCGCTGAAGGCAGGCCGTCGAGCCCGCGCAGAAGAACGGTCTCGACCTTCTTCACGATGACGCGGTCCTGTCGGATCCGTGCAAGCCCTTCCTGCCACCGTGGATCCGCATGAAAGCTATCCCAGTTGCTCTGGACATCTTCGAGCCTCGAATGGCTCGATATCTGGAAAAGCCTGTCAGTGGTTTCCTCCGTCCAGAAGCCTACCGGCATGATGCCGAATTCCGGCATCATGGGAAGGGCGAGTTCGGCAAGGACCTGCAACAGAGTCTCCATCTCGCCCTCGAGGACGTCATAGATCCGCAGGTCATACGCGCCGACCGTAGCCAATTGTGTGATCGTGTCGTTCATCGTCTTTCCTTCTTTGACTTGGACCGCGTTGGCTGACGTGAACGCTTACGGTGCAGAACCCGCCTTCGAGGCGCGGGTTCTGCATTTCAGTCAGCCTGCGTAATATTCCGGGCGACCGAGGTCGCTGAGAAGGCTCACCTCCCGCGGCTGCCAGCCGAGGAGTGCGCGCGTCCTCGTGCTGGAAGCCGCCATGTCGCTTCCCGCGAAATGGGCGAACCAGCCGAAATGCTCGCGCGGCCGGGACTCGACCGGAAGACCAAGCGCGGCTCCGATCGCTTCGGCGATTTGCCTGAAGGGCACACTCTCTTCTGCGACGGCGTGATAGACCGCTTCCGTGACACCTGTTTCCAGAGCAAGGCGATAGACGCGGGCGGCGTCACGACGATGAGTGCCCGACCAGCAATTGGTGCCGTCGTCGACATAGGCGGAGACGCCTGTCTGACGGGCGAAACGGATCAGGGTCGGGACGAAGCCATGATCGCCAATGCCATGCACCGAAGGCGCAAGGCGCACCGTGGCCGCCCGCACGCCGGGCTCGGCGACAGATCGCGCCGCGACCTCCGATTTGCGCGGAAACGCCGGGTTTGGAAGATCGGCTTCGGTCGCCCCGCGAGGCAGACCCATCAGACCGGAGGTGACGATCAGCGGGCGGCTGCTTCCCACCAACGCCTCGCCGAGGGTTTCGATCACGCGCCGGTCCTGCTCGACATTCTCGAGGAACTTGGACAAATCGTCGTGATTGAAGGCGGTATGGATGACGGCGTCGGCCTTTGAGGCCGTTGCGCGCAGGAGCCCAAGGTCGTCCAGCGAACCTTCGACGGGGGTCGCGCCGATGGCGGACAGCGTGGCTGCCTTTCCGCTTGAACGACAAAGACCGCTCACCGTATGGCCGGCACCGATCAGGTCCTCGACAACCGCAGAGCCGACCCAGCCGGTGGCGCCTGTAACGAATACATGCATTTTCATTCTCCTATGGGTGGTTTGTTGGCGTGGGTCTCGGCATCAGCCGAGGCGGATGGAAAGCTCGATGCCCTCGGCGACCTGGGTCGAGAGGTAAGAGGCGGTCTGCGAGCGGACGTGTTTCAGGTATTCCGGGCTGAAGTCGACGTCGTCGGCAAGGACAAGCGCGCCGGGCCTCAACCGATCCTCGACCAGGGCGAGTATGTCTTCATAGAGGGCCTTGGCGCCGTCGAGCACGAGCAGGTCGATGCCTTCCGGCAGATCGCTTGCAAGCGTCTGAAGCGCGTCGCCTTCGCGCACCTCGACAAGATCCGAAAGCCCTGCTTCAGCGATGTTCCGGCGGGCGCGCGCCACCTTGGACGGCTCGAACTCCGTGGTGATGATGCGACCTCCGCCGTTGTCGCGGAGCGCGGCTCCGAGGAACAGCGTCGAGACACCGAAAGAGGTGCCGAATTCGACGATGGTTTTTGCTTTCATGCTCCTCGCAAGCATATAGAGAAGCTCGCCCGTTTCCTTGGATACGGGCAGCCAGAGGTCTTTCAGCCGGCTATAGAGGTCGAGATATTCGGTCTTGCTTGTCAGCAGGCGGTCGCGTTCTTCCTCCGACATTGCTGCCATGGCGGGGCTGGTAGCGGCGTCGGCCTGCTTGAAGAGGCGGTCCAGCAAGGGAGCGAGCGGAGCGCTCAAAAGGGTGGAATTCATGATCAGAACCGTTCGTGTTTCCGTTGATTGCGTTGAGGCAGAAAATACGATTAATTAGTCGCGTTTGCTAATCGCTTTACGGGGCTGAGACATGAACGACCGGGCAAGCTATTCAATTTCCTCGAGAAAATTGCCGAAGCAGTCCCGCTCGGAAGAGTTGGTGAAGGCAATTCTCGAGGCTGCCGTTCGCGTTTTGGCTGAGGAGGGCGCGCATCGCTTCACCACCGCGCGGGTGGCTGAGAAGGCCGGCGTCAGCGTCGGCTCGCTTTACCAGTACTTCCCCAACAAGGCCGCTATTCTGTTTCGTCTGCAGAGCGACGAATGGCGGCAGACCACCAGCCTGCTGGGCGATATCCTGGGCGACCGCTCGATGCCGCCGCTCGCAAGGCTCCGCAGGCTTGTCCACATGTTCATTCAGTCCGAATGCGACGAGGCTGCGGTTCGCGTTGCACTGGACGACGCCGCACCGCTCTACAGAGATGCGCCGGAGGCTTTGGAGGCACGCGAGGCAGGCAGCCGCAACATTGACGCTTTCATGCTAGAGGCGCTGCCACGGTCTCCAAAGACAGTCCGTAACATGGCGGGTGACCTGATATTCACGGCAATGAGCACCGTCGGGAAAGAGTTTTCTGAGGCACAGCATGACGCGGCGGAGATCGAGGGGTTCGCCAATGCAATGGCCGACATGTTCGAAGCCTATATGCGCAAGCTCGGGGGTGATGAACTTTTGCCATAGGCGCTGCCGTGTGGACGTGGAAGTCTCCGTGATCCCGAATTCTATCAGCGGCTGACTCTTTTCCAGAGCCTCGATCGTCTTTGCAATATCGAAGCAAAGGAGCAGGACCGATGAGTCTCAAGGGTAAGAATGTCGTCGTCACCGGTGGAAGCCGCGGGCTCGGCCTGGTGCTGGTGGAGGCACTTGTTGATCAGGAGGCAAGGGTCACGGTTGTGGCGCGTCAATCCGATGCGCTCGAGGCTGTCCGAACCCGACTGGGCGTTTCGACGATTGCCGCCGATGCCAGGGACGAGGCCGCCGCACACCGTATCCTTGCGGACGTTCGGCCGGATATACTTGTGCTGAACGCCGGAGCGAAACCGCCGATGGAGCGATTGGACAAGATCAGTTGGGCCGATTTCACCGCGACCTGGGAGCACGACGTCAAAGCCGGGCTACACTGGCTGCAAGGCGCGCTGAACCTGCCGCTCGAACCCGGGACCCGGGTTGTCGTCGTGTCGAGTGGCGCGGCCGTCGATGGATCGCCGATGTCAGGCGGCTATGGCGGCGCCAAACGCATGCTCTGGTTCATGGCCAAATATGCCAATCGGGTTTCCGAGCAGAGGCAGCTTGGTATCCGTTTCCAGGCAATCCTGCCTCGGCAAGTGATTTTAGGCACCGGCATCGGTGACATCGCCGCCAGCGCCTATGCCCGGGCCATGGACATCGAACCCGAAGCATTCGTGGCGCGTTTCGGGGCGCCGATGCCACCGAGGCTCTTCGGCGAAAACGTGGTGGCTGTGCTTGACAATCCGGCTTATTCTGATGGGTTCGCATTCGGATTGTCTGGCGACAAGGGCGTGGACATAATGGAAAGGTTTGCGGATTGAGTGCTGGATTGTCGGAACCGGACCGCGGCACACGGGCTGAGTTCGCAGTCCTGGCCGAGGCATTGCGGCCGGAGTTACATCGCTATTGCGCCCGCCTCATGGGATCGGTGATCGATGGCGAGGATGTCGTTCAAGACACCTTTGCCAAAGCTCTTGTTGCCCTTGAAGACCTGCACGAGGCGCCGCACCTGCGGGCTTGGTTGTTCAAGATCGCTCATAATCGCGCCTTGGATTTGTTGCGCGGCCGGGCGATCCGTGCCGCGGAGCCCGTCGAGGCCGCGGAAAACGTCGTCGACGAAATCAATCTCGATCCCTTGGAGAGTCTCATGCATGAAGAAGCGATGCACACTGCGGTGTCGCGGTTTTATGAACTCCCTGTCCTGCAGCGCAGCGCCGTTATATTGAAAGACGTGCTCGACGAACCTTTGGCAGAGATAGCCTCGTTGCTCGGCATCACAATTGACGCGGTGAAGGGGCATCTGGCGCGGGGACGTGCGCGGCTCCGGGAGATCAATGCGCAAAGCATCCCCCTTCCGAACCGGACGGCCCCCTCCCCTGCCGTGGTGCGCTACGTTTCGCTGTTCAACCAGCGGGACTGGAATGGTCTGCGCGCGCTCCTCGCCGAGGACGTGAAACTCCGGCAGTCCTCGCACCCGCTACGCTCCGGGGCTGCAGACGTCGGTCTGTTCTTCACGATCTACGCCAAGTGCGACGAAATATGGCTTGTCCCGGCCTGGCTGGAGGGCCGGCAGATCATCGCCGTTTTCAGCGGCCAAGGCGACCCAAAACCGACCCACCTCATGTGGCTGGAATGGAGTGGCGAACGGATCAGTTTTATCCGCGATTATCGCTACGCTCCTTACATTGTCGATGATGCGGAGCTGGTGTTCTGATCCAGCCCAACCCGATTTTCGCCCGTCCGCCGACGTCCATCCCGAAAGCGGTGTGAAACCATCACAACATGCATCTTTCGGGATGGTCCATCGATGACATCGACGGCTACGAGGGAACCACTGCGTAAAGGCGCTGATCCCTCCGATCAGGCGGCCACGCGCCGCCTTTTCACGACATCGCGGCCGGTCGGCTAACAAGCGAGGAGCGGATGAGGCTCAAGCGCTGGTGAACAGATCGCCCGTATAGAACTGTTCCGGGGGCAACGGATCCTTCACCGTGCCGAACTCCTGAAACATCTTGTTGAAATCCGCCAGCCACTTGTTGACTGTGCCGTCCCTTGTGAAGGCGTCCAGTTCTCTGCTTGTCAGCATCTTGCGGCTGCGGGCGACCTTCTCGGTCGCATCTGCCGGGGCATTGAGGAAGGCCGTCGTAATCTGAATGGACCGGTCGATATTCGCGGCGCGGTAATCCATCGCCTTTTTCATGACACGCAGGAATTTCTTCACGAGATCCGGGTTCTGCTGGACGATTTCGTTGCGGGCGACGAAGGTGTTGATGAACGACGTCTGCGGATAGAAATCCTGGTTAGACGCCAGCTCCTTCATATCCGGAACGCGCGGTTTGATCGTGTCGATCAGTGGATACCAGATACCGGCACCGTCAATCTGCTTTGACGTGAACGCGGAAACGATCGTTGCAGGATCCATCGGCACGACCTGAATGTCGCCGACCGTCATGCCGGCCTTGGTGAGCGTCATGCGGAGGATCATATCGCCGGAAGTGCCCTGCGGCACTCCGACCTTCTTGCCTTTCAGATCCTTGATCGTGCCGATATTGCCCTGCACGATGACGCGGTCGGAAAATCCGATATCGTTCACGCCGACCACTTTGGCTCGACCGCTCGCTGGCAGCCAGAGCGCTCCGGGGCCGATCGTGCCGAAATTCAAGCTGCCGGCGCCCATCGCCTGGATCTGGATCGGGCCGTTGGTGAAAACTTTGACCGACGGCGTGATACCTTCCGCCTCCCAGAGCTTCTGGTCCTGAGCGATTGCCAGGACACTGGCATTGGGAAAGTCGGCAATGTAGCCGATGGTCATGTCAGCGGATTGGGCGCTTGCCTTTCCGCCGATGGAAAATGCGCTCGCCGCAGCGGCGACCGCCGTCGTCTTCATCAGATTACGTCTCGTCAGCATGTTCATTTCCTCCCTGTAACAGCCGATGTTTTTGAAAGCTTCAGGCCGCGGCCGGATGGTAGACCGACCGCCACACCTCGTTGCGCAATGTCGAGAATTCGGGCGAAAGGCGCATCTCCTCGGTGCGCGGATAGGGCAGATCAACCGGAATTATTTTGTGAAGCCGGCCCGGGCGGGCAGCCATGACGACGACGCGGCTCCCAAGATAAACGGCCTCGTCGACGTCGTGGGTAATGAACATCACCGTGCGCCGCTCCTTGCTCCAGGTGGCCAACAACTGATCCTGAAGCTGCACGCGGGTCAAAGCATCCAGCGCGCCGAAGGGCTCGTCCATCAGCAATATCTTCGGATTGACCGCATAGGCCCGCGCAATCGCGCAGCGTTGCTTCATGCCGCCGGAAAGCGTCTTCGGCAGGGAGTTCGAGAAGTCGCTCAAGCCCACGAGGCCGATGAAATGGTCCGCAATCTTGCCGCGCTCCGCCTTCGGGTGACCTGCAATCTGCAGGCCGAACTCGACGTTCTGACGAACTGTCAGCCACGGAAAGAGCGCGTATTGCTGGAAGATCACGCCACGTTCAGGCCCCGGTCCCCTGACCGGCACGTTATCCACCAGCACCTGTCCGGACGACGGATTGGTAAGGCCCGCCGCGATATTCATGGCCGTCGACTTGCCGCAGCCGGACGGGCCAACCACGGTGATGAATTCGCCGTCCTCGATATCGAGGTTGAGCCCCTGCAACGCGTTGAAGGAGGTCTGCCCTGCGATGCTGAAAGTCTTGGTGACGCTTTGGAACGAGATTTTTGTGTTCATAGCTTTTCCTGCCAGGCGGTCAGCACGCTATCGGTCGTCTGAACGATGCGGTCCATGATGAGACCGAGCACGCCGATCGCGATGAGGCTGACGAAAATCGTCGGAAGATCGTAATAGAGCTGCGCCTGCTGCATGCGGAAGCCAAGGCCCGATTGCGCGGCAATCAGTTCGGCCGCGACGACGGTTGCCCAGGACGACCCGAGGCCGATGCGGACGCCGACCATGATGTAGGGCAACGAGGCGGGCACGATAACTCGCCGGAAGATGGTGAAGTCGTTGGCACCAAGCACGCGTGCGGCGTTGATCAGCGTTCTATCGACGTTGACGACGCCCTGATACGTCGCCACGACGCTCGACAGGAAGGACGCCAGGAAAATGACGAAGATCTTCGGTGTTTCATCGATGCCCATGGTGACGATCGCCAGGGGGATGATGGCAAGCGGCGGGATGGTGCGGAAGAACTGCACGTAAGGCTCGATGATGCCGCGGGCAATGCGATACCAGCCCATCAGGAAGCCCACAGGGATTGCCACCGCGATGCCGAGCGCAAAGCCGGTAAAGACACGGCCAAGGCTCGAAATCGCATCCGACCACAAAAGCCCGTTCTGCGCCTGGATCACCGCCTGCTTCGCCACGGCAAGAGGCGTCGGAAGGCCGACGACCCCCTGTGACGTCACGACAGCCCAGAGAATGATGCCGACAGCCACGGCGGCGATGTTGACCGCCATCATTGCGATCGAACCGGACATGAGGGACGACCGGCTGGCCGGCTCGGGCTTTTCTTCACTCGTTGTGATGGACAAGGTCATGTCTCCCTCCGGGAAGCTGATCCGTCCCGGCAATATCGATGGCTCATCGCGCACCCGCCATGACGTCACGCGTCTTGAAGTTGGATTCGATCAGCCAGTCGCGCATAACATCCAGAAGCTCGCGCTTCCGTTCCGCATGGGCCGGATCGCTCCAGAGGTTCCTCACCTCCTTTGGGTCGTTCTCGAGGTCGAACAGTTGTCCGTCCTCAGAGCCCTTGAAGTGGACGAGCTTCCACCGGTTGCTCCTCACAGCGGTCATGAACTCGACGCCGCCGGCCATCGCCACGTCGCCGATCTGTTCGCAGAACACGTGGTCGCGCGGCGTCCAGTCCTTGCCTTCGAGCGCCGGCTTAAGGCTTTTTGCTTCGAAGGTTTTCGGCGGCACAATGCCGGCATATTCGAGGATGGTCGGGCCGAGGTCGAAGAGCTGGCAGAGACCGTCGACCGAGCGTCCACCCTCAAACCGGCCGGCCGTCGACCAGATGACGGTCGGCACGCGGGTGACGACGTCATACATCGACCATTTCTGAATCAAGCCATGCTCGCCCAGGCATTCGCCGTGATCGGAGGTGAAGATGACGATGGCATCTTCGAGATAGCCGCGCTCCTGAAGCGAACCGAGCAGCTCGCCAACCTTTTCGTCGATCAGCGTGACATTGCCAAGATAATGCGCCCAAAGCCGCTGCATCTGATCTTCAGACGGGTCGAGGCTCCAGACGACGGAGTCGTGATCGACCTCCACGTCGTGCTGGCGCTTGTCCTTCAGCTCCTGATGGAGAGAATCCAACTCTTCTTTCGTCGGCCTTGGCAGCGGCAGATCGTTGCGCCTGAGATACGGCTCGGTATAGCGCGCCGGCGGATCGAACGGCGGATGCGGCCCGGGGAAACCGACCTGCAGGAACAGCGGCTCGGTCGTCGGATAGGTCTCGACCCACCACTTCGCCATATTGCCGACGAAGGCGTCGGAATGCAGCGCCTCGGGCAGTTTCCAGTCGAAGCAGCCCAGCCTGTCACGATAGTCGTCGAGTTTACGGTAGTGTTCGCGCTGCTGTTTGACGAGGCCGTTGGCGGCCAGGGCCTTGTCCCACTCGTCGAAATACCAGCGGCCTTCCATATAGCGATCCTTGTTTTCCACGACGTAGCGCTCGTGGAAACCGGAATCCGAATTGTAGGGGATTGTATGCATCTTGCCGACGTTGACGCAGCGATAGCCGGCGTCACGTAGCTGCTCGACCCAGGTCCGCTGCCATGCCTGGCCGTTGGCCAGAACGCCCGTCGTATGCGGGTGGTAACCGGTGAACAGGCTTGCGCGCGAGGGAACGCAGCTTGGCGCATTGACGTGGCAATTGGTAAGCGCCACGCCYTTTTCGACAAGTCCATCAATATTGGGGGTCACGGCATAGGGGAACCCGAGCGCCGATATCGAGTCGTAGCGCTGCTGGTCCGTCATGATCAGAATGATGTTTGGCCTTTCAGCCATATAGTGCTCCTCCGCGTCGCCGATAGCTGGCTTTCGCCTGCCGTGTCAGGCGAAAGAACGACTTCGGTCCCTCTTTCGCTTGCCTCCATTTCAAAAAGATGGCATAAAGTTACCGTTAACGCAACGATCACTCACGGGATTTTTTTGAGCTGAGATGACGATTGAACTTTCCGACAAGGTAGCCCGCAACGTCCCGACCCTTGCTTCGATCGCCGAACGGGTGGGCGTTTCAGTCAATACCGTCTCGCGCGCCTTGCGCGCCCCGCACACGGTCCGCATCGAACTTCGCCGTCAGATCAATGCTGCGATGGAGGAGCTAAATTACGTGCCGAACCGGCTCGCCGGCGGGCTTTCGGGCACGCGCTCGGACATTGTTGGCGTTGTCGTCACCTCACTCTACTATTCCGAATTCGCCAACATCATCGATACGCTGCAATCAGCTTTGCTGGAGCATGACCTGCAGGTCATGCTCGCCAATACAAGGTACAATGCCGACCAGGAGCTGCGTCTCGTCCGGTCCATCCTGAGCTGGCGGCCGGCGGCCGTTGCCATCATCGGCGTCGACCATCCCCCGAAAGTCGTCGAGCTTCTGAAGGCAGCCGACATCCCGATCATCGAGATGTGGGACACGGGCGGTGAAGTGATTGATACCGCCGTTGGGTTCGATCATGCACGTGTCGGCGCAGCGCAAGCCAACCATCTCATAGGTCAGGGTTATCGGCGCCTGGCCTTCGTTGGCAGCGTTCGCGAAAACGATAAACGCGCCCAGAAGCGTTTGAGCGGGCTGGAAGCTGCGGCAGCGACGGCCGGCCTCCCCGACATCGTCAAGCATACGGCGCAGCAAGGCGGCAGCCCCGAACTCGGGGAGCGGCTTGCAAGCGAGCTTCTGGAACGCCATCCCGAGATCGACGCAATCGCCTGCAACAGCGATGTCGTTGCGTTTGGCGTGCTTCGGGCACTGCGGAAACTCGGCCGGCGCGTTCCCCAAGATATCGGCGTTGTTGGATTTGGAGACAACGAGGCGGCGAGCTGCGTTAGTCCCTCCCTAACGACGGTTCGCCCTGATCGCGAGCGTATTGGCAAGCTGACGGCCGAGGCGATCGTCGCACGGATCAACGATGCCAAATCATACACCGCACCCGTCGAATGGGAGCTTATCGTTCGGGAAAGTACAGTTCGATAGCTCCCGGCCATCCAAGGCGGTTGAAGCGTTCGTCTCCAGCGTTCGTTCGACATCCCACTCTCGGTCCATCTCCGCCAGTCTTGTTTCGATCTGCATCGCGATCCGGCAAATGTCGATCATCGCATTCCGGGGATTGACAACGATTGCGTTAGTAATGTTATAACATACAACGAATCTTGACCAAGGTGGCCATCAATCTGGAGACAAGTCATGTCACCGCAGAAAATTAAACCAACCCCGGTGGCAGTTTTGACCGGCTATCTCGGTGCTGGCAAAACCACGCTTCTCAACCGCATCCTGATGGAGCCGCACGGAAAGAAGTTCGCCGTCGATGAGATCGGGATCGACAAGCGAGGGCCGTCACCCGTCTCGTCTTTTCTCACTCGAAACCGTCTGCTGACAGCTGTCGCGTCAGGCCTCATCTTTGCTGCTTCCGGAGCGTTTGCCGATGATGATCATGAGACGAAAGAGGCATGGCGCCTGTTTGTCGGCGATCATACGAATCCAGTCGTCCGCGCCATCGACTTCGAGAACGGCAAGGAACTCGGCCGCTACGACGTCAAGGGTCCTGCGGCGCTGACCGCCAGCGCGTCCGGCCGGAGCGTATTCGCCACGCAGTCGGATCATGACATCGTGCACGTCCTCAAGACTGGCATCGATTTCTCCGATCACGGGGAACATCGGGACCTGGAGGTCTCCGAGGTGGGGCTGTTGCCCGTGACTTTCGAGGGCAAGCGTCCTTTCCACGTCGTTCCGCATGACGACCATGCGATCCTCTTCTACGATCGAGGCGGCAAGGCGGATATCATCGACGAAGCGGCTCTTCTCGAAGGCAGGGCTGACGTGAAGACAATCGACACGACGAAGCCGCATCACGGCGTAGCGGTAACGATGGGTCGTTTCGTGCTGGTGTCGGTTCCAAACACCGAAGTCGAAACCAAGCCCGACGAACTGCCGCCGCGGGTCGGACTTCGCGTCGTTGACGAGACGGGCAGGCAGCTCGGCGACGTCGCGAAATGCACCGATCTTCACGGCGAGGCCACTTCATCCCTGCTGGTTGCTTTCGGTTGCAAGGAAGGCGTTCTTGTCGCCCGTCCTGGCGGACTTGATGGACCGAAACTGGAAATGCTCGCTTACCCATCTGACATGCCGAAAGGTTCGACTGGTACCTTGCTTGGCGGTAAGGCAATGCAGTTCTTCCTCGGCAACTACGGCGAGGACAAAATCGTCCTGATCGATCCGGACAGCGAGAAGCACTTCCGGCTGATCGCCCTGCCCACCCGCCGCGTCGACTTCCTGCTGGACCCAGCAACGCCGCGCAGTGCCTACATCCTGACGGAGGACGGTGATCTTCATGTGCTGGATGTGATCAAGGGCGAGATCGTTCGCAAGGGAAAAGTCACCGAGCCCTACAGCAAGGACGGTCACTGGCGTGATCCGCGGCCGCGTCTTGCCGTCGCGGACGGTCATGTCGCCATCACCGATCCGCGGCATTCGCTGGTTCGCATCGTCGATGCGGAGAGCCTGAAGGAAGTCCGCACGATCCCCGTCGAAGGAAAACCCTTTACGATCGTTGCCGTCGGCGGCTCCGGTGCCTCGCATTGAGGCGATATCCTTCGGTCCGCAATTGCAACGGCAGTTCCGGACCAGATCGTTTCATCGGGAGATGACGATGCAACATGCCCTCCCCGGCTCCTGATCACCTGCGAGACGACGGGTTGAGGTGCAGCGTTGACAGGCAGAGGAGGCCGTGTAAGTTCGCGGCGTCAAGGTTCTTCCGTCCTCGGACGGAAGCTAAGAGGGAATCCGGTCAAAACCGGAGCTGTCCCGCAACTGTGAGCGGTGAGCCCTTCGCCCAACATGTCACTGGCAGCCAATGCCGGGAAGACGGGCGATCAAGGCTTTGACCCGCGAGCCAGGAGACCTGCCTGACGATAGAAGTTCCGTGGTCGGGGTGTGCCACAGGAATGACGGTTTCGTCGGGCTATCTGTGCCTGCCGGAACCTTCATTTTTGCTGCCTCCTCCTTTGAGTGAGACGAAGGCAGTGAAACCACAGGGATTATCCTCCCAGAACGTATCCGGGCGCGCCGTCCTGCTGATTGCGAAATCCGCCTTTGCGGCATCGCCGCATCTGGAAATGCAACGGCTCGCAAAACTTGCAGCTGGCGTGACCGGAGCCGGAACGGTTCGGGTCGCCTTTACCGAACAGGGTACCCCCTCCCTGCGCGACGCGCTGTCCGATCTGCTCGACGAGGATGCCGAAACCGTCGTTATCGTGCCGCTCGTCCTGCCCATGGAGCCGAGCTTCCTTATCTGGCTGACGAAATCGCTGAAGCGCTGGAAAGCGGCCGATAGCCGGCGCTGGCCGGCCCTTTCGATCACCCGGGATATCGCCTCGAGCACGTTGATGGCGCGGCTGATAGGCGAACTGCTCGAAACCGCCGAAGCACTGGACGTGCCGCAGACCGACACGCCGCCCGTTGCCGAGGGATCGCTCGTGCCGGCCCAGAAACGCCGCGTGCTCGTCTGCCAGGGCGGTCCCTGCAACGCGGCCGGAGCCGATGTGATCTGGGGACATCTGCGCAACCAGCAGGAGCGGCAGAACCTGCGCACTGCCGGCGACGGCACGATGACCGCAAAATCCACCTGTCTCGGTCCCTGCAATCTGGCGCCCGTGCTGCAGGTATTTCCGGAAGGAACCTATTACGGCGGCGTCAACGAAGATGCGATCGACCGGATCATCGGCGAGCACCTACTCGGCGGTGGGATCGTCGAGGACTTCGCCTATCACCCAACGGGCCGCAAGCAGCGGCTTCGCACCCCATCCGAATAGAACAAGAGGAAAGAGAATTGACGTCGCACACTCTATCGCGCCTGGCCGCCGCCTGGCTCAGTGCCGCCATCTTTGTCACCGCAGGCACTGTCTTTGCAGCCGAGCCGGTTCGCGTCGGCGCCACCTACATCACCAGTGGCACGGACCCGGCCAAGGGCTCGAACGGCTGGGCGCTGGTCAGCCACGGGGTCGGCGAGAACCTCTTCACCGTCGATCGGGACGGCAAGCTCGTGCCTGAACTGGCCGAAAAGGCGCAGCGCACCGGCGACCTGACCTGGACCGTGACCCTGAAACACGGCCGCCTGTTTTCCGACGGCACGCCGGTGACAGCCAAAGCGCTGGCGGCGGGTTTCGACAACACATTTGCCAGCAACAAGGCGGCGCTCGCCACCGGTGGCAAGCTGACATTCGAGGCGGCCGACGACCTGACGCTGAAGGTGACAACCGAAAAGCCGGCGCCTTTCATCCAGGCGCTCTTCGCCGAATGGCCGCTGATCGCGTACAAACCCACCGCGGCCGGCAACGCCGTCTTCAGCGGTCCTTATCGAATCTCGGGCTTCAAGGCGGATGCCTCAATCACGCTCGAGCCTAACGCGCATTTTGCCGGCGCCGACAAGCGTTCGCCGGTTAATTTCCGCAAGTTCGGTGATGCGCAGACCCTGACGCTGGCGCTGGAAGCCGGCGAGCTCGATTTGGCTTTCGGCTTGCCGTCGGAAGTCGTGAGCCGGCTCCAGACAAACCCTGATCTGGCGATCAAGCCGTTCCCGGTCGGATACCAGTATCTCGCTTTCTTCAACACTGCCCGGCCGCCGATGGATGATGTGAAAGTGCGCCAGGCGATCGATCTGGCCTTCGACCGCAAGGAGCTTGCCACCGCGATCAACGGTGGCGACCCCGCCACCGGCGCCTACGCCTCCTATTTCCCCTTTGCGGGCAGAGAGGCACGCCCGACCGACCCTGCCAAGGCCGCAGCGCTTCTCGACGAAGCCGGCTGGGCAAAAGGCAGCGGCGGCATGCGCGAAAAAGGCGGCAAGCCGCTGCGTCTGCTGGTCATAACCTATCCGCAGCGTCCTGATCTCGTCACCATGCTGCCGGTGGTCAAGGCGGAACTCGCAAAGATCGGCATCGCCATCGATACGCAGGTGGTGGAAAACATCCAGCAGATGGCTGCGGCCGGTGACTTCGACATCGCGCTCTGGGCGCAGCACACTGCCCCGAGCGGCGATGCCGCCTTCTTCCTGAACTCGATGCTGAGAAGCGGCGCTTCGCTGAACTATGCGAAATATGCTTCACCCGACTTCGACGCGATCCTCGATCGATTTGCGACCGAAGGCGATCCGGCAAAGCGGGTGGCGATTGCGCTGGATGCCCAGCAGAAGCTGTTCGACGATGCGCCCGCCTCTTTCCTGGTGTCGCCCGTCTGGTATGTCGGCCTGTCGAAGCGGCTGAAGAACTATGAGCCGTGGGGATCCGACTACCACGTGCTGCGCGCCGATATCGGCGAGACGGAGTAGGGCCACGTGATGGGACTGGCCCGGTTCGGCATACAATCGATAGCGGGGCTGCTGGTGATTTCGCTCGCCTCTTTCTCGGTCATAACATTGATGCCGGCCGATCCGGTTGCGATCGCCATTCGCGTCTGGAGCCTGCCGGCGACGGATGAGACCGTCGCGGCGTTGAGGGCGGAGTGGGGCCTCGATCAGCCCGTGCCGCTTCGCTATCTCCATTGGCTGGCAGATTTCCTCGGCGGAGATTGGGGCCGTTCGTTTCGGACTGGAGAGCCCGTACTTGCCGAATTCGTTGAACGGCTGCCGGTTTCGCTGTCGCTCGGTCTCGCCGGCCTGGCGCTGGCGATCGCGCTGGCAATTCCGCTCGGGTTCTTCTCAGCGGCCTATCCCGGGAGTGTTGCCGATCGGATGAGCCGGGCTCTGTCGGTCGTCGTCCAGGCAGTGCCGGCCTTCTGGCTGGGCCTTGTCCTTCTCTGGGTCCTCGGTGTGCAGTTGCGCTGGGTCAGACCCTTCGCCAATGATTGGACGGCAATCGTCCTGCCCGTCCTGCTGATCGCGCTGCATTCGGTTGCCGTTCTCTCCCGCGTCTATCGGCGCGACCTGAAGGAAACCGCCGGGCAGGCGCATTTTCGCACGGCGCTTGCCAAAGGCCTTTCGGAACGCCAGGCGCTCTGGCGGCACGGCCACCGCAGCGCTCTCTACGCCCTGCTGTCGGCGCTCCGTTCCGAAGCAGGCTGGGTGATCGGCAGCACCGCGACCATGGAAATTCTCTTTGGCCTTGCCGGCATCAGCCAGTTCCTTGTTCAAAGCATCGCGGCGCGCGACCAGATGGTGCTGCAGGCCTATGTTATGGTCATTGCCGTCTGGATGCTTGTATTGAATGCCAGCGCCAATCTCGCCATGCGCCTTCTCGATCCGCGTCTCGCCCGATGCCCCGGTTGACCGTGCTTGCGGCGCTCGCCGTCTTTTTGTGTGTCGGTGGTTTTTGGCAGCCCTATGATCCCGATACGGTGGACATGCTTGCCCGTCATTCCGGCATGACCGCCAGCCATCTGCTCGGTACCGATCATCTCGGTCGCGATCTTCTGTCGCGGATCATGGCCGGCGGCTGGCGGACTGCCTGCGTCATCCTCTCGGTCGGCGCCATCGGTTTTTTGTTTGGCACCCTGCTGGGCACCGCCGCCGCCGTCCTTGGTGGCTGGCGCGAGAAGGTGATCCTGCGCTTCTGCGAGTTCTTCATCATGATGCCGACGCTCATCGTCGCACTGACGGCGGCGGCGATTTTCGGCCTGTCGCCGCTCAGCGCCGGACTGGCGCTCGGCTTGGCTGGCGTCGGGCCGCATGCGCTGCTTGCGCATTCGCTCAGTCAGCGGGTGCTCGGCCAGCCGTTCATGCTGGCAGCGAGGAGCCTCGGCGTTGCGCCGGCACGGATGATTACCGGGCATCTTCTGCCGAATACTCTGCCGCTGATGTTCGCCTATGTCGGCAACCAAGCGGGGCTTGCCGCAGTCGCCTACGCCTCGCTCGCCTTCATCGGCCTTGGGGCCGACCCGTCGAAGCCGGATTGGGGATCGATGCTGTTCGAATATCGCGTGTTTATCTTCGACCACCCGATGCTGATGATCTGGCCGGGGACGGCGGTTGCATTGACTGTCTCGGTGATAAACCGGGTTTTTGACGACGGCCAGGAGTGACTGCGTTTCGTCTGGTTTTCTGACGATCGATCACCGGCGCCGTGACACGGCTGCTGATCGAACGCTCATCGCGCAAGCACGCCGAACGGTGAAACCGACTTCAGGTCGGGATCCGCGATATCGGTCGCTCTCGCGACCTCAGCATGGCTCATGCTGTAGCCGTAGTCGAGGGCGCGCACACCGTCCATGATGAAGAGCTGGGCTTTGTCCAGGCCGGGTCGCAGGTTCCCCGTCACGGTGACCACCTCGTACACCCTCGAAAGATGGAATGGCTCGTCTGCTACGACATGGACCAATTGGTTCGGCGGTGGAGCCGCACTATGACTGCAGGCGCCGGCCCAGGGCACCAGCATGAACTCGTAGACGAGGTCGCCGTCCTGATCGACGGGCAGGATGAACCCGGTCAGCTCTACTGCACGGCTTTCGTCACGCCACGCGAGTGTTTCGCCCTGGGAGCGACTGGACGCCATGCCTGGTAACGCGACATCTAATCTCGATTGATCCGCAGGCCGCAAGGCGCTCCAAAGAACCGACTGGGGACCTGCATAGGCGCCGGACGCCGAATAGGTCATCCCGATCAGGATCGTCGTCAGTTTCAGGAGGAAAAGCGCGCGCCTCATCTGCATCTCCATGAGCGCAGCGCTCTCGCAAGAGAGAGGCCACTGCTGACGTGGATGTTAGCCCTATTTATCCACTTGGGTCAAAGCCAAGGTTGAAGGCGCGAGGTCAGAGTTTTCGTGTGGTCAGTCCAGTCGAACCTCAAAGGAAGCCTTCACATATCGGAACCGGCCGTGGCGGCGGTGCAGGATGATCCTGGGTGTATTTGGTGATGATCGGCTCCAGCGTCTCCTTCGCCCAGAACTTCGGCGCGCCGATCTCCTGCAGGCACGTGGCGTTCCAGTAAAGTCCTGATTTCTCCGGTGCCTTGCCCGTCGCCAGTGCCTTGGAGACAGCCGCGATGTCTTTTGACTCCGGATAGACGTAGAGGGTCGTCGGATTGTCCTTGACCATCGACAGCACCTGGGGCGTCTCCGATGGCGACCAGCTGGTGCAGCCATCACTGCGGCCGCCCGCATAGGTCACCAGCTTGCCACGGGGAACATATCCGTCGCGGTTGGCGTATGGACTATCCGGCTTCTTCATCATGCAGATGCCGGAGACGAGTGCGGAGGCATGTCCGCCTATCGCGCGCTGCCTGGCGTTCGCAGTTTCTCCGACGCCGTCGAACTGCACGAACGACCTGGTCAGGACCGTCTCTTGCTTCGGGGAAACGCTGTAGTAGCCCTTGAAGGAGGCCTTGATCTCGCTGGTCAGATAGGCCCCGCCTGCGGTCAGATTGGAGTTGAGGGCATTGCCGAAGTTCTTCGCGCACTGCCGTCCATTGGTGAAGTTTGCGACGCCCAGCAGGTTGCGGCCCCCGCCGTGCCCCGACGAAATTACGCGAAAGGACTGCTCAGCCTCACAGATGATGTAGAACCGCCCCCCTGCAGGCCCTTCGGTCAGGTCGTTCGGCCGCGTAGCGTCCATGGCGAAGTAGCAGGCGTTCCTGATCTTACCTTGCGACAGCTTTTCCTGATAAAGCGCACGTGCCCTTTCCAGCACCATCGGCGCGATCTGGCCGTTTCCGGCGCCGACATGGGCGTTCAGCCAATTCGGGAGCCGGGACGCGCCTTCGGAGGCGAAGGATGCGGAAGGCGCGGATAGACAGGCGACAGCGGATAAAAATCCAAGATATTTGAGAAGTATGAGCTTCGGGTTCACGAACACTCTCCGGGAATGACATTTGTGAAGGTCGGCCATCATGGTTGAGGAAGATTTAACAGCGGACCTCCAGCCTCGTCGCAACGATCTGCGAATAGTCGCTTCCCATCGGGTCGCTGAAGAACATGGTCGTCAGCATCGCCTGGTTTTCTGCCAGGACCATTGGAAGCCTCTTAGGATCGAACATCCTTCAATCCTTCTCGCCGGCGCGGCAACCCCAACATGGACTTTACGGCGCTCCACCATCGGGGCGTCTTCGGTTCTCGCACCGCTTCGTTCGTTGCCCGCTCGGCGCCTGCGGGTTCAACTCTTGTCGCCATGGGCTGAACAAGAAACTCGATCCGTTTCATGAATGCGTTGCTGTCGAACCGTTTTGACGTTACCAGCGGACCATCGCCGGAAGGCTCCGTGTGGAAGAAAACCTCGAGATTGACCACTGGTATAGAGCGGATATTGCGCAGGAGATCGATCTCAGGTCGGGTCGTTATGGCGAAGGAATAATGATCCGAACGGAGTGCAATAAAAGCCTCCGGAAGCGTCGACACCGCCACGGCGTCATGCCCATGGCTCGCCAGTTTCGCGACGATCGCGTTGGCCGCAGCCGGGGGCAGAAACACAAGAATTTTCTTCGGGCGAATGGTCTCGATAGACATGGCGAATTCCTCATGCGGAGATGAGAAAATCTAGCCTTTGCCGGTGCAAGCGTGTGTTTGGTTTTGTTTGATTTTGTTGCGAGTGCTGCCACCTGCAGCCAGCGGCATCGACCGGGACAATGCACTCCGCAAGAGGCCGGCGTCGGGCTTTCACGCCTGCCCGCCGAAAACTCTCTACCGGATCCCAGGAGCCAATTTGAATGTCATTGACCAAGTCCTTTTTAAGCCGACCGCTGCGGGCCGCCTATCCGACATAGTGTTGGCAGCGCACAACTTGATACCTGATATCAGAAGAAGTCTCACCCGAGCGAATGCGAGGCCAGGGCATAGACTTTCGGGCTGTCATTTTGTCCGGTACCATAGCCGGCTGTCCCTTCAGTCACCATCGTCGTGAGGGTAGCGTAGATACCGAGCCCGCACTGCTGGACGAGTGCTGCAAACGGGCCAGTGTCGATATGCGTATCGAGGCGCAGGAACCCGTCGGCATGGGCGGCGATATGCGGGTAGGTGACGGTGATGGCGTCCTCGTCGTTGCCGGCGACCACCGGCCCGACAACATGTCCTCGTCCGAAGCGCCGACGCATCGAAAAGGCACGCAGCCGCGCGCCTTGGTATAGACCGTAGCAGATCGAACTCTCGAACAATCGCTGGAGATGCAGGCGGCGTTCAGTCCCGAAGGCCGGAGTATCGAAGGTGATGACCGCCTCCAGATCGCCGCGGTCCAGCCGTCTCAAAACGAGTCCTTCCTCCAGCGGCTGAGGCGGTATCGGCGCGATCACCGTACCCTGGCACTGATAAACCGTCTGCTTTGGCTTGAACCCCAGCGAAGCATAAAGCCGCCGAGCTTCCCGCGTCGAGTTAAGACGAATACGGTTGCGGCCACAGTCTGCCATGATCCGTTTCATCAGCCACCTGGCCGCCCCGTTGGTCTGCAGCCTCGGCGAGGTAATCAGCATCCCGAACGTGGCAAAACCCTCGCCATGAGGAAACCACATGCCTGAGGCTCCCACGCGGCCGATCTCGTCAAGCGCGACATACCCTTTCCCGATGTCGAGCAGATGCTGCCAGTCAGCTGCACGGTGGGGCCAGCCCACCGAAATTGACAATGACTGCAGCTTGGAGATTTCGACATTCGAGACGTCGGCAAGGCGCATCTCGAAATTATCGACAATCAAGGTTCCTGGTAATTCGCTATCCATCATTCTTCCAGCCGAGTTGAAATATCCTCCTGCGGGTCGCACCGATCGGATATCCCGGAGGTCACGTTAGTCGAGATCCCGCGAAACATTTCACTGCTGAAGCGAAGCCGAACACAAGATTTGACCGTATCGCGTCCACTTTCGGCAGCCATTGGTTTCTCCTGCCTCTAACCTTGCCTGCCAGGATTGGTTCGCATGCTCTGCGAAAGCAAGGTGTGGCGGCCACGAGGTCATGGCTTTGGAAGGCGGGAACAGTCGATGCGAGCTTTGGACATCCTGGAGAAGCTGGTCGGCTTTCCCTCGGTCGTCGGCACGCCCAACGGCAATATCGTCGAATGGATTGCGGACTATCTCAGATCCTTCGGGATCGCCGCGCATATCCTGCCGGGGCCTGAAGGTGACCGGGCCAATCTTTTTGCCACGATCGGTCCTGCCGACCAGCCGGGCTACATCCTGTCCGGACATATGGACGTGGTTCCGGCCGCCGAGGCCGGTTGGGGCAGCGATCCCTTTTCGTTGAGGAACGAGAAAGGCCGGCTCTACGGACGCGGAACAAGCGATATGAAGAGTTTTTTGTCGGCCGCTCTGGCAGCCGTGCCCGCGCTTCTCGCAAGTCCGCTTTCCCGCCCGGTCCACCTTGCCTTTTCCTACGACGAGGAAGCCGGTTGTCGGGGCGTGCCGCATCTTCTTGCCCGGTTGCAGGACCTGTGTGCCCCGCCGCTGGGTGCGATCATCGGGGAGCCGAGCGGAATGCGGGCCATCCTGGCTCACAAGGGAAAGGCGGCAGCCCGGGTAACGCTCAAGGGCCGTTCGGGCCACTCCTCCAGGCCGGATCTCGGCCTCAACGCGATCCATGCCATGACGGACGTGCAGCAGGCTGCGGTTGCCGCGGCCGTCGATCTTTCCCGGGGACCGTTCGAGGCAGAATTTGAGCCACCCTATTCCTCTCTGTCGATCGGCACGATCCGTGGCGGTCAGGCGGTCAACATCATTCCAGAAATCTGCAGCCTTGAACTGGAGGCCCGCGCCATCTCTTCGGTAGATCCCGAAGCGCTGCTTGCCCCGGTGCGGGCGGTTGCCGAAGCCTTGGCGATGAAAGGCTTCGATGTCGACTGGCAGGTTCTCAGCGCCTATCCGGCGCTGCTGCTGGCGCCAACCTCGCCCCTCGCCGGTCTTTTGCAAGATCTGGCGGGGATCGAGCCGCTGGCGGCGGTCAGCTACGGGACGGAGGCAGGTCTCTACCAGCGCGCCGGCGTGGATGCGATCATCTGCGGGCCTGGCGACATTGCCCGCGCCCATAAACCCAATGAATTCATTCTGGCGAGCGAACTCGACGACTGCCAGGCCATGATTGAGGCGCTTGGCCGGCATTGCCGTGCAGAACTCCAATGAGCAGGAACGTATCGCGACCATGACATTCCTCTTCAATTCCGATGCGGCCCGCGGCCGGATTTTCCAGGATGCCTTTGCTCGGGAAATCCCGGACCTGCCCTTCTCCATGGATCCGGCGACGGTGGATCCCGAACGGGTGCGCTATCTCATGACCTGGACAGTGCCGGAAAATCTGGCGCGCTACCGCAATCTCGAAGTGCTGTTTTCGACCGGCGCCGGTATCGACCAGTTCCGAACCGCCAGCGTGCCCGACCACGTGAAGATCGTGCGCATGGTCGAACAAGGCATCGTGCGGATGATGCAGGAATATGTGGTCCTCGGCGTCCTGTCGCTCCACCGCAACCTGCCGGCCTATCTGGCACAGCAGCAGGCGGAGGTCTGGAAGGTCCTGCCGCAGGCTCAGGCCGGAGAGCGCCGTATCGGCGTCCTGGGGCTTGGCAATCTCGGTCAGGCCGTGCTTGAGCGGCTGAAACCCTTCGGCTTTCCCTTGTCCGGCTGGAGTCGGTCCGCGCGAGAGATTGAAGGTGTCAGGTGTTTCTCCGGCGAGGATGGACTGACGACCATGGTTGCCGAGACCGATGTGCTGATCTGCCTGCTGCCGCTGACCGACAAGACCCGCGGTTTTCTCGACGCGGAACTTTTCGCTAGGTTGCCGGCGGGCGCCGGACTGGTTCATGTCGGACGTGGTCCGCAGCTCGATCAGGACGCGCTTCTCGCGGCACTCGACAGCGGGCACCTATCCGGCGCCGTAATCGACGTCACCGACCCGGAACCTCTGCCGGCTGGCCATCCCCTCTGGCATCACCCACGCATCCTGCTGACCCCGCATATTGCCAGCATCACCCAGCCGCATACCGCCGCACGCGCTGTCATCGACAATATCAAGCGGCTTCGCGCCGGGCTCGACCCGGTTGGCTTGATCGATCGGCAGCGCGGCTACTGAATCTTCAACTTCGAAAGGAATCCCATGTCGCTTCTCAAGACCATCGAGCCTCAGCCGTCCTTTGCACCGCGCGAAAACGTTCCCGCACCGGACCGACTGATCTCCGGCGATCCGCAGTTCAAGACCTGGGCGCAGGACGTAGCCCATGGCGAACTGGTGCATACCGGCGTCTGGGAAGCGACGCCCGGCGTCACACATTCGATCAAGGGCCAGACTTTCGAATTCTGCCACATCCTGTCCGGCGTCGTCGAACTCACCCCCGAAGGCGGCCAGCCCGTTGTCTACAAGGCGGGCGACAGTTTCGTCATGAAGCCGGGTTTTATCGGCGTCTGGAAAACCATCGAGACCGTCCGCAAGGTCTACGTCACCGTCACCCCTTGATAGGTGCGGCCGCGGCGCAGCCACCGCTTCCGGTCCGCTCCGCAGAATACGCCGTGATTGACCGCCAAAACGGATTTTTCCGCTGCGGCCTTTCGCTCTACCGGATCAAGCCGTTCCACCGATCCGGTAATATTGTCGTCCAGTGACCGGAGATAAGCCGATGAGCCTGAGTTTCGATCCCGACAGCCTGGCCCCGCCGATGGGACATTTCATCGGCGATCGCCTCGTGGCGGCCGAAGGCGTCATTGCAATGCACCGACCGTCCGACGGCAAGGCTTATGCCGATTGCCCCGTCGCCGATGCGGATCTCGTCGACCAGGCGGTGCAGACGGCGAAGGCGGCTCTGAAGCAAAGCAATTGGGGCGGCATCCGCCCGCGCGAGCGTGTGAAGGTGCTGCATCGCTGGGCCGATCTCATCGAACAGGACGCCGTGGCGCTTGCAAGGCTGGAAGCCGTCTCCTCCACTCGTCCGGTCGGCCACTTGGTCGAGGGTGACATCGCCGTCTCGGCCGAACAGATCCGCTTCTTCGCCGAATTCGCCGACAAGGAAGGCGGCGACCTGGTGCCGACCGACGATGGCAATCTCGGCATGATCATGACCGAACCCTATGGCGTCGTTGGCGCCATCACGCCCTGGAACTTCCCGATCAACATGGCCGCATGGAAACTCGGTCCGGCGCTTGCCGCCGGCAATGCCGTCGTGCTGAAGCCGTCCGAGATGACGCCGTTCTCGACTATCCGCCTGGCGGAACTCGCCGTGCGTGCCGGCATACCGGCCGGGTTGATCAACATCGTGCTCGGCGACGGCATGACTACCGGCAACGCCATCACCGGCCATCCCGATATCGCCAAGATAAGCTTTACAGGCTCCACCCGCGCCGGCTCGGCGATCATGGAAAACATCGCCCGCACCGGCATCAAGCCGATGACGCTGGAACTCGGCGGCAAGAGCCCGCAGCTGGTTTTCGCGGATGCCGATATCGACCGTGCCGCGGCGGCGGTTACCACCAGCATCACCAGCAATGCCGGCCAGGCATGTGTCGCCGGATCGCGCCTGATCGTCGAAAAAAGCGTCGCCGCGCCGCTGATCGAGGCAATCTTGAAGAAAATGAAAGGGATCGTGCCCGGCCCCACCTGGGATGCGGCGAGCCAGTATTCGCCGATCATCTCCGACAGGCAGCGCCAGCGCATTGGCGACATTGTCGCAGCCTCCGTTGCAGCCGGGGCGGAATGCCTGACGGGTGGCCGCCCCATGGACGCTCCCGGATATTTCTATTCCCCGACCCTGCTCACCGGCGTCGACCAGACGTCGCCGGCAGTGATCGAGGAGATCTTCGGGCCTGTTCTGACGCTGCAGACGTTCGAGGATGAGGAAGAAGCCATGATGCTTGCCGATCATCCAAGCTACGGGCTTGCCGCCGGCCTGTTTACCAGCGACCTTTCGCGGGCGATCCGCCTTACCCGCCGGCTGCAGGCCGGTACCATCTGGGTCAACCGCTACGGCCGCTCGCGCGACCACATCCTGCCGACCGGCGGTTACAAGCAGTCCGGCATCGGCAAGGATCTCGGCCGGGAAGCTTTCCACGCCAACCGCAAGAGCAAGAGCGTCTTGATCGGTCTTTAAGGACGAAGAACATGAAATCACACAGGATTGCCCTGATCCCAGGCGACGGCATCGGCCGCGACATGACAGCGGCCGCATGGTCGGTGCTGCAGAAGGCTGCCAACGGGCGCGGCTTTGCGCTTGAGGGCACGGAATTTCCCTGGTCCTGCGCCTTCTACAAGCAAACCGGCGCAATGATGCCGGCAGACGGGATCGAAACGTTGCGCAGCTTTAACGCGATCCTGCTTGGTGCCGTCGGCTGGCCGGCAGAAGTGCCGGATTCGGTGTCGCTGCATGGCCTGCTGCTGCCAATCCGCAAGAGTTTCGTGCAGTATGCCAACATCCGCCCTCACCGCCTGCTGGCCGGTGTCGAAGGACCGCTGAAAACGACCTCCTTCGACATTCTCTGCATCCGCGAGAACACCGAGGGCGAATATTCCGGCGCAGGCGGCCGTATCCATCAGGGCACGGCGGATGAAGTTGCCGTCGAGACGTCGATCTTTACCCGCAAGGGCGTTGAGCGCATCCTGCGTTTTGCCTTCGAACAGGCCCGATCGCGGCGCGGCAAGCTGGCCTCGGTGACCAAGTCGAACGCCCAGAAATATTCGATGGTGTTCTGGGACGACGTCACCCGGCAGCTTTCAGCGGAATATCCTGACGTCGAGGTCACCAGCTATCACATCGACGCCATGGCGGCGCGCATGGTGATGGCCCCGGAAACGCTCGACGTCGTGGTCGCTTCCAACCTGTTCGGCGATATCCTGACCGATCTCGGTGCTGCCATTCAGGGCGGCCTCGGTTTTGCCGCCTCGGCCAATATCAACCCCGAGCGCAATGCGCCTTCGATGTTCGAACCGGTGCATGGCTCGGCGCCCGACATCGCCCATCTCGGGATCGCCAACCCGATCGCCACGGTCTGGTCCGGCGCAATGATGCTCGATCATCTGGGCGAAAAGGATGCGGCGACCGCCGTCATGACGGCGATCGAAGCGGTCACGGAAAACGGCATCGGCACGGTTCCTGGCAAGGACCGGACGGACATCATCACTGCGGCGCTGCTCACCGCACTCTGAACATCGTATCGAGGATTGGACATATGCGAAATTTGAAGCTCCCCTCCCTGTTTCGGCAAGAAGGTCTGATCGGCGGCACCTGGGTTGGCGCCCGCTCCGGCAAGACCGTCGACGTCTTCGATCCGGCGAGCCAGGAGGTGATCGGCACCGTTCCCGACATGGGCGGCGACGAGACACGTGCGGCGATCGAGGCTGCCGAGAAGGCCTACCCGGCCTGGAAGAAGCGTACCCATGCAGAGCGCGCCGCCTTACTTGAAACCTGGTACGGCCTGATGATCGAACATCTCGAGGATCTGGCGCTGATGCTGACCACCGAACAGGGCAAACCGCTCGACGAGGCGCGCGGTGAAATCCGTTACGGCGCCTCCTTCGTCAAGTGGTTTGCGGAAGAGGCGCGCCACATCGGCGGTCAGACCATTCCTTCGCCGACGCCAGACCGCCGCATCATCGTCCTGAAGGAGCCGGTCGGCGTCTGTGGCATCATCACGCCCTGGAATTTTCCGAACGCGATGATCACCCGCAAGATCGCGCCGGCGCTCGCCGCGGGCTGTACCGTCGTGGTGAAACCTTCGGAATTCACCCCTTATTCGGCACTTGCGCTCGGCGTTCTCGCGGAAATGGCCGGCATCCCGGCAGGCGTCGTCAACATCGTCACCGGCATGCCGAAGGAAATCGGCAACGAGATCATGGCCAACACTGCCGTGCGGAAAATCTCGTTTACCGGCTCCACGCCGGTCGGTTCGCTGCTGATGCGCGGCGCGGCCGACAGTATCAAGCGGCTGTCGCTGGAACTCGGCGGGAATGCTCCCTTCATCGTCTTCGACGATGCGGATATCGACCTTGCCATCGAAGGGGCAATCATTTCGAAATTCCGCAATGGCGGCCAGACCTGCGTCTGCGCCAACCGCATTCTCGTGCAGGCAGGCATTTACGATCGCTTCGCCGAGAAGCTCACCGCCCGGGTGAATGCCATGAAGGTCGGCCCCGGAACCGAGCCGGGTGTTTCGATCGGCCCGATGATCAACGATGCCGCAATCGCCAAGATCAACCGCCATGTCGAGGATGCGCTCGCCAAAGGCGCGACAATCGTCACGGCCAAGGCCGATCTGCCGGCGGGTGGCCAATACACGGCTCCGATCGTGCTGACCGGAGCCACCACCGACATGCAGCTTGCCAGCGAAGAGACGTTCGGCCCGGTCGCGCCGCTCTTCCGTTTCGAGACCGAGGAAGAAGCGCTCGCCATTGCCAACGGCACGCCCTTCGGGCTCGCCGCCTATTTCTATACGGAAAGCCTCAAGCGGGCTTGGCGGGTCGGCGAGGCGCTGGAATTCGGGATGGTCGGGCTGAATACCGGCCTGATTTCGACCGAGGTCGCCCCGTTCGGCGGCGTCAAGCAGTCGGGCCTGGGGCGCGAGGGTTCGCAGCTCGGGATCGAGGAATATCTGGAAGTGAAGACTTTCCATATCGGCGGGCTCACCTGAGCCTGTTTCCGCACTTGGAACGCTTATCCAAAAAAGGTGGGTTGCAATCGCAACCCACCTTTTTTGTTCTCGGCGATGGCAAGAGTTCCGTTACTGGACCTTGTCGAGCATCTTGTAATAAAGCCCGACCAGCGGCAGGAACCACGGCTTGCCGAAATGACCCGGAACTGCCGGCCAGTCTAGCCCCTTGACGGGGTTTCTGTCCGGCCGGCCGAGGATCGCGTCGGCGATCGTCGTGCCGAGATGGGTTGCCAGCTGCGCACCATGGCCGGAATAACCCATCGCGTACCACAGCCCGTCATGGAAGCCCGCCCGCGGGTAACGATCCTTGGTGATGTCCACCAGACCGCCCCAGCAATAGTCGATCTCGACATGGGAAAGCTGCGGAAAGATACGGGTCAGGCTATCGCGAAGAATTGCGCCGCTCCTGGCATCGGAACGCTGGTCGGAGGTCGCCGAAAATCGAGCACGACCGCCGAAGATCAGCCGATTGTCCGGTGAAAGGCGCCAGTAATTGCCGATATTCATGCTGTTGACGCAGGTGCGGTTGCCCGGCATCGTCGCGGCGACTTCCTGCTCCGTCAGCGGCCGGGTGGCGATGATGAAACTGCCGACGGCCATGATCCGCCGGCGGAAATAACCGAAATTCGGTATCGTGTAGGCGCCGCTTGCCATCAGGACATTGTCGGCCGTGACGGAGCCTTGGGCAGTCTTCAGCAGATGTCGGCCGCCCGATTTCGAAACATCGGTAACCGTCGCCTTCTCGACGATGATTGCGCCGCGCCTTTTTGCCGCTTCGGCGAGGCCGACGACGTAGCGTCCCATATGCATCATGGCGCTCTTCTTCGACAACATCGCGCCGTGGAAAGGTGAACCGATCTCTTGGGCGAGGTCTTGGGGCGACAGCAATGCCGTATCCGGATCGACCTCCGCGTGAACCGCCTCGAAATTCCTGGCGAGCCCTTCGAAATGCTTCGGCTTGGAAGCAAGCTTCAGTTTGCCGGCGCGGCGGAAGTTGCAGTCGATGCCTTCCTCGGCGATGATCGCTTCCAGCGTATCGATCGAGGCGTCGAGGGCCTTGTAGAGCGCCATCGCGCGCTCCTTGCCGAGCTCCTGCTTGGCCGAGAGATAGCTGTGGGCAAGGCCGTTGTTCAGGTGGCCGCCGTTACGGCCGGACGCTCCGAAGCCGACCGTCTCCGCCTCCAGCACGATAACCTTCGCGCCGGCCATGGCGAGCTGACGCGCCGCGCCGAGCCCGGTAAAGCCGCCGCCGACCACGGCAACGTCGTAGTGACCTTCGATCGGCCCTTCCACGGCGCCCGTAAAACGGGGCGCCGTATCATGCCAGTAGGAGACATATTTCATCGGCTTCGGCCTTCCTTAGAGACCGACCACGCCCGGCAGGCCGGAAATGTCGGAGATTTCCACATAGCCATAGAAGGGGTTGGCCGGCTCGTGACCACGGTTGACCCAGACCTTGTTCTTGATGCCGAGGTCATGTGCCGACATCAGGTCGTAACGGAAGGACGAGGAGCAGTGAAGAATGTCTTCCGGGCCGCAGCCGAGCATATCGAACATGTACTCGAAGGCTTGAAAGCGCGGCTTGTAGGCGTTTGCCTGTTCCGCCGTATAGACGGCGTGGAACGGCGCGCCGAGCTTTGCGACGTTTGAGTGGATCTGGTCGTTCATCGCGTTCGAGAGGATGACGAGCGGGATTTCTTTGGCGACCTTGGCAAGACCGGCAGGAACATCCGCATGGGGACCCCATGTCGCGACGCGTTCATAGACCATCCTGGCGTCTTCATCCTTGAAGGCGACACCGTTTGCCTTGCAGCTGCGTTCCAGCGAGTTGTGGACGACGTCCGCATAAGGTTTCCAGTCGCCCAGGATCTCGTCCAACCGATAGGCTGCGAAATTCTTGATGAACTTCACCATGCGCGGCTCGTCGAGACGATCACCATAGAGGTCACGCGCAGCTTCGGCCATCTGGAAGTTGGTCAGCGTGCCGTAGCAGTCGAAGGTGATGTATTTCGGGCGGAACGTCGTCATGCGCTTGGTCCTTGCGTAATGGCCCATCGAGCCTTTCGGTTGACGACATGATCATAAAGCCGCTTCGGGCAGCCGAGCCGACTGATTTCCCCCTATCCGAAGCAGAAAGTTTCGTATCGTGGCGCCGGTTTGGCATTTGGTTGCAGATCGTGGCCGGCGTGGCGGCCGACGACCAGGCTTTTTTCGACCATGATTGCGGACGCGCGGCATAAGATGCGGTCCCGAGCCGCCGGTTTGGCGAAAGATACCGCCGCCGGCCCCGCCTTCGGATAATCGTCCGGCCCCTTCCCCTCGAAACTCGAAGCTCAAAACGGAGAGCATCGTCCATGCCCGTCGGGGACATCGAAACCATACCTTTCGGCATCGAGCACCTGGATCGCGCCATCCACCTTTCGCGCGAAGCCGGCTGGCCGCACCGCCTGCAGGACTGGCAGGTCGCCCTGCATCTGAGCGAGGGCATGGTCGCGTTGGACGAGACCGGCGAAGTAGTCGGCACGGCATTGATGACCCCCTACGGCGATGACTGCGCCACCATCAACATGGTAATCGTCGGCGCCAACCTGCGTGGCCGTGGCGTCGGACGACGCTTGATGGACGCCGTCCTCAGACTTGGTGGCGAGCGGCCGCTTCGGCTGATCGCCACCTCCGATGGCTTGCCGCTTTATGAAAAGCTGGGTTTCCGGAAGACCGGCGCGGTTTTCCAGCATCAGGGCACCGTCGGCGAAGTGCCGGCGCCCACCGACACCGAGACCGCCATGGCTGCCGATCTCGCCGAGATTACCGCCATCGATCGCGACGCCTTTGGCGTCGCCCGTTCGGCGCTGATCGCAAAATTTGCCGAAATCGGCGAGTTCGCCGTGATCCGCCGCAATGGCAAGATCGCAGGGTTTGCCTGCATCAGGGCGTTCGGTCGCGGCGAGGTCATCGGACCCGTCGTCGCGACGGATCTCGAGGATGCCAAGGCGCTCGTCAGCCATTTCATGAGCCGCCGGACCGGTGCCTTCCTCAGGGTCGATACCGGCGATGCCGGCCTCGCCGCGTGGCTGGCCGAGCATTCGCTCGCCCATGCGGGCGGCGGCATCGCAATGGCACGCCCGGTCGTGGCCCGTCCCGCTACCTCGACATTCACCACCTTTGCCCTGGCCAACCAAGCCCTCGGCTGATCCGGAGACAACCATGCTCAGCAATTCCCTCATCGAACTCGATCGCGCCCATCTCGTCCACCCCGTCGCGTCTTATCGCGGCCATGAAAAGCAGGGCGTGCGGGTGCTCGCCTCGGGCAAGGGCGCGACCGTCACCGACGCGCAAGGGCACCAGCTGATCGACGGCTTTGCCGGCCTCTGGTGCGTCAATGCCGGTTACGGGCATGAATCGATCGTCGAGGCCGCGGCCCGTCAGATGCGGGAGCTTCCCTATGCGACGGCCTATTTCGGCCTCGGTTCCGAGCCGGCCATCCGGCTTGCCGCCGAGCTTGCCGACCGTGCGCCGGGCGATCTCGATCATGTCTACTTCACGCTCGGCGGCTCGGACGCCGTCGACAGCACGATCCGCTTCATCCGTTATTACTGGATTGCCAAGGGTCAGCCACAGCGCGATCAGTTCATTTCGATCGAACAGGGTTATCACGGTTCCTCCACGGTTGGCGCCGGCCTGACGGCGCTGCCGAACTTCCATGCCGGCTTCGGCATTCCCTTCGACTGGCAGCACAAGATCCCGTCGCCTTATCCCTATCGCAACCCGGTCGGCGAGGATCCGAAATCGATCCTCGAAGCGTCGCTTGCTGCGCTGAAAGCGAAGATCGAGGCAGTCGGCGCCGATCGCGTGGCGGCCTTCTATGCAGAGCCGATCCAGGGCTCCGGCGGCGTCATCGTCCCGCCCAGGGGCTGGATGAAGGCGATCCGCAACCTCTGCAAGGAATACGGCATCCTGTTCGTCGCCGACGAGGTGATTACCGGCTTCGGGCGCACCGGGCCGCTGTTTGCCTGCAGCGAGGATGACATCGTCCCCGATTTCATGACGACGGCCAAGGGCCTGACCTCGGGTTATGTTCCAATGGGCGCCGTGCTCATGGCGGATCATGTCTACCAGGTGATCGCCGATGGCGCCGGTGCCTCGGCGGTCGGGCATGGTTACACTTATTCGGCCCATCCTGTCAGCGCCGCCGTGGGTCTGGAAGTGCTGAGGCTCTACGAAGGCGGGCTGCTCGAGAATGGGATCAAGGCCGGTGCCCGGCTTATGGCAGGTCTCGAAAGCCTCAAGTCCCACCCGCTGGTCGGCGATGTCCGGGGTCGCGGCATGCTGGCGGCCATCGAGCTGGTGACCGATAAGGCAGCCAAGACGCCTCTTCCGGCCGAAGCCGCGCCGGCCCGCCGGGTATTCGACCGCGCCTGGGACAATGGCCTGGTAATCCGGGCCTTCGCCAACGGCGTCATCGGATATGCGCCGCCGCTCTGCTGCACGGAGGCGGATATCGACGCGATTATCGAACGCACCGCAAAGACACTGGATCAGACCCTGGAAGATCCCGATGTCCGCCGCGCGGTGAAGGGCTGACCCGGCCTTGGGGCTGCCGGCTGAAATATCGTCGGCAGCTCGATTTCGAAATTTTGTGCCGAGCTGCCCTGCCGATTCGGCGAAAACCGTTCCACCGAACTGTCACTATTGCAGTCAATGAGGGCCTCAGGCCCCCGAAAATCCAGCATTTTCGATAGAAGAACGTCTAGGCCGGGAACAGCATATTCTTTCGCAGGTGGCGTTTATGCCAGCAGCATCAACTGGGGATATGGAATTGACGAAAGCTCTTCCGGAATTCAAGTACATGACCTTCGACGTGGTCGGGACGCTCATCGATTTCGAGGGCGGTCTGACGTCTTGCCTGCAGGACATCGCCGCCGAAGCCAATGTCGCCATCGACAGCGAAGAGGCGCTTTCTCTCTATCGCGCCGCCCGGTATTCCGGAGATGCCGATCTTTTCCCCGATGATTTGGTGCGCGTCTATCTTGCGATTGCGCCGAGGCTCGGACTGCCGGCTGAGGAGGCCTATGGCATTCGCCTGCGGGATTCCGCCAAGATCTGGAAGGCTTTCCCCGACAGTGCCGCAGCGATGGCACAGCTTGGCCGGCGTTATCGCCTGATCGCCATGACCAATGCGCGCCGCTGGGCTTTCGACTATTTCGCAGCAGCGCTCGGCAATCCATTTTATGCCGCTTTCACCGCCGACGACACCGGTACGGAAAAGCCCGATCCGGCCTTCTTCCACAAGGTGTTCGACTTCGTTGCCAAGGATGGGGGCGACAAGAGCGACATCCTGCATGTCGCCCAGAGCCAGTATCACGACATTGGCGTTTCCCGCGATCTTGGGATGACGAATTGCTGGATCCAGCGTCGACATGCGCAGCCTGGCTACGGCGGCACGATCGAACCGTCGCAGTTCACCGAACCCGACTATCATTTCACGTCCATGGCCGGATTGGCCGAAGCCGTGAGGACCGCGCACGGCAACTGACGGAATTCACGATTTTTCAAGCATCGGGCCAAACCACGGAAGATGGGTTGCCCGCCAACCAGCGAAAAGGGGAATGACATGAACGACAAGATCACGAACTGGACCACGTCCGACGACGCAATGATCGAGAACGCCATCCGCCGGGGCGCAAGCCGCCGCGAACTGCTGACGACGCTGTTGGCGGGTGGCGTCGCACTTTCCGCAGGTGGCTTGACCCTCGGCCGGGCTTCCAGCGCGGTGGCGGCCGCCCCGAAGTCAGGCGGGCATTTGAAGGCGGCAGGCTGGTCGTCGTCGACCGCCGATACACTTGACCCAGCCAAGGCATCGTTGTCGACCGACTATGTCCGCTGCTGCGCAATCTACAATCGCCTGACCTTCCTTGATAAGGCTGGCAGCGTTCAGATGGAACTCGCCGAAAGCATCAAGAGTGGAGACGCCAAGGTCTGGACCGTCAAGCTTCGCTCCGGCGTCACCTTCCACGACGGCAAGTCGCTGTCGTCGAAAGACGTCGTCTTCTCGCTGAAGCGGCATCTCGATCCTGCCGTCGGCTCCAAGGTCAACGCGATCGCCAAGCAGATCACCGACGTCAAGGACGTCGATCCGCTGACGGTCGAGATTACCCTGGCCAACCCGAATGCCGACTTGCCGACCATCCTGTCGCAGCACCATTTCATGATCGTGCAGGACGGCACGACCGACTTTTCGAAGGGCATCGGTACCGGCGCGTTCAAGATGGAAACCTTCCAGCCGGGGGTGAAATCGATCTTCACCAAGAACCCCAACTACTTCAAGGCAGGCGGCGCCCACGTCGATTCGTTCGAGTTCTTTGCCATCAGCGACGACAACGCACGCGTCAACGCTCTGCTTTCGGGAGACATCCATCTGGCTGCGTCGATCAAGCCGCGCTCGATGAAGCTGGTGGAAAGCCAGCCCGGCTTCGTGCTGTCGCAGACGACCTCGGGCAATTATACCGACCTCAACATCCGTCTCGATCTCGCCCCCGGCGACAAGGCCGATTTCGCGGCCGGCATGAAATATCTGATCAACCGGCAGCAGATTCAGAAATCCGTCTTGCGCGGCCTTGCCGAAATCGCAAACGACCAGCCGGTCTCCCCGGCCAGCGTCTATCACAATGCGGAACTGAAACCGAAAGCCTATGATCCGGACAAGGCGAAGTTCCATTTCCAGAAGGCCGGCCTGCTTGGCCAGTCCATCCCGATGATCACGTCGGAAGCGCCGACCGCGGGGGTGGAAATGGCGACGATCGTCCAGCAGTCGGCCTCGGAGATCGGCATGAAGTTCGACGTTCAGCGCGTTCCGTCCGACGGCTACTGGTCGAATTACTGGCTGAAGGCACCGGTTCACTTCGGCAACATCAATCCGCGGCCGACCCCGGACATCCTGTTTTCGCTTCTCTACGCCTCCAATGCACCGTGGAATGAAAGCCAGTACAAATCGGAGAAATTCGATAATATGCTCGTCGAAGCGCGCGGTCTTCTCGACGAGGCCAAGCGCAAGGAAATCTACGGCCAGATGCAGGTGATGATTTCCGAGGAAGCCGGTACGGTCATCCCGGTCTACATTTCGAACGTGGATGCGATCTCGGGGAAATTGAAGGGGCTTGAAGCCAACCCGCTCGGCGGCATGATGGGTTACGCCTTTGCCGAATACGTCTGGCTTGACGCCTGAGGCTTGACCCTTGGCGGCAGGGGGAAGCTTCTTCTGCCGCCGCGGTTGCGCCTGATAGTACTGTCCCTGGTTCGTCCACGGATGGTGCCGGCTATCTCGAACTTTTCAGGCAAGGAAACCCTATTGCGCACCTATGTCCTTGGACTCATCACGAACCGTCTCGGCAGTTCCGCCCTGACGCTGCTGATCGTGTCCTTCGCGGTCTTTTTCGCAACGGCAATGCTTCCGGGCGATACCGCCACGATCCTGCTCGGTCAGGCTGCGACGCCGGAAGCCGTTGCCGGTCTCAGGGCCGCAATGCATCTCGACGAACCTGCCTTCCTCCGTTTCGGGCGATGGCTCATCGGCCTGCTGCAGGGGGATCTGGGGACCTCCTATGTCAACAATTTACCGGTCGCACAACTGATTGGGGCGCGGTTCGTCAACACGATGCGCCTTGCCGGCATCGTCACTCTTTTTGCGGTTCCCCTGTCGCTGACGCTTGGCATCACCGCCGCGATGTTTCGCGGCTCGGTCTACGACCGCATCGTCACAGTCCTGACCATCGGCATCATCTCGGTGCCCGAGTTCATGATTGCGACCTCGGCCGTACTTCTGTTCTCCGTCTATCTCAAATGGCTGCCGGCGCTGTCTTTCACCAGCGACGTCACATCCTTCTGGCAGGTGCTGAAGATCTACGCCATGCCGGTCTTCACGCTCACCTTCGTCGTCTCGGCCCAGATGATCCGCATGACCCGCGCCGCCGTCATCGATACGATCAACACCCCCTATGTGGAGGCCGCGATCCTCAAGGGCGCGTCACGCTGGCGTGCAGTCCTGCTACACGCACTGCCGAACGCGGTCGGCCCGATCGCCAATGCGATTGCGCTTTCGCTCTCCTACCTGGTCGGCGGCGTCATCATCGTCGAGACGATCTTCAACTATCCCGGCGTCGCGAAGCTGATGGTCGATGGCGTCTCCACCCGGGATCTCCCGCTCATTCAATCCTGCGCCATCATTTTCTGCGTCGGCTACCTCGCACTCATCACATTCGCCGACATTGTTGCAATCCTTGCCAATCCGAGGGTGCGCTGACCATGACGACGTCCACGACACTGGGCCGCAGAGTAAGTTATCGTTTCAGCTGGGTTGGGATGATCGGCTTTACGATCATTCTCTTCTGGGCGGTTATCGCCCTTCTCGCGCCCCATATCATTCCGTATCCCGTCGGCGAGATCATCGACGACGACTATTTCGGCCCGATCAGCAGCAAACTGCTTCTCGGCTCCGACTATCTGGGCCGGGACATGTTCTCGCGCATCATCATGGGCGCCCGCTACACGGTCGGCATCTCGCTTGCCGCCGTCTGTCTCGCGTGTTTCAGTGGTGCCGCGCTCGGCATGGCGGCTGCCGTCATTGGTGGCTGGTTCGATACGCTGCTGAGCCGGTTGCTCGACGCGCTCAACTCAATTCCAAGCAAGCTTTCCGGTCTGGTCGTCGCTGCCGCCGTCGGGTCGTCGCTTCCCGTGCTGATCATCATGCTCGCCGTGATCTACACGCCCGGCGCCTATCGGTTTGCCCGGTCGCTTGCCGTAAACGTCAATACGATGGACTATATCACGGTTGCCCGAACCCGTGGCGAGGGCATTCCTTACGTCGTCTTTTCGGAGATCCTGCCGAACATCACGGGGCCGCTGCTCGCCGATTTCGGCATCCGCTTCGTGTTCATCGTCCTCCTTCTCTCCGGGCTTTCCTTCCTCGGCCTCGGCGTCCAGCCGCCTTATGCGGATTGGGGAGCGCTGGTTCACGAGAATATCGGTGGCCTGCCATTCGGGGCGCCGGCCGTCATCGTTCCCTCGCTGGCGATTGCGAGCCTCACCATCAGCGTCAACCTGCTGATCGACAATCTGCCCAAGAAGATTCGCGATCGGAGCGCGTGAATGGAAAATCTCGTTGAAATCCGCGATCTGAGGGTAGAGGCAACGACCGATGCGGGCCGCCGCATCGAGATTATCAAAGGCGTCGACCTCGATGTCGCGCCCGGCGAAATCGTCGCCCTGATCGGTGAAAGCGGATCGGGCAAGACGACGATCGCGCTGACGATCATGGGTTATGCCCGCCCCGGCTGTCGGATCTCGAGCGGCAGCGTCACGGTGGCCGGCAAGGATATGATGACGCTAAGCGAGCGGCAGCGCGCACATGTGCGTGGCCTCGAGGTCTCCTATGTGCCGCAGTCCGCCGCGGCCGCATTCAACCCGTCGAAGCGCATCATCGACCAAGTCGTCGAAGTGACGCGCATCCATCGGCTGATGCCGCTAGCGCAGGCCAGAGAGAAGGCAATTTCCCTGTTTCGGGCGCTTTCGCTGCCCAATCCCGAGGAGATCGGCAACCGTTACCCGCATCAGGTTTCCGGTGGCCAGTTGCAGCGTCTTGCCGCCGCGATGGCGCTTATCGCCGATCCGAAGCTCGTCATATTCGACGAGCCGACCACCGCGCTCGACGTGACAACCCAGATCGAGGTGTTGCGGGCCTTCAAGGCCGTGATGAAGAAAAGCGGCATCGCCGGCGTCTATGTATCCCACGATCTCGCGGTCGTCGCACAGATTGCCGACCGCATCGTCGTGCTGCGGGGCGGCGATGTGCAGGAAGTCGGCAATACCRCCGACATCCTGTCCGATGCCAAGCATCCTTATACACGCGAGCTGCTGTCGGCCTTTGAACCAAAGTCTCGCGGCGAAAGTGCCGTTGTTGCAGCCCCGGAACACACGCCGCTCCTGAAGGTCAATGGCCTGATTGCCGGATACGGTCCGGTCCAGGCCGACGGTCTGCCGCTCGTCAAGGCCGTGCAGGAGGCAAACCTTTCCCTGGAACGAGGCCGCAATCTCGGCATCATCGGTGAATCCGGCTGCGGAAAGTCGACGCTTGCACGCTCGATTGCCGGTATCCTCCCCGCATCAGCCGGCCAACTGACCCTCGACGGGCGCGAACTTGCCCGCTCCGTCGGTCAGAGAAGCCGGGAGCAATTGCGCGAGCTGCAGATCGTCTTCCAGCATGCGGACACCTCGCTCAATCCGGCAAAGACGGTCGAGGAAATTCTCGGGCGGCCGCTGAAATTCTACCACGGCATGAAAGGCAAGGTTCGGGATGCCCGGATCGACGCGCTTCTCGACATGGTCCGCCTGCCGAAGACGCTTCGCAGCCGAACCCCCGCCGAGCTTTCCGGCGGTCAGAAACAGCGCGTCAATTTTGCCCGAGCGCTCGCCGCCGAGCCGAAACTGATCGTCTGCGACGAGATCACCTCCGCCCTCGACACCGTCGTTGCTGCGGCTGTCATCGATCTCCTGAAGGAAATGCAGCGGGAGCTTTCCCTCTCTTACATCTTCATCAGCCACGATCTGTCGGTTGTCGAAGCGATCTGCGACGAGATCGTCGTGATGTATAACGGCCGCAAGGTCGAGGCAATCACGCCTGCGATCTCGAAGGTCCCGCAGCACCCCTATTCGAAACTGCTGTTCTCGTCCGTGCCGAAGCTCGATCCGGGCTGGCTCGATCGTCTGGAGCGTGATCCCGAGCTCGTCAAAACCTATGTGCACGGCTGAGGCGGCAATTGCCGTCTCATTTCCGCGGATAATAATTATTGGCTGGGAGCATGCCGCGGCTATACCAGAAACAGGCTGGTAAGCGGCATATGCGCTTTGACGATCGGCGACTTCAGGACAACGAAGCTGAAATATTTGTCGATGCCGATATCCATATCGGTCAGCCGTTCCATGATGGTCTGATATTCGCCGATACCGGCGGTGACGAACTTGAGCATATAGTCGTATCCCCCCGACACCAGGTGGCATTCGATCACCTGGTCGACTTTTTCCACGGCTGCGAGAAAACGCGCGAAGTCGATCTGGCGATGGTTTTTGAGCGTGACCTCGGTGAAGACCGTCAGGGTCTGGCCAAGCTTGCCGATATTGATCTGGGCCGAATAACCCTGGATATAACCTTCCTGCTGAAGCTTTTTGACGCGCATCAGGCAGGGGCTGGGTGAAAGATTGACCAGTTCGGCAAGCTCGACATTGGTGATGCGGCCGTTCTTCTGCAGCTCATAGAGGATCTTGATGTCGATACGATCGAGCTTCACGTGTGGACATCTCCCAAGGCCGGCAGCATTTTATGCCGCGAAAGTTCGAGATCGACTTTAACACTATGGCTTCTCTTGTCTATTTCATTCTGCGCAGGGACGGCCAGCACAATAAATTGCATCATCGGTTACGGGCGGAATCTTGTGCTGTTCGAAGGCTGTGTGCGGTAACCGCGATGCGGGCTGCGCCATTATGCTGAGGCATCGATCCGGTTGCGCCCAGGAGATTGAATATCATGCCAGCACCGCTCACGCTCGTCGAAACCGATGCCGGATTGCCGCGTTCCGCCGACGCTGTCGTGATCGGTGCCGGTATCGTCGGCGTCTTCACGGCTTATTATCTCGCCAGACGCGGCCTGAAGGTGGCGCTCATCGAAAAGGGGCGGATCGGCGCCGAACAATCGAGCCGCAATTGGGGCTGGTGCCGGCAGCAGAACCGCGATGCGCGCGAACTTCCAATGGCGACCAAAAGCCTCGACCTGTGGGAACGCTTCGCCGCCGAGACCGGCGAGGAGACCGGCTTCCGGCGCTGCGGCCTCCTCTATCTCAGCGACAACGAGGAAGAACTGGCAGGCTGGGCCCGCTGGCGGGATTTCGCCCGCACGGTGGGCGTCACCACCCACATGCTCGACAGTGCCGAGGCAACCGAGCGCGGCAAGGCGACAGGCCGCACCTGGAAGGGCGGCGTGTTCTCCCCGACGGACGGGACGGCGGATCCCGCCAATGCCGCCCCGGCGGTTGCCCGCGCGATCGTGAAGCTGGGCGGGACAGTGCTCCAGAATTGCGCAGCGCGCGGCATCGAGACGGAAGGCGGCAAGCTTTCGGCTGTCGTAACCGAACACGGCACGATCCGAACCAAGGTCGCCATCCTGGCTGGCGGCGCCTGGGCGTCGTCCTTCTGCCGCCAGCTCGGCATTCGTTTCCCGCAAGCCTCGATCCGCTCCTCCATTCTCTCCGTCGGTCCCGGTGAGGGAAACCTGCCGGACGCGCTCCATACCGCCCGCGTCTCGGTAACCCGCCGGGGTGACGGTGGTCACACGCTCGCCATCAGCGGGCGTGGACGGATCGACCTGACGGCCCAGACCATGCGTTTCGCGGCACAGTTCCTGCCGATGTTCATGCGCCGCTGGCGCAGCCTGTCGCCCGGCGGCCTCGAAGGTCTGCGCAGCGGCCACGAAGGCATGGCCCGCTGGCAGCTCGACCGACCGACGCCGATGGAGCATATGCGCATCCTCGATCCGGCCGTCGACGCGAGCACGATCAAGCTGACATATGAGCGCGCCGTCGAATTGCTGCCGGCGATCGGCGGGCGCCGCATCACTGCGAGCTGGGCCGGTTATATCGATTCGACGCCGGACGGGGTTCCGGCGATCGGCGAAGTCGCGAGCGTTCCGGGTTTCATCCTGGCGGCAGGGTTCAGCGGCCACGGTTTTGGTATCGGACCCGGCGCCGGCCACCTGATCGCCGACATCGTCACCGCCGCCACCCCGATCGTCAATCCGCTACCCTATCATCCCAAACGTTTTCAAACGTCCGCCTGGGGCAAGGTGGCGGATTTCTGATCTTGGGGCCTATGGACTAGAGTGAAACCCGCGAACCAAAGGACACGGTGACCCGGATGCAGGCACGCCAGCTCGAGGTATTCTGCATGCTCATGCGGACCGGGACGGTGACCGGTGCTGCGGCGATGCTCAACATATCGCAGCCGGCGCTCAGCCAAATCCTGCTGCATGCCGAGGACCAGCTAGGCTTCAAGCTTTTCAACCGGCTGCGCGGAAAGCTGGTTCCGACCCGGGAAGCCGAGGAGCTTTATCCGGAATGCGAGCGGATTTTTTCCGAGCTCAGCGCCCTTCGCCGACGCACCACGGACATGCGTTTCGGCCGCACCGGGCTGATCCGGATCGCCGCGTCAGCACCGCCGGCGATGTCGATCGTACCCAAAGCGCTTCTGTCGTTCCGTGCGGCCCATCCTGATATCGTCGTGCGCTCGCTGATCGCCCCGCTGGTCAACGTCGTCGACATGATCCGCGACGGGGACGCGCCGCTCGGAATCGTGATGAACAACACGGCCCGTCCGGGTATCGACGTGGAGACACTCGGGCACACGCAACTTGTCTGCATCGTCCCTGAGCACCATCGGCTGACCAAACTGGATCGGATCGGTTTTGCTGACCTACAGAACGAGACTTTGATCTCCTACCGGGCCGGCACACTGCCGGGCCGGCTTCTGATCAGCGCCGCGGCCGCGGAAAAGCAAATATTCAACCCGGCGATCGAGATCGATATCTCGATTACCGCCCTGCCCTTCGTTCGCGACGGCTTTGGTGTCGCAATCGTCGATCGGCTCCTGCCATGGCAACAGTTTCCGGGGCTTGTCCTTCGGCCGCTGCAGCAGAAGATTTCCGTGCCGATCGCCTTGCTCACCAGCCGAGACCGCCCGTTGACGGGAAGCCATCTCGCCATGCGCGACGATCTTCGGGAGGCCTGTGCCAGTGTCCTGAAGGCCGGTGGTTTGGAATCTTAGGCATCTCGGCCCAGCCGGTCAGGCGTCGCGAACCCATTCACCGATCGGCAGGGGTCTGGCGGGGGCCTGTTCGCGGAGCCGGCCCGCATCACAGACCTTGATACAGGCCTTTTCAGCGATCAGCTCGGCGCCGGCGAGGTGACAGTAACGCCCCTGGCAGCGGCCCATTCCGACGCGCGCCAGCGATTTGACCCGATTGGCTTCGCCACCGCCGTAAACGACGCTCTCGCGCAACTGACCTGCCGTCACCCCTTCGCAACGGCAAACGACCGTCTCGTCCGGAACGGCGCGGACCATTTCGCCCGGCCAGGGAAAGGCGCGGGCAATGGCGCGGCCAAAACGTTCGTAGCGGCGCAATCGGCGCAGATCCGACGTTGCGTCCGCCGAAGGAAGACCCATATCGGCAAGGCAGGCGGTCGCGGCAAGCCGACCGGCGACCTCCGCCCCGTCCGCGCCGAGAATTCTCAGGCCATCACCGGCGAGATAAAGTCCCTCTGTCGCCCTGCCCATCCGGTCGGTCCGGGGCAACCATTGCGACCAGCTTTCGTCGTAGTCGAACGTGCAGCCTGCCAGGCCTGCGAGCTGCGTTTCGGCGCGCAGGTGCCAGCCGAGGCCGACCATGTCGCATGCCGTCACATGCGACCGGCCGCGAGCATCCCGCCAACCCAGGCCGGCGGGGCCGCGTTCGTCGGTTTCGATCCGGTCCAAGGTCACGCCGGCATGATAAAGCCGACCGAGCTTTGCCCGCATCAGCAGGCCACGCAGGACAAGGACCGGCCTTGCCAGCATGCCCGGAAGACCTGCTGCCTGGTCGCTGATCGAGGAGGTGTCGAGGATCGCGGCGATTTTGGCGCCGGTTTTCAGCAACTGGGTCGCGACGAGTGTCAGCAGCGGCCCCGAACCAGCAAGAACGATCCGGCTGCCGAGGGCGACGCCCTGCGCCTTCAGGGCGATCTGCGCCGCCCCGAGGCTGTAGACACCCGGCGCCTGCCAGCCGGGAATCGGCGCCAGACGATCCATGGCGCCGGTGGCTAGGATCAGGCGGTCGTAGGTGAAATCCCTGCGACCGGTCGGCGTCAGCGCCTGCAGGAAATTGCCGGCGATCGTCAGGACCGAACTTTGCGGATGATAGTCGATCTGTCCGGCGGCAACCATGCGGTCGAACACCGTATGAAGCGCCACGGCCTTGCGAGCTTCCGGTCCATAGAGCTGTTCCGGCGATCGCACGAAGCCCCGTGGCGGGCGCCGATAGATCTGGCCACCCGCTTTGGTGCCCTCGTCAATGACTATCGGTTTGACACCGGCCTGCACCAGACGCTCTGCGGCGCGGATACCGGCCGGGCCGGCGCCGACGATCACCACCTTTTCAGCGCCCGGTGCCGTCATGGCCATGTTTCCGGCGGCACGGTCCGCAATTGCATGCCCTCGGCGACCATTGTCGAACAGGCCCGCAGCCGGCAGCCGTCCTCCTGCCATATCCAGCAATCCTGGCAGGCTCCCATCAGACAGAAGCCCGCCCATTTCTCCCGGCCGAATTCCGACTGCCGCACGGCAGGTCCGCAGACCAGGACGGCGGTGAGCACCGTGTCGCCGGCCAGTGCCTGGCAATCGGCGCCATCCAGCCGGAACCGAACCTGCGGCCTGCCCTTTTCGGCAAGGCGCACAATTCGCCCCCCGAGAGCGGCAGGCTGCAATCCGGATGTCATTCGGCAGCCTCTTTCCGCGCCTCGGCGGGGTTTGGCATGTTCGTGAAGCGAGCGCGCACATCCGCGAACGCGGCGGCCACGCCTTCGGCTCCGACCCGCCCCTTCATCCGACGGAAGATCTCCGTCTTGGTGAAGAAGCGCCAATGGATGGGAAGGCCCTGCAGCAGGTCGGTCAGCAGGTCGTAGGCCTCCGGCGTCCATTGCGCCTCGTAACCTTCGCGCTCGGGGCCATAGTGAAAGTGTCCGGTCGGCGCGGTCCGAGCGGCTCTCACCTTTTCGGTTTCAGCCTCGTCCACCATGCCGTCGCGGATGACAACGCCATAATCATGTTCGGCAGCCTCGGAAGAAACATAGCCGCGTGCGACGTCCCGCGCCACGCGCCAGGTCTCGCGCTCGACGGGGTTGCCGCGCCCGCCTCCGCCGGCTGAGCGGATCTCCAGGACGTCGCCTGGCTGCAGAACCGCGGTATCGATATTGCCGAGCCGCTGGAAGTCGTCACGGCCCGGGTTCAGAACCATGTCGGACAGACCGGCGGCCCTGCCGCCCAGTGTGCCCCAGGGGCGGAAGAAGCTGCGGTCGCGGTTCCGGGCGGTGATACGGCTGCCAGGCGAGAAAACCCGGAAGGCCATTTCGGTCGCTAACCCACCACGCCAGCGTCCGGCGCCGCCACTGTCCTTTGCCAGGCCATATTTGACGAACTCGATCGGCACTTCCGTCTCGGTGATCTCGATCGGAGTATTTTTGAGATAGGCGGCATCGGCGCCGGAGCCGTTGGTGCCATCGCGGTGGGGCATGCCGCCGCCGCCGCCGACCACCGGATTGACCGCGGCGATCACGGTGCGGCCGTTCCGTTCGTCGGTCGTCATGACGTTGACGATGCAGTTGTTGCCTGCCGGTGCTGCCGGCAGCTTTTCAGGCACGGCCTGGCAGAAAGCGCCGAATATGACGGAGCGCAGCCGCGCGCAGGTCAGCGAGCGCATGCCGACGGCAGCCGGCGCGATCGGATTGAGCACGCTGCCCTTTGGCGTGATGCAGGAGAACGGTCTCGTCAGGCCGGTATTGAGGAGGATCTTCGGGTTCAACGTGTAAAGTACGTAATAGACGCCGACCAGAAGCATCGTATGGCGCGGGTCGCCGCCCGAGGGGACGTTGAGCGAAGAGCCGAGCTGCGGGTCGGAACCGGTGAAATCGAGGATTGCCTCGTCGCCCCTGATCGTCAGCGTCAGCTTCAGACGGCACGGGTTGGCTTCGACCGAATCCTCGTCGGCATAATCGACGAATTCCCAGGTCCCGTCCGGCATCGCGCGCAGAAGATCGCGCGCCTGCGCTTCGGCGTGGTCGAGCAGGACCTCGGTACCTTCAAGAAAGGCTTTCCTGCCGAATTTCTCGACCATCCCGAGAATCTTGCGTTCGCCCGTGTTGAGCGCCCCGACCAGGGCTTTCATGTCGCCTATATTGAGATCGGGCTTGCGGACATTGGTGGTCATGATCTTGAGGATGTCTTCGTCGAAGACACCTTCGTTGACCAGTTTCATCGGCGGGAAGCGGATGCCCTCCTGATGGATTTCCGTCAATGCTCGTGACAGGGAGGCCGGCACCGCGCCACCCATGTCGGTATTGTGGATGTGACCGCCGGTCCAGGCGATGATCTCGCCATCGTAGAAGACCGGTTTCCACAGATGGGTGTCCGGCGCGTGCGTCGCCACGAAGCAGGAATAGGGATCGTTGGTGAATGCCACGTCGCCGGGCTTGTAGTCGTCGATCATCGCGATCGCGCGGCTATAGGTGAGACCCGGATACCAGGTCGCGCCCAATCCCATCGGCACGCCGAACGTCTCGCCTCTGCGATTGACCAGCATGACCGTGAAGTCTTCCGTCTCCTTGACGAAGGCGGAATGCGCGGTCCGCTGCAGCGTATAAGCCATGTTTTCGGCAGCAGCGCGGGTGTGATTGGCAAACACCTGAAGGTTCAAGGGATCGAACATGGGCCGTTACTCCGAAAAGGTGAGATGCAGGTTCAAGTGACGATCGACCTCGACATGTGTGCCGCTCGGGATCGCAAAGGTCGTATCTTCCTGGGCAACGACCGCCGGGCCGACGAAGCGGCTGCCGGGACGCAGGCGATCACGCCGATAGAGGCCGATCCACTCGAAGCTCTTGCCGGTAAAGACCGGGATCTCGCGCTCGGGGTTCACCGCCCCACCGTCCTCTTGGGCATCGACCGGGATTTCCAGTGCCGGGCCGGCCCCGATTGCCGAGAGACGCAGGTTGACGATCTCGATCGCTCCGTCCGGATCATGGAAATCGTAGAGCCGGGCATGCATGGCATGGAAGGCTTCCTCGATCGAACCGAGCTTACCATCGGCGATCCAGGCTGGCTGGATCGGCACTTCGATCTCGAAGCTTTGGCCGACATAACGCATGTCGGCGGAGACATTGAGCGTCGCGGCGCCGGCATGCCCCTGCTTGGCAAGCCAGTTGCGTCCTTCGACGGCAAGCGCGTCCAGCGCCTCGCGCAATTGTGGTGCCGCCTCGTCGGAGAGATGGGTAAACACCGTGCGGATGAAGTCGCCGCGCAGATCAGCCACCAGGCCCCCGAGCGCCGAGACGACACCCGGGCGCGGTGCGCCGATCACCTTCGCCATACGAAATTCGCGGGCGAGAAACGCGCCGAGCATGGGGCCGCCGCCGCCGAACGGCATCAGCGTGAATTCCCTGAGATCGACGCCGGCGCGCGATGCGAGTTTCTCCACCTCCACGAACATTTCCGAGATGGCGACGTCGAGGATGGCCTGGGCGGCCTCCTCCGCCGTCCGGCCGATCTTTTCCGCCAGCCGCGTGACGGCCGCGCGGGCAAGCCCGACGTCGATCTGTAGCTGCCCGTAGGCCATCTGGCTGTGACCGAGCCAGCCGCAGACGGCCATGGCATCGGTCACGGTCGTCTGTTCTCCGCCGCGTCCGTAGCAGGCTGGTCCAGGTGTCGAGCCGGCTGATTCCGGCCCGACCCGCAACACGCCCTGTGCGTCGACGCTGGCGATAGAACCGCCGCCGATGCCGATCGAGCTGACCGAGACGGACGGGATATGCAGCGGGAACTCGCCGACCAGCTCGCCGGTGCCGAATTGCGGTTCGCCGTCGATGATCAGGGCAAAGTCGGCCGAGGTGCCGCCGATATCGAGGGTAAGGATATGCTTTTCGCCGGCACGACGGGCGAGCCAGGCAGCGCCTATGACACCGGAGGCCGTGCCGGACAACAGCATCTGCACGCAGGACCGTTTGCCTTCGTCGGCATTCATCACGCCACCATTCGACTTGGTCAGCAGCGCCGGTGCCGTGACGCCACGCGACAACAGCTTTTCCTCGAGTGCGGTCAGATAACCGGAGACGCGCGGATGGACGTAACCGTTGAGGATAGCGGTGGTGGTCCGCTCGTATTCGCGGATGACCGGCCAGACTTCGCAGGACGTGAAGACGAAGAGCTCCGGGGCGAGCCGGGCGATTTCCCGGCTGACCGCTGCTTCATGGGCGTCGTTGCGCCAAGAATGCAGGAAGGAGACGATGATGCCGGCGGCGCCATTGGCCTTCGCCTTGCTCACCGCTGCCGCAACCGCCTCCAGATTCGGCGTCTCGATCTCGCTGCCATCCGCCCGCAAGCGAGCTGGGATGCCGAAGATCATGTCGCGGGCGATGAGCTGGTCCGGCCGGGAGCAGAACAGCGAATAGACGTCCGGCATCCGCAACCGCGCCAGCTCGATGACGTCTTCGAAGCCGGCATTGGTCATCAGCGCCAGCGACACGCCGCGACGCTGGATCACGGTGTTGATGCCGACGGTCGTTCCATGGACAAAACGGCTGACGGCTGCCGGTTCGAGCCCTTCCCGTTCGGCCAAAAGCGACAGTCCCGTCATCAGTTCCGCACCCGGATCGTCCGGTGTCGTCAGAACCTTGAGCGAGGCAACCCGGCCCGATCGCGTTTCCAGCGCACAGAAATCGATGAAGGTCCCGCCGATATCGACGCCGATCTTCCAGTCCTGCTGATCGTGGGAGCCTTTGCCGGGTGCGGCCGCACTGTCCATGTCGCTCAATCCTTTCCTGCTGCTTGTCATGAAGCTGGCACGAATGGGCAAAGGCGGTCCAAGAGCGAAAAAGCCGCTGCCCATAAGTGCCGCTTATGCCTCGGCAAAGATGTCCCATAGGTCCGGCTTATGGGACGATGAAAACCTCGACTTTGACACCGGCCGGCCGCACCGGAATGGTGGCAGGGATGAGAGACATTGCGGAAATGGCCTTATGGATGTGATCGTGCTGGGTGGCGGCCTGATGGGGGCCGCATCGACCTATTTTCTCGCCCGGCGCGGGATGCGCGTGACGCTCATCGAGCGGAACCGGGTGGGCAGCGGCGCGACGGTCGCTTCCTTCGGCAATATCCGCCGCAGCGGCCGCTACCTGCCACAACTTCCCCTCGCCCGGCGATCCCTGACGCTTTGGGGCAAGGCGGCGGAGATGCTGGACCGGGACGTCGAGTTTCGGGCGACCGGCCATGTCCGGCTGGCGTTCAGCCAGGCGGGTCTCGAGGAGATGCGCAGCTTCGCGACAGCCGCCAGACCTTGGGGTCTTAACCTTGAGGAGCTTACTGCGGCGGAGCTCCATGCACGTTTTCCGGGGCTCGGGCCTGAGGCGATCGCCGCCTCCTTTTCCTCGGAGGACGGAAGCGGCAATCCGCGCCTGATCGCCCCGGCTTTCGCGGATGCCGCGAGACGTATCGGTGCTAAGATCGTCGAGAGCGTGGAGGTGAAAGCGATCCGGCGAAGCGCTTATGGCTTCGAGGTAGAGACCTCGAACGGCGTCCATGCCGCTGCTTGCCTCCTCAACACCGCCGGCGCCTGGGGCGCCCGGATCTCCGCACAGTTCGGCGAAGCCGTCCCGATCGTCGCGAAGGGGCYGCAGATGGGGGTGACCGAGCCGCTGCCGCACCGCATCCTCCCGGTCGTCGGTGTCTGGGCGCATGACCACGGCGGTGGTTACCTGCGCCAGGTGGAACGCGGAAACATCGTCTTCGGTGGCGGCGCGGAACGTACCGATGTTTCGCTCGATACCGGCCATGCCAAGGCCGACCCCGCCAGGCTTCCCGGCCAGCTGCGCGCCCTCCTGCCGATCCTGCCGGCGCTTGCCAATGTCTCGGTGATCCGCACCTGGTCCGGCTGCGAAGGTTATGTCGGCGACGGCCTTCCCGTCATGGGACGATCGGCAACGACGCCGGGGCTGTTCCATGCCTTCGGATTTTGCGGCCACGGCTTCCAGCTCGGCCCCGGCGTCGGCGACGTGATGGCGGAATTGATCTCGACCGGCGCGACCGAGACGCCCATCCACGACTTCCGGATAGAACGGTTTTCCAGGTAGGACGAGGGACAAGGACCAAGTTAGCCACCCGTCATACGTCTCCGCTCCCTTGCTCTCCGGCTCAACAAAGCGTGCCATCACGACCGGCGCTTGAACGTATGCTCCTTCGTGGGAAACGCTCGGGAGCGAACATCGCCCGCATAAGCTGCTGCCGCCGCCCCCACCCTCTTGCCCAGCTCGTCATAGCGCTTGACGAAGCGCGGCGTGAAGTCGTTGAACAGCCCAAGCATGTCGTCCGAAACGAGGATTTGGCCGTCACAAGCAACCGATGCGCCGATTCCGATGGTTGGAACGGCGATAGCTGCCGTCATCTCGCGAGCCAATGTCTCGACCGTGCCCTCGATAACCACCGCAAAGGCTCCGGAGTTGCCGACGGCTTCGGCATCACGCCGGATCTTCGCCACTTCTTCGTCCGAATGGCCGACGGATCGGTAGCCACCTGCGGTATGAACCTGCTGCGGCATCAGGCCGATGTGGCCAAGGACCGGGATGCCGCGAGCGGTCAGGAAAGCGATGGTCTCGGCCATCTCTTCACCACCTTCGAGTTTGACCGCGTCGCAGCCGGTTTCCTGCAGAATGCGCACGGCATTGCGATAGGCCAATTCCCTGGTTTCCTGATAACTGCCAAAGGGCATGTCGACGACCACGCAGGATCTCGTGACACCGCGCATCACCGCCTTGCCGTGCGCGATCATCATGTCGAGCGTCACCGAAACGGTGCTCTCCATGCCGTAGAGGACCATGCCGAGCGAATCCCCGACAAGCAGAAGATCGCAGTGTTCATCCAGCAGCCGCGCCATCGGCGTTGTGTAGGCGGTCAGGCAGACGATCGGCGCTCCACCCTTCATCGCCCGGATCCGACTGGGCGTCAGGCGCTTTAAGCAGCCCGCGGCACTCATCGCGCTTCTCCTGTCCCAGACATCGTTTTTTTCGCAATCACCCGGTTGTCGAGAAGCTTGGTCGTGCCGACCCGCACGAACAGCGCAACGACCACCGGATCCTCGATCTTCGCGATAGCCTGCAACGTGGAGGCATCCCTGACCGCGACGACTTCCGGTTTTGCGAGCGGCTCGCGGCTGATGAAGCCGACAAGCTTTTCTTCAAGGACCTGCGGGTCCGTGAGACCCTGAGCGACGAGACGCTCCGCCTCGTCCAGGGCGCGAGGGACGACGACCGCAGCGCGTCTTTCTTCCTCGCTGAGATAGACGTTGCGGGATGACAGGGCGAGACCATCCGCATCCCGAACCGTCGGCACGGAAACGACGCGCACCGGCAATGCGAGATCGTCGACCATCCGTTTGATGATGACGACCTGCTGGTAATCCTTTTCGCCGAAATAGGCGTTCCTCGGCTGCACGATATTGAAGAGCTTGTTGACGACGGTCGCCACGCCCGCAAAATGCCCGGGTCGAACCGCGCCTTCGAGCTCGCATCCAAGCTCCGGCACATCAACCACCGTCTTCATGGGCCGCGGGTATATATCCTCGACGCCCGGCGCAAACAGGATATCGACGCCCGCTGTCTCCAGCATCGCCCTGTCGCGCTCCAGGTCGCGCGGATATCGACTGAGGTCTTCCGTCGGACCGAACTGAAGCGGGTTCACGAAAATCGATGCGACAACGATTTCGTTTTCAGCGCGGGCTCGCGAGACAAGTTCCATATGTCCGGCATGGAGATAACCCATGGTCGGAACGAAGCCGACCGTCCCGCCTTTCGCCTTGGCTGCGGCAAGTGCCGCGCGCAACGCCTCAATGCTCGATAGGAACCGCATGTTGCCCTCCCTGGCCACGATCACATCGGCGCGGATAGAGAGAGCAAGCGCGGCTAGACGTCAATGCAGGCCTTTCGATAAAACCGATTAGACCGACGCGATACGGACTGGAGGCCCATCGCCAATATCTATTCTAACCTCAGTTTCGGCGTCGAAAAGATTGATGCTTGAAGGGTCGACTTTGAACCGAATTTGGTCGCCTCTTCGACCCTTGAACCGCGGTTCAGCTCTGGCTATGACAGCCTGGTTGCCGATAATGGCCGTGACCATGGTGTCCGGACCCGTCGGCTCCACGACGTCGATCACTCCTTCAAGAAAAGCGTCCTCTGTCTCGACGACCTTGAGCTCCTCCGATCTGACGCCGAACACGCACTCTCGCGTTCCATTCGCGATCCCGGGACCGCTGAGCGCGACGAGCACTCCCTCGCTCGTGAACCGGGTTCCGTCAGCATCCGAAAGAAGTTTCCCCCGAATGAAGTTCATTGCCGGAGAACCGATGAACCCTGCGACGAACATGTTGGCTGGGCGTTCGTAGATGGTTCGAGGATCGGCAAGCTGCTGAACATAACCGCCCTTCATTACGGCCACCTTCGTCGCCAGCGTCATCGCTTCGATCTGGTCGTGGGTGACGTAGACGATGCTGGTGCCAAGACGTTCATGAAGACGTTTTATCTCGGTTCTCATCTCGACGCGCAGTTTCGCGTCCAGGTTCGAGAGCGGTTCGTCGAAGAGAAAAAGGTCGGGATTGCGCACGATCGCGCGCCCCATGGCAACGCGTTGCCTCTGGCCGCCGGACAAATTTGCAGGAAGGCGATCGAGAAGGTGCCCGATCTGAAGCATCTCCGCCGCTTTGCGAATTTCCGCCTTGCGCTCTTGCTCGGGTACGCCCCGCATTTCGAGCCCGAAGCCGATGTTTCGTTCGACCGACATCGTCGGGTACAGCGCGTAGGACTGAAACACCATTGCGATGTTCCGATCTTTCGGCGGCAGGGCCGTGACCGACCGGCCCGCGATGGCGATATCCCCGGCCGACGGTTCGTCGAGCCCGGCAATGATGTTCAACAAGGTGGACTTGCCGCATCCGGAGGGTCCAAGCAGCACCAGAAAGCCGCCGTCTTCCAGATCGACGTCTATTCCGTGGAGAACATCGAGCGCCCCGTAGGATTTGCGGATACCGCTTATGGAAAGGGTGGCCATCGTTTTCTCCTCAACCCTTGATCGCGCCTGCGGTAAGACCCTGGACCATCGCGCGCTGAACGATCGCGAAGAGGACGACCACCGGCAGGATGCTGAGTATGCCGCCGGCGGCCAGCACTCCCCACGGCAGCTGGAATTCGCCGACCATCAGTTGCAATCCGACAGGCCACGTTCGGGAACCCTGCCCGGTCGTCAACATGAGCGCAAAAATGAACTCGTTCCACGCAGCGATCGCGATGAATACCGAACTGGCGACGAGACCATTTCGCGCCAATGGCAAGACGATGCGCACCATGGCTCCAAGTCGTGTGGAGCCATCGATCCGAGCAGCGCTTTCCAGCTCCTTCGGCGCGGCATCGAAAAAGCCCTTGAGCATCCAGGCAAACAGCGGCAACAGGAAGCTGGTATAGGCAAGCGCCAATCCGAAGCGGCTGTCGACCAGGCCCACGGTCCGCATCATGACGTAGAGCGGGATGATCACCATAACGGCCGGGAACATCCGCACCAGCAGATAGCCGAGCATGATTTTCTCTCGGCCTTTGAACGGCAGCCGCGCGAATGCATAAGCCGCGAGCGTCCCGGTCAGAACGCAGATCACCACTGTAATTGTGGTTACCACCAAGCTGTTTGCAATCAGCACCGGAAAGTTCGATTGCGTCCAGATGGCGACATAGTTTTGAAAGGTGACCGTTCGGGGGATGTACTGCATATGCGAGGTGACGATGTCCGCCTCCGTCTTGAGGGACGTGAGAAACATCCAGAGGATCGGCCCGAGGCAGAACGTCGTCAGAGTTGTCAGCACGGCATAGGTCAGGATGTCTCCCGCAAGGCGCCGGCTGCGGCTGGTCTTGAGCATTCTCATTCCTTCGTGACGCGCGTTAGCCTGATGTAGATGGTCGCAAACAGCATGAGGAGGATGAACATGACGACCGAAAGCGCGCCCGCATACCCGAAATTGAACTCGCGATAGGCAGTCTGGAACGCATAGAGCGACAGGACCTGCGTGGCGTTGCCGGGGCCTCCGCCGGTCAAGACGAGCAGCAGGTCCGGCGAGTTGACGAGGCTGATCACGCGCAGGATGACGGCCGCGGCGATCACCGTCTTCAGCATGGGCACCGTGATCAGACGAAACTGACGGACGGGGCCTGCGCCATCGACCGCCGCAGCTTTGTACAGGTCCTCCGGGATGCCCTTCAATCCGGCGAGAAACAGAAGTGCGAAGAACGGAAAACCGTGCCACGCCTCGACCAGAATAGTCGCGGCCAACGCGGTGGCCGGATCGGCAAACCACGCCTTGTAGGTGCTCAATATCCCAATCCCTACCAGCAGGTCGTTGATGACGCCCAGCCGTGGATCCAGCAAGAGAGCCCACATATGTCCGGCCACCACGTTCGGCAGGAAATAGGGAAGCAGGATCAGCACGCCGAATAACTTCGTACCTGGAAGGTTGCGGTTGAGCGCCACGGCCGCGACGAAGCCGAGCGTCACTTCGATGGCGATAGCTGCCGTCACCCAGATCGCTGTATTTTTCAACGAAATCCAGAAGACCCGATCCGACATCATCGCGACGTAGTGCTTCATCCCAACCCAGCCGTTAAGGCCGGGCCGGGTGAGGCGCATTTCCCGCACGCTGATGACGAAGCCGTAGAGCGTCGGATAGGCGACCACCAGCAGAAGCAGGACAAGGCTCGGAAACAGCAGGAGGTAGACCCAATACCGCGTTTCGGAGAGGTTTCCGAGCAGCGTGATTGGTCCACGTGGCAAGATTGACTTCATGTGATCGCGGCGCATGCCGTCCTCTGGGACGCGACGACGTTACGGTCATCGCGTCTGGTTGACTAACGAAGCGCGGCTTCGAGCCCTTGGATCATGCGGTCAACGGCCTGCACGGGTGTCAACTGCCCAGTCAGAACCGACTGGAAGGCGGGATTGACGACATTTTCCGACCACCCTGCAGCGCCGACGAAACTGTTGGGCAGCCGACCAAACTCGAGTGTTTTTGAAGCGGCCTGATAGACCGGATTGGACTTGATCCGCTTATCCTCAAGCGCCGCCGTCGACGCGGGGAAATAGCCCGTTGCTTCCAGCAGGGCGACTGCCGCGTCCGTCTCACCCCAGAAACTGATCCAGTCCCAGGCAGCGTCGATATTGTCGTCCTTCATGATGCCGTTGCCGGCATACGCAACACGCGCAATATGGGCCTTCGGGCCCGCCGGCATGGGAGCCGTGGCGAACTGTTCGCCCGCTTTGAGAGCAGCGGAGATTTCGATCAGCGATCCCGTATGATGCCAGACCATGGCGGTCTGACCGGTGCGGAATCCTTCCATGATCTGGCGATAGCTGTCGTTGGGCGCGCTTGGTGGAACGACCTTCTCCTTGAGAAAGAGGCTCGAATAGAAGCTGATGGCCTCGACTGCGGCTGCCTTGTCGATCGCCGCCTGCCCGTCCTTCACGATCGGAGAGCCGAAGGACTCCATCATGTCGATGACGTATTTGAACGCCCCCGCGCCACCTCGCATGCCGAACGCATAGCGACCTTTCGCGGGGTTGGTCAGTTTCCTGCAGGCGGTAACGAACTCATCCAAGGTCTTCGGCGGGCCTGCCAGGCCCGCTTCCTCAAAATAGTCCTTTCGGTAGTACATCCAGTCGACGAAGGCATAAGCTGGAACGGCATATACGGCGCCGCCCTGGGACATGCCGGTCCACCGGTTTTCCGGCAGATTGGCCTTGCCCTTCCATGCACTCACCCGCTTGGTAATGTCCGTCAATGCGCCCATCGCCGTCAGGTCGGCGAAGCGTTCCGCGATGACCATACCGGTATCCGGCCGGCCGCCGGCCACGACCGCGGACGAAACCTTCGCCATATATTCAGAGTTCGGGATGCTTTCCTGCGTGACCGTGACGCCCGGGTGAGCCTTGCCGAACAGCTCGATGATTTTCAACAGGCCGGCCATCTCCGATTGGCTCGTGAAATGGTGCCAGTAATTTATCGCGGTCGCCGCATTGGCGGAGCGAATGTTGCCGGCCAGCGCCAGGGCGGCCGTCGCGGCGAGAAACTCACGTTTGGTGATCTGCATCTAATCCATCCTCCCACATATCAGATTGCAAATCTGATCGATCAGATAGAGATAGCAATCTTTCGAAGGCTCGGCAAGGCCAAGACGACTGGACGCGCGGTTCCGGTCAAACCAGTCCCATATTTCGATGAATCGCTGCCTGGAAATGCGCCTGAAGCGCCTTCTCTGCGGCATCGGCATCCCTGGTGGAACATGCCTCCAGAATATCCAGATGCTCCTTCAATGTCCGAATGAGGATCGGAGGCGTGACCTTCCGTTCCAATCGCAGCAAACGCAGGTAGTTGTGCATTCTACGATAGGCCGTATCGATCAGCGGATTACGCAGTGCCGCGACGATCTGGCCGTGAAGCTCGAGCTCGAGGAGATCCATCTCCGCGAGATGATCGACGGTAAGTCCATCTCTCTCCAGTTTACGCATAAGCCTGGAATGGCGGACTTCCAGACTGTTCATCAACTCCTCTTCCGCCTGTTCGGCAAAGACTCGCACGGCCGACCTCTCGATGATCGAGCGGAACTGATATGTCGCACGCGTCAGGTCGAGACCCGGTCGAACGAACTGGATTCCGGAGCGCGGATGGATCGTCAGAATGCCTTCGGCCTCAAGCATTCGCAGGGCGTCGCGGAGCGGCGCGACCGGCACGCCGACGATTTCCGAAAGCTCGCTCTGGGAGATGAATGCGCCCACAGGAACCTTTCGTTCGAACAGACTCTCGAGGATCCGCTCATAGGCGACGTCGCTGAGCCGCGGCGCGGCGGGTTCGACGCCGGCTGATCTTCCCTTACGCGCTTGCGATTTTTTCATACGTCCGATAATACCATTGATAGATCAGTTGACAAATTAAAACGATCAGAGAGCGCTGTTATGCCCCTATCAGAATTCCGTATAACCCGATTTCAGTTCGCCCGCGACAGGGTAATCGGAGACAGTCAGGTCCGAGCCGACGACGTCAACRTCGCTGCTCTCGAACTTGTGGGCGAAAGCGGAAAGATCGGGCTGGGCTTTATCCAGACTCTCTTTCATCCCCTCCCGGATCAAGCCGAGATCGAGGCGGTTTTTGCAAACGAGGTTTGGCCTGGCATCGAGGGCCAGGAAGCGATCGCGTTAGTCCATCGCGTACATCGCCCGAGGGGCGGCAACCAGCGCGCCTTTTCGCTGCCATTTCACGAGGCGCTGCAGGTCGCATCGTGGGACCTCGCCGCCAAGGAAGTCGGATTACCGCTTCACACGCTGCTCGGCAGCCGTCGTGACCGTGTTCGCGCCTATGCCAGCGGTCTCGACTTTCACCTCGGCGACGAAGCGTTCTGCGCGCTGTTCTCACATGCCGCGAGCCTGGGATACACGGCATTCAAGATCAAGGTGGGCCATCCGGACTTCAAACGGGATATGCGTCGTCTCGATTTGTTGAAGGAAGTCGTGCCTGCCGGTTCACATATCATGATCGATCCCAACGAGGCCTGGAATTCGAAGGAAGCCCTGGTGAAGCTTACGGCGATCCGCGACGCCGGCCATGATCTGTTATGGGTTGAAGACCCAATTCTGCGCCATGACTTCGAGGGGCTCCGGACACTCCGTCACGCGGTCAACTGGACGCAGATCAACAGTGGAGAATATCTCGACGCAACGGGAAAACGGATCCTTATGGAAAATTTCGGGACCGATCTGCTGAACGTCCATGGCCAGGTGACAGACGTCATGCGGATCGGTTGGCTTGCGGCCGAGCTTGGCGTCCCGATCAGCCTGGGCAATACGTTCCTGGAAGTCGGAGTGCACATGGCCGTCGCACTTCCGGAAGTCGAATGGCTCGAATATTCGTTCCAGAATTTCGATCACCTGGTGGAGCAGCCTGTCGAGATCAAGGACGGTTTTGCATTCGCACCAAACCGTCCGGGCCATGGACTTGTTCTCAGCGAAGCGGCCCGCAAGGATTGGTGTCGGCCCAAGCGCCTCGACCGATCGGAACTTGGTGCGGCCCCGACAAACCCTCGTTTGCCATACCTCGCTTGACGCTCATCAACGGCGCGTCAGCCAATCCATGGCTGAGGTCCCACCGCGATCAATATCCCAAGGCGCAACCGTCCTTGCGATGATCCGACGCGCCGTGAAGCGTTCCGTGTTCCCAATCGATCCATATGGCCTGGGCGCCGCCGATTGCCCAGTTCGGCGGCTGCACTTTGAAGCCCCTGGCCGTGAAATAGTCGCCGGCAGACTGGCGAAGGCTTTCTTCCATCTCGACCGTTGCCGTTCCTGGCAGCGGGAAGAGGCGTGGGAGATCGATGGCGCCCTGGATGTCGAGACCGTAGTCGATCAACTTGGAGAGGAATTGGGCATGCCCCATCGCCTGGTAATGGCCGCCCATGACGCCAAAGGACATCATCGTTCGCCCGCCCTTCGTCACCATGCCGGGGATGATCGTGTGCATCGGCCGCTTGCGGGGTGCAATGGCATTGGGATGGCCCTCTTCGAGCGTGAAACTTTGACCCCTGTTATGGAAAAGCACGCCCGACTTCGGCGCCATCAGGCCGCTTCCGTAGGGGTGGAATATCGAATTGATGAAACTCGCGGCATTGCGATCTTTGTCGACGACTGAGATGTAGACCGTGTCGGAGTGTTCGACGCCGCCGAGGATGGCCTTGGCATCTACTGGGGCCTTACGGTCAATCTTTGCAGCAAGTTCATCGGCAAGCGCATCGGACATGAGAAAGTCGACAGGAGTTTCAGATGTGGAAGCATCTGCGACCCATCTGTCGCGTGCCGCATAAGCCAGTCTCGTCGCTTCGACCTCCACGATGAGGTTTTCAGGATCGAGCGGATCTCCGGCCGGTGCGAAGCGCTCCAGTATCTTCAGGATCAGGAGTGCGATGATGCCTTGACCGTTGGGTGGACATTCATGGACATCCCAACCGCGATAGCTGGCGCTGATCGGCTTGACATACTCGCCGCCCGCGGTGGCGAAATCGTCGGTCGTGTGAAGGCCGCCATGCGCGGCAAGATGAGAAACCATCTCTTCGGCGATGCCGCCACGATAAAAGGCATCGCGGCCCTCGCGCCCTATGGCCTCAAGCGTGCCGGCCAGCTCTGGCTGATATTGGACCGCGCCGACATCGGGGGCCTTGCCGTCAACGAGGAATATGCGCCGACAAGACGGGTCGCGCTTCAGCAATTCCTCCTGGTGCGAGATGTCGGCGGCGACGCGGGACGTTATTCCATAACCCTCGCGTGCAAACGATATTGCCTGCGACAACACGTCTTCCATCGGCATCCGACCATGATCCGCAACGAGGCGAGTCCAGGCGTCGACGGCGCCGGGCACGGTCACGGCGTGCGGCGAAAATCGTTCGATCGTCCGGATCCCCTGACTCTGGTACCAGGACAGATCAGCGGCCGCGGGCGTTCGCCCCGATCCGTTGAAGGCGACCACGTCAGCCCCGCCGTTGGTGCTCAGGAGAGCGAAGCAATCGCCGCCGACGCCGGTTGAACCCGCTTCGACGACGCATTGGACAGCGCAAGCCCCGACGGCCGCATCGATAGCGGCGCCTCCCGCCTTCAGGATTTCAAGCGCGGCAAGCGTCGCCATCGGATGTGAGGTCGCAGCCATTCCATTACGGCCGATGGCGACCGACCGTCCCGGTTTTTCAAAATTCCGCATGATGGATCCCTTCAAATCAGGCCGCACGTTTTCGCCCAGCCGTAAGTCTCATCGATGGCAACTTGAGACCGATCGAACATCTCGTTGATTTCGGTCTCTGTCATGATCAGCGGCGGGCAAAAAGAAAAGTTGTCGCCAAGCGCACGCGTGATTACGCCATGCGCCTGGGCGCGTTTTCCGGCCTGGATCGCGACGCCATCGGTCGGCTTGAACGCTTCCCGAGTCGCCTTGTTGCGGACAAGTTCGAGCGTCCCGATCATGCCGCGGCCGCGTGCGTTGCCGACAAGCGGATGCTCGCCGAGGTCACGCAGACGCTCCTGAAATAACGGCGCAACGGACTGAACATGTCCAAGGATGTCACGCTCCTCGTAGATTTTCAGTGTTTCCAGCGCGACGGCGGTGGCCACTGGATGGCCGCTATAAGTGAAGCCGTGACCGAAGGTGCCGATCTTTTCGCTTTCCGCGACGATCGACTGATGGACCTTCTCGTTGATCATGATTGCCGAAATCGGCTGGTAAGCGGCTGAAAGCTGCTTTGCCATGGTGATCATGTCAGGCCGCATGCCGAAGCTTTCCGATCCGAACATCGTTCCCAGGCGGCCAAAGCCGCAAATGACTTCGTCGGCGATCAGCAAAATATCGTAGCGGCGCAGGATTGCCTGAACTTTTTCATAGTAGGTCGCCGGCGGGACGATGCACCCACCCGACGCCATCAGCGGCTCGGCAAAAAACGCTCCGATCGTCTCCGGTCCTTCCTGGAGAATGAGACGCTCAAGCGATTCTGCGCATCGTGTTGCAAACTCTTCCTCGCTCTCGCCTTCAAGCCCATAACGATAGAATTCCGGGCAATCGGTATGGAGGACCCTGTCGATCGGCAGGTCGAAGTCTCGATGATTGTTCGCAAGTCCCGTCAGGCTTGCCGAGGCGATCGTCACACCGTGATAGGCTCTCATCCGCGAGATGATCTTCTTCTTCTCGGGCTTGCCGATGGCGTTGTGATAGTACCAAACCAGCTTCATCGCCGTGTCGTTTGCTTCCGACCCCGAATTGGCAAAGAACACCTTCGACATCGGAACAGGCGCGAGTTTGATCAGCCGCTCGGCCAATTCGATTGCGGTCTCGTGCGACTTGCCGCCAAAGCTGTGGTAAAAAGGCAATTCCTGCATCTGCCGGTATGCCGCTTCCACGAGGCGCGTCTCGCTGAATCCGAGCGACGCACAAAAGAGCCCGCCCAAGGCCTCGATGTAGCGGTTGCCATCACTATCGATGACGTGGACACCGTCGCCTTTCGCGATCAACAGCGGCCCGTCTTTCAGATGCTGCGATGCGTTCGTATAGGGGTGCAATACAAAGGCCGCATCGCGCGCTTCCAGGGAGTTTGGCAAAACCGTCACTTGGTGTCTCCTGATTTATCGAGCGCAGGTGCGCCTGTTTTGTTGGGAACCGGCAAGCGCGCTCCGCGCCTGCCGGGTCCATTCGCTTTCCAGATCCAAGCATTAATCGACGCTGGTCTTGATCCATTTCTTGGCGAGCTTGTCGATCGTTCCGTCGGCCTTGGCTGCCTCGATCGCAGCATCGAACATCGCCTTCAGGGCGGTATCGTCCTTGCGCAATCCTGCGCCGATGCCCTGGCCGAAGACGCCGCCGGTGAATGTCGGGCCGGCAATCTTGTAGTCCTTGAAATCGGCTTTCGAGAGCGTCGCCGTCAGAGCCGTCTTCTGGGCGACGACGGCATCGATGCGACCGGCCTGCAGATCGAGATCGTGCTGCTCGGTCGTCTTGTATTCGCGTGTTTTCAGGGTGCCTTTGAAATACTTATCGAGAAAGGCGACATTTGCGGTCGATACCTGCGCGCCGACATTGCTGCCTTTGAGGGCGCCCTCAAGCGGCTTCAATGCCGCATCAAGCGTTGCGCTGTCACCATTCAGGTCCACGACCGTGCCGGTGCCCGGCAGGTTTGCCAACGGTCCGTCCTTCTGCACCATGAAAGCCGCAGCCGTTGAAGCATAAGGCTTGCTGAAGGCAATCACCTCCAGGCGTTTCGGGGTGACGATCATCGACGCCATGATTGCATCGAATTTCTTGGCGTTCAGCGAGGGGATCAGGCCATCCCAATCCTGCGCTACGATCGTGCATTTGACTTTCATGCGGCCGCAGAGATCGGTTGCGAGATCGATTTCAAACCCCTGGAGCTTGCCGTCTGGTCCCGTGAAATTCCACGGCTCGTAGGCACCTTCCGTGGCGATCTTGATTTCCGTTGGCTTCGATTGTGCGTAGGCAGCGCCAGCCGCCAGCGTGGTGGCGATGATTGCTATAATGGTCTTTTTCATTGTTCATTCCCCTTTTTCTTGTGCCCGTTTTGAACGGAGCGGTTGCAACCAAATCTGCCCGTCAGATATTTTCCTTTCCTGACGTGCGAGCCGTAAACGCCTCTGCCGACAGGCACAGGAGTTCGAAGAGAACCTGCGCTGCGACCTGTGCGGTATTCGTTGTCGGATCGTATTCCGGGGCAATTTCGACAACATCGCCGCCGACGATATCAAGACCTCTCAGACCGCGCAGGAGGCCCAGCGCCTGCGCGGAGGAGAGACCCCCAACCTCCGGTGTGCCGGTCCCTGGCGCGAAAGCCGGATCCAGCGAATCGACGTCGAAGCTGACATAGACTGGTCCATCCCCCACGACGTCGCGCGCTTTGCGGATGACTGCTTGCAGGCCAAGCTCGTCTACCTCTTCCGCATGGATCACCGTCATTCCTGACGCAAACGAGAATTCCCAGAGATACTCGGAGTTACCCCGGATGCCGATCTGAATCGTGCGTTTCGGATCGAGAACGCCGTCCAGCACCGCCTGCCGGAAAGGCCCGCCGTGGTGGAACTTGCAGCCTTCGAATGATCCGCCGGTATCGCAATGCGCGTCGATATGGATCATGCCGACGGGGCGCTCCTTTCCGATCGCGCGCAGGATGGGCAGCCCGATTGAATGATCACCACCAACTGACAGTGGCACGACACCGGCCGCAACGATGGCTGCTACGAAACTCTCGATATCGTCATGCGACGAAGCCAGATCGAACCGGCTTCGGAATGGCACGTCGCCGACATCGGCGACCCGCACTTGCGCTGTCGGAACTGCGCGAAGGACATGTTCATAGGGGCCTACCCGATCGACATTGCGCACAGCACGCGGCCCAAACCGGGCTCCGCTCCGGTTGGTCACGCCGAGATCCATGGGAATACCAAGGAGTGCGACGTCGATCCCAGCAAAAGCGGGCGCGGCGTCAGGTCGATAAGGCGCTTTCAACAGCGACGGCACTCCACAATAGGGCGCCTGACGGCTGTCGCCATCCCCGAAAACGAGCTTTGCCACCCTACTGAAATCCGGATCGAAGATGTCGCCACCGGATGCCGCCGAGTATCGGGCCCGCAATTCGTCAAGCTCGAGAATTTCTATCATCCGACCTCCTGACCACGCTCAGATCACGCAATGAAAAACAATCTCGCAAAAGCGATTGATTGATGTGCGCAATGTTGTATACATAATCGTATTCCATAAAAAGATGCAAGTGGCCAAACGACGAGCATGACAAATCAAGTTTGACGCTATTTGTGTGAGAGCGATGGAAGCATTGAGAGGGATTCGGTGTCTGCGACAAACAAAGAGCCAAAGGTTTCGTTGCGCGAAGCGACCTACAGCCAGCTGAAGGATCTGATCCTGAACGGCCAACTTCGGCCATCGGAACGCCTATCGGAAAACAATCTCGCAAAACGTTTCGGCGTGAGCCGCACGCCTCTGCGGGAGGCGTTGATGAAGCTCGAGGAAGAGGGGCTGGTCGTCGGGCAGCGAAACCTCGGCTATACGGTCACCGATCTTGATATTACGGGTTTCTGCAATCTCCTCGTCGTACGCGAGGCGCTCGACGTCTGCGCCGCGAAGCTCGCATGCGAGAAGGCGACGGACGAGGATCTCGCGCGCCTTCGTGACGTCATCGAACAGATGGCGGTCCTCAAAGTTTCCGACAACCGAACGCCATCGGACGCTGCGCAAAACCTGCAGCTCGGGCTTTATATCCACCGGGTCATCGCCGAGGCAACAAAGAACGATGCGCTGGTGCGCGCGACGGATCAGATCTACCAGCAGCTGCGCCTAGCCCTTTGGCTGGAGGTCCTCTGGGTCGATCTGGAGCACACGGACTTTGACGAGCACAAGGCAATCGCCGACGCAATATTGGCTCGCAACCCCGAGGAAGCCGCTAAGGCGGCGAGCGCTCATGTGCAGAGCTCGCTGAAGAACATGTCGAAACTCGAACGTATTTGGCATCACCGACGCGCTGTCGGTTCGGGCTGAGACGCCGCACGGGAAAGTCTATGGAAGCCATCGAGAAGTACTTGGTACTTGTGAGTTTTGGTCAGGGCGGCTGGGGCAGCCTGTTGCTGACCGCATTGCTTATGACGGTCGCCGTTTCGGTGTGCGGTTTTCTCGCAGGCACCATGATCGGCTCGCTTGTTGCTGCCATGAAGCTGTCCCGATATCTCGCGGTGCGCTGGGCGGGCGACTGTTACACGACCGTTTTGCGCGGCGTGCCGGATCTTCTCGTCATTTATCTCTTTTATTTCGGCGGCAGCGCCATCCTCGGTCATTTGGGGGGAATGGTCGGATATGACGGTTATATCGGCATGCCCGCGTTTTTGACCGGAACGATCGCGCTCGGCGTCGTTTCCGCTGCCTATCAGGCGGAGGTCTTGCGTGGCGCCTATCAGTCCGTGTCGCGTGGAGAACTCGAAGCCGCCACCGCGATAGGCATGCGACCATGGCTGAAGTTCCGCAGGATCATTGCCCCTCTCGTCCTTCGCTACGCCGTGCCAGGTCTTGGCAACACGTGGCAGCTGGTGCTGAAAGAATCTGCGCTGATATCCGTCACCGGCCTCGTTGAAATCCTGCGTCAGTCGCAGATCGCTGCCGGCTCCACCCGCAAGCCCTTCGAGTTCTACCTCACCGCCATCGTTCTCTATCTCGTCATCACCTGGATCTCCTCCATTCTTTTTCGTCGGCTGGAGACGCGAAGCTTGCGCGGAATTCGGAGGGCATTGTGATGGATTTCGACTTCCTCGCGCAGACGTTCCAAACCCTGATGGGCGGTCTCCCCCTGACCTTGAGCATGGCCGCCATATCCATCACCGCCGGGACACTTCTTGCCGTTTCGATTGCGTTGACGTCCGTTTTGGGTGGAACGGCCGGGCGCACAATCGCCAGCGCCTACGTGTTCGTGTTTCGCGGCTCTCCGCTGCTCGTTCAGATGTTTCTCATCTACTACGGCTTGGGGCAATTCCGGCCGTCCCTGCAGGCGCTCGGTATATGGACGATATTTCGGGAACCCTACTGGTGCGCCGTCATAGCCTTGACCCTGAATACGGCCGCCTATTCGGGCGAAATTTTCCGCGGTGCGCTTCAATCGGTGTCAGCGCAGCAGGTGGAAGCCGCCCGCGCGTGCGGCATGTCCGGCGCTCTCCTGTTTCGACGGATCATTTTCCCGATCGCATTGCGCCAGGCGCTGCCGGCCTACGGCAACGAGATCGTCCTGATGGTAAAGGCGACGGCTCTCGCATCGGTTATCACGATCATGGAAATCACCGGCCTGGCGGGAAAGCTGATCGCCGATAGTTTCCGAGCGTTCGAAGTGTTCATTGTCGCGAGCGCCATCTATCTGCTGATCAATTTCGTGCTAACGCGCATCCTCGTCGGCCTGGAATGCTGGCTTTCGCCGCATTTGCGCCTTCCGCCATTGCCTCCGACACCTAGGGAAACTGCATGCTGAGCAGAGGGATAAATTTGGCTGCCGAGAACACGAAGACGCCGACGGTTTCGGTAAAAAACCTGCACAAATGTTTCGGCCCGCTGGAAGTGCTGAAGGGCGTTTCCCTGGAGGCGCGCGAGGGCGATGTCATTTCCATTCTGGGGTCGTCAGGATCGGGCAAGTCGACGATGCTCCGCTGCATCAATATGCTGGAGGTGCCCGATAGCGGCGAAATCTCGATCGCCGGGGAAGCATATCTTATGAAAAAAGGGCGCCGCAAAGCAGAACCTGCCGATCGCCGCCAGGTCGATCGCATCCGCCAGCATGTCGGCATGGTATTCCAGAACTTCAATCTCTGGTCTCACATGACGATCCTGGAAAACGTGATCGAAGCGCCGGTCCATGTGCAGAGGCGCAGTCGTGCCGAATGTATCGAAGAGGCTGAGGCCCTGCTTGCCCGGGTTGGTATCGCCGACAAACGGCATTTTTATCCATCGCATCTCTCCGGCGGGCAACAGCAGCGTGCTGCAATTGCCCGCGCACTTGCCCAGCGCCCGAAGGTTATGCTGTTTGACGAGCCGACGTCGGCGCTTGATCCGGAGCTGGTCGGAGAGGTCCTCAAGGTCATGCGATCGCTGGCCGAGGAGGGACGAACGATGCTGGTCGTCACCCATGAAATGGCGTTCGCCCGCGACGTCTCGAATAAAGTTGTTTTTCTTCACAAGGGAGCCGTGGAAGAGGAAGGCTCTCCCGCGGAGCTTTTTCAGTCTCCGAAGTCACCGAGATTTCAGCAGTTTCTTGCAAGCGTCCGGCAATAGCGAGCAAAAACACGCGGCGGCTGAAGGCCGAGCTCTCTGATGTCGCGCGGTTTGAGGCCGGATCGCATCCGCTTGCTCAGAAGTTGCGCCGCATCCTTTCAACGCGGATGAAGCTCACCCGACGCCGGCGCAGTGTAGGATCTACCGAACACCTTTATCTCTGTCGGATGTGCCTTTCAATCAGCGCCTTCAGCTTACTGGTGTTGCCCGCCTCCAGAAGATCGACCATCTCGTGATGTTCCCGAGCCGATTGCTCTATTCGCGCCCGCGTCTTCCACTGGGAAACCGGAGCGGAAGACGTGCGCTGGCGAAGTTCCGCAATGATCCCATCCAGTTCGTCGTTACCGGACAGCTGGACGAAGGCACGATGGAAATTCAAGTTGGCTTCATATTGCTCCAGCACGGTGCCGTGCAGGATAAGGTTTTCGAACCGCTCGGCCAGGACGCGCAAGTTGCTGATATCGTCGGCCGTCGCCGCGGCCACAGCTTTGGGGACCACCCCGGTTTCCAGTAGGATGCGAATCTCGGCAATGTCGTCGGCTTGTTTTCCGTCAGCCTTGTAAACGTGATAGCCGCGGTTCGGCACGTGTTCGACGACGCGCTTCTGCGCCAGGCGGTCGAGCGCGCGGCGGATCTCGTTGCGCCCGCGCCCGTAGCGCGTTTCGAGATCGACCTGCTTCAGCCATGTGCCCGGCTGAAGTATTCCGGACTGGATATCCGTAAGGATAAGCTGGGTGGCATCTGGTTCGCCGTCTGCGATGGGTTCGTCGAGCAGGGTGTTCATCCGTTTAACCTCAGGCGACCGGGAGGCGATTTGCCTAATCACTAGCCACAAATTTCATTTGCCGAAAGAAGAATCTTCCCATAAATTGGTACCAATTTTGGATGAAATGTGTAGGCAAAATGAAAAATTTCGACAACGTCTGGGAGATCGTTGACGGCAAGGCACCCCGGTTTGCCAAGCTTAGCGACTATATCTGGGAAGTTCCGGAGACCAATTACGAAGAGTTCCGCTCCTCCGCGGCGCATGCCGAACTGCTGGAAGCCGAGGGCTTCAGGGTCACGCGCAATGTCGCGAACATCCCGACGGCCGTGATGGGCGAGGCCGGCGAAGGCGGTCCGGTCATCGCCATTCTCGGCGAATATGACGCCCTGCCCGGCCTCAGCCAGGTCGCGGGCCTTGCCGAGGTAAAGGCGGTGGTCGAGGGCGGCCATGGCCATGGCTGCGGGCATAACCTTCTCGGTTCCGGCTCCATGCTGGCGGCCGCCGCCGTCAAGGATTACCTCAAGGCGAACAATCTTCCGGGCCGCGTTCGCTATTATGGCTGCCCGGCCGAAGAGGGCGGCTCCTCAAAGGGCTTCATGGTCCGTGCCGGCGTTTTTGACGATGTCGACATTGCCATTTCCTGGCACCCGGCCGCATTCGTCGGCGTCAACAATCCGATCTCGCTCGCCTGCAACGAACTCAATTTCCACTTCTCCGGCCGTGCGTCGCACGCGGCGGCGTCGCCGCATCTGGGACGCAGCGCGCTCGACGCAGTCGAGCTGATGAATGTCGGCGTCAATTATCTGCGCGAGCATATGCCGTCCACGGCACGTGTCCACTATGCCATTACCGACACCGGCGGCCATGCACCGAACGTCGTGCAGGCGAAGGCATCGGTGCGTTATCTCGTCCGGTCGCGCACGCTTCCGGAACTTCTGGAACTCGTGGCCCGCGTGAAGGATGTGGCGGCCGGCGCGGCCCTGATGACCGGTACCTCCGTGCGCAGCCAGATCGTCAGTGGCGATGCGAACCTGGTCGGCAATACGCCGCTCGAAACGCTGATGCACAACCACATCGAGCGCGTCGGCCTGCCGCCTTTCGACGAGGCGGACAAGGCGACCGCCGCAAAATTCCAGGAAACCTTCAGTCAGGCCGATATCGCTGCGTCCTTCGGACGGTTCGGGTTGAAGGTCCGCAAGGGCGTGTCCCTCTGCGATGTCATCTTCCCGCCGGAAAGCGGCGACGGAACGCTCGTCGGCTCCACCGATGTCGGGACAGTGAGCTGGGTCGTGCCGACCGTCCAGATGCGCGGCGCCACCTATGCGATCGGCACGCCCGGCCATTCCTGGCAGCTCGTCGCCCAGGGCAAGCTGCCCGCCGCGCACAAGGGCATGACGCATGCGGCCAAGGTAATGGCATCGACCGCGGTCGACCTCATCCTGAAGCCGGAACTGGTTGCGGAAGCGAAAGCCGATTTTGCGGCACGGCTCGAAGGCACTCCCTTCATCAATCCGATCCCCGATGACGTCCAGCCAGACATTCGGGAGAAGCGGGATGTCTGAGGCGCAACTCCAGCCCGACCGCCAGATCCTGATGGGCCACATCCACGAGTTCGGCAAACGGGTGAAACTTTCGGGCACGGCGGAAGAGCTGGAAAGCTTTCGATATCTGGAAAGGCAGATAGGCTCCTACGGTTATCGGACGCAGCTTCTCTCGCACGACGCCTATATCAGCCTGCCGGGCAAGGCTGCTGTCGAAATCGATGGCGACGCGATCCGCTGCATTACCCATTCCATGTCGGTCTCGACGCCTGGTGAAGGCATATCGGCGGACGTCATCTATGTCGCAGAAGGCACCGAAGCCGATTTCGAGAGCATCGACGTCAAGGGGCGCATCATCCTTGTCGATGGCATTGCCACCGAAGACGTCGCGGCCCTTGCAAGTGCCCGCGGCGCAATCGGGCAGCTCCACGTCAGCCCCAACGAACACCTCTACGAAATGTGCGTGTCGCCCGTCTGGGGCAGCCCGTCGCAATATACACGCAAGCAATTGCCAAGGACGGCGATCTGCACGATTTCCCGCGACGACGGCGAGCGGCTCCGTCAGGCCTGCCGCGCCGGCAGGGCGCCTGTTGCCCGCCTGACGACGGAGGTCGATACGGGCTGGCGCAAGACGCCCATCCTGGTTGCGGAGCTTTTCCCGGATAATCGGCCGGATGCACCTTTCGTCCTGTTTTCCGGCCATCACGATACCTGGCACTACGGCGTGATGGACAATGGCGGAGCCAACGCCACGATGCTGGAAGCCGCGCGTCTCCTGGCCGAGCGACGTGAGAGCTGGCAGCGGGGCCTGCGCATCTGCTTCTGGTCCGGCCATTCCCACGGCCGTTATTCCGGGTCCGCCTGGTATGCGGACGAATATTGGGACGAGCTCGAACAGCGTTGCGTTGCGCATGTGAATGTCGATTCCACCGGCGGTGCAGGCGCCGACATCCTGACGAACTCGGCCGTCATCGACGAATTGAAGGCGGTCGCGGCAAGGGCGGTCGAAACGGTGACCGGCCAGGTGCATCGCGGCCGTCGTCACGGGCGCGCTGCCGACCAGTCCTTCTGGGGCGTCGGCGTTCCCTCGATGTTCGGCAGCCTCAGCCATCAGCCCCCAGGGCCGGTGAAGATGCTGACGGCGCTCGGGTGGTGGTGGCACACGCCGCACGATACGGAAGAGCAGATCGATCCCGCCAATCTTCAGCGCGACACCGAGATCGTGTTGCGCGTGCTCGGTGAATTGCTCGATGCCCGCGTTCTGCCGCTCGACTACACCGCCTACGCAGCCTCGCTCAAATATGAACTCGACGGCCTGGCCGCCGATCTGGCGGGACGGATGGATCTGAATGCCCTGATCTCGGTGGTGGATGAACTGCGCCGGCGTGCCGAAGCGATCAACGGTGTCGCGCATGAGGAAACCGATCCGGTTCGCGCCGAGATCATCAACGACCGCCTTCGGCAGGCCTCCCGCCTCCTCGTTCCGTTGAACTACACGTTTGGTGACCGTTTCCATCACGACAATGCTCTTCCGCATCCGGCCTGGCCGTCACTATCAGGGCTTCGCGAACTGGCCGCCTTGCCGCAAGGGCATGCCGATACCCCTTTCTTCGCGGTTCATGCGCGCCAGACGCGCAACCGCATTCGCTCCGTCTTGAAACAGGCCTGCACGGTGCTTGCCATCGACGGAATATGACATTCCGACCTTCCTCTCCAACGCAACGAACAAATAAGGGAACATGACATGAAAACCGGGAAACTCTGGGCGGCCGCGCTGGCCGCCACTCTCACCATCATGCTGCCTAGCGCAGAAGCCAAGGATTGGACGCATGTGAAAGTCGGCATCGAAGGCGCCTTCCCCCCATGGAACGCACTGGATTCCAAGGGCAACCTGACGGGCCTCGATATCGACCTCATCAACGACCTGTGCCAGCGCGCCAAGGTGGAGTGCGAGCTGATCGCCGGTGAATGGAGCGCCATGATCCCCAGCCTCAATGCCGGCAAGTTCGACCTCATCATGACCCTTGGCATCAATGAAAAGCGAAAGGAAGTCGTCGATTTCACGGTGCCTTATGCGAGCGGAGTGGCGACCTTCATCACGCTGAAGGACAGCCCGGTCAGCAAGCTGCCGATGACCGGCGAACGGCTGAACCTCAACGACAAGGACAAGGCCGATCCCGTCATGAAGACGATCGGCGGTGTTCTCTCCGGCAAGACGATCGGCGTCGTGCAATCGACAAGCCAGGAGCAGCTGATCAACGCCTATTTCGGTAAAAGCGTCACCGTCCGCACCTACAAGAACTCGGGCGAACGCGATCTCGACCTCAAGGCCGGCCGCATCGATGCCGGTTTCGATAGTGGCGTCTATGGCACCACCGCACTTGCCAAGCCGGGGAACGAGGATCTGGCGATGGTCGGACCGCTGATGAAGGGTGCCATGCTGGCGACGGAAGTCGCCATGGGCATGCGCAAGGGCGAGACCGATCTGAAGGAGAAGTTCGACGCAGCCATCAAGTCGGCGGCTGCGGACGGCGTCATCAAAAAGCTCTCCGAAAAGTGGAGCAAGCTGGACCTGACGCCATCGTTCTGACCCGGCGGACCCGGCGCGAGGTGCGCAAGTCGCGCTCTCGTGCCGTGACGCCGGGATCTGGACATGAACAAACCTCCATGTGGATGAGGTCTCCATGAACCAGCCGACAATACTGGATCTGATCGGAACCGGCCCGAATGGCTGGGGCATGGCCCTTGCCGCAGCCACCGTCATGACGGTCCTGATCGCCATCGCCGGCTTTGCGATCGGTGGCGTGATCGGCGTCTTCGGTGCCTGGGCGAAGGTCTCGGGCGGTCCGGTGACGCGGGGGATGGCGGGTTTCTACACCACCGTTCTGCGTGGCATACCCGATCTTCTGGTCATCTATCTCTTCTATTTCGGCGGCAGCGCTGCCGTGACCGCGATCGGCAGGTTGTTCGGCGCTGAAGGCTTCATCGGCTTTCCGGGCTTCCTGGCCGGCGCGCTCGCCGTCGGCATCACCTCCGGCGCACAGCAGACGGAGGTCTTTCGCGGCGCCTTTCGGGCGGTGCATTCCGGCGAGCTGGAGGCGGCGATCGCCTGCGGCATGTCGCGCTCCTTGCGGTTTCGCAGGATCCTGGCGCCGTTGACGCTTCGCCACGCAATTCCCGGCATGGGCAATGTCTGGCAGGTCGTGCTGAAGGAGTCCGCGCTGGTTTCGGTCACGGGCGTTGTCGAACTCCTTCGGCAGTCGCAGATCGGCGCCGGCTCCACCGGCCTGCCCTTCGATTTCTACGTCATCGCCGCTGCCATCTACCTGGCTATCTCGACGATTTCCGGAGGTTTCCTGCAACTCAGCGAAAAGCGCTTCACGCGCGGCGTCAGGAGGGGTTGATGGATCTGCCGTTTCTCTACGAGACCTTCCTGAGCCTCGTTGCCGCGGTGCCGCTGACGCTGCAGCTTGCCGCGAGTGCGATCGTGCTCGGCGCATTCCTGGCCCTCGGCCTGGCACTCTGCCGGCTGTCCGGCATGCTGCCGCTCGACTGGTTCGCGAGGGCCTATATCTTCGTCTTCCGCGGAACACCGCTGCTCGTCCAGATCTTCCTGATCTATTACGGCCTTGGTCAGTTTCGCGAGGTCCGCCAGAGTATATTCTGGGTGGTGCTGCGCGACCCCTATTGGTGCGCCGTCATTGCCCTGATGCTGAACACCGCCGCCTATTCCGCCGAGATCATCCGCGGCGGGCTGCTCTCGGTCCCGTTCGGTCAGATCGAAGCGGCGCGCGCCTGCGGCATGTCCCGTTTCATGACCTTCCGGCGCATTGCCCTGCCGCTCGCAATCCGCCAGGCCCTGCCGGGTTATTCCAACGAGATGATCTCGATGGTGAAGGCGACGTCGCTTGCCTCGATCATCACCATCATGGAAGTGACCGGCGTCGCGGCCAAGCTGATTTCCGAGACCTATCGGGCGATCGAAGTCTTCGTCGTCGCCGGTGCCATCTATCTCGCCATCAACTTCATCCTCACCCGGCTTGTCGCCCTCGCCGAGTATCAACTGAGCCCGCACCTGCGCCAGCCTGCGGCCTTGCCCAGCACATCCACGGGAGCCGCTAGATGACGCCTTCGACCAATCCACCCGCACCGGCGGCCATCACCCTGCGCGGGCTTCGCAAGAGTTTCGGTCCGGTCGAAGTGCTGAAGGGCATCGACATGGAGGCGCGCGAGGGCGAGGTCGTCTCGATCCTCGGCTCCTCCGGTTCCGGCAAGTCGACCATGCTCCGCTGCATCAATATGCTCGAGACGCCCGATGCCGGCGAAATCACCGTTGCCGGCGAGACCATCCGCATGAAGCCGACCGGCTCCGGCAAGAGCCGTATTGCCGACCGCCGGCAGGTGGAGCGTATCCGCTCCGAACTCGGCATGGTGTTCCAGAGCTTCAATCTCTGGTCCCACAAGACGGTGCTCGAAAACGTCATGGAGGCGCCGCTACACGTGCAGAAGCGTTCGCGCGCCGAATGCCTGGAAGAGGCGGAAGCTCTGCTGGCCAAGGTGGGTATTGCCGACAAGCGCAATCATTACCCGGCGCATCTTTCCGGCGGCCAGCAGCAACGTGCCGCCATCGCCCGCGCGCTTGCCATGCGGCCGAAGGTGATGCTGTTCGACGAGCCGACCTCGGCGCTCGACCCGGAACTCGTCGGCGAAGTGCTGCGCGTCATGCGCGCGCTTGCCGAAGAAGGCCGCACCATGCTGGTCGTCACGCACGAGATGGGCTTTGCCCGCGATGTCTCGAGCCGTGTCATCTTCCTGCACCAGGGCGCCATCGAAGAGGAAGGCCGGCCGCAGGACATGTTCACCAACGCGAAGTCCGAGCGCTTCCGAAAATTCATCAGCGGCTGAGCCGCTCCACCATTCGACCCAAACAAAGAGAGGGAACTGACAGATGAAAATCATCAAGACGGCAATCGCCGCTGCCTTCACCGCCATGACGCTGATGGCGACGGCCGCTGCGGCGCAGGACAAAACGGAAATCGTCATCGCCACGGAGGGTGCCTTCCCGCCCTACAACCTGACCCGTCCGGATGGCACACTGGACGGCTACGACATCGAACTCGGCAAGAACCTCTGCGAGCGCATGAAAATCAAGTGCACGTTCGTCGCTCAAGCCTTCGACGGCATCATCCCGGCCCTCAATGCCGGCAAGTTCGATGCCATCATGGCCGGCATGTCGGCCACCGAAAAGCGCAAGGAAGTCATCGACTTCTCCATGTCCTACGGCAGCACCGGGCAGTCCTTTGCCACACTGAAGGATGGCCCCCTGGCAAAAATGCCGATGAAGGACCAGCTTTTCTCGCTCGCCTCCAACGAAGCCGGCGCTCGCAAGGCCGTCGAGGAGCTGAAGCCGCTGCTGCAGGGCAAGACGGTCGGCGTCCAGACGGCTTCCATCGCCGCGCGCTTCATCGACGAATACCTGAAGGGTGTCGTGCAGGTTCGCGAGTACAAGACCACGGAACAGCATGACCTCGATCTCATTTCGGGTCGTGTCGATTTCGTCATGGCATCGATGGGTTACCTCATGACCGCCGTGCAGAAGCCGACCAATAGCGACATGACGATCGTCGGCCCTCGCTTCCAGGGTGGGTTCCTCGGCGCCGGCAGCTCGGTCGGCCTTCGCAAGGCGGATACTGCGCTCAAGCAGAAATTCGACGAGGCGATCGCGGCCGCCAAGGCGGACGGGACAACGAAGAAGCTGTCCACGAAGTGGTTCGGCTTCGACATGACCCCACAATAATCTTTAAATCATCCGGATATCGGAAGGCCGCGGCATCCGGTGCTGCGGCCCGTTCTATAATCGGGCCTTGGTGCTACGGGGGGTCGCGAGCACGAGGCTGGTTTCCGTCGCCGTAATCCCCGGTACCAAACGGACCCGCCGCAGCACGGTGTCGAATTCGGCCAATGTCGTGGTACCGAGTTCAACGATCAGATCCCAGCGACCGTTGGTCGTGTGGATTTCCGAAATCTCCGGAAATCCTCCAAGCGCCTTGATGACCTGGTCCGCCGCCCTACCCTCGATCTCCACCATCATGATCCCGCGCACCGGCAGTTCGACAGCGTCAGCCCGCAAAATGACCGTGTAGCCGAGAATGCTGCCGGCCTTTTCGAGCTTCTCCATGCGCGAACGAACGGTGGCGCGCGAGGCCCCGAGATCCGTCGCAAGGTCGGAAATGCTCCGCCTTGCGTTGTGACGCAATAGCGTCACAAGTTTGCTGTCAAAATCGTCCATGCTCAAAGCGCCTATCGAAGATACCATTTTGATAAGCCAATTCGAATAATTTGGCAAATTGAGTTGTTCAATCTGCCGCGCCTTCGTGGTCCAATCATCATAACGGAGATCAAGACATGCATTGCAAACTCATTGGCATCCCCCTGCAGGACGGCGCGGTCCAACTCGGCTGCGAGATGGGCCCAAGCGCGCTCAGGACCGCCGGTCTCGAAACGGCGCTGAGGGAACTGGGTCATGAGGTGACCGACCTCGGCAATGTCGGCATTTCGAAACTGTCCGATGTCACGCATCCGAACGCCGCGATCCGACGCCTGCCACAGATTGTCGCCTGGATCGAACTGCTGACGGAACTCGCCTATCGCGAAAGCGGCGAAGGCATGCCAATTTTCCTGGGCGGCGATCACGCCATCTCCGCCGGGACCGTGGCGGGCCTTGCCCGCCGGGCCGCCGAAGCAGATCGGCCGCTCTTCGTTCTGTGGCTCGATGCGCACACTGATTTCCACACGCTCGACACCACGACAAGCGGCAACCTGCACGGCGTGCCCGTCGCTTACTTCACTGGTCAGCCGGGTTTCGAAGGTTATTTGCCGAAACTCTCGCATCCCGTCGATCTGGCCCGCGTCTGCATGATCGGCATCCGCAGCGTCGATCCGGCCGAGCGGGCGGCGCTGCGCCAGAGCGCGGTGACGGTTCACGACATGCGCGTGATCGACGAACATGGGGTCGCGGCGCTGCTGCGTGCTTTCCTTGAAAAGGTCGCGGCGGCGAACGGCTTGCTGCATGTCAGCCTCGATGTGGACTTTCTTGAACCCACGTTTGCTCCGGCCGTCGGCACGACGGTTCCAGGCGGCGCAACCTTCCGCGAGGCGCATCTGGTTATGGAGATGCTGCACGACAGCGGCCTGGTCACCAGCCTGGACCTGGTCGAACTCAACCCATTCCTCGACGAGCGCGGTCGCACCGCAACGCTGCTGGTCGATCTCACCGCCAGCCTGATGGGCCGTAAGGTCATGGACCGCCCGACAAGGAGTTTCTGATGCCCGTACCCGCCAACCTGAACATCGTGCCGTTCATCAGCGTCGAGAACATGATGGACCTCGTCGTCGCAACCGGCGTCGAAAGGTTTCTGGTCGAGTTGGCGGGTTACATTGAAGATGATTTTCGCCGCTGGGAAAGTTTTGACAAGATCCCGCGAGTCGCCTCCCATTCGAGGGACGGCGTGATCGAGCTGATGCCGACCAGCGACGGAACGCTCTACGGCTTCAAATATGTCAATGGCCACCCGAAAAACACGAGCTCCGGCCGCCAGACGGTCACGGCCTTCGGGGTTCTTTCCGATGTCGACAGCGGTTATCCCCTGCTTTTATCGGAAATGACTATCCTGACGGCGCTGCGCACCGCCGCCACCTCGGCGATCGCAGCAAAGTACCTGGCGCGCAAGGGGGCGCGCACCATGGCCTTGATCGGCAACGGCGCCCAGAGCGAGTTCCAGGCGCTCGCCTTCAAATCCTTGCTCGGTATCGACAGGCTGCGGCTTTACGACATCGATCCCGGTGCGACCGCCCGATGCCGCCGCAATCTCGAGAGATTTGGCTTCGACATCGAAGCCTGCATCTCTGCCGAGCAGGCCGTCGAGACTGCCGACATCATCACCACCGCGACCGCCGATAAGCACAATGCCACGATCCTGACCGACAACATGATCGGCCCTGGCGTGCATATCAACGGTGTCGGCGGCGACTGCCCCGGGAAAACGGAGATGCACCGCGACGTCCTGCTTCGCTCGGACATCTTTGTGGAGTTTCCGCCGCAGACGCGGGTTGAGGGCGAAATCCAGCAGCTTTCATTCGACCATCCGGTGACGGAACTCTGGCAGGTCATCACTGGCGAAAAGCCGGGGCGCTCGTCGGAAAAGCAGATCACGCTGTTCGATAGCGTCGGTTTCGCGATCGAGGATTTTTCTGCGCTCCGCTATGTCCGCGACCGGGTGAGCGGCTCGACTTCCATAAACCAGCTCGATCTGCTGGCCGATCCGGACGAGCCGCGCGATCTGTTCGGGATGCTGCTCAGACGCCAGGCGCTTCTCGCCTCCGCCTGCTGACCTCCCGGGCGTTGGCGAGTTCTGCGGCTTAGAGCTCCTGCGCCCATTGATCGCTCGGCGATTGCGCTATAGATTTGCGCCGCGGCAAGCGGCCGCGCAAGCGATCAGGAGTTCTCATGCCGACTGGCACTGTCAAATTTTTTAACGACGACAAGGGGTTTGGCTTCATCACTCCGGAGAACGGAGGGGCGGATGTATTTGTGCACGTTTCTGCTCTGGAACGGGGCGGTTCTCTGAAAGAGGGACAAAAGGTAAGCTACGAGATAGGCCAGGACCGCAAGACCGGAAAATCAAAAGCCGAAAACGTTAGCGCGCTTTGATCAAGCTCGCGCGCTCATCCTAAAATCCGTCTAGCGCTGTTTCCAAGACCGTGCTCACCACTTGCCGGATCGGATAACTGCAGCCTCGATGTCGTTCTGCAGGGGCTTTGAGACAAAATTGCAGACATAGGATCGCGACCAGCACCTTCGCTAAAGTTCGCCCCGAACTTTCCGGAGGTGTCGCACAACCCGCTCGAATCGGAACGCGACCGTTTTTCCGGTCGCCTCCAGATTATGCAGGTAGAGCGCCTCGGCTGCCATGGCTCCACAATGATGTAATCGGATCGGAACAACTCTTCTCTCAATTGAGTTAACGGGCGTGGTGCCTTGTCAAGAGACATGAGGTGCAGCGATGCCATACAAATTCATGTTTGCCGGCCTGATATTAGCGATCGGCTGTACGACGGCCGCCGCCGCCATGGCCAAGAGCGACAAGGAATTTCTGAGCGACGCGATCAAAACCGACAATTCGGAAATCAGGCTCGGTGAACTCGCTGCGAAAATGGGCGGCAGCGACGGCGTACGCTCTTTCGCCCAGAAATTGATCAACGACCATCGCAAAGCCAAGGACGAAGCTACGGCTCTCGCCACAGATCTTGAGGTAAAGGTTACCGGCCTTGTGACCGCCGAGGCGCAAAACGAGATCGAAAAGCTTCAGCGCCTAAACGGCCCCGAATTCGATAAGGAGTTCGTGAACTATATCGTCTCGACCCACGAGAAGGATATTTCCGAATTCGGCGAAAAGGCCGGTGAGGGTGGCAGGCCGGTGCCGGAACTTGCAAAGAAAATGTTGCCGACGTTGCAACAGCACCTCCAACTTGCCCGTTCGCTGAGCGGGCATTGATCGCATGGCTGCTCGGGATCACTTCGGCTTGCTGCAGGAACGTCCGACGCGGCTTTCTTATCGCCGGAACTCATCGCCAACTCCAGTCAGCCATGCTTACCGCTGCCTTTGCGGGACCTCGTCCGGCCGGATTACAGGTGTATTGCCGACCGGCGGGGCCGGCTCGACGAAATCGCTATCGCCCGTCGAAGGTGGCTTTAAAACGCCATTGCAGTCGGACAATTTTTCTGTGCCGGATTTATTTGCCGGTCGTGAATTGTCTTCTGTCGTCGTCATATTCTGGTTCTGCTGCCGATCCGGCGCCTGGCAGCGATCCGGCTGTTTGGCGGGTGCCTGGGCAAAAGCCGATGCCGGCAGAAGCCCGATGGCACACATTACGCATATCCGCTTGGCCCAATCGAAAACCCTTGTCTCAACGGAGAGCATCTGTCCCTCCTTTGTGTCACTTCCGATAAAACATATCGGAGTCGGGGATGTTCCAGACTAAGCGTTCGGGCATCATTCTTCACGTCGCTATCGAACGTTGATCCTGGGGTGTTCACGTTGGAGATCACAATTCTGTAGGGAGCCGGTTGATCTGCAGTTTTGGCCGCTATCTTCCCGGAAGAAGCCGAAAGGAGGCAGTCCCATGGATCTATCTTCTGAAAACATAATTGCCGTTCTCGGACCCGTCGACGAAACCCTGGTTGCCGATATCCTGGCGACAGGAGCTTCGGTTCGCGATCTGGCCGAAGCCTGGGCTTGGGTGAATGCTGACGAAGCGCTGGTGAACGAAGGACGAAAACTGCCAACCGGAAAGGTAGCGGAGCTGGTCGATCTGCTGGAGATCGATGATGAAGAGCCTTGATCGTCAGACGCCCGTCAATTTTGGCTGATCGTCCAGGAGATCTGTCATGCCGGCTCTCACACAAATGCAGACACTGGTAACGAGAGGAAGCCGCGGGATTGGCGCTGGCATCGTCAAGACGTTGGCAGAACGAGGCGCCGGCCTATCACAGCTTTGCCGATAGGGGACAAATGGCTTGCCTTTAAGATCACGATCGGGCCACGGCAACAAAAAGGAATTGCCCTTGCCTCTTGATGCGAAACAGTATGGGTTTGTTCTGCTGACGGGACTTCGCCCACTGCTCTTCGATATCGGATGGTTGGGTTACGCTCTGGTTGTTGGCCGACACGATCACGTCGCCGGCCTCAAGACCGTTGTCAGCGGCGAGACTATCAGGTGCCACGTCTTGCACAAACACTCCGGCGGTGCCCGGCGGGACACCTAGCTGCTGAAGCGCTTCCTCCGGGATAGGACCGAGCGATAGTCCAAGCTGGTCGCCCGCTTCCGGCGTTGGCGCAATTGCACTCGTCGGTGTCTCGTCATCGGTGCGCTCGCCAATGGTTATCGTGACCTCCTGCGCAGAGCCGCCACGGTTGCTTGCGAGTGTTGCTGTCGTCCCGGGCTTTTGGTTCGTCACCGCAAGCGTCAGGTCACGGGGGCTCTGGATATCCCTTTTGTTAAAACGCGTGATCACATCACCCGACTGTACGTCTGCCTTTCCAGCGGGGCTACCGGGATCGACGGAAGCCACCAACGCCCCCTTGCTGTCCGGTATTCCGAGCGCCCGGGCAATCGATGGGGTGACCTCCTGGAGATGCACCCCGATAAAGCCGCGCTCGATCCGGCCCGTCCGGATCAACTGCTCGACGACGGGCCGGGCGGTGCGGGATGGTACTGCGAAACCAATGCCGATGCTGCCACCCGATGGCGAGACAATGGCGGTATTGACGCCGATCACTTCGCCCCGCGCATTGAACAGGGGGCCGCCGGAATTGCCCTGGTTGACTGAGGCGTCAGTTTGAAGAAAGTCGTCATAAGGGCCGGCTTGAATGTCGCGCGAACGAGCAGAAAGCACTCCGACAGTGACGGTTCCCCCGAGCCCGAAGGGGCTGCCGATCGCGATGGTCCAGGCACCCGGCTGCAAGGCGTCCGAGTCACCCCAGACGGTCGCCGCCATATCGGGCCGCGGATCTATTTTCAGCACCGCAATATCGGTTGCCGAATCATGACCGACGAGCCGAGCGGGCGCAGTGCGCTTATCGGTGAAGACGACATGAATTTCATTGGCATCAGCAACAACATGGTTGTTCGTGACGATATAGCCATCCTTGCTGATCACAAAACCGGAGCCAAGGGCCTCTCGCACCTGTGGCTGGACCGGTGCGGAGCCGCGGCCATCGAGAGGACTAAGGAAATCGTTCGTTGGCTGATCCTCGATAATCTGCCTGGTCGTGATTGCGACGACGGCCGGTATCTTCTGGCGTACGATAGCGGTGAAGTCGTTGGGGATTTCCTGCGCTGCGACCGGAGCAATACCGGCGGCCGAGAGCATCAGAATGCCAGCGATCATGCTGACATATATTCGCTTTTTCGAACCTGGAAACATGGTTTATCACTCCCGTTTCAGTAATTTCGATGGCGCAACCGGTTAAAGTTTCCCCGACTGCTTCCGCTATTATTCAAGCATCGAATTCGCAGCTGCCGCGCTCCAAACGCAGGCCCATGCTTCAAACCTGTCCGGTATTGATCCGAAAGGCCTTATCAAACCGGCGGTACGGACACGGAGTGTTCGGAACTGATCGCGGATTTGAGCCGTCGACTTCACGGAGTCTGCCGGCAGATATTATCGGTTAACGGGCGACGAGGCAGCGCCCTTTCGGTCGTATCCGTAACCAGATCCCTCCGGAAAAGTTCCCTGACGAGACTACGCCTTGCAACGAAACGATCTGCTGACCCAAATGGCCAAACGCGAAATAAATCCGGACGCGGTAGCCGCCTAACCGGCCGCTCCGCACGTCGTTCAAACGCTCTCTAAATGGAGGCTGAAATGAACCAGTGGACAAACGCCAAGCTCTGCGACGTAGCCAACCTGATCCTTGGAGCGATATTGTTCTTCTCTCCCTGGCTTTTCGCTTTCGCGGCAGGCCCGCAGTCGCAGAACTCGGCAGCCTGAACGCATCGCCGCCAGCTGCATAAACTCGTCTGCTATTGCCCCTTCAGGGCAACAGTCAGCGCGAGGACGGTTGCCCTTTATATCCGTGCACAGGCCGTCGCAGGCGATCGATCCGGCACTGGCGGATGAACCCATGAGAATGCCGGCGGCTTTCATCCTGATGCGCCGATCGCCCCATAAACTGCCGCGGAGGGCATTCCCTCGCCACATTTGCCACTAACAATCGCGGCTGTCTTTTCATCCGGTGAACATGAAAGGAAGTCGTCATGGAAATTCCAGGTAGCCCATTCTCATGTCCTGTGACTACGCGCCTGCAATCAGGCCTTGAACACACGTTTCAGAATGCATACGACGCTTTGGATTTTCTTGAGAACGAATGGCCGTCGCGTCGCGGGGAACTTTGGCACAGAGCGGTTCGCAAATGCCGTGCCGCGGTGGAAAATTCCGCACCCTCCGATATCGCCCAGGAAGCTTTCGTATCCGCTTGCCTTGAGGCGGGCATGCCCTTTGTCTGGACAGACGACATAGAATTCTCCCAGGCCCACCCGGGGAGAAGGACGGTTCCATCACATTGACTGGGGTGTTCCTCTGAGGTGGCGCACCTCCCCTGCCCTCGTCCCCTCACTTTCGACCACTGCGTTTTCTGCAAAAGGATGATCGTCATCCCAATTGTGCAGCAAGCGCGGTCGAAGGTGGGGCATTCTCTATCTTCAGGGTTGCGGTTTTGGGCGGCTCGTCATTCTCATCCGGATTGGGATTCGGCTCTTCGTCGGGCAAACGGTCTGGTTCAGGCTCCTTGATGGGAGGTATGGGCGTGACTGGTGGTGGCACCGGAGGTACAGGATGGGGAATGGGTTCGACAGGATCTTGAGCCATTGTAAATTTCCTTCCTGGCCCAAACCGAGATTCTGTAATTGGGTTCCAGTGCAGAGAAGCTCATTGCTGTCTGCGCAGGTGGCCAAAGCGAAAACCGCCTGATACGGCGGCACGAACCATCATCATTTCTCCGATCGTCTCATGCGTCATGAGGCCTATGAGATGATCCGCACTATCTACAACGGCGATGGCCGGCACATTTCCCTGCTGCATCAATCGCAAGCTCTCTTCCAGGCTTTTGCGATAATGGATTTTTGGAATATCGATGCGCATCGCGCTTGCGACAGGCGTGTCCGGACCCTTGTCCTTCAAGCTGCGGATCATGTCGTCACGCGTCAGAAGACCTTCAAAACGGCCGTCGGAATCGACCACCGGAAATTCGCGTTGTGTTGTCGCAAGCAGCATTTCAATTGCCTCGTCGATACTCGCCGAACGATCAAGCCTTGCGAATTTGGTGACCATGACATCGCTGATCAGAATGCTGCCGGAGACTTCGCGGATCTGCGCGTTCTGCGCTTCTGCCGCCGCTGCGAGATAAACGAAGATGCCGATGAAAATCAGCAGCGGGTTATAGAAGAGGCCCGCGAAAACAAAAACGAAGGCAAGCCCTTGGCCGGTCGCGGCGGCAATCTGTGTGGCACGCGACCAGGTGAGACGCGAGGCGAGAGCGGCGCGCAGCACCCGGCCTCCATCCATCGGAAAGGCGGGGATCATGTTGAAGAAGACAAGAAAGATGTTGACGCCGGCGAGCCTCGTCAAGAAGCCGATACCCGGATCATCGACTTTGACGATCTGCTCCACTCCCACCGATACGCCGAGCACAAGAACGATCAGCCCGGCGATCGCCACATTGACCAGCGGACCGGCGATGGCAATCAGCAGTTCCTGATATGGCTCTTCGGGCATGCGCTCAAGACGAGCGACACCACCAATCGGCAACAAGGTAATATCCGGCGTTTTGATCCCGAAGTAGCGCGCAACGGCGATATGACCGAACTCGTGCAATACGACGCAGGCAAAGACGGATAGGATGAAGGCAATGCCCTCCCACGCAGCCGGCGCGCCGCCCATCCGATAATGCGCGAGCCATACCCAGACAAGCAGGAGCGCAAAGGTGATGTGCATGCGCACTGCCGTGCCGCCGACCGTCCCGATCTTGAAGGACCAACCCATCAGGCACTCCCTTCCGTTCTCTTTTTGCCGGCGATGACGTTCCCCGTACACCAACAACGAAGTTGCATGGCTTCCGGTTGCCTGGCGAGGATTTCGGCTGCGCCGAGCAGTGCCTATCCTGGACGACGTACCGTCCTTCCTGTTGCCGAAGCGCGGATGGAAGCGTGAATGCCGCCCAGGCGGCAAGCGCCCCCAGCGACCCTCCGTGCAGCAAGCCCAGAGCAAAACCAACTTGGCTGGAAGCCGGACTTGGCAGAAACTGACAGAGCGCGACGAGGTCTGCATACCCCGACGCGTCAATCCATTTCCGGCGGATGAGCAGCTCGTTGCGGAAATAGGCTGCTACTCCGCAGGAATTCACAGTCCACGCACTCTCGAAATCCGATATCGGGAACCGAGAATAGAGGCAAAGAGTTAGACCTGGAACCGGGCAGGAACTGGCGAGTTGATCGAAACGTCCACCATAGGAGAGACCCCATGGCTAACCGAGCCGATCATGATCCGCGTCACCATACGCAGAAGATGCAACGGCATCTTCAGGAGACAATGGACCATCTCCGGGAAGATATCGAAAAAGTCGATGAACCTCAGTTGAAGGCGATGTTCGAGACATCCGCGGAAGTGCTGGGCGGTCTGAAGAAGGCATTCTCCGACTATGAGCAAAAAAACGAGGCCGCGTGGCAATGACTGCGGACGACCATCTTCGAACCTGAAGTTGCGGCAACTCCGCTTCTCGTCAGGAACCTAAGCCGGCTTCCCAAGTTTCGGGTGCTTGCGCAGCAATCTTCGGAGGCATCCCTTGGCTCAAGCTCAGCGCGCCGTTCCTGATGACGAAGCGAACCGCCCAACCGATCCCCAAGACGAGAACCGGGAAAGGGAGGAGCAGGCATCCGATCAGAAGGAACACGAAAAGAAGCCCTCGCTCATCCGCCGGCATCCCTGGAGGATCATTTTAGCGGCCATTGCGCTGATCGCGCTGGTGTTGGCGGCCTATTTCGTCTGGCTGATCTATTTCCATCCCTACGAGACGACCGACGACGCCTTTGTGGACGCCCGCAGCTTCTCGCTGGCAGCCAAGGTTTCCGGTTATATCGATGAGGTTGCCGTCCGTGACAACCAGCACGTCGCTGCTGGCGCGGTGATCGCCAGGATCAACCCGCGCGACTATCAGATTGCCGTCGATCAGGCCGAGGCCCAGATCGAATACGCAAACGCTGCGATCGCCAATGCCGCCGCCCAGATCGAGGTTGCAACCGCGGCCGTGGACGAAGCGCGTGCGCAAGAAGCCTCCACCGTGGCTGCACTGCAATTTGCCCAGGACGAGGCGACCCGCGAGCGCCGGCTCGTCCAGGGCGGAGCCGGCAGCCAACAGGCCTCGCAGCAGGCTGAGGCGAACCTGCGGCAGGCTCAGGCCGCCTATAGTCAGGCGCAAGCACGCGTCACGTCGGCAATGAAGAACAAAGTGGCTGCCGAGGCCCAGCGCAATAGCGCCGCCGCCAGCCTCAAGCAGGCAGAAACCCAGCGGGAAAGCGCTGAGCAGAATCTTAATTATACCACGCTGACCGCAGCTCAGCCCGGGCGCGTCGTGAAACTGAGCGGCTCGAAGGGCCAGTTCGTCGAAGCCGGCCAGGCGATCGCCATGTTCGTTCCAGACGAAATCTGGGTGACCGCGAATTTCAAGGAAACGCAACTCGCCGACATGCGGCCCGGCCAGCCGGTCGATCTGACGATCGACGCTTATCCGGACCACGTCCTGCACGGCAAGGTGGACTCGGTCCAGCCGGGTTCGGGCACGGCCTTCTCTCTGTTGCCCGCAGAAAACGCGACCGGCAACTACGTGAAGGTAATTCAGCGCGTGCCGGTGAAAATCGTCGTCGACCAATGGCCGACGGATGTGGGGATCGGTCCCGGCATGTCGGTCGTACCGACCGTGACCGTGAGACCAAGGAACTGACATGGCCAATGCAGCGACGACAGGCGGTGCCGGCGAAGAACGTGCGGACCGCAGCACCAATCCATGGCTGGTGGCGGTGGTCGTTGCTCTCGCCGTCTTCATGGAAGTACTGGACACGACGATCGCCAATGTCGCGCTACGCTATATTTCCGGCGGCCTGGCGATCAGTTCCGACGAAGCTTCCTGGGTCGTCACGACTTATCTCATTTCCAATGCAATCGCTCTGATCGCTTCGAGTTTCGTCGCCCAGCGTTACGGCCGCAAGCGCTTCTATCTCATCTGCCTTGCGCTTTTTACGGTCGCATCAATTCTCTGCGGGCTCGCCTGGAACCTGCCCTCGCTCCTGATCTTCCGGATGATCCAGGGTTTTGCCGGCGGCGGCATGGTACCGGTGTCGCAATCGATCCTCAGCGATTCTTTTCCGCCGGAAAAACGCGGTCAGGGTTTTGCGGTGTTCGGCATCGCAGTGGTCGTTGCTCCGGTGATCGGCCCAACGCTCGGCGGCTACATCTCCGACAACTTCTCCTGGCACTGGTGTTTCCTGATCAACGGGCCTGTCGGCGCCTTCGCCCTTGTGCTCGTCTATCTCCTGGTGCAGGAGCCGGAAGCGCTGCGCAAGAAGCGTGAGGAAATGCGGCGTCAGGGTATGCGTTTCGACGTGATCGGGTTTCTCCTGGTCGCGACTTTCCTCGGGGCGCTGGAGCTGGTGCTTGACCGCGGTCAGGTGGAGGACTGGTTTGACTCGACCTTCATCATCGTCACCTCCGTGATCTGCGTCTCTGCCTTGCTGGCCTCGATCCCATGGCTTCTGACGGCGAAAAATCCTGCCGCCGATATCAGGCTGCTCGCCACCCGGCAGTTCAGCTCCTGCTTTATCGTCATGCTGGCAACCGGCGCAATTCTGATTGCCACGACGCAGTTCGTGCCGCAGGTGCTGCAGCAAAACTACGGGTACACCGCCACTTGGGCCGGCCTGGCGCTGTCTCCCGGCGGTTTCGTGACCATGGTCATGATGTTCGTCGCCGGGCAGTTGAGTTCGAAAGTCCAGCCAAAATACCTGATCGCCATCGGCGCCGGCATTATTGCCTTCGCGATGTATGATGTGACCCGTTTGAACCCCGACCTGAACTTCGGTTTTTTCGTCTGGTCGAGGCTCTATCTGGGGCTCGGCCTGCCGCTCATCTTCATTCCGATCACCTCGGCGTCCTATGCCGGGCTCAGGCCGGACCAGACGGACCAAGCTTCCGCGCTCATCAATGCGGCGCGCAACACCGGTGGTTCGATCGGCGTATCGATCGCCTCCAACGTGCTTGCCCATCGCGAACAGTGGCACCAGAGCCGGCTGGTGGAGCACATCGTGCCCTCCGACCCGGCCTTTTTCGAGACGATGCGGAACCTGCAGCATTTCCTTACGGAGCGCGGCTCGTCCATGGCGGATGCGCAAAACCAGGCAATCGGCCTTATCGGCGAACAGGTACGGACGCAGGCGAGTTATCTCGCCTATATCGATGTCTTCCATGTGCTTGCGGTCATCTCTGCCTGCGCGATCCCGCTGGCGCTCGTCCTGCGCAATATAGATTTGAAGACCGGTGGCGGCGGTGGGGCGCACTGACGCGTTCCGCGAACGATGCAGGGTTCATTGCTGTCGCCCAGGCTCATCGCGAAGTAGAGCATCGCTCTATTCACCGAATGGATAGGTTTCCGGCATGCCACGATGATGCTCGGGGCCGAGCGGCGTCACCGCTTGGGTCTCGTCGAACCAGACATAGGCATCGAACTGCTCGGGAAGGACCGCCTGACTGTAGTGGCTCCACAGTTCCGTGTCGGGTCGGTAGATGACGCCGATGAAGCGCTCGAGCCGCGGCTCCGAGAGGCGGCGTCTCAAAGGCTCGTGTTTGCCAGGCGAAAGGTCGAGAAGGAAGCGGTGCTTATCCGCCTCATGGCACAGGCGCTCGTAGCTATCGTGGCGAGAGGGATTGACACGCATGATTTGCATGTCGCCATCCCAGTCGTTCGCGGCGGCCACCGTGCCGGTATGGGTGCCAAAACCGATCAAGGCCGCCTCGCCTGCGAAAGCCTCTCTGCAGAGTTGGCCGATGTTGAGCTCATCACGGGTTGCGCCCATATCGGTAAAGCGCGCGTCGCCGACGTGGCTGTTATGCGCCCAGACGACCGCCTTGGCATCCGGTCCCTTCGCGTCAAGCAGGTGCTGCAACGTTTCGAACATGTGGGTGTCGCGCAGGTTCCAGCTTTCGGCTCCGCCATAATACATGATGCGGTAATAGCGCTCCGCGGATGCGATCAGCCGGGCGTTCTGGGTGGCATCGAGAAAGGCGTCGCCATCGTTCTTCGCATAGTCGAGCCGCTTGCGCAGCAACGCCTGGCACTGCTCGATCACCGCCTGCTCGCATTCCACATAGCCGCGGCTGAGCGCCGCCCGGCCGTAGGTGGCTGGGTTCTTCTGCCAGGGCGTCAGACAGCCATAACGCTCGCGCGCCACTGCCGCCGCCTGCGGATCGACTCGATCCAGATAATCCAGCACGGCGCCGATCGAGCCGGACATGTTGTAGATGTCGAGCCCGTAGAAGCCGGCCCGATCCTCCATGGCGTCGAGACCCGCATTGCGCTCCCGCATCCATTCGGTCAGTGCCCGAACTTCCGTGTTGCGCCACATCCAAGTCGGGAAGCGTTGGAACGAAGGCTCCTCACGTTCGGACGCGGTCCGGTGTCGGACGTATCGGTCAACTCTCGCCGCATCCGGCCAATCCGCCTCGACTGCGACAATCGTGTATCCCCGATGGACGATCAGGTGGCGCGTGATTGCGGCACGGGCTCGATAAAATTCAGCCGTCCCGTGGCTTGCTTCGCCCAGCAAAACCACACGTCGGTCGCCGAAGCGGTCGAACAGGCGACCGAAGGCGGGATCGTCGAAATCCGGCAGGTCCTCGGCCGCTTGGGCAATCATCTCCGGCAGGCTCTGCTTGCGCGAGGCGCCGGACTTGTGATTGCTCGCGGCGCGCCGACCATCCTCGGACCATCCCTGCTCCCCGATCAGCGGCACGAACATCACCGCTCCGAGGAGCGATTCCTCATAGCTCGTCGCGGTGCACCGGACGACCTTGCAGAGGGTCTGGCCAGACTCCTTTCCCACGGGGATCACCAGCCGCCCGCCCACCGCGAGTTGCTCCTTCAGTGCCGGCGGCACCGCCGGACCGCCTGCGGCCACCAGGATAGCGTCAAAGGGTGCATGCTCCGGCAGTCCGCGTGTACCGTCGCCGGCGATCACGTCGATATTGTCGTAGCCGAGATCCGTCAGCCGCTGTCTTGCGGATGCGACCAGAGCTCCATGCCGTTCGATTGCATAGACGCGCTCGGCGATTTGACCGATCACCGCCGCCGCATATCCGGAACCGGCGCCGACCTCGAGCACGCGGTCACCCGGACGCACCTCCGCCGCCTCGATCATCGCAGCAACGATATAGGGCTGGGAGATGGTTTGCCCCGCCTCGATCGACAGCGGGGTGTCCTCATAGGCGAATTCTGCCATGCCGTCGGCAACGAAATGTTCCCTCGACACGGTGCGCATCGCGTTGAGGACATGCGCATCCCGTATCCCGCGCCGCTTTATGTGGACCTCGACCATGTGATCGCGCATGCGCTGGTAGTCGGCCATCCCGGCCTCTCCTTTTTCCACCTTTCCCTGTCGGACGCCGAACCTGTCACCTCCTGTCACAGGACCGGTTCAGGCGCTAGCCAACAAAGATCGGGAAGCGCTCAGCATCGATCGACATAGCGGTTTCCGTTGCTGTCGCGGTAGTAGCAGCGGCCGGGTTGCCCGGCGACATTCCCGATCAGGGCGCCGGACACGCCACCCACGGCCGCACCAACCGCGGCGCCGCGAACATTGCCCGTTGCTACGCCGCCGACGACTGCACCCGTGGCAGCGCCAATCCCGGCACCCTTCTCTGTTGACGTGCAAGCTGTCAGGCACAACCCGACACAGCCGATGACCATGAACTTCTTCATTTGAATCTCCGTTCCAATTTGCCCCCGAGATTGGCTTGTCTCCTTGGCCGTCATGGCACGCGACAGGCCGAGCGTCGGCTTTGACTGGACCGTCACGCCGAATTTTGTAAACCGGGACGGCTGCCCGAAGTTCCAAAACAATTGAGGATGGCTCGAACGGCCTGATGGATCAGTCGGATCACGAGCGCGTTAGGTCGTTTTAAAAGACGGCGTAAGCGTATCGCTGTCGGAACAGGCGTCTCATCCGGCGCTCCGTGCGAAGGTGTCGTCGAAGATGATGCAGGAGCTTTTTCATGACACATCTGGTCGAACCACAGCATCATGTCTCGCTCGACGATTACGAGGGCGTTGCGTATCTCAGCACGATGGTGCGCGAGCTGCGCCACGAGGCAAAGAGCCTGCTCCCAGTGCTCAAGGGACACCGGGTGTGGATGGTCAACAGCACCCGTCACGGCGGCGGCGTGGCCGAGCTGCTGCCGCCGCTTCTCGCGCTGCTGCGCGAACTCGGCATCGATGCCAACTGGCTCGTGATGGACACCGATGATCCAGACTTCTTTCGACTGACCAAGCGGCTGCACAACCTGATCCATGGCCACGATGATCCGAACCTTGGCCAAGCGGAGCGCGATCTCTACAGCCGGGTCAGTCGCGATACGGCGGAGGCAATTGCGCGCTATGTCTCACCCCGAGACGTGCTGGTCGTCCACGACCCTCAACCGCTGGGAGCAGGCGCGATCTTGAGGAAGAAAATGGACATCACGGCGATCTGGCGCTGCCATATCGGCCTTGATCGAGAGACACCTCAAACCCAAGCCGCCTGGAGTTTCCTTGAAGAAGCCGCATCTGCCTATGATCATGCGGTGTTCACGGCCCCGGAGTATATTCCCCGTTGTCTCGCTGGTCGGGCAGCGATCATTCATCCCGCCATTGATCCGCTCAGCCACAAGAACAGGGATCTATCGGTCCATAAGCTGGTCGGCATGCTTGCCAACGGTGGCCTGATCCGGGCGCCCGGCCCGATGCTGACGCCACCATTCCCTGACCCCGCGAGACGGCTTCAGCGCGACGGGACATGGGCACCCGCCACCGAACACGAAGATATCGGACTTCTCCATCGCCCTATCGTGACACAGATTTCTCGATGGGATCGGCTAAAGGGCTTCCTTCCGCTGATGGAGGGTTTCGTCACCCTCAAGCGCGAGCTGGAAAGCAGAACCGACCTCCAGGAGCGGCATCGACGATCCCTGCAATTAGCGCGGCTGGTCCTGGCAGGCCCCGATCCGGGCTCGATCGAGGATGATCCGGAGGGCAAGGAGGCGCTGGCGGAGCTCCGCAATGCCTATGCAGGCTTGACGCCGGAGCTCCAAGCCGACGTCGCAATCGTCGTGCTGCCGATGAGTTCGAAGAAGCACAACGCGCTGCTCGTCAATGCGCTGCAGCGTTGCTCGGATATCGTGGTGCAGAACTCCTTGCAGGAGGGGTTCGGGTTGACCGCGACGGAAGCCATGTGGAAGCACACCGCCGTTATCGGGTCGCAGGCCGCGGGGCTGCGGCAGCAAATCCGCCCAGGCCTGGATGGATATCTGGTGGCAAATCCGGAGGACCCCCGCGAAATCACGGCTGCGCTCGATGATTTGCTACGGGACCAGTGGAAGCGAGAGGTGCTCGGCCAGCGTGCTCAGCAACGCGTTCACGACAACTTCCTGATTTTTACGCAGGTCCGGCACTGGCTCGTATTGATCGCACGCTCCTTGGCCGGCTGAAATTCCGTCCCCTGCAAGGTTGAGAGTGCCAAGCCGCTTATTGGAACACTATCGACGTTGGCGTGTTCTTCATCGCAAGATGCGCCAACATGTGCCCGCGGACGCATGCCACATGATTTGGCCGCTGTCGCGGCCGGCAGCGGCGAACTGTATCGAGGAAATCGGCAAGCTCGAGAACATGCTGCCGGCACTCTGCCGGAAAGCCTCAAGCTGCCGGGATTGCGACGGAGCGATGAAAGAGCGGCACGCGAAGCAAGCGATTGGTGCTGAGCCGGGCGAAGCCAAGACCCCGCAGCAGATCCTGCAACTCATGACCACCGAACATTTCGTGCTGCAGACCGCCCGTGCGGCAACAATCCAGGAGGCGAACCAACGTGCCAATCTGTTTCTGACATCAGTTTCGAGTGCGACGATCGCCCTTGCCTTCGTCGCGCAAGTCACACAGATGGGGCAGCCGTTTGTCTTGTTCAGCCTAATCCTGCTGCCATGCCTCTATTTCATCGGTCTTGTAACATTCGTGCGAACCGTTCAGGTCGCTATCGAAGACATGGTGCATGCACGCGGCATCGCGCGAATCCGCCACTTTTATGTCGAGGTCGCGCCGCCGATGGAAAAATATCTGATCCATTCCACTCATGACGACGACCAGGCCGTGTTGAGCGACAAGGCCTTCAGGCCGTCGCGCTGGCAATCATTCATGAGCACGGCGGGCCTAGTGAGCGTCATCGCCGGTGCGATTGCCGGAGTCTTTGCCGGTGTGGTCGTCAAGACGGCCGCCGGCTCGAGCGTTACCGTCGCCGTTATTCTGGGGGTCGCCATTTTCGCAATAAACGTTGCCGTAATGCGGCGTTATCACGTCCGGAACTGGATCACCGCAGAGCAAAGATTGCCGGTTCTGTTTCCCAGCGCCTGATCTTGCGACAAGCCTTCGCCGTTGAGCGGATATTCGCTCCGGTGACCTGCTTGCGCCGGGTCGCCGAATTTTCGCTGGACCATCTGCCAAAGCTGATTAGAGGCGCGGGTTTCCGATAAAACGTCGGAACAATTGGTTCTCACGGCAGTTCCGTCGGTTGTCTTGTCAGGAGGCCCCATGGCGGTCGATCGTTCCAACTCGCATATTCGTTCGGAGGTCGTGGATCTGATACCCGCGCTCCGATCCTTCGCGCGGCGATTTCACCGGACATCGACCGACGTCGATGATCTCGTGCAAGAGACCCTTCTCAGAGCGCTGGCGAATATCGACAAATTTCAACCGGGGACCAGCCTGAAATCCTGGCTCTTCACCATCATGCGGAACACGTTCTGCACGAAGTTCGGGCTTGCCAAGCGGGAGGTGATCGGTCTGGGAGAAGGCATTTCGCCACAGCCGTCGGTCCAGGCGCCTCAAGAATGGTCGGTTCGTGCCCGGGAACTCGAGAAAGCATTTTCGGAGTTGCCCGCTCACTATCGGCAGGCTCTGGATATCGTCCTGATCCAGGGGGAGAGCTACGAGGTTGCGGCACAACGTTGCGACTGCCCGCTCGGGACGATCAAGAGCCGGGTCAACCGTGCCCGCATCCATCTTGCCGCCCAGCTCGGAGAAAATATCTAGTCCAATATCGGCGCCCCGTCGTGGAAGGAGACGCCGAGAGATTGGCCGCAAGGATGACAGGAACAATCCCTACCGGCTGCCGTTAGGCGCCTATTCAACCGCCGGATCTCCCAACGAAAGGCAGCCCCGATGGACAAAGGGACCTCAAGCTCCGCCCTTCCGACCTGCGCAATCTCGCTCAACATCAACGGCACGAACCGCGTGCTTGATATTCACCCATGGGTCACATTGCTCGATCTGCTGCGCGGTCCGATGGAGTTGACGGGCACCAAGAAAGGCTGCGACCACGGCCAGTGTGGCGCCTGTACGGTCCTCATTAACGGCGAACGGATGAACGCATGCCTGAAGCTCGCCGTGTCAATCGACGGCGCCGAGATCACCACGATCGAAGGGCTGGGAACGCCGCTAGACATGCATCCGATGCAAAAGGCCTTCGTGGAGCACGACGCTTTTCAATGCGGTTACTGCACGGCCGGCCAGATCTGTTCCGCTGTCGGCCTTGTCGCCGAAGGCCGCGCTCACCGCCGCGCCAAGATCCGGGAGCTGATGAGCGGCAATCTCTGTCGCTGCGGCGCCTATACCAATATCGCCGATGCGATCGAGCATGTCCTCGACCGGGAAGGTGTAACACCTCTGCGGGAGGCTGCGGAATGAGACCGTTTTCCTATACCCGCGCCGAAACCGTGCAGGATGCCGTTATCGCGCTTGCGGCAGATCCGGGCGCGCAGCTTCTCGCCGGCGGCACCAATCTGGTCGACCTGATGAAATACGACGTCGCGCACCCGACTGCGATCGTCGATATCAACCGGCTGCCCCTGAAGGAGATCGAGGATCTGCCCGGCGGCGGCTTGCGCATCGGAGCGCTCGCCAGCAATTCGGCCGTGGCTTATGACAGGCGTGTTCAGGAGCGCTATCCGCTGCTCTCCAGTGCCATTTTGGCCGGCGCCTCTCCGCAGCTTCGCAATGCCGCCACCACCGGCGGAAACCTGCTGCAACGCACCCGTTGCTTCTATTTCTATGATCCCTCTACCCCCTGCAACAAGCGCGAACCGGGCTCCGGCTGTTCCGCGATTGGCGGAACCAACCGCATTCACGCCATTCTCGGCGCAAGTGACAAGTGCATCGCGACCCACCCCTCGGATATGTGTGTGGCGCTTGCGGCGCTGGGCGCGACGGTGGAAATCGAGGGACCGGAAGGACGGCGTGATCTTGCCATGACAGACTTCCACCGGCTTCCCGGCGATCAACCTGAGCGCGACAACACCTTGGCCCCTGGTGAGATGGTGACGGCCATCCGCCTCGAAGGCAATCACTTCGCCCGCCACCATACCTATCTGAAACTGCGCGGCCGTCTTTCCTACGCGTTTGCGCTCGTTTCGGTAGCGGCAGCCATCGATATCGCCGACGGCGAAATCGTCGACCTGCGCGTGGCGCTGGGCGGCGTCGCCCATAAACCTTGGCGCGATACGTTGGCGGAGGCCGAGTTCGCCGGACAGCCGGCGGACGAGGCTACTTTCCGCGGTATCGCCGGGCGGCTCCTTGCTGCAGCCAAGGGCCAGGGCGGCAATGATTTCAAAATCCCCCTCGCGGAAAAGGCGATCGTCCGAGCCCTCAGACAGGCCGCCTCCGGCACGCCGCAGGATCAGGTCGTCAAAGCCGTACAGTGAGGAGGCAGGACCAATGCTGAACGAAACCAAAGTCGTCGGGCTTCCGCTTTCGCGTATCGACGGCCCCCTGAAAGTCAGCGGCAGCGCCAAATACGCCGCCGATCATGGTGGTCACGGCATGCTCCATGGCTACGCAGTCCTTTCGACCGTCGCCACCGGCCGGATTGTCGAAATTGAAACCAGCCTGGCGGAACGCTTCCCCGGCGTCATCAAGATCTATACCCACGAAAACCGGCCGAAGACTGCCGAGGACGACGACAAATGGAAGGACGCGGTCGCCCTCCCGGGTCATCCCTTCCGGCCGCTTGAAAACGACCGTATCCTCTATGACGGCCAGCCGATCGCCCTGGTCGTCGCCGAGAGCTTCGAGGCCGCACGCGACGCGGCTTCACTGGTGCGTGTGCGCTACGTTGCCGAGGAACCGCATACGGATCTCGCCCGTGAACAGACGCGTAGCTACGTTCCCCCTCAGCCACGCAGGGAGGAGTTCGTTCCGCCCGTGCCGCGCGGCGACCCGCAGGGCGCCTTTGCCGATGCTCCTTTCAAGATCTCCAGCGAATACGGGCTGGAAGGCGAATATCATAACCCGATGGAACTCTTCGCCTCGACCGTGCTGTGGGAGAAGAACGGTTTTCTCACCATCCACGATAAGACGCAGGGCTCGCAGAACTCGCGCGATTACGTCTGCAACGTCTTTGGGCTCGATCCGGAAAAAGTGACGGTGAAGAACAGTTTCGTCGGCGGCGCTTTTGGCTCTGGCCTGCGCCCGAAACATCAGCTTTTCCTCGCCGTCATGGCAGCTCTGGATCTGAAGCAGTCCGTCAAGGTGGAAATGAGCCGGCGCGAGATGTTCTATCTCACCTGGCGCCCCGCGACGATCCAGGCCGTCTCGCTGGCCGCGGACCGGGAGGGTCGGCTTTTGTCGGTCATGCATCATGCACTGCAGGCAACGTCTCGTTACGAGGACTATCAGGAAAACGTCGTCAATTGGTCCGGCCTCGCATACAGATGCGACAATGTCAGGCTCTCCTACGGGCTGGCCGAACTCGATGTCTCGACGCCGGGCGACATGCGCGCGCCGGGAGCCGCGACCGGGGTTACCGCCCTTGAAACCGCGATGGATGAACTCGCCTACGAAGTCGGCATCGATCCCGTCGAACTGCGACTGCGCAATTTCGCCACGCGAGATCAGAACCAGGACAAACAGCTCACCTCCAAGGCGCTGGACGCGTGTTATCGCGAGGGCGCCGTGCGCTTCGGCTGGAACGGCCGGTCCTTTGCGCCGCGCTCGATGCGCGACGGCAACGACCTCGTCGGTTGGGGCATGGCGACCGGCATCTGGGAGGCGACAATCATGCCGGCGGAGGCCAAGGTTCGGCTGTCGGCAGACGGCAAGGCCGCTGTTTCTGCAGCGGCATCGGACATCGGCACCGGCACTTACACAATTCTCGGCCAGGTTGCCGCCGAGGCACTCGGGATGCCGCTCGATGATGTCACCGTCCTGATAGGTGATTCCAGCCTGCCGAAAACCGGCGTCGAAGGAGGCTCATGGACCGCAGCCTCCAGCGGTTCGGCTGTTCAGGCTGCCTCGGATGCCGTGCGCAACACGTTGTTGAAGCACGCGAAGTCGATGCCGAATTCACCCTTCGGACAAGCTTCGCAGGATGAGGTCACCCTTGCGGAGGGCCGCCTCGTGCTCGATCGAAACCACCAGGTGGGCGTTTCGATCGGCGACATCATGGACGCTGCCGGCGTTTCCTTCATCGAGGAGCACGGCAAGGTTGCGCCCGATCAGGAACAGGCCAAGAAATTTATCAGCTACACTCACTCCGCCGTGTTCGTCGAGGTGAAGGTGGATGAGGAACTTGGTGTGCCACGGGTGACCAGGATCGTCTCGGCCGTCGCCGGCGGCCGCGTCCTCAATCCCAAGACGGCCCGCAGCCAGATCCTTGGCGGTGTGGTAATGGGGATCGGCATGGCGCTGCACGAGGAAGGAATGGTCGACCATCGCACCGGTCGGATCATGAACCACAACATCGCCGAATATCACATGCCGGCCCATGCGGATGTCGAGGACATCGAAGTGATCTTCGTCCATGAGGAGGATGACAAGGTGAGCCCCATTGGCGCCAAGGGCCTCGGCGAGATCGGCATTATCGGTGTCGCCGCAGCCGTCTCCAACGCGATCTTCCACGCGACTGGCAAACGCATCCGTCACTTCCCGATCACGATCGACAAGATCCTGGAAACCAACGAAGAGGTCAGGCGATCCGCGTGACCTCTTGAATCTCGGCGGCCAATAACCAAATCGATTCTGCTTCTTTTTCATCCGGCATGTGAAAGGAGGAGATCATGAACATTCCGGAAATGCCGTTCCGCACCCCGGTGAACATCCGGCTGCCAAACGGCTTGGATCATACTTTTCACAACGTCTACGACGCGTTGGACTTTCTCGGGGAGCGGTATGACCGCGCCGTCCACAGATGCCGGGCGGCACTGAAGAGAATAGCGCCCGTCGAGATCGCGCGCGAAGCCTTCACTGCCGCATGCCTTGAAGCCGGCATGCCGATGGTGGTGGTTGCAGCTGGAACGTCGTCTTCGGCCAAAGCGCCCCCGATGCCTGTTTCCGCCTAACCAGCCATCCGTGGTGGGGCAGCTGGTTTCCGCCGCCTCCCCATCCCAACCATTTCGGATTGGCCGACATTTTCGTTGAAAATGCCGTTCTGGCGCGGGCTTCAGCACCTGTGTCAGGATGGCACCATCCGAAGCGAAATCAACCTACTCCGTACGCTATCTGACCAAAGTCTTCGATGCCTCATTTTTTATTTCAGGCGTGCCTGAACGGGCATATAATTCGTCTGTCGGCTGCAGGAGGATTGCAATGCAAGCCCGAGAATTCGACAGGAATGTGATGACCATGCATGACGTCGACGTCATGCGCAACGCGGTCAGCTTGGCCGTTTCTTCTCCCGAAACGGCGGATATCGATCCCGAAGCCATTGCCAGGATCGTGTTCTGGTTTTATCGCCGCGGACTGGCCGATCCTGAAAAGCTCAGCGACATCGCCGTTTTTCTGGCAAGCTCCAGTGCTTTCATTCCTTCCGATAGTGGTTCCCACCATCATCAGTTGATTGATGGAGCCGAGGCTGACGTGCCGGATTTGCTTCAGTCAATCCTGCGGAGCAGACGGCGTAATCCTACCGCTTGAATAGGTCAAAGGCCGGGCCGTCCACAGGCGAATTGCGCGCGCGTATGAGCAGCTGTTCAAAGGATCACCCGGTGCTTGAGTAATGCATTTCGGCGGCCGGGAACGTGCACTCCTTCACCGCCTTGACGAACTCGTCTGGATCACAGGGCCGACCCATTTGCATTTAGTTCCCATCAAAGGATGGTTTGTGCCCTCGTCCGCTCGACGGAGTGCACGATATGGGGACGCCCGACTTTGCGAGTATTTCGGCGATGCGTCGCATGGCTCGTCCCGCAGCCGGGTTTCGATTATGGCAAGCTCAGGTGTTCTCCTGAAGCAACTCGATCGCCGCAGCGCATGACGAGTGGGCGCTGATGCTGTCAAATCCGGCCTCGCGAAGCAATTCCTCCATATACACGGCAATCAGAGCCTGCGGATCGTGATGGTGTCTCCTTCGGACTTGATGAACCCGTTGCCTCCCGGGGGTCGGCTCCGGCTGGGGGCGAAATGACACGTCAAGCTTTTGACGCAGTTGGCCGCTTGGCAAATCGCCAATTGATAGGCTTGCTGCCTTACGCTTCCGGTATCCCCCGGTGTAGCGCTTCCGTCGTCACAAGCTCGGCAATCTTCTCGGATAGCGCAGGATCCGATACAGCCCGAGCGAGAGTGACACCACCGGTGAGAAGGGCGAGTAATACAATGGCCCGATCTTCTCGCGAAGTACCTTCACGATCACCTGGAGCAGCTTCTGGGAGACCAGCAGCGATTTCCGCGATGAGGCGCTGCAATTCTTCGGTATAGGCATCTCGGGTTTCGTTGTCGGTACGCATGACGTCGGCCGACAAGCTCGGCAACGCGCAGCTTTCACCGAGATCGCATGTCCGCTTGTATCCCAGATAATAGGTGACGAAGTTTTTCAGCCAGCCCTGTTGGTGTTCGGCCTTAAGGGCCGATATTCCCAGCCGCAAATCTTCCAGGCCAGTAAGGACGGCAATGCGGAAGGCTTCGCTCTTGGATCGAAAGTGCCCGTAGAAGGCGCCGTTTGTCACTCCTGCTGCCTTTGTCAGCGCGTCGATGCCCGCGCCACCATATCCTTCTTTACGAAACATCTGCCCAGCGGCGGCGATGACTTTCGCCTGGGTACGCTTCTTATGTTCAGCGGTGTAGCGCATATAAACCTCATAAAGAGCAAACGCTCTTTTTATCTTGATTAGAGAGTTGCCACTCTCTAATGATAGAGAGCGTTCGGTACATATCGCACCCGGACATGTCGAAAACAAGGAGAGACCATGCCCATCACACTGACCATACCGGAAGGCCTGCTGTCGCCTGCCGCGCAGGCGGAGGCCTTTGCAGGGCTGACGGAGGCCGTCCTTGAGGTCTCCGGCCTCAACGGAAATGCGTTCATGACTTCGAATGTTGTCGGCTCGATAAACGTCCTTCCTAAGGAGCACGTTCTTGTGGCCGGGAAACCAGCAGAAGCAGCGTTCATCGAACTGAAACTGCCAGAGATCGCACTGGCGACGGCGGAAGCTAAGCGGGCCTTTATCGAGAAAGCAACCGATGTGGTCGAACGAGCCGCAGGCGGGCGGCTGCGACGCGAATATATTTGGTCGAACATCGTCTATGCACCTGACGGAGCCTGGGGGATTGCTGGCCGTAGCTATGACAACGATGACCTTATACGCGCCATCACCGGGTCGGCTGCGTAACCACATTGGACATCAGAAAAGCCGGGCCGGAAGGCCCGGCAGCAGTAGGAGTTTGAACCATGCAACTGGCCAACTATCTCTTCTTCACCACGCAGTGTGATGCTGCGCTCACCTTCTATACGGAATGCGGTCTTGGTGGGGTAACCATGTTGATGCGCCACGGAGATCACGGTGTTCCACTCGCCAGCGAGGGGATGAAGGGTAAGGTGATGCATGCCCGTTTCGAGGGACCAGGAATTCTATTCTTCGCCTCGGACAATCACGACGCCGAGCCGATGAGAGGTTCGGCTCATATTCTCATCATGGACGATCGGGGCCGGACTAACGACCTGTTTGCGAAGCTGACGGCTGGCGGTAAGGTGACGACACCACTCGCGATGCAGCCTTGGGGGAGCTACTATGGCAAGCTCACGGATAGGTACGGGGTCCAGTGGATGCTGGATTGCAAAGTTTAGGGTCTTCAAGGCGATAGCGCTGGACGATGCTGGTCATTGTATTCTTGCTGATGCAGAGATCGTGGGCGATCCAGCGGTAGCTGCGGCCTCCTGCTACGAGCGCCAGAACTTTCGACGCAAGCCGATCCGATTTGGGGCGCTGTCCGGTCTGGCGGCCGAGGCTCTTGCCGCGCGCCTTCGCGGCGGCGAGGCCGGATTTCAGCCGCTCGCTGATGAGGTTGCGTTCAAATTCCGCAATGCCGGAGAGAAAGGTCGTCAGCATCCGGCGATGCGGAGACGACAGGTCGAATGCCATGCCGTTCATGGCGATAACGCAAACCTTCCAGCTTTCCAGTTCTCGTAGGGCATTGAGAAGGTCGATGGTCGAGCATACCCAACGCGAAAGCTCGGTGTCAGGACTGCGCATCCGCGACTTGCCTTCGAAGCGCCTTTACGTATTCAATCCCGCAGCGACACCCAAGGATTTGCGCAAACTGGCCGGTGGCAAGATTCGCGAGGAATTGATCATCGCGAACTGACCCGACCTGTTCCGCTGCGCCGCGACCATGGCATCCGGCAAGATCAAGCCGAGCCAGTTGCTTCGCAAGCTTGCCTCCTATCCACGCCAGAACGATCTGGTGGTTGCGCTGCGCGAGGTTGGCCGTGTGGAGCGGACACTCTTTATCATAGCGTGGATCCCCGACACGGAGATGCAGCGGCGCGCCCAGATCGGCCTTAACAAGGGCGAGGCTCACCACGCTCTCAAGAATGCGCTAGGCATCGGTCGCCAGGGTGAAATCCGTGACCGAACCACTGAGGGGCAGCATTACCGGATAGCAGGCCTCAACCTGCTTACCGCAATCATCAGGGACGATGTATCAAGGCTAGTCCTTTGGCGCCTGCCGGGCAAGCTTGGTACGTAACGTACCAAGTGCCGGAAATGCAGCCATCAGGGAGGGCGGAATGCCATATCGGTCGCGTATCCTTTGTCCGCTACCGTACGGGAACGACATGTCCGGCGATCGGGTTATTCTGCGCAGGAGGGAGCTGTGAATGACTATCATCCCGAACCTGCCGGACCGGAATATGCAGGAAGACGGAAGTCCTCGGATCGATGACCTCGCCTCGGATGTCCACCGCATGGCGCGCCGATTTCTTCACTCGAAGAAGGGATCAGGAGTTCTTGCCGAACGAGTCATCTTGCGAGCGAAATGCGAGCTTCCTCCGGGGCAAGACCGCGACGTTCTTCGGCTTCACGTGTTCAGGATAATGTGTGAAATATTCATCGCCGACGTTGCAGCGTCGCGAGGCCGGAAACCTAATGTCTGACGCCGCTGTCGTATTGCCAAAGCAGTTCCTCGACGATCTCTTTGATATGCTTTGGCTTGGAACCGAGCACATAGGAACCGGTACGCTCCGGTCCCTGCTGCTCCGTCACGACAAAAAGAAAAGGAACCGAAGCAGCTTCAAGCTGCTCGGATATCCGGAACATCAGATTGGCGTCTTCGGTGGCATCGATCAGCACGCCGTGGGCGGCATGCACAAGCCGCATTTCGAAAGCGGGCGGCAGCACGGGTCCCTGCAACTCTATTCCTGCTCGCTCCCAAGCATCGCGAGTGCCGGAAGAAACAAGGTTCTTGTTGCCGATGACGATCATCGTGTACTGGCTCACCTGTTATTCCGCTTTACGTGTCGCCCTGTGCAACCCCGTTCTACCGCCGCAAACTGTAGCGAAGACAGGAAGTTCGCTGCACAGGCACACAATTTTCGCAGCTCCGCAATCGGCGTGGAGCGCGGCCTGACTGCGTTGAGATCTTAAATTTGGCCGCTTTGAATAATTTTGACCCGTCGGCGCGCCTTTGGGTCTGGAAAAGTCTCTGACGGGTTTGAGATCGTGTGCCTCTGCAAAGTTTGAGTTGACGGCTTTCGATGGCGAGGCGACAGTTGCAACTGACAGCAAGGCAGGAGAAGAAGGATGGACGAAACGGACCGTTGGCGCCACATGGCAAGCGCACCGAAGGACGGTAGTCGGATCCTGGTTACGATTCGCCCGTCCGAACAGGGACCGGCAGAAGTTGACCTCGCCTATTGGTCGAATGGCGATCAGTTCGGTGGAGAAGGCTGGCGCGCTTCCGATTCCTCGCCCGGGCACATCATCGAATATGCCGAGCCGGAATTGAAGTGTTGGATGCCGATGCCCTCGGCCAACCTCAACCGGTTTTCAATGCCCTCGCCCTGGGAAGGCACCGACGGACAGCAGTTCGACGGGTCAGGGATTTAGAGATTTGGGGGAAAACATGTCCCGCTAACCGGGCGCCTGATGTCTTGAGCGAAGGAAATCCATCAAGTCACTGGCAGGCTTGGACAACGGGCGGCGGATTGAAGCGATCTGCCGTACATCGAAGCCCAATTCATCTCCGGCCAGATCGACCTTGACCAGCTCGCCACGCTCGAGATCAGCCGCTACGCTTCGTTCCAGCGAACAGGCAATGCCGACACCGGCAACAACGAACTCGCGCAGGAACTGGTACTCGGTCGCCTGCGCCGCGACCTTCACGTGGCTGATACCAGCGTTCGCCAGGAGCTTCGAGACGCCGCGTCCAAACAGCGAAGAGGGCGGAGGGCCGACGAAGTCATAACGTGCCACGTCCTGCGGCTTGACGCGCTTACGGTGGGCAAGGGGGTGGTTTGGCGCGGCGATGAGAACCAGTTTCTCCCGGCCGATGGTTTCAGCCCGGACGCCGCGAAGGTCTTCATTGCCCAGAAAGCAGCCGACGTCGGCCACGCCATCGCGAACCTCGGAAAAAACATCCTCCTGTTTGCCGATCCTCAGCACGAGCTGGATATCCGGCCGCGCGATAGCGAAGTCCGTCAGATCTTTTCGCAGGACAAAATTGGCGAGGCTTCGCTGGCAAGATAGAATCACCTGCTGACCGGTCTCGCCTCGGATTTTCACGACATCTGCGCGCATGTCGTCGGCCTCGGCCAGGAACTCTCGCGCATGTTGCAGCACGCTTTGGCCGATCTCGGTCAGCAGCGGCTTGCGGCCCCGGCGCCGCACGAAAATCTGCCCGCCGATTTCCTTCTCGATCGCCATGATATGGGCGCTGACCGATGGCTGTGCGATACCGAAACGGTCGGCGGCAGCCGCGAAGCTCCCCTCCTCGACCACTGCAACCAGGACTTCCATGCGTCGGAGCGTGATATTGAACATGGTGATAACCTATAGCCTATAGGCTATCAAACCTAAAGCCCCCAAACCCGTTGCTAGTTACCGTTCGAATAGATCAAATGCTGTTCGAGGATGAGGAATGACATGAACAATCTCACTGGGAGCCTGGCGCTTTAACGTCAGCCGGAGTGTTCCTGCCACCGCTGCCGAGGTCTCGGCCCAATCCGCAAAGATTAAAGCATTCCGCATGGGTTCCATGCGGACAGGAGGACGCATGAATATTGTCGGAATTGATATTGGCGGCACGTTTACCGATCTCGTCGGTTATGTCGACGGCAAGATCGTAACGTCGAAGACCTCGACCGTGCCTGCCGATCCGACCCAGGGCATCGCCCGCAGTCTCGAGCTTGCCAATTGCGATCCCAACCAGCTCAACGAGATTCTTCACGGCTCGACGATCGCCATCAACACGGTGCTGGAGCGCAAGGGCGCCCGCACCGCACTGATCACCACGCGCGGTTTCCGCGACGTCTATGCGATCGGCCGCTCGAACCGCATCCAGGCTTTCAACCTGTTTTTCAAGCGTCCGCAGCCGCTGGTACCGCGCAGCCTGACCTTCGAAATTCCGGAGCGTATCCTTGCTTCCGGCGAAGTTCTGCAGGCGCTCGACGAAAAGGCAGTCGCCGCGGTCATCGCCGAGATCGAGGCCGCGGGCGTCGAATCCGTTGCCATCTGCCTGCTGCATTCCTGGGCCAATCCGGACCACGAGCGTCGCGTCGGTGACATGCTGCGCAAGGCGCTGCCGAATATCTTCGTGACGCTCTCGCACGAAATCCTACGCGAATATCGCGAATACGAGCGGTCCTCGACCACCGCGCTCAACGCCTTTGTCGGCCCCCGCGTCGAAGGTTACCTGAAGCGTCTCGAAACCTATCTCCGCTCCGGCGCCTTCGACGGCAAGATCCATATCATGCGATCGAACGGCGGCGTGATGTCGATCGGTCAGGCGCAGGAACAGCCAGTCTCGATGATGGAATCCGGTCCGGTCGCCGGCATGATCGGCGCCGGACGTCTCGCCAAGCTGCTCGGCCTCAAGCGCTGCATCGGTTTCGACATGGGCGGCACGACCGCCAAGTCGAGCCTGATCACCGATGGAGCGCCTGCTATCGAAACCGGTTACGTGATCGGCGAAGAGGCTGACGGCCAGCCGATGCAGTTGCCAGTTGTCAACATTGTCGAAGTCGGTGCCGGCGGCGGTTCGATCGCCTGGGTCGACAATGCGGGCGGTCTGCACGTGGGTCCCCAGAGCGTCGGCGCCGATCCTGGCCCCGCTTGTTATGGCAAGGGGGCGGACTTGCCGGTCGTCACCGACGCCGACCTGATCCTCGGCCGCATCAATCCGCAGCGGTTCCTGAACGGCGGCATGCCGCTCGACAGAGCGGCCTCGGAACAGGCAATGCTGAGCAAGGTCGGCAACACGCTGAAGCTCAATCCGGTCGAGGCAGCGCTCGGCGTGGCGAAGATCGCCGACAGCTCCATGTCGCTGTCGGTGCGCGCCGTCTCGATCAACAAGGGCATCGACCCGCGCGATACGGCAATGATCGCCTTCGGCGGCGCCGGTCCGCTGCATGCGATCGCGATTGCCCGCGAGATCTACATTCCGCTGGTGATCATCCCGAAACTGCCAGGCACCTTCTCGGCGCTCGGCATGCTGATGGCGTCCTGGCGCCAGGATTTCGTGCAGACCTTCATCGGCCGCGTCGGCGAACTTTCCGAGGCCGGCGTCGAAAAGGTCTATGCCGAACTCGTCGCCAGCGGCCGTGAGCAGATGAAGCGCGACGGCATCGTCGAAAACGAGGCGGATCACCGCTTCTTCGCCGATCTGCGTTATGTCGGCCAGGAACATGCGATCTCGATCCCGATCGAGAACACCGGCATGCTGTCGGGCGATACCAGTGAGGTCCGCCGCCGTTTCGATACCGAGCACGACCGCCGCTACAGCCAGTCGGCGCCGACCGAAGCACTCGAAATCGTCAGCCTGCGCCTGGTCCTGACCGCCGCCCGCACCGACAACGTTGCCGAGGAATGGCTGTCCCGTCCATGGGAGCCGGAAGAGGAAGCTGAAGTCGGCAGCCGCGATGTGGTGTTCGACGATCCGGCAAAGCCGCTGAAGACGGTAATCTACTGGCGCCCGGCGTTGCCGGCTGGTTTCAAGCTTACCGGCCCTGCCGTCATCGAAGAACCGAATTCCACCATCCTGATCCATCCCGGCGACGAAGTGGTCGTCCACGAGGCAGGCCATCTGCTGGTGACGCTCGCCAAGCAGAGCGAGGAATAAGAACATGACCCTCCAGAAAAACGATCCAATCACCGTTGAAGTCGTCCGCAATGCGATCGTCGCCTATGCCGACGAGATGGCCGAAGCGCTCTGCAAATCCGCCTACAACATGATGATCTACGAAGTCCGCGACTATTGCTGCGGCCTGATCGACACCACCGGCCGGATGATCTCGCAGAACCGCGGCGGCCTGCCGATCTTCCTCGCCGACCTCGGCATCGCCGTCGAGGACGGCATCAAGAAATACGGGTTGAAGGGTTTCGAAGAGGGCGACGTCCTCGTCATGAACCATGGCCATATCTGCGGCCAGCACCTGAACAACGTCGTCGTCTACGCGCCCTGCTTCCATGACGGTGAACTGATCGGTTTTGCGGCCAACCGCGCCCACTGGGTGGATATCGGCGGCGGCCGCCAGGGTTTCGGCTCCAACGCGACTACCGACATCTACTCCGAAGGCCTGCAGATGCGGTCCCTGAAGATCTACAAGGCCGGCGAGCTCAACGACACGCTCTACCAGATCATCCAGGACAATATCCGTTATCCGGATGCCAGCCTCGGCGACCTGCGTGCCCAGGTCGCGTCCTGCCAGATCGGCGCCAAGCGTTATGCCGAACTGGTTGCTCGCTACGGCCGCGGCGTGGTGGAAAGCTGCGTCGAGACCATCTGGGACCAGACCGACAAAGCCGCCCGCCAGGTGATCGAGCGCATTCCGGACGGCACCTATTCCGCCGAAAGCTTCCTCGACAACGATGGCCGCGATCTCGCGACGCCGCTCAGGATCGCCGTCAAGGTGATCGTGTCCGGCTCGACCATCACCGTCGATTTCCACGGCATGCATCCGCAGGTGAACGGCCCCTTGAACTCCGGCCGCTCGGGCGGCATCGCGGCCGCCCGCGTCGCCTTCAAGGCGCTCACCTCGCCGGAACTCGACGTCAACGAAGGCTGCTTCCGTGCGCTCAACGTCGACCTGCCGGACGGCACGATCCTTTCGGCCCGCCCACCGGCCGCACTCGGCCAGTGGAGCATCGCGCTGCCGACCGTGATCGACACAATCCTCAAGGCGCTGGCTCCGGCCGTGCCGGAGCTGATCCCGGCCGCCCACAAGGGCGACATGGGCGGCTGCTCCTTCTTCGGCTTCTACGACGACGGTTCGCGCTTCCTGCTGATGAACATCTTTGGCGGCGGCTGGGGTGGTCGCCCGCATGAGGACGGCGAATCCGCGGCCGTCTCGGTCTGCCAGGGCGACGTACGCAACACGCCGGTCGAGCTGCAGGAGATCAAATATCCGTTCATCGTCGAACGGCATGCCCTGCGGCCCGACTCCGGCGGTGCCGGCGAGCATCGCGGCGGTCTCGGCATCGAGCTCACCTATCGCTGCCTGCGCGCCTGCCGCGGCAATATCAATTTCGACCGCACCGTCACCCCGCCCTGGGGTCTGCATGGTGGCAATACCGGCGAGGTCAGCGTTGCGATCATCGACCGTGCCGACGGTACGCAGCTGCGCGTCAACAAGGCGACCGATGTTCACTTCACACCGGGTGATCGCATCACCTTCCTCACCGCCGGCGGTGGCGGTTACGGCGATCCGGCTAAGCGTTCACGCACCGATCTGGAAGACGATATCGCCAATGGTCTGGTCTCCAGAGAAGCGGCAGTCCGCGACTACGGCTATGCCGAACCGCAGATGCCGCGGCGCCTCGCAGTGAACGGCTGAGGACATGGCGATGATCGGCGAAATCCGCAAGAAACGGTTGATCGAGGCGATGCTGGAGGCGGGGCTCGACGGCCTCGTGCTCTACGGCAATGCCTGGCAGAACGACTACCTGCGTTATGCCGCCGATTTCGGCATTCTCGAAGGCGAGGGCCTGGCGGTCGTCACCCGCGATGGTGAGGTGACGCTCTATCTCGACGACGAGCTGGAAGGCGAACGCGCCGCGGTCGAATGCCCCGAGGTCAAGACGGTGATCGCTGGCGACCTGATTGGCACGGTATCCGGTGTCATCGCCCGGCTCGGCAATAGCCGCATCGCCGCCGGCCCGAAACGTCATCTGCCTTATGGGCTGGCTGCACAGCGCGGTGACCTCAGGTTCGAGGATGCGACGGCGCTGGTCGATCGCTTGCTGATGGTGAAATCAGCCGACGAGCTGAATGCCGTGCGCAGCGCCGCACGGCTGGCGGACGAGGGTTATGCGGTGTTCCGCAATGCCGCCGCTGTCGGCAAGAAGGATTACGAGCTGATCGCCGAGATCGAGTCCTTCTTCCGCAACGAAGGCGTCGACGACAACTTCATGATCATCGGCGTCGGCGGTCCGGAAGTGCGCGGCATGGCGCCGCCGCTCGGCAAGATCCTGAAGCCGGGCGATCTGGTGACGACCGAACTCACCCCTTGCGTCAACGGCTATTACGTCCAGATCTGCCGCACGCTGGTCATCGGCGAGCCGAATGAGGCACAGCGGAAGGTCTTCGGAATCTACAATGACGCTCTCGAAGCTGGGCTTGCCGTCGTGAAGCCGGGCGTTACCGCGGCCGATATCGCCCGGGCGGAAAACGACATTTTTCGCGCCCATGGTTTGGGCGAATATGTGACCAGCGAATATACCCGCGTGCGCGGCCATGGCCTTGGCCTTTTCCCGGATACCAAGCCGCATATTCTCGAAGATGTGAACACGGTGATCGAGGAAGGCATGTCGATGATCGTGCACCCGAACACATATAATCCCGAGATCGGTTATTTCGTGCACGGCGACTCGCTGATCGTCCGCGCCGACGGTCCGGAAATCCTGACGAAGACGCCGCGCGAACTCTTCTCGGTCGGCGCCCGGAGGGTAGCGGCATGAGACACGGTCTGATCCTGTGGCGCGAGGAAGAGCTCTCCCTCGCCGATGTAAAAGCCCGGCAGATGCGCCTGCAGCAGGCGATCGCCGCTGCCGGTCTCGACGGTGTGCTGATCTATACCAATCATGTGCGCTCGGCCGGCGTTGCTTGGGTTTCCGGTTTCACGCCTTACTGGTCGGATGCTCTTGTCCTGGTGCTGCGCGACGGCCTGCCGATCTTCCTGACGGCGCTGTCGAAGCGTGTCGGCGAATGGGTGAAATCCGTCAGCCCTACCTTCGAAGTCGCCCATTCGCCCTTCCCGGGCAAGCTTGCGGGCGAGCGGCTGGCCAAGGTCGGGGCGAAACGTCTCGGCGTGGTCGAACTCGACCGCATGCCGGGGGGCGTGGTCGATGAAATTCTCTCCGTCCTGCCGGTCGAGCTCTCCGATGCAACGGAGCTTTTCACCGCGGTTCGCGGAAAGGCGGATCGCGCCGAACTCGATCTCGTGCGCCGCACGGACGATATCGCCCGCGAGGCGTTCAAGGCGGGTGATATCAAGGGCAGATTGGCCGGCGATTTCACCGGCCCGGTCGAGCGGGCCGTGCGGCTTGCCGGTGCCGAGGAATGTTATGTCGCCGTCGCGCCCAATCTTTCCCAGGATCGCCGTTTCATCCGCACCGGCAGGCAAGAACTCGGCCGCACTTTTGCGGTGCGCCTGTCGATCGCCTATAACGGCGTCTGGGTTCGCCGGATCGAAACATTCTCCGCCGTTTCCGAAATCGCCGCGCGCCTTGCCTCCGTGAGCGCCGAGCTGGACAGGGTGTCTCCCGCTTTTCCCGCCAATGGCTCGATTTCGGCTTTCCGTCTGCCTTATGGTGCCGAACTGATCGACTGGCATCTCGAGGCACCGCATGGCACCCGGCCGCTGAAGGTCGTGGCCGATGCGCAAACGCCGCTTGCCGCGCCGGCCCCCTACGGCATCCTGACGACGGCCTTCACGCTCGACGGCGAGACGATCGTCGCGTCGCGCCCGGTCGGACTTGGCAATAGTTCAATGCGGGAGGCGGCTGAATGAACGCACGCGATCTCGTTTCCATTCTTCTGACGGTCGATGGCGGAGACCAGAAACTCCGCGATCTCGTCAACCTCCATACCGTCGACGCGCTGGCATGTCTGGCGGCCGGTGCCGGTGCGTCCGAAGGCTCCTCACTCCTCGCCTTCTATCGCGAGACCGGTGCCGGCGACGCAGTCTCCTCTGCTGCGGGCGCGTCGGCGGTTATCCGTTTTACGGAATGGGACGCGATCCACGTGCCTTCCTGTGCAGCACCCGGTGCCATGGCGGTGCCAACGGCACTCATTTTCGCAAAGGACTATCAAGCGTATGCGAAGGCCGTTGCCGCTGGCCATGCCGTCGGTTTGGCGCTGTCGGAGGCCGTCGGCGGCGTTTCGGCCTTGCCGGAAACCTGGCCGGGCCTGTTCGCAGCGCCGGCTGTCGCGGCTGTGAGCGCGGCGATTGCGCTTGGTCTTTCGGACGAACAGGTTGCCCAGGCGTTGGTGCTGTCCATGGCCGGCAGTTCGGGACGCAACGGTCGCCCTTCCGGCATGCCGTCGGCCCGCTGGCTGGTGATCGGCGAAGCCACATTGAAGGGTATCCGGGCAGCGCTTGCCGCGAAGGCCGGCATCAAGGGCGATCTCGAACTGCTGTCTCCAAGCTGGATGAAAGGACAAGCGGCGGCAGCGGTTGCCCTGGAGCCTAACCATGTCGATCCGCTGGCGATCACAGGGGCTGGGATGAAGCCCTTCGTCTCCGCCCGCCAGGGCGTCAATGCGATCCAGGCTTTCCGTTATCTGCTGGAGAAGGGTGTCGACCCCAATGCTGTCGACAGTATCGAAGTTTTTCTGCCACCGGTCGCGGCTCCGGTCGTCAGCCGGCCGCTTGTTGCCGAAGATCGTTTGTCGACCATCGCTCATCTCGGCCTGCAGCTCGGCATTGCCGCTTTCGAGCCCGCACGGATGATGGATGTCGACCGCACTCGTCCCTTCAATGCGGAAGTCATGGCTTTTGCCAAGCGCGTGACGATCGCGGCCGACGACACGCTCGCCGGCAAAGGTTGGCCAGCGCGGGTTGTCGTATCGACAAAGGGACAGACACGCGAGGCCGTCTGGCCGCAGACTACCGGTGAGGACGCTCAGGTGATGCTCGACCGCAAGATCGGCAGCCTTCCCGCGACCACGGTGCGGCAATTGCAGCGGCTGCAAGCCACGCTTGCCGAAGCCGGCGCGGCTGCCGTTCAGGAGGCCCGCAGCCTCCTGCTGAAGTTTACGGACGCCTCTTTCCCGAGGAGCGAGGCGGCCTGAAGGGACACTGGAATTAACGAAAAGCGGATGCCGCAGGGAGTGTCGGCGTCACAAGGAGGAGAGAATGTTGAAATTTCTGAAAACCATGGCGACAGCGGCGGCTTTTGCCGCGTTGTCGTGGCAGGCGGCGAGCGCCCAGGCGATCGAAAAGAAGGACATCACGATCGGCCTGCCGCTCAATACCTCGACCCTGTTGCCGATCTATGTTGCCGATGCCCAGGGTTTCTTCAAGGAAGAGGGTATCAACGTGAAGATCGTCGCCTTCAAGGGCGGCACGGATCTGGTGCGCGGCATGGTCGCCGGCGCCGTGGATATCGGCGTTGGCGCGTTCTCGGAAGCGCTTGTCGGGGTCGAAACCGGCCAGGGCGTGAAGATCTTCTACGGCGGCTTCAACATGGCCGTCTTCGACTGGTATTCGGTGCCGTCGATCAAGACGCTCGAAGAAGCCAAGGGCAAGCGCTTCGGTGTCTCGACCTTCGGTTCGTCGACCGATTTCCTGACGCGTTATGCGCTGAAGACCAAGGGCATCGATCCGAAGAGCGAAGTGCAGATCGTCCAGGGCGGTGGCTCGGTGCCGCGTCTCGCTGCGATGGAAGCCGGCCAGCTCGAAGTCAACATCTTCGCGACGCCGGAAAAGTTCATGGCGGCCGATCGTGGCTTCAACCTGATCCTGCAACAGAAGTCGATTGCGCCAGATTTCCCGTTCCACTGCTTCTATGCGCGTGAGGATTTCATCAAGAACGATCCGAATGCCATCAAGGCCGTGCTGCGCGGCTTTGCCAAGGCTGTCCGGTGGTCCAAGGCCCACAAGGAAGAGTCGGTCAAGCTTCTGGCCGCCAAGCTCGGCCTCGAGGAGACCTATCTCAACCGCGGTTATGACGACTTCATCGACGAGATCTTCGAAGACGGCCGTCTGGCGAGCGACGCGGGCATGAAGGCCTTCTGGGATGTCGGCATCATGAACGGCACCTATAAGCAGCCCATGCCGGTCGACAAGTATTGGATTGGCACGTTCCACGATACCTACAACGAGTGGAAGCCGAAGTGAGCCTTCCATCTGCATGACAATATAACGAGAGCGGGCGGAGGCCCGCTCCAGGAGGAGAAAGCAGTGGCGCAGATTGAAATCCGCGATCTCGGAATCGACTATCGCAAACCGAAGAGCAACGAGGTGTTCTCTGCCGTCGACAGTGTCGACCTGTCGGTCGAAAAGGGCGAATTCGTCACCATCGTCGGCTCCAGCGGTTGCGGCAAGAGCACGCTGCTGATGGCGGTCGCGGGGCTTGTCGACCTGACGCGTGGTTCGATTGAGATCGATGGCAAGCGGGTTGATGGCCCGGGGCCTGACCGCGCGGTGGTGTTTCAGGAAGCCTCTCTGCTTCCCTGGCGTTCGGTGCGTGGCAACGTCAAGTTCGGGCTCGAAATGCAGCGCTGGAGCGGCGGCGACCTCAACGAGCGGGCCATGCAGATGATCCGCCTCGTCGGCCTCGGCCGCTTCTCCGACTATCATCCCCACCAGCTTTCCGGCGGCATGCGCCAGCGCGTCAATATCGCCCGGGCGCTTGCCGTCGATCCCGAAGTGCTGCTCATGGATGAGCCGTTCGGGGCGCTCGACGCCCAGACCCGCGAGATCATGGGCACCGAGCTTTTGCGCATCTGGGAGCGCGCCAAGAAAACGGCTTTGTTCGTCACCCACGATATCGACGAAGCGATATTCCTTGCCGACAAGATCGTCGTCATGGGCCGAAACCCGGGTCATATCAAGGAAGTAATCAAGGTCGACCTGCCGCGCCCGCGCAACGAGGCAATCCTCGACAGCGAGGAGTTCCACGAATTGCGCAAGCGCCTGCGCGCCCATCTGGCGGAAGACATGTCCAGCATGCAGCTGGTGCAGGAGGTCGCATGAGATCGGCAGAAATAACCGCCGGACCAGCGGAAACCCGACAGCTGTCCCTTTCCTTCCTGCGTCCGTCCCGCTCGGCGATCATCGGGACGCTTGCCGTCCTTGCATTTCTTGTGCTGTGGCAGATCGCGCCGACCATGGGCTGGGTGAATGGCCGTTTCACCAGCCGCCCGACGGAGGTTTTCTTCGCGGCGATCGACATCTTCCGGAATGACAATTTCCTCTATCACGCCCGTATCAGCCTGACGGAATTCGTCGCCGGTTTCGCGCTGGCGATCGTGGTGTCCATTCCGCTCGGCGTGCTGCTCGGCACCTCGAAGATCGCCCGCTACCTGATCGATCCGCCGCTGATGGCGCTTTATATCGCCCCGACGCTGGTGCTGCTGCCGATCATGGTGATCTGGCTCGGCATCGACATGGCGCCGAAGATCGCCGTCGTTTTCCTCGGCGCGGTTTTCCCGATCGTCCTCAACACCATGGCCRGCATGAGCGAAGCCGATCCGCGGTTTCTCCGGATGGCGCGTTCGTTCGGCGCGACCAGGTTCGATATCTTCACCCGCGTCCTGGTGCCGGGTTCGCTGCCGGCGTTGCTCACGGGCCTGAGGCTCGCCGTCGGCCGCGCCGTGCTCGGCGTCATCGTCGGCGAGTTGTTCGTGTCGCAGGCGGGCATCGGCTATCAGCTCAATCTCTATGGCTCCGCCATGCGCATCGACCGGCTGCTCGTCTATGCCCTGATCGTCAGCGCCTTCGGCTACACGCTGACCGTCATCGTTCGCTCGGTGGAGAACAAGGTCCGCGATTGGAGGTCAAAATGATCGCCGAACTTTTCTATCGCCGCCAGGCGCTCGTGCTCGGCACCCTGTCGATGATCGGCATCGTGGTTTTCTGGCAGATCGCCGTCGATACCGGCTTCATCAATCCGTTCTTCATCTCGACGCCGAGCCAGGTCGCCGTGGAATTCATGGCTCAGTTCGAAGATGGTTCGGTCGCCACCAATGTGGCGGCGACGCTTTATTGCTTCGCCTGGTCGCTCGGTCTTGCCGCCGTGGTCGGTATTGTCCTCGGCATGCTGGCCGGCTGGTTTGCGGATGTGGAATCGGCGCTCGAACCGTTCATCTGGTTCAAATATTCGGCGCCGACCGTGGCCTTCTATCCGCTTTTCGTCGCCTGGCTCGGATACGGCCGGCCGACGATCATCGCGATCGCCTTCCTTTTCGCGCTGACGCCGATCTATGCCAACACCCTGTCCGGCATCAAGAATACCGATCGCGACCTTGCCCGCGCGGCGCGTTCCTTCGGGGCGAAGCCGCTCGACATCTTCCTGCGTGTTGCATTGCCGGGATCCGTGCCGGTGATGATGGCCGGCCTTCGCCTCGGCGTCGGCCGGGCGCTGACCGGTGTCGTGGTCGCCGAACTCTTCGGCGCCAATGCCGGCCTTGGCTACGCCATCACCTACTATGGGCAATTGATGCAGACGACCAAGATGATGGTGTCGATCGTCATCGTCGTCGTGCTCGGTGTGCTGCTGACCCAGATCCTGTCGTTCCTGGAAAGCAGGACCGATTCCTGGCGCGTCGATAGCAACCGTTGAAGAACATCTTGAGGATAGTCTCATGAAAATCATCGATTCCCATTTTCACTGGTGGCCGCGGTCGATTTTCGAACCGCTTCTGAAGCGCGAAGGTTTTCCAAGGGCGGTCGTCAATGCGCGCGGCGGCTATACCTATCACGGCGCCAATGGGCGCCGCGGCACGGTGGCGAGCTGGAAGGAATGGTTCGATCTTGACGAGCAGCTCGCCTATATGGACAGTCTCGGCCATGACATTTCGGTGGTCTGCTCGATCGGCCCGCTGTCGATCTACTTTTCGGAACTGCCGGTCGAGGAAGGCCGCGACGCGGCGCTCGCCTGGAACGAGGAAATGGCCTGGGCGCAGCGGCGTTATCCCGGCCGCGTCTGGGCCTCTGCGGCGATTCCGCTGGTCGATACGCGAGTTGCGATCGAAGTGCTCGACGATGCGGTCAACCGGCTTGGTCTGATGGGGGTCAACCTGCCCGGCAGCGTCGGCAAGGAGGGCATGATCGACGATGTCCGGCTGGAACCCTTCTACCAGCGGGTCGCGGAACTTGGCCTGCCGATGTTCCTGCATCCGACCGATGCGGTTTTCGCCGACGTGATGCAGGGCTATAATGATGCCCTGCACCTGAGCCTCGGCCGCGTGGTCGAAGTGAGCGCGGCAGCGTCGCGGCTCATCCTTTCCGGCATGATGGAGCGTCACCCGGGCCTCAAGATCGTCATGTCGCATACGGGCGGCGCGCTGCCATACCAATCCGGCCGCATGGACAAAAATTCAAAGACCGCCGGCCTGACCAAGCCGGTCAGCCATTACCTGCACCAGATGTTCACCGATACGGTTTCGCCGCATTCCGCCGGCCAGAAGTTCGCGATCGACTATTTCGGCGCCGACAACGTCATGTACGGTACGGACTATCCCTGCTGGGATCCGGCCGTCTGCCTGAAACTTCTCGATGAGATCGAGATGAGTGCCGCCACGAAGCAAAAGGTCTTCCACGATAACGCAGTGCGCATTCTCGGCCTCAAACCGTCCAAGGCTGCCGCTGCCTAGGCGCTTGATCCTTATCCAAACAACATCTTCAAGTGGTCGTTCAGGAACCGGCCTTTCGGATCCAAATCCCGTCGGAGCGCTCGAAATTCCTTGGCGCGAGGGTAAAGCCTTGTGACGTCGTCGGTGTCGAGGAAATGCATCTTTCCCCAATGCGGCCGAGAATTGTACCTGCCAAGAATTTGGTCGACGTCCCTCAGGAAGGGCCAGTAATCGATACCCGGACCACCCGACACCGACAGGGTGATACTGTCCTGGTGATGAAAGGGGCTCATCCAGGCCGGATCGCCCGCGGTAAACCGGTATTCGATCGGATAGATGCAGTTGGTGTGCTTGTTGAGCATCAGATCCCGGACAGCCCTCACCGCGGCCTTGCCGTGCTCGAGCGGAACGGCGTATTCCAGCTCGACGAAGTTCGGCACGTATTCGATGGGATAAACTTCCGAACTATAGGCAATTTTCTCGAATTCGCCTTCCATCGGTGCTGCGTCGGTCATGTCCATGACCTTCATCTCGCAGACATCGGCCAGCTTGTTCGTGCTCGAGACCGCGGACGTGTCGGCAAGGCAATAGAGATGGCGGCTTTCGGGCGTCGGGCACCAGAAGAAGCCGAAATGGCGGTGTTGGGAAGCCAGCTCGTCATGACGTTCCATGCAGGTTTCGAAATCGTCCCGCCAGAGACGTTCGTGCAGATTATAGGCGTCCATGACGTTGAGCGTCAGCGAAGAGATAACGCCGAGCGTACCAACCGAAACCTGGGCCGCATGCAGCCTGTCCCTGTCGCGACCGTCGATATCGAGGATGTCTCCGGTGGCGGTGACGATACGCATGCCGGCAATCGACGAGGCCAGGTTTCCGAGCTTGATCCCCGTACCGTGGGTTCCGGTCGTAAACGCGCCGGCAACAGCCTGGCTGTCGATGTCGCCCTGGTTGACCAGCGAAAGACCGTGCTCCTTCAGCGTCCTGCCGATTTCGTTGATGCGCGTGCCGCCGGCGACGGTGATCTGCTTTCGCTCGCGGTCGATATTCTGCACGCCGCGCAGGTTTGCGAGCGACAGCAGCAGGCCGTTGGTGCCGACGACGGGCGTGAAGGAATGTCCCGAGCCCGAAACACGCACCGCCAGGTCACGCCTGTCGGCTTCGTGCACAAGCTCCGCCACTTCGGCTTCCGTTTCCGGCGATGCCTTGAATTGTGAGACGCAATATTGATTGCCGACCCAGTTGCGCCACAGGCCGCCTTTTTCCAAAGCCATGTCTCCCCCTCCCCTCACATCGCTGTAAAACAATTATCGACAAACAGATGGGTACCGCTGACGAAGCTGGCATCGTCGCTTGCAAGGTAGAGAGCCGCCTTGGCCACCTCGTCCGGCCGACACATCCTGCCCTGCTGGGCCGCGATCGCCGCGTCCGAGACGTCGACCCCGTAGCGGGTCAGTTCCTCGACCTCCTTCTGGCCATGCGGTGTCTGGATGAAGCCGGGGCAGACGGCGTTGCAGCGGATGTTGCGGTCGCGAAACTCGACCGCGATCGCCCGGGCAAACATGTGGCACGCGCCCTTGGTCGTATCGTAGAGAACTTCCATCGGTGTGGCGGCGACCGCCGAGATCGACGACGTGCAGACGATGGACCCGCCGCCAGCCTTGATCATCTGCGGCAGGACGGCACGCGTCATCAGGAACATGCTGCGGACATTGATGGCCATCAGCCGATCCCAGTCCTCCACCGAGGTTTCGAGGAACGGCCGGACGATGATCGTTCCGGCATGATTGAACAGCACCGTGATCGGTCCGAGTTCGCCGGAAATCGCCTCTACCGCGTGTTTCACCTGCAGTTCGTCGGAAACGTCGGCGGGTGCAAACGCAACCGTCATACCCTCTTGGCGCAGGCGAGCGGCGACGGCCGCCCCCTGGCTATGCGGGAGATCCACGATCCCGACCGCAGCACCTTCCCGGGCAAAAAGTTCGGTCGCGGCAAGCCCGCATCCGCCCGCGCCGCCACTGATGAGGGCCACCTTACCGTTCAGACGACCAGCCATTCATCCTCCAACCATCGTTGATGACCGCCGATCAGTAGCTGAGGAGGGCTCTTCGCGCCTCTTGTTCTCCGGCTGATGAAGGATGGCCATGCTTCTGCTCGATTGCAGCAGGTTGACCTATTTTTGTGCCGCGGTCTATCGCTGACGTGGCCCCCGTGCGAACCGAGAAAGCCTGCCTGCGCCCCTGGGACCTATCTGGCCGGCTTCACACCCTGGTCAAAGGAGGCGCGCTCTATCCCGTGCCGTTGGAGCTTATCGTAGAAGGTCTTTCGCGGAATTCCGAGCGCCTCGATCGTGCGACGGACATCGCCTCCGTTGCTGGCCAGCGTCTCCCGGAGGATTTCCGCTTCATGCTGGTTGAGACGCTGGGGCAATGTGAGGGAACCCGCATCAGGTGACGCCGTCGTCCTGTCGTCGTCACCTGCAAGCCCGAGGACGAAACGCTCCGCAAAGTGAGACAGTTCGCGGACATTGCCGGGCCAATGGTGGGTTTCGAGATATTGGCGGGTAAAGGATGACAGAGCGGGCGTTTGGCGGTTGAACCGCTTGGCGGCCCGTTCGCAGAAGAATCCGAACAGGAGGAGGATGTCGTCGCGCCGTTCACGCAGCGGCGGGATGGAGATGGTGACGACGTTGAGCCGGTAATAGAGGTCTTCACGGAATGCGCCGCGTTGCGAGGGATCGCCGAGATCAACCTTGGCGGCGGCCACGACCCTCAGATCGATCGGCCGTGTCTCATTGGTGCCGAGAGGTGCCACTTCACGCGCTTCCAAGACGCGCAGCATGTGGATCTGCGTGGCGGGCGGCATGCTTTCGATCTCGTCGAGGAAAAGCGTGCCGCCGCTCGAATATTCGATCCTGCCGATCCGCTTCTTTTGCGCTCCGGTAAAAGCGCCGGGCTCGTGGCCGAACAATTCGCTTTCGATGATGGTTTCGGGAAGCGCGCCGCAATTGAGCGCGACAAAACTGCCCTTCGAGCGCCGGCTCCATCGATGGATCAGATTGGCAACGACCTCCTTGCCGCTGCCCGTCTCCCCGGTCACCAGAACGTCGACGTCGGTATCGGCAATCTGGCGAAGCGTTCTGCGCAGTCGCTCCATGGCGACGGTCTGGCCGATGAGCGGCAGGTCGTCGCGTGCCTGTTCGGCCACATCGCGGAGTGTCCTGTTCTCCAGAATCAGCCGCCGTTTTTCTGCAGCCCGGCGAATGGCCTGCACCAGACGGTCCGCAGGGAAAGGTTTGGTGATGAAGTCGTAAGCGCCATCCTGCATCGCCTTGACGGCCATCGGTATGTCGCCATGGCCGGTCATCAGGATGACGGGAAGGTCCGGATCGAGCTTGCGGACGCGGTCGAAGAGCTGCAGCCCATCGATCTCCGGCATGCGGATGTCGGAGACGACGACGCCCGCGAAACTATCGTCGATCCGGACCAGCGCGTCGGAAGCCTTCGAAAATCGAAAGACTGCAAAGCCCGCAAGCTCGATCGTCTGGGCGGTAGCCTTGAGAAGATCGGCATCGTCGTCAACCAGAATGACGGGTGTTGGATTGCTCATGATACCGCCTTGCGTAGATAGACAATGAAAGTCGTGCCGGTTTCGCCGCTTTCGACTTCGATACGACCGCCGTAGTCGGCGACGATATCCTTCGAAATGACCAGACCAAGTCCAAGGCCCTTTTCCTTGGACGTGTTGAACGGCGAAAAGAGCGAGCTTCTGATTGCCGGATCAATGCCGGGACCATTGTCCGAGACGCGGATCACAACCTCGTCCGACAGCGTCTCCACGGAGACATTGACGCTTGCATCGGTCCGGCCTTCCAGCGCTTCCAAGGCATTCTGGAAAAGATTGATCAGTACCTGTTCGAGCCGGACGCGATTGCCGGTGACGGCAAGGCCGGGCGGCGGCAGATCGATCGCGAGTATGTCGAGCCGTCCGGCGAAGCGGCTCCGCAGAAGAACGACCGCGCCTTCGATGGCACTCCGCAGATCGACGGCTTCGGGCGGCGTTCGTCCCTTGCGTCCAAAGGCCTTGAGCTCCTCGGTGATCATGCCGATCCGCTCCGTCAGCGCTGCGATCTCGCCGAGATTTTCCTCCGCCGAGGCTTTCCGGTTCCGTTGCAGGAAGATACGGGCATTGTCCGCATAGGCGCGGATTGTCGCGACCGGCTGGTTGATTTCATGGGCAACCCCGGCCGCAACCTGGCCAAGGATCGCAAGGCGGTTTGCCTGCACGAGCTCCTGCTGCACTACCTGCAGTTTTGACTCGGTACTGCGGTGATCGGCAATCTCCTCCTGCAGGAGGTCCCGGGCGCGGCTCAGATCGACGGTACGTTCCGTGACACGACGTTCGAGCTCTTCGCGAAGGGTTTTCTCCGCGGCGATCCGGATGGTGATCATCTGCCGCCGCCTCAGAAGGAATGCGATCAGCGCCAGGATCGGAACGAGCACGGCAAGTGCAAGCAGCCGCGCCTCGCGTACCGCGGCTGCCACGGACGGCTCGGTCGGCACGAGATATTCAAGGCGCCAGGATGTCGAGGGGACCGGCGTCAGAAGGCGAAGATATTCGCCCTCGCTTGTTCCCGGCAGAACCGCCGAAACGATCGATGCATCGTCAGAGAGAGGTTGCGGCCGCACGATCGGAAGAGGCGTCAAAGGAGCGTCGCCGAATTGCAGGCTTTGGCGGATGGCGCCAAGCCGCTCTGCCGGCAATGGCGCAGCCGTCGTGAAGCGCCAGGAGGGAACGCTGGTGATCAAAACGACACCATTGGCGTCGGTGACATAGACGGGACGGTTTGCATCCCGCCAATCGCTTTCAAGCTGGTCGAATTCCATCTTCACCACAACGACACCGAGGGCGCCGGCCTGGTTTTCGGCGCGCCGCGAGATATAGAGTCCGGGGCGCTTGCTGACGCTGCCCAAGGCGAAGTGCTCTGCCGTTCCGTTCTCCATCGCCCGTTGAAAATATTCGCGGAACGAATAATCGTTGCCGACGAAGCTCAAGGGTTCGCGCCAGTTGCTGGACGCTACCGCGATGCCGTCCCTACCGGTGACGTAGAGAACGGAGGCGTGGGTGCCGGCCACGAGCCCTTCCAGTTTTCGGTCCAGGGCATCGACCGCTTCTGCGTCTCTCGATGCGAGCGCGCCGACCACCTGTTGGTCCTCGGCCAGAAGCAGAGGAAGCGCGCGCGGTCTTTCGAGCACCGCACGCAACAGCGCAACCTTCAGATTTGCATCGGCGTGGCCCTGTGCAATGAGCGCTGCGACTGCGGAACTGCGGCCGTAGTGACCGGCCGCATAAAGAGCGGATATCAGGAGCGCGGTGGCTGCCAGGCCAAAGACGGGCCAGGTTGACCGTGCGAACGGGGGAACCTTGACCGATTTCTCTCGATGACGCTGCTCAAGCATCGGTGAATGTGTGCATAAATCCGCATGAAATGCAAAGGCCGATGCGAAAATCCGCACGGCCTATCCTGTAACTCGCCTTCCACATCCAAATTTAAACGAGATAAATCAAACGGTTGGAAATATCCGCCCTTTTGGCACGCATGTTGCTCCGAGAAAGCCTGCAGCAACAGCAACGCCGCGCCCCGGGAGGCCAATTTGGTTGGGGCGCCATGGAGGATATGATGAACGCAACGATTTCCGATGCGCCAACGCACGGCAAGCTTCCTTTCTACCGCCACCTTTACTTTCAGGTTCTCGTGGCGATCGCCGCCGGCATCCTGCTCGGTCACTTCTATCCGGATACCGGCGCGTCCCTGAAGCCGCTCGGCGACGCCTTCATCAAGCTGGTGAAGATGATCATCGCGCCGGTGATCTTCCTGACCGTCGCAACCGGCATTGCCGGCATGGCCGATCTGCAAAAGGTGGGGCGTGTCGCCGGCAAGGCGATGATCTACTTTCTGGTGTTTTCGACGCTCGCGCTCGCCGTTGGCCTGCTCGTCTCGAATATCGTTCAGCCGGGTGCCGGCATGCACATCGATCCGGCCACGCTCGACGCCAAGGCGGTCGCGACCTATACGGCGAAGGCGCATGACACCACGATCACCGGCTTCTTGATGAACATCATTCCGGATACGATCGTCGGTGCCTTTGCACAGGGCGATATCCTGCAGGTGCTGTTCTTCTCGGTTCTCTTCGGCATCGCTCTTGGCATGGTCGGCGAACGCGGCCGTCCGGTCCTCGATTTCCTGCAGGCATTGACCGCGCCGATCTTCCGTCTCGTGACCATCCTGATGAAGGCTGCCCCGATCGGCGCCTTCGGCGCCATGGCCTTTACCATCGGCAAATACGGCATCGGTTCGATTGCCAATCTTGCCATGCTGATCGGCACTTTCTATCTCACCTCGCTCCTCTTCGTGCTGGTCGTCCTCGGCGCCGTCGCACGTTACAACGGCTTTTCGATCATCTCGCTCATCCGCTACATCAAGGAAGAACTGCTTCTTGTGCTCGGCACGTCCTCGTCGGAAGCGGCATTGCCCGGCCTGATGGCAAAGATGGAACGCGCCGGTTGCAAACGCTCGGTGGTCGGTCTTGTCATTCCGACCGGCTATTCCTTCAATCTCGACGGCACCAACATCTACATGACGCTGGCCGCGCTCTTCATTGCCCAGGCGACCGACACGCCGATCACGCTTGGCGACCAGATCCTGCTGCTGCTTGTCGCGATGTTGAGCTCGAAGGGAGCTGCAGGCATTACCGGAGCCGGCTTCATCACCCTGGCGGCGACCCTTTCGGTGGTCCCATCCGTGCCGGTCGCCGGCATGGCGCTGATCCTCGGCATCGATCGCTTCATGTCGGAATGCCGGGCGCTCACCAATCTGGTCGGCAATGCGGTCGCGACCGTCGTCGTCGCCCGCTGGGAAAATGAGCTGGACCCGACGCAGTTCGCTGCCGCCATGGCGGGCAATGTCGATGCCGAAAACGCTGTGCTGATACCCTCAGCCCAGCCTGCTGAATAATCGTCTGCTGCTATCGCAGCCGAAAAAGGTCGCCGGTCAGCCGGCGGCCTTTCCCGTTTCCGCAGAACCAAGGTGCTCTTGTCTCGGAATAAGGAGGGCACTACTCTTCAGGCACGCCTTCGAGCAGACCATCATACACCTCGATGAGTGCATTGGTGATCGCCTGTCCCAGCGCATTGCCGGCGACGCGGACCTCGTCCTCGGTGCCGTCTCGTGACGCCTTGGCCAGTTCAAAACCCTCTTCGGCGACGATCTGCTTGGCCACTTCGATAGCCCACAGCCCGAAGTCGCCGCGATTATCTATCTTGATCGAGTTATCCATTGCGGTCTGCCTGTTGCTGGAGCAGCCTTCCTATATCGCCTCGGCAATGATGGACAGCGTCTATTCCCACAATATTCATCGCCGCCGCGAACGATGTCCCGATCAATTTTTCATGGCTGGGCCGCCCTCAGGTGTTGAAGTAATGCCGGCGCGACAGGCGCGTCTGCACGTAGAGGCGTTCGCCGTGAGTCCCCGGCGCGTAGGCGCCGCCGCTTTCCTGCACCGGGATCGAAACGTTGCCGTCGCTCGGGAAGCGGGCGACGAATTCCTCGTCGATATCGCAGCCGAGACCCGGCCCATTCGGGACCGCAAGCGAACCGCCTTGCTGGACAGGGTGCGGCACGATCGTGTGCTTACGGCCCTCCCAGTCGTCGTCGATCCGTTCGAGGATGAGTGCGTTCGGGATCGAGGCGAGCAGATGAAGTGCCGCATATTCCGCGACCGGGCCGAGCGAGCCAGAATGCGGCGCCATCTGGATGTGATGCGCTTCCGCCATCGCGGCGATCTTCTTCATCTGGGTAATGCCGCCGGCGCGTCCCGTATCCGGCTGGATCACGTCGACCAGTTCTTCCTCGATCAGTTGCCGTTCGCCGAAGATGGTCGCAGTGCGTTCGCCGGCTGCGAGCGGGATATGGGCCGCGTCGCGGATACGCCGGTACCCTTCGACATTGTCCGGTGCGATCGGATCTTCAACCCAAAGCAGTTCGTAGGGTTCGAGCTTGCGCACCAGGCGGCAGGCATCGGCCGGCGTCATCCACGGCGGGCCGTGCAGATCGATCGCGATGTCCATCTCGTCGCCGACGGCATCGCGCAGCATGGCGACCTTGCGAACCGGATCGGAAACGCCGCCGCATTTGAGCGCCTTGATGCCGCGGTTCTTGAGGGAAAGCGCCTTTTCGACCGTGTTGGCATGCGAATAGATCGGAATTCGGTCACGCAGCTTGCCTCCGAGCAGGTTCCATACCGGCACGCCCAGCACCTTGCCCTTGATGTCCCACAGCGCCATGTCGATGCCGGTCGCAGCGCCGCCACCGACCGTGCCGAGCATGCCGTGGCCCATCATGGCGATCGCCATCTTTTGCCACAGCTTTTCGATATGAGTCGGATCTTCCCCGATCAGAAGCGGGGCGAGATCCTTGATCGCGGTTTCGACGACACGCGGCCAGCCGGAGCATTCGCCGATGCCGGTAATGCCCTCGTCGGTATCGATTTTCAGGAAGAGCCAGTTGCGGGTTCCGCCGAAAGGCTGGGCCGACTTTGGCACCGGCACTGTCTGCCGCGCCTCAAGGTCGGGTGAGCCGACCTGCATAAGGAAGGTGCGAATACCGGTGATCTTCATCCTGCCGTGCTCCCATTCTTGACCTGGCTGGGTTCGGTATAGCGGAATCGCCTGGAGCGATCGCGGTCGCGCGGATCCGGTCGCGGAATGGCCGAGATGAGCGCTTGGGTATAAGGGTGATCCGGCGCGTTGCAGACCTTGTCGGCCTCACCCACTTCGACAAGCTTGCCGCGATACATGACGCCTACCCGGTCGCACATGTAACGAATGACCCCAATGTCATGGCTGATGAAGATGTAGGCGAGACCAAGCTCGTCCTGCAGCCGCATCAGAAGATCGAGCACTTGGAAGCGCACGGAAACGTCGAGCGCCGAGGTCGCCTCGTCGGCGACGATGATGCGCGGGTTCAGCGTGATCGCCCGGGCGATGCCGATGCGCTGGCGCTGGCCGCCCGAAAACGCATGCGGGTAACGCTCGCGTCCGGCGGGATCGAGGCCGACCTGATCCATCAGGTGGCAGACCCGCTCGTCGAGTTCCTTGCCACGGGCGATGCCGTTGACCAGCAGGGGTTCGCCGATCACCTGCGCGACGGTCATGCGCGGATTGAGCGACCCGAACGGGTCCTGGAAGACCATGCGCAGTTCGCGCCGCGCGGCCTTCAGCTCGGCACCTTCGAGTTTGGCAAGATCGACGACCTTGCCGTCGGCTCGGCGATAAAGCATCTCGCCACCCGTCGGATCGTAGAGACGCATGATCGAGCGGCCCATCGTCGTCTTGCCGGAGCCGCTCTCTCCCACGATGCCGAGCGTCTCGCCGGGAAGCAGCGCGATCGAGACGTCGTTCAGCGCCTTCATGTCACCGAAATGCATGGAGAGGTTGCGGATGGTGAGGATCGGCTCGGCTGTCGTGTCGAGCGGCGGACGGGCAAGCCTGATCTCGGCCTTCTGCTCCAGCTTCAGCACCGAACCGATCAGCATGCGCGTGTAAGGATCCTGCGGCGAATGGAAGATCTGCTCGACTGGCCCGTATTCCTTGGCGACGCCATGATGCATGACCAGCACGTCGTCGGCGATCTGGGCGACGACGCCCATGTCGTGGGTGATGAACAGCACGGCCATGCCGGTCGACTGCTGCAGCCGTTTGATCAGGTCGAGGATCTCGGCCTGGGTCGTCACGTCGAGCGCCGTGGTCGGCTCGTCGGCAATCAGCAGCTGCGGCTTGCAGGCGAGCGCCATGGCGATCATGGCGCGCTGGCGCATGCCGCCGGAATACTGGAAGGCGTAGCGGTCGAGCGCCTTTTCCGGATCGGGTATCTCCACCTGCCGCAGCAGCGAGATTGCCTCGGTCCTTGCCTGCGCCTTGCTCATGTTGAGGTGCAACCGCAGCACTTCGGTGATCTGGTCGCCAACCGTGTGCACCGGCGAAAGCGACGACATCGGCTCCTGGAAGATCATCGCGATGTCGCGGCCGCGCACCGAACGGATCGCCCGGCTGCGCGGGTTGAGCTTGGCGAGGTCGAGCGACGTGCCGTCCGGGCGGTGCAGTAAAATCGATCCGGAGGCAATCTCGCCGGGCGAGTCCACGATCTGCAGGATCGAGCGCGCGGTCACGGATTTCCCCGATCCGCTCTCGCCGACGACGCAGAGCGTTTTGCCAGGCTCGATCGAGAAGGAAAGATCATCCACGGCCCTGAAGACGCCGGTGCGGAGCGCAAACTCGGTCACCAGGTTCTTGACTTCGAGCAACGGCTTGCCCGCTGCAATCGAGGGGCGGGGGACGATGGAAAGGACATCGGTCATCGGCGCCTCACTTGTTGTAGGGATCGGCCGCATCACGCAGGCCGTCGCCGAAGAGGTTGAGCGCCATGACGGCGACGACGACCGCAAGCCCCGGCATGAAGAGCCATGGAGCGGTGGCGATGGAGCGGATGTTCTGCGCTTCACGCAGCAGCACGCCCCAGGAGATCGTCGGTGGCTGCAGGCCGAGACCGAGGAACGACAGCGAGGTCTCCGCGAGGATCATCGCAGGCACCGCCAAAGTCATCGAGGCGATGATGTGGCTTGAGAAGCTCGGCAACATGTGGCGGAAGATGATGCGGCCTTCCGAGACGCCGTCGAGGCGTGCTGCGGCGACGAACTCTTCGGTGCGCAGCGACAGAAAGCGGCCGCGCACGACGCGGGCAAGCTGCGCCCAGCCCGTGAACGACAGGATGATGGTGATCATCATGTACTGGAGTGTCGCCGGCCAGCCCTGCGGCAATGCGGCCGCCAGCGCCAGCCAGATCGGAATGGTCGGCAGCGACAGCACGAAATCGATGACGCGCTGCATGACGAAATCGATCCGGCCGCCATAATAACCGGAGATGCCGCCGAGAACGATGCCGAGCAGCAGCGACAGGAAGACCCCGACCAGACCGATCGACAGCGATATCTGGGCACCTTGCACCGTGCGGCTATAGACGTCGCGGCCGAGGCGATCGGCGCCGAACAGATAAAGCGGCTTGCTCTTGTCGGTGGTGGCGATCAGGTGAATGTCGGTGTCGAAAAGACCGAGTACCGAATAGGTGTAGCCTCGGCCAAAGAAGGCGATCGGCACCTTCATGCCCGTATCCTCCACGAAGACGGCTGCCAGCGTGTTCGGGTCCCGCGTCAGTTTCATCCCATAATAATGCGGTCCGATCTGGAAGCCGTTGGTGGTATCGAACAGGTGAAGGCCCTGCGGCGGGTGAAACGTCGAGCGGGCATTCTGCATGAACGGGTCGTTGATCGCGAAGAAGCCCGGTACGAGCGCAACGATATACATGGCAAGCGTGACGACGAGCGCCGCCATGGCGAGCTTATGCCGCTTGAAAGCCCACCAGATGAGCTGCCATTGCGAGGCAACGGCGGCGCGGTCCGGCCTGACATTGGTGATGGAGACATCGACCATGGGTGTTCTCCTATTCTAGCCGAATGCGCGGATCGACCAGCGCAAGCAGGATGTCGCTGATCAGCGAGCCGATCAGGGTGAGCGCGCAGATCAAAAGCACGAAGGCGCCGGCGAGATACATGTCCTGCGCCATCAGTGACTGGAGGAGCAGCGGGGCGGCGGTCGGCAGGTTGAGGACGATCGCAACCACGACGGAGCCGGAAATCAGGTTCGGCAGCAGCCAGGCGATCGTCGAGATGAATGGGTTGAGTGCGATGCGCAGCGGATATTTGATCAGCAGCCGGAACTCGGAAAGACCCTTGGCACGCGCCGTCGTCACATAAGGCTTCGGCAACTCGTCCAGCATGTTGGCGCGCATGACGCGGATCAGGCTTGCGGTAGATGAGATCGCCAGGATCGCAACCGGCAGCCACAGATGCGTCAGCAGGTCGTACATCTTGGCAAGGCTCCAGGAGGCCATCTCGTATTCCGGAGAGAAAAGCCCACCGACGTCCGCGCCGAATTCGACCGCCGCGACATACATCAGCACCAGCGCCAGCAGGAAGGACGGGATAGACAGGCCGAAGAAGGTGAAGGCCGTGAAGGCATAGTCGCCGATCGAGTATTTCTTGACCGCGGAATAGACGCCGATCGGCAGCGCCAGCGCCCAGGTGGCGATCAGGCTGACCAGGGCCAGCACAAGAGTGAGCGCCATGCGCTCCCAGATCAGACCGGAGACCGGCTGTTGCCACTCGAACGAGATGCCGAAATCACCGCGGGTAAGGATGCCCCAGATCCATTTCAAATATTGTATCAACATCGGCTGGTCGAGGCCGAACCGCTCGCGCAGCTGCGCGGCAGTATTCTGGTCGACTACCTCGTTGGAAGACGCGAGAGTGGCAATGTAGGTGGTGACGAAGTCGCCGGGCGGGAGCTGGATCAGGACGAAGGCCAGGAAACTCACCGCAAACAGCGATGGGATCATCCAGAAAAGTCGCTTGACGATGAATTTCAGCATCGAACGCTCGCAATACGGATTGCACGGCATGCCGACGCGAGGCCAAAGGCTGTCGCTTCAACGTCCATGCAACGGGGCTGGAGGAGTGCCGCCGCCGATCAGACGGCGGCACCGGCGAGATAAACCCAGATCAGCTCGTGAAGGTGAACTGCTGTGGCAGAGCGGGACCCGGATTCGGCCAGGACCAGCTGTCCGGCTCCTTCTCAGGCACGTTGCGCAGATTGTTGCGGATGATGCCGAAGCCACCGACGGCAAGGCAGATCCCCATCACTTCGAAGTCCTCGGCAGCCAGATCGAAGATCTGCTTCATGACTTCCCCGCGCTTGGCGAGATCGGCCGTCGAGCGGGCGGCGTCGAAGAGCTTCATACGCTTCTTCTGGCTTTCCGGCGGTTCCTCGCCCTTCTGGCCGTTCGACGTGTACCAGAGCGTCCACGGGATCGCGTAGCGCGAACCCTGTGGGTGGAACGCGAAGTAGTCGCGCGGATCGAGCATCGGATCGAGACCGCCCGGGCCCGGCCAGACCTGCGCGTCGTGCGCATTGTCGTCGCCGCGGGTGTAGTAGAGCGCGCGCTCGATCGTATTGACCTTCATGTCGATGCCGATCTTGGCCCAATGCGCCTTCACCAGTTCCAGCGTATCCACGAGGTCCGGATAAAGCGTCGGGATGACGTCCACCGCAAAGAAGATCGGCTGGCCATCCGGCCGCAGGCGGATCCCGTTGGCATTCTTCTTGTCCAGGCCCGCCTTGTCCAGGAGGGCATTGGCTTTGTCCGGGGCGTATTCGGTGAACTGGCGCGCAAGCTTCTCATGGTACCAGGGATGACCGGGCCGCGGACCGGTCTGGTAACCTTCGCTCTGGCCGAAATAGACGATGTCGATGATTTCCTGGCGATTGATGCCCGTCGACAGAGCCTGACGGAAGGACTTGTCGGCGAAGATCTTGCGCAACACCGGGTCTTTGTGGGTCATGTTCAGATAGAGCGAGCATTGCTGTGCCGCGGACGGCACCAGCGTCATCAGGCGATAGTCGCCCTTCTTCATGTTCTGCGACAGGGTCGGCTTGTTGGCGAGCACGCTGATATGGCGCTCCTGGATGTCGATCTTGCCGGAGATGACGTTCAGCATCAGGGATTCGACGTCCTGAGAGATGCCGAAATTCAACTCGTCGATATAGGGAAGCTGGTTGCCTTCCGTATCGACCTGCCAGAAGTAGGGATTGCGGGTCATGACGACGCGGGTTGCACCGCCCGAATAGGGCTCCTTGACGACCCAGGGATCCATTGTCGGCTTTTCGACATTCGACCAGCGAGAAGGGATTTCGATATCGCCGCACTTGGAACGGAAAAGTTCCGTCCATCCTGCCGCTCCGGCCGCCTTCGCGTCCGCATCGAGATTCGGGTTATATTTCGGAAGGAACTTGCTGCAGTAGTGCTTGGCAAACAGCGTCGGATGCTGACCGAGCGGGGTCGCCAGGTTTTCCAGATAGAGCGCGTTGGCGGCAGCGAAGGTGAACTTGACGGTGTAGTCGTCAATTTTCTCGACGATCACCGGCTTGCCGGCGACGGCAAGCTGGGCCGGCGTGGAGCTGTAAAGCTCCTTGTTCTTGACGACATCCTCGATCGCGAACACCACGTCGTCGGCCGTGAACGGATGACCGTCCGACCATTTCGCACCCTTCAGCAGATGAAAGGTGAATTGCGAGGCGTCGGCATTGACTTCCCACTTCTCGGCAAGGTTCGGCAGGACTGCGGTAAAGTCCATATTCCAGCGGACAAGGCCCTGGTTGCCGACCATGCGCAGGATGCCGTTGTGGTCGGACGAGCCGCGCAGGCCGCGCCGCAACGTGCCGCCATACGTGCCGATCTTTTCCCAGGGCTTCACCACCATGGGGGTTTGCGGCAGCCGTTCGGCCAGCGGCGGAAGCTTTCCGTCCTTCACCAGGGCTGCCAGTTGCGGTGCTTCCTTGGCCCCGGCAGCGCTCGCGCTGCCGCCCGCCATGGACAGGGCCACTGCCCCGCTGACACCCGCCAGGAATGTCCGGCGGGTTACGCCGGAAGACATGATTTCATCGTCGCGCATAGATCTCCTCCCAATTCAGACCGTGCCGACCTGGTTGGCGATCTGGCCGGGTTCCCAGCCAACAGACCGCCATGGACCTCCATCCCATCGGCAAACGGGACCATAACCGGTTTTCAGATGATTACAAGTATTGACAGATTTTGACAGGCTCAATAGTCCTACCTCCCAAAAGCATGCCGAACGGGAGGAGACGCATGACTTACAATCCTCAAGACGTGGCCAATCCTCAAGACGTGGCGGAGGAAGCCTTCGTCGATCAAAGGCTCACGGCGGGCCGCAGGATTTCTGGTCTCTATTCTCCGGAAAAGGAAGCGCAGCCCGAGTTCCCCGAATGGGGACGTGAAAAGGGACGTTGATGAACCAGGCCGGCGTGATAGCGGCAGCCAAGGCCGAGCCTCGCTTCAGCGACATCATCTACGAGAGGATCGTGGAAATGATTGCTGATGGCCGCTTTCCAGTCAATGAAAGGCTTCCGTCGGAGCCCAATCTCTCCGTGATGTTCGGCGCGTCACGGCCGGTCGTGCGCGAGGCCCTGGAGCGTCTTCGTGCCGACCAGTTGATCGTCTCGCGCAAAGGCTCCGGTTCCTACGTGCGGCAGCGGCCGGACTCTTCAGTCCTCAACCAGGTCCCGGTCGGTTCACTGGCCGACGTGCAGCGGTTTTTTGAGTTCCGGGCAGGCCTCGAGGCGGAAGCCGCGGCACTCGCGGCGCGCAACTGGCAGGTTAATGACAAGGTCCGCATCATGGCGGCGCTCGCGGCACTCGAGCACTGTCTGGAGGTCGGAGAACTGGGTGCCGAGGAGGATCAAAGGCTGCATGATGCCATCGCCATGGCGACCGGCAACCAGTTCCACACGATCGTCCGGGAGTGGTTCAAGCCGCATTTTTCGATCGGCATGTCGGTGACGCGTAGCCTCAGCCTCAAGCGGACGCCGCTGCATGTCCGCCATGTGCAGGACGAACATGCGGCAATCGTGGAAGCCATCCTCGCCCGTCGGGAAACGGATGCGCACAACGCCATGAAAACGCATATCCTGAATGCGCGCGCCCGCATGTTCCAAGGCGTCGAGGCTCAATCTATCGACGCCTGATGGCGGCCGCAGGGAGACGCATTGTGAAACGGATCGCAATAACCGGCGGGGCGGGCCGCATTGCCACGCAGCTCAGGGATTTTCTGCGCCCTGTCGTGCAGCATATCAGGCTGATCGATGTCAGACCGGCGAAAGAGCTTGCATCGAGTGAAAGTTTTTTCGAAGGCAATCTCGCGGATGCAGATGCGATGCGCGCCGCCCTCGACGGGATGGACGGTGTCATCCATCTTGGCGGTCTGCCTAACGAGGCAGGCATCGACGACATGTTGCAGACAAATATCCTCGGTACCTACAATCTCTACGATGCAGCGCGCGCAACCGGCGTGAACCGCGTTGTTTTTGCCTCCAGCAATCACGCGACTGGCTTTTATCCGCGGTCCGAAACGATTACCCCGTTCGATGTTCCCCGCCCCGACACGCGTTACGGCCTGTCAAAATGCTGGGGCGAGATGGTCGCGGGTTTTTATTACGACAAGGCCGGCATCTCGACACTGTCGATCCGCATCGGCAACGCTGCCGCCTATCCGAACAGCGAACGCACGGCTGCCATCTGGATCAGCCCTCGCGACCTCTACCAGCTCGTCTGGATCGGCCTTACCCACCCGGAAATCGCTGCCGCTGTCGTCTACGGCGTTTCGCGCAACGATTCCGGCTGGTGGCGCGACGAAACTGCCGAGCGCCTCGGTTATCGCCCGCAGGACCATAGTCGCGATCACCTGCGTATCGAGCAGATAGCCGAAAGTGCAGTAGCCGCATTCTTTCAGGGCGGCAGCTTCTGCGAAACCGAACACGACGGACAAGTCAGGCAGCGCGACAGAAACGGCCTGATCGTTCCTGGAAAGGCTGGGGCATGAGCAAACCGGACATCATCACCCCGAAGGTGCGACGGGTCATCGACTTTCCGCTGAAGGTCGGCGAATCGCCCACTTGGGACGACCGCACCGGAGATCTCTGGCTGGTCGACATCCTGGCGCCGGCAGCGATCTGCCTGCACGCCAACGGACAGGTCGACCGGTACGACATGCCGCACAAGATCGGCTGCCTGGCGCTCTGCGAAAGCGGCGATATCGCCGTAGCGCTCGAAAACGGCGTTCACCTCCTGAACCCGAAAACCGGGACGATGAAGCTGCTCTGCAATCCCGACGGCGGGCGCCCCGACAGCCGGCTCAATGACGGCAAGGTCGGCCCCGACGGCTGCTTCTGGGTCGGCACCCGTGACGAGGCTATCCCGCAGACCGGCAATGCCCGCCTCTATCGCGTCATGCCCGACGGCTCCTTCACCACGATCATCGATGGCGGGCTGCTGACCTCCAATGGCCTTGCTTGGAGCCCGGACGGCCGAACCATGTATCACTCGGACAGCAGCGGCCTTTTTGCCCAGGTCTTCGATTTCGATCCGCAGAAGGGCGTCACCGGTCCCCCTCGCCGGCTGCACGATTTCGCCCCGGAAGAAGGCCGGCCGGATGGCGCCGCCATGGATGCGAATGGTTTCTACTGGATCGCCGGCATCCTCTCGGGCGGCGTCAACCGGCTGTCGCCGGAGGGCGAGGTCGTCGAGATCTACAAAATGCCGGCGAAATCACCGACCATGCCCTGTTTCGGCGGGCCGGATCTCGCAACGATCTACGTCACCACCCTCTCCACCGACAACAACGGCACGTTCGAACCCGGAACGCTCTTCGCCTTCGAAGCCGGCGTGCGCGGCACACCCGTCCACCGTTTCAGGATTTGAACCCGTCGCCGATCGCGGCACGCTCAATGGACGGCCATGCTTAACATTCTATAGGGGTGTTGGGCATTGAACTGCGAAATCATCGCCTTTGCCTGCTTGAGCACGCGCTCTGCGCCCTCAGGATCATCACGCGCGAGCTCATCGGCATTCGTCCGGATTGCCTCTGCCATATTGTTTGACAGCATCGCGAAATGCCTGTTGCCCTCGGCCCAGGCCTCCCGCGCCGTTCCTTGGAGAGCCTGCGCAAGGTTGATGGAAATCTCCTCGCGCTCCTCGACGTCGAGATCACGGATCGTTTCTTGTTGTGCTTCCATTTTGCCACCCACTCAAAAGCCAATGTGACGGTGACGAGCTCATGAGAGCCTCGGCTGGCGATGAGTTAGGAAGCGAAAAATCTCTGTTCAAGTGCTGTCGTTAGTGCAGCTTGAACTCGCCGTCCACACGGCGCCATTCGTGCGGGCCGATCAGGCGCTGGTGGGTGTAACGCACGGAGTGAAGCGGGCCGTCAAGGTTGACCTGCCAGAAATCAAGAAACCTGTGCATCTCAGGGAAATCAGGTACCAGATCGTAGTCCTGCCAAACATATGTCTGCAGGACGGATTCGAAATCGGGGATATGGTAGAGGATGTGAGCAGTGGTAAGGCCGTAGCCGTGGAGCTGACGTTCCATATCTGATGAAAATCGCATGCTTCGTCTCCGTTTCATACCAGTCTGAAGCGGGCGCTTTTTTTGCGGCCCATCAACATTTTCAAAACGCCAAGCCCACGTTTGTTGTTCCTTTCCATCGTCTTAGCAGCCATCTCCAAAGAGTGCTGATTTTTTCGCGGGCTCTCTTGAAATCCCGAAATCCGCAAACCAGATCATTTCGCGCAAAACGCTCGCGCGAGGTTTTGCACCCGCCCGGACTGGTCATCCGGTCCGGCCAGGGGAACAACGTCATCATTGTTTGTCCATTGGAGGAAAACATGTCGTTCCGACCGCTTCACGATCGCATTCTCGTCCGCCGGGTCGAATCCGAGGAAAAGACCAAGGGTGGCATCATCATTCCCGACACTGCCAAGGAAAAGCCCCAGGAAGGCGAGGTCATCGCCGTCGGCCCTGGCGCGCGCAACGACGCCGGCCAGGTCCAGGCCCTCGATGTCAAGGTTGGCGACCGCATCCTGTTTGGCAAGTGGTCCGGCACCGAGATCAAGATCAACGGCGAGGACCTGCTGATCATGAAGGAAAGCGACGTCATGGGCATCATCGAGGCCCAGACCGAGCAGAAGAAAGCCGCCTGAGAACACCGTCCATCAATCAAGCAAGCTGCCTAATCGAGGAGTGAAAAATGGCTGCGAAAGAAGTCAAGTTCAACACCGATGCCCGTGAACGCATGCTGCGTGGGGTCGATATCCTGGCCAATGCCGTGAAGGTGACGCTTGGGCCCAAGGGCCGCAACGTCGTCATCGACAAGTCCTTCGGAGCGCCCCGCATCACCAAGGACGGCGTGTCGGTCGCCAAGGAGATCGAACTGGACGACAAGTTCGAGAACATGGGCGCCCAAATGCTGCGCGAGGTGGCATCGAAGACCAACGATCTGGCCGGCGACGGCACGACGACCGCGACCGTTCTTGCCCAGGCTATCGTCAAGGAAGGTGCAAAGGCGGTCGCCTCCGGCATGAATCCGATGGACCTGAAGCGCGGCATCGATCTTGCCGTCGATGCGGTCGTCAAGGAACTGAAGGCCAATGCACGCAAGATCTCCAACAATTCCGAGATCGCGCAGGTTGGCACCATCTCGGCCAATGGCGATGCCGAAATCGGCCGGTATCTCGCCGAAGCCATGGAAAAAGTCGGCAACGAAGGCGTTATCACGGTTGAAGAAGCCAAGACTGCCGAAATCGAACTCGAAGTCGTCGAAGGCATGCAGTTCGACCGCGGTTATCTCAGCCCCTATTTCGTCACCAACCAGGACAAGATGCGGGTGGAACTCGAGGATCCCTATATCCTGATCCACGAGAAGAAGCTCTCCAACCTGCAATCCATGCTGTCGGTGCTGGAAGCCGTGGTTCAGTCCGGCAAGCCGCTGCTGATCATCGCTGAAGACGTCGAAGGCGAAGCGCTTGCCACCCTCGTCGTCAACAAGCTGCGTGGCGGCCTCAAGATCGCAGCCGTCAAGGCTCCGGGCTTCGGTGATCGCCGCAAGGCAATGCTCGAAGACATCGCCATCCTGACGGGCGGCACCGTCATCTCCGAAGACCTCGGCATCAAACTGGAGAACGTCACGCTGAACATGCTTGGACGGGCGAAGAAAGTGTCGATCGAGAAGGAGAATACCACCATCATCGACGGTGCCGGCTCCAAGGCAGAGATCGACGGTCGCACGACCCAGATCCGCGCCCAGATCGAGGAAACCACGTCCGACTACGACCGCGAAAAGCTGCAGGAACGTCTGGCCAAGCTGGCCGGCGGCGTTGCCGTGATCCGCGTCGGCGGCTCGACGGAAGTGGAGGTGAAGGAAAAGAAGGACCGGGTTGACGACGCACTGCATGCGACGCGGGCCGCCGTCGAAGAAGGCATCCTGCCCGGCGGCGGTGTCGCGCTGCTGCGCGCCGTCAAGGCACTCGATAACCTCAGCACTGCCAATCAGGATCAGCGCGTCGGTGTCGAGATCGTTCGCCGTGCCATCGAGTCTCCCGTTCGCCAGATCGCCCAGAACGCCGGCGCCGAAGGTTCGGTGATCGTTGGCAAGCTGCGCGAGAAGAGCGAGTTCTCCTACGGCTGGAACGCCCAGACCGGCGAATATGGCGACCTTTACGCCCAGGGCGTCATCGATCCGGCCAAGGTCGTCCGTGCCGCACTCCAGGACGCCGCCTCCGTGGCTGGTCTGCTCGTGACGACGGAAGCCATGATTGCGGAAAAGCCGAAGAAGGAAACCGCTCCTGCCATGCCCGCAGGGGCGGGCATGGACTTCTGAGTGATGATCCGGCCCGCCCTTCTCAAAGGGCGGGCCAACCCGTTCAACCAACAAATCGACAACCGGGCGAAATGTCCATCTCCAGCAATGGGGTCACAGGATGAGAAAGGAAAGTATCGACAATACCGCACCAGAGCAGGCCGTAGAAGCAATCAGCGCCGCGCATCTGCTGCACCCGGCTTCGCATTTTAATCACCCGCGGGACGTGCTGGCGGCCGAACATATCGGCAGGGACGAGAAGCGGGCGATCCTCGCCTCATGGGCTTCCGACATATCCGCTATTGAATCCATGCCTGCCTTGCGCCGTTATCCGGGCATGGACAACATCGTCACTTATGACGAAATCCTGGAGGCTCTGAAAGCGCTCGACGGCGGCAGCGATCCTCTCCCCGCGCCGACCCTGCCAGTTCTATTGGAAACGGGCAGAAGCGACCGCAGAAAGCGACGAAACAGACGGCTTCGCGACCGTTTCGGCCTGTGCAGCTACTGGAACGGACGTCGCCGCCAGTTGTTTGAAACCTGAAGACTTCGACCCCGCGTGCTGTCCTGACGGGCGCGGACATGATTTTTGCCGACGACTCTTTGCTCTCACGAGGAGGTTTTGCCGATGAAGATCGCTCAGATCGCACCGCTTGCTGAAAGTGTTCCGCCCAAGCTCTACGGGGGAACCGAACGCATTGTTTCTTATCTCACCGAAGAACTTGTCGCCCAGGGCCATGACGTCACTCTCTTTGCAAGCGGTGATTCCGTTACCGACGCGAAGCTGGTGGCGTGTTCGCAGGTCGCATTGCGGCTCAACCCGGCCGTCAGGGACCACCTGCCGCATCAGATCGTCATGCTGGAGGAAGTCCGCCGCCGGGCGCGCGAATTCGATATCCTGCATTTCCATATCGACCTGTTGCATTTCCCGCTGGTCCGAAATTTTGCCGACCGCACGGTGACCACCTTGCATGGTCGCCTCGACCTGCCGGACCTGCATCCTTTTTATCAGGCCTTTCCCGAAATTCCGCTGGTCTCGATCTCCGACGACCAGCGCCGCCCGATGCCGCCGGTCAAGTGGTCCGGAACCGTCTACAACGGTCTACCCGCCGATCTCCTGCCGTTCACTGCAATAGCGAAAGGCAACTACCTCGCTTTCCTCGGACGTATTTCGCCGGAGAAGCGGCCGGACCGCGCAATCGAGATCGCGGCAAAGGTCGGCATGCCGCTGAAGATCGCGGCCAAGATCGACAATGCCGACAAGGCCTATTGGGAGACGGTGATCGAGCCGATGGTCAAGAGCCATCCGAATGTCGAATTCATCGGCGAGATCAACGAGCACCAGAAGGCCGATTTCCTCGGCAATGCCGGCGCGCTGCTTTTCCCGATCGACTGGCCCGAGCCCTTTGGACTTGTCATGATCGAGGCCATGGCGTGCGGCACTCCGGTTATCGCCTTCCGCTGCGGCTCCGTTCCGGAGGTGATCGACGATGGCGTTTCCGGGATTCTGGTCGACAGTGTGACCGAGGCGGCCGAAAACGTCGAATGGGCGTTGCGGATGGATCGGAGAAAAGTGCGCGGTACATTCGAGGAACGCTTCACAGCCGGACGTATGGCGCGAGACTATTTCGAAATCTATCGCAATCTGCCGGGCGTTCGCACCAAGGCTGCGCGTATTCGTCGGTCAAACGGCCAGGCACTCGACCTGCAGGTGGTCGCCTGAAATCTTAAGGAGAAGCCATGTCGATCACCTCTGCGGACAACCCGACCGGGGTGCTGGCCGGCCCAGGCGCACCGGTCGCGCAATTCTTCATTCCCGCTGCCGCATCGCTGCAGGAGCGGCGGCCACGCACCCTGAAGCACGGCGATACCTTCGCCGTCTTCGATCACAACGGCGACGCGCTCTGCGGCCCGGGCAGCCCCGAAGGCCTCTTCCACCGCGACACGCGCTATCTTTCTCACCTCTACCTGTCGATCAACGGCCGGCGCCCGATGCTGCTGTCGTCGACATTGCGCGACGACAACGCAACGCTCACCTGCGACCTAACCAACCCCGATCTCTTCGACGGGAAGGGCAAGCTCATTCTGGAGCATGACCTCATCCATCTGCGCAGGTCGCGCTTCCTGTGGAAGGCAACCTGCTACGAGCGGCTGACCGTCAAAAATTATGACGAGCGGCCGCAGCACATTCGCATTGAGATCGCATTCGCAGCAGACTTTGCCGATCTTTTCGAGGTCCGCGGCACCGTGAGGGCAAGAAAAGGCCGCCATCTTCCGGCTGTCATCGAGCAGGGTTCCATCCTCCTCTCCTATGTCGGTCTGGACAGCAAGAGACGACTGACACGGCTTTCCTTCGACCCGCAGCCGGACAAGCTTGGCAGTGACCTTGTCGTCTATGACCTCGAACTGGCGCCGCATGAAATCCGCTCGCTGTTCATCGAGATCGGCTGTGATCCGGCCGCGCAAAGCGACAAGCCCGGCTACCGTTCCTTCTTTTTTGCCTTGCGGGACGCCCGCCGGGCCTTGCGCGCCGCGTCTTCGCGCGCGGCGTCGATCACGACGTCGAACGAGATCTTCAACGAGGCTGCACGCCGCAGTGTTTCAGATCTCTACATGCTGATGACCGATAAACCGGAAGGCCCTTATCCCTACGCCGGCATACCTTGGTTCAGCACCGTCTTTGGCCGCGACGCCCTTATCACCGCGCTTGAAACGCTCTGGCTCGATCCGAACATCGCCCGCGGCGTCCTCGGACACCTTGCGGCCAACCAGGCGACGGAGATTGACCCGGCATCGGACGCCGAACCGGGGAAAATCCTGCACGAAGTCCGTTCCGGAGAGATGGCTGAACTGGGCGAAGTGCCTTTCCGGCGGTACTACGGCAGTATCGACTCGACTCCGCTTTTCGTGATGCTGGCCGGGGAATACCTGAAGCGAACCGGTGATCTCGCGACGATCTATCCCCTCCTGCCGCACATAGAGGCGGCGTTGACATGGATCGACGAGCACGGAGACCGCGACGGCGACGGCTTCGTTGAATATGGGCGGCAGACCGAAGAAGGCTTGATCAACCAGGCATGGAAGGACAGCCACGACTCCGTTTTCCACACCGACGGTACACTGGCCAACGGGCCAATCGCGATCGCTGAAGTGCAGGCCTACGTTTACGGCGCCTGGCAAGCGGCAGCGGAGATCTTCCGCCGGCTGGACCGGCCGGAACAGGCGACAAGCTTTATGGCAAGAGCGGAGGGCTTTCGCCGGGCGTTCGATTCCACCTTCTTCGACGAAGAGCTTGGCACCTACGTGCTGGCACTCGACCGGGACAAGCGGCCTTGCCGGGTCCGGTCCTCGAACGCCGGCCACGCGCTCTTTACCGGGCTCGCCTATCCGGACCGGGCCGAACGGGTCGTCCGCACGATGATGAGCGCCTCATCCTTCTGCGGTTGGGGCATCCGCACAATTCCATCGACCGAGGCGCGTTACAATCCAATGAGTTACCACAACGGCTCGATTTGGCCACATGACAATGCCCTGATCGCGAGCGGCCTCGCTCGTTACGGGTTTAGAGTGGAGGCGGCTCGAATATTCGAAGGGCTGTTTACGGCTTCGACCTATATCGATCTGCGCCGGCTTCCCGAACTTTTCTGCGGACTGGCGCGCCAGCGAGCACAAGGGCCGACTTTCTATCCGGTCGCATGCTCGCCGCAGGCCTGGGCCGCGGCAGCGCCACTCTCGCTGTTGCAATCGTGCCTCGGCCTCGACTTCGATCCGAACGCGTTGCAGGTCAGCTTCAACGAGCCTCGGCTTCCGCCTTTCCTCGACGAGGTCACCCTACGGCATCTGCTGGTCGGACATGGTTCGGTCGACGTGACTGTCCGGCGCTCGGGACGAGAGGTCGTCGTCCTCGTTGTCGATCGCAAAGGCGATGTTCGGGTTGTCACGACGGCATGACCAATGCCGTCGTGACCAGCGGCGACGTGGCGGTCGTTCAACATTCGGCGGTTTCGATTGTTTTTAATACAGCGGGAACTTTAGATGCTACCCGCGGTTTGGATGTCGTTGAGATAACTGAGAGGAAACACTTCATGATCGCAAAGCTTCTCACTGTGAGCGCTCTTGCGCTTGGTCTTGCTACTTCCRCATTCGCACAGGGTACTGGCGGCAGCACCGGTTCGGCCGGTTCGGGTTCGACCGGCACTTCCGGCACCGGCACATCGACCGACGCCACCGGCACTGGAACCCCGGGCACTGGAGCCGGAGGCGCGATAGTGCCCGACACCACAACGACGGGCAGCACCAACGCGCAAGGCGCGGGTAATGCGGGCAGCACGAATGCTAATTGCGGCCAGAGCCCGACCACTGCGGGGGCAAACGGCACCAACGCGTCTACCTCCAACCCGAACAGCCCGACGAACCAGGCAAACTCGTGCTGATCCTGATCCAACAACATTTCGTTGCCTCAAGCCCCGTAATCCTAACCGGCTACGGGGCTTTTTGATATTCTCGAAAGAAAGCGCCGCTCGGGCAACGGCGTTGACCACGGGCGCTGGCTCGGTTAGGTGTTTGGCCGCAGCGATGAAGCCCGCGCTGTCGTAGGCGTTACCGTCATCCAACGCGTCCTTTGTCGAGAAGGTCCCAGCAGGGAGAACTCGACTTTGAAGGCGCGCGGTATGGATTTATATCATCACCCAAGGCCGATCTTTCGCCAAGACCAAGGAAACCTGGTCTTCGATAGGGATGCCCGTATGGGTTTCGATGACTACGCCGTGGCCTTTCTTTGAACGCAGAACTTCGGAAAGGTTCCAACAATGAGAATGACCGACAACACTATACTGATCACTGGCGGCACGAGCGGGATTGGCCGTGCGCTTGCCGAAGCTCTTCATGATCGAGGCAACCGCGTCATCGTAACGGGACGGCGGCAGGGCCTGCTTGAAAGCATCGCGGCCGGTCGCGCCGGCATTGTCGGGATGCACCTCGACTTGGACGATCCCCACTCCCTGACGCGCCTGGCGAGCGACGTCCGCGTGCGGTTCCCCGACCTTAATATATTGATAGCCAACGCCGGGATTTCTCGAACTGAGGATATCGCGTCCGGAGATTGGAAGGTGGCCGAGGCCGAAACGATCGTGCAGACGAACATCCTCGGCGTGCTGCGCGTGATTGCCGCCTTCCTGCCGACATTGAGGAAGCAACGTCACGCAACTATCATGGCGACCAGTTCGGCGCTCGCCTTCGTGCCTCGCGCCGACTTTGCCACATATTGCGCGAGCAAAGCGTTCCTGCATTCATGGCTGGTCTCGCTGCGCCACCAGCTTCGAACCTTGCCTGTCGAGGTTCTCGAATTGTCGCCGCCCTATGTCCAGACCGAATTGACCGGCACTGCACAGGCTGCCGACCCTCGGGCGATGCCTCTGGGCTCTTATATTTCGGAGGTGATTGCGATGCTCGAGCAAGGCAACCACCCGCGCGGCGAGTTGCTCCTCGAACGCGATCAGGCCCGCCGCTGGGCTGAACGCGACGGAACTTATGACAACATATTTGCCGCCCTCAATCCTGCCTAAAAGGGGTCGGCACAATCCCTTGGCCTGCCAGCCGACCTACCTCTAACCGAGCAAGTCCGCTACATGGTGAACCGCCTGGAGAGAAGAACCAGGAGTACAAGCGGCCCTCCAAAAAGGGCCGCCATCATGATGGCGGAGAAGAGAAACCTGCCGAAGAGGCGGAGAACGGTTTTACGGGTCATTGCTTTGCCGATTTCGGCGATTGGAGTTCGTTTTCGCTGGTCGAATGCGTCCGCACCCTCCCCGCAATCCACAGCGTCAGACTGTCGATGCAGGAGAGGATGACAGGCACCACGATCAAGGTCAGGAGGGTAGAGCTGACAAGGCCGCCGATGACGGCATGCGCCATCGGAGCCCGTTGCGCGCCACCGCCGCCGGCCGCCATCGCGAGCGGGATCATGCCGGCGATCATCGCGAGCGATGTCATGATGATCGGCCGGAACCGTACCGCGCCTGCATTGACGAGCGCCTCGCTGAGGGTCGAGCCCTGCCGGCGCTCCCGGTTGGCGAAATCGACCAACAGGATGCCGTTCTTGGTAACAAGCCCCATCAGCATGAAGAAGCCGATCATCGAGAACATGTTGATGGTGCTTCCCGCGACCATGAGGCCAATAAGCACGCCGATCAGCGACAGGGGAAGTGCAGCCATGATCGCGATCGGCTGGGTGAAGCTTCCGAACTGAGACGCCAACACGACATAGATGAAGATCACCGCCATCATCAGCGCCTTGAACATGCCGCCTGTCGCTTTCTCTATGTCCTCGGAATCGCCACCGAATTTTATGCGGTAGCCCGTCGGAAGATCCTGCTTGGCTACCATGGCTTCCAGTTCGGCTGTGACATCCCCCGCGGCTCGGCTAGATATATCCGCCGAGATCAGGATCTCTCTGGACATGTCGAGACGACGGATTTCGGAGGCCGCCGGGACGACCGCGATGTCCGCGACCTGATCCAGCCGGACCATGCGCGGGCTATCGCTTKCGTCGTCGCCTGCGACTTTGATCATCAACTCCCCGAGAGCGGCGGCATTGGAGCGCTGGTCGCGGGGAAGCCGGACGACAACATCGTAGGTCTGTCCGCGCGTATCGGTCCAGGTGGAAACGTCTTCGCCGCCGATCAGCGGCGAGAGCATTCCGGCCAACTCGGAGATACCGATGCCCAAATCACTCGCCTGCTCACGCTTGAGCCGAACGGAAAGGTTGGAATTTTCCTCGCCAGCGCTTGAATTGATGTCCACCATGCCAGGCATCCCGCGCATGCCTGTGGTCAGATCCGCCGCGATCTTTTCCAGTACCCGCTGATCGTCACCCAGAACGCTTAGTTGGATCGGACTGGCGTCTCCGCCCAAGCCCTCTTGGATGATGGCGATCTTTGTTCCCGGTATGACGGAAAGGCGTTCTCGGATGGGACCCGCGATGGTGGCAGGCGTCCGTTTGCGTTGCTCCAACGGCACGAGGCTGACGAGAATGGCGGCTTTATGTTTGCCCATGGTGCTGCCGGTGTTGATCGTCGAGTAGATCGAAGCAACTTCCGGAAACTCATGCAGCGCCTTCTCGATCTGCCCAACCTTGGTGCGCGTGTAGTCCAACGAAGAACCTGCCGGCGTCGTCACGTTGATCTGGAATCGACCTTCGTCCGCATTGGGAACGAATTCGACACCCACCAGGGGAACCATCAAAATGCTGCCGACGAGGATGCCGCCAGTCAGTGCGAGCGTGATCAAACGATGTCGCAGGGTCCAGCGGATGATCTGCCGATAGCGCTCGGCGAGCCTTTCGAATCCGGCATCGAAGTGAGCGATCGATCGTCCAACCGGTCCGCGCCTTGCGCCGGGCTCGGCGTCGGGATCATGCCAGACGCTGGAAAGCATAGGGTCGAGGGTGAAGGCGACGAACAGCGAGATCAGCACGGCAGCGGAAACTGTAACCCCGAACTCGTAGAAGAAGCGCCCAACCATGCCTTCCATGAACGCGACAGGCAGGAAGACGGCGACGATCGTGGCGGTCGTCGCCGTCACCGCGAGCCCGATTTCGCTCGTGCCATCGAGAGCCGCCTTGAGATGCGATTTGCCCATGCGAAGATGGCGCATGATGTTCTCGCGCACCACGATCGCATCATCGACAAGAATGCCGATCGAGAGCGTCAATGCCAGCAGGCTGAGCATGTTGAGCGTAAAGCCGAGAAAATAGATGACAGCGAGCGTGCCGATCATGGCGATTGGAAGCGTCAGCCCCGTGATCACCGTGCTTCGCCATGAGTTGAGGAACAGGAAAACGATGACGACCGCCAGTGCCGCTCCCTCGATCAATGTCGATTGCACCTGGCCAAGCGACTCCTGAATGGAGGTCGAGGCATCCATGATGATTTGAAGCCGCATGTTTTGGGCACTGAGTTCGGCATTCAGCTGGCCGAGCCGCTTGCGAACATCGCTCACCACCTGCACGGTATTCGCATCCCGGACTTTGACGATGGCGACGGCGAGCGCGGCTTCGCCGTTATAGATCGCACGACTTTCCGGATCCGCGGCGCCATCCTTTACCGTGGCAACATCGCGGAGATAGACAGCTCCGCCGCCGCGGCGAGCGACGATCATATCCAGAAGATCCTTGGGTTCCGCAATCCGCCCTTGCACCTGAATAGTGCGGTCCGTCAGACCACTGATCACGCTTCCGGCAGGCTTGTTCTGATTGGCAGCCCGGAGGGCCTTGATGACTTCGTCAACGCCGATACCCAATGCGCGCAGCCGCGTCTCATCGATGCTGATGTCGACCTGCCGTTTCTGCCCGCCGATCAGCGTCGCCTGCCCGACCCCGGCTATCGTCGTCAGTTGGCGCAACACGCGCTGGTCGGCGATCGTTGTGAGTTCCGGCATGCCGAGAGAAGGTGAACTGATCGCCACCGAAAGTATCGGTTCGTCCGATGGATTGAACCGCGCCACGACTGGCTTGTCGGCTTCCTCCGGAAGCTCTGCTTCGAGGGCTGCTATCTTGTCGCGGACGTCCTGCGCTGCCATCGTGCTCTCCACCTCCAGCTTGAACTGGGCGATGACGATCGACCGTCCTTCGTAGGAGGTCGACGTGATCTCATCGAGGCCGCTGATCGTATTCAGCGCCTCCTCGACGGGCCTGGTCACCTCCGTCTCGATGGTTTCGGGCGTCGCACCTGGATAGGTCGTCGTGACCACGACAACCGGGACGTCGACATTCGGAAACTGGTCGACGCCGAGGCGCTGGTAGGAAAACGCGCCAAGCACAAGCAACACCACCATCATCATGGAGGCGAAGACGGGATGAGCGATCGAAATGCGGGTGAGAAACATGTCAGCCCGCCTTCGGGATCGTGACGGTGACGTCCGGCCGCAGCTCAGGCAGCGGCGCGGTCACGATCGTGTCGCCGTAGGCCAGGCCTTCGGAAATCTCCAGGCTGTCACTCCCGCCTGATCCCGATCCGACAATCACGGGCTGGCGGACGAGACGGCCTTTTTTCAGCTTCAGGACATAGTCTCCCGTCTCGTCCTTGCGCAGCGAGATAGCCGGTATCACGATCGCGTCTTCATTTTGCCGGACCAGGATCGTGCCCGTCGCGAACGATCCGCCTCGCAGGCGGGCGCCACCGTTGGAGAGCCGGATATAGACCGGAATGAAGCGCGTGCCCTGGTCGGCGACGGGACCGATACGATCCACGCTTCCGACAACGGTTTGCCCGTCAAGCCCGTCGATGTGCAATTCTGCCCGTTGGGCGATCGCAACGCGGTGCACGTCGCGCGTCGAGACCAGGACTTTTGCGTCCAGAATGCTCGTATCGACGATCGTGAAAAGTTCGGCGCCGGCGCCGACGCGGGAGCCCTGATTGATCGCCCGGCTTGAGACGATGCCGTCGAACGGCGCCAGAACTTCGGCCTCCCGCAAAGCAGTGCGTGCGATATCCGCCTGGGCTGAAAGGCTTTTCAGTCTGGCAGTCGAGGCGGCAACTTCGCTTCGTGCCTTGTCGAGCTGCTCCTGGCTCGCGATGTTCTTATCCGCGAGTTGTTCGATCCTGTTGAGCGACTGCATGGCAAGCAGCATCTCCGCCGCCGCGACATCGCGATCCCCTTCACGCTGCTTGAGGAATGACTGGAGATCGTCCGTCTCGAAACGAGCCAGCACGTCCCCTGCCTTGACCGCCTGTCCCGCAACGGCGCGAACCTCGATGATCCTGCCTCCATCCTTGGCGTGTAGGACGGCGCGATTGATCGGCTCGAGGTCCCCGCTGACGCGCAGCCGTTCCACCACGGAAGTGGGCCGGATGTCGGCAATTTCCGAAGGAGCCAGTTCCAGCGGTTTATCGCGTTGGTTCGCCGCGACCGCCGCGACAACCTCTTTCACCCGTTCATTCGCATCGACCGTTCCGCGTGCGGGATCGATAAACACGACGGCGAGGTAGACGCCTCCCAGAAGCATCCCCGCCTTGGTCAATCTCATTGTCCATTTCAAAGCCATAGCGACATTCCCTGGATTTAAAGCACGGCCACCTGCGGGCGGCGCCTCGCGTTTTCGCGACTGGATGGTTCCGGTTGCTAGGCTTTGAGAATTGCAGCAACATTACCTGATGGTTCCTTTGTCCCCGTCATGCTGCCGCAATCTTCGCGGCAGAGAACAACGGGACAGGAGAGCCAAGGGACGATGAGACTTCTATTGATAGAGGACGAGAGAGAGCTGGCTGACGCTCTTTCAGCGGCGCTGAGCAAACACGGCATTGTCACCGATCACACCACGCATCTTGCGGACGCTTTCGAATTGACGCGCCAGAATACCTACGATGCAATCCTTCTCGATCGGCGGTTGCCTGATGGCGAAGGGCTGACCTTCATTCCGATGTTGAGGCGGACAGGCACCGACGCGCCGATCATTGTGCTGACGGCGCGCAATGAGCCATTGGAGCGTGTCGAAGGGCTGGATGTCGGCGCGGACGATTATCTGGGCAAGCCGTTTCTTGTGGACGAGCTGATGGCGCGATTGCGGGCGGTTTTGCGCCGACCGCCAAGTCTGGCGGAACTTCAAATCACGGTGGGCCGGATGGTGATCGATCCCCTGCATTTGAGCGTAACCGTGGCGTCGACCCCGCTCGACCTGCCCCGGCGCGAACTTCTCGTCCTAGTGGCGCTGGCCAAGCGGAAAGACAAAACCGTCCTTCGATCGACCCTGGAGGCCGCAGTCTACAATTACGAAGAAGAAATCCAGTCGAACGCGCTCGACGCGCATATTTCAAGATTGCGCAAACGACTGCTGGATGCCGGTGCCGGTGTCGCGATCCACAATATCCGCGGCGTCGGGTATCTCCTGAGGGAGGAATGATGCACGACAAGGCTACCCCCTCGCTTTGGTGGAAGCTGAGTTGGCAACTCAGCCTGGTCATCGTCGCAGTTATTGCTGCGGTAATCCTCGGGCTTTGCGTATGGGCTGCTACGATCATGTCGCCTAACATTGCCATGGAGGAGAAGATCGGCTCTGCGATAGCCGCGGCCGCGACACGCGACAGCCAAGGACGTTTGGAGCTACGAGAAACGCCGAGGCTAAGGGCACTCAAGGAGCAGAACAGCTCGCTTTGGTATGTGGTGGCCACGATAGATGGTGCGTCCGTGTCCTATGGCACCATCCCTCGACCTTATGCTGAGCTCGCCCATCTGGTCCATCTGTTCGACGACGCGGACATACGGGGATCCGCTGCGACGAAGGAGGCTGCGACGATTGACAATGCCGAAGCAGCCGTCGGCGAGGTTCGGATTCTGTCTGGCGGCGTGGCTGACAAAGGCTCGCCGGTCTTCGCCCTTCTGGCAAAGGCCTATCCGATCTACGTCTCTCTGCTCGCGGTCGCCTTGCCTGCGATCTTCCTCGCCGTCCCGCGAATCGTCGGCCGTGCGCTTGCAAGAATGAGCGATGTCGCTGACAAAGCATCGCAGATCCAACCGCGCCAGCATGGAGCACGCCTGCCGGTCGAAGGTATTCCCAAAGAGGTTGCTCCGCTGGTGATTGCATTCAACGGTACGCTGGAGCGGCTCGAGAACGAATTGAAGAAACGCCAGCGCTTCCTGATCGACGCGGCGCATGAGCTCAGAACGCCGATCGCCATCATGCAGACCCGGATCGACGGCATGCCCGAGGGTCAGGAACGCAGGCGATTGCTGCACGACGTTGCGCGTTTGGCCGAGACCGCCGAACAGCTGCTCGACTTTGAGCGCAACGACCAGGCGACCGATCTCCATGAAGCGGTCGATCTCGTCGAGATCGCACGGACGGTGGTTGCCGATCTGGCGCCTCAGGCGATCGCCGCTGGCTACCGGATCTCTTTTCAAAGCGAGGTGGAGAGCGTTGAGCGGCGCGGCAGCCCTTCCGCTCTGCCAAGGGCGGTCAGCAATCTGGTCCGCAATGCGATCGACCACGGTGGCGATAGGGGAATGATCACTGTTTCGGTCTCGGCCGGCGGGCGGATCACCGTGGCCGACGAAGGGTCAGGCATACCGGCCGAACATCAGGAGCTGGTTTTCGAGCCCTTTTACCGCGTTACCCCCAAAAGCAGAGGCGCAGGCCTTGGTTTGAGCCTGGTGAAACAGATCGTCGCAAACCATCGCGGACAAGTCAGTCTCCAAAGCGGCTCGACCGGAACGCAGGTTACAATCGAACTCTGACAGACGGCACCGTGCTCGCCCGTGACCGCTCCTCTGTAATGCCGCCGCAATCCTTTGCCCTCACTGTCATCCCAGAACATCCCTGACGGAGGCCAGAAAGCGTGCGCAGCAATCCATCCATTCAATTGTTTCCCCGACGTGTCGGCCCTTCACCAATTCCTGCTTTCAGATCTCTGGGTCTCGCTTTGTCTCTGACCCTTGCGGCAAGTGGATGCACTTCGGTGCCTCTGAAGGAAGGAGGCACCTTGACCTCCTACGGCAATCTCGGCGCACCGAAAGGAACGCTGGCCAAGAAACGTCTCTACATTGATGGTGGACATATGGCCGCGGTGAAGACCGTCAGCATCATGCCGACGACTTTCTCTTTCAGCGCCGCATCCCGCATCAAAACGGAAGCCGACCGCTCGCTGGTGTCGAACGTTCTGGACCGGGCGCTCTGCGTCGCCCTCAGCGACAAATACCAGATGGTCTCGGCCGGCCAACCGGCGGATCTGACAATACGGTCCGTCGTCACCGATATCGTACCGACAAACAAGGCGATGGCCGGGGTTGCAACCGCCGTAACCGTCGGCACCGGCTTTGTCCTGCCCGTCAGCGTGCCACGCCTGCCCTTCGGCCTCGGAGGATTGGCCGTCGAAGCGGAGGCTGTCGATGGCGGCGGCATTCAGACCGCGGCGATGGTGTGGGCCCGCGGCGCAAATTCGATCCAGGACAAGCCCCGCGTTTCTGAAGTCGGGGACGCATACGGCCTCGCCTCGAAGTTCGCGTCCGACTTTTCGCGAATGCTCATTTCCGGCAAGGAGCCGAAAGGATTGAACGTCTCCTTTCCTTCAGGGCAAAGGATGCGGTCCTGGCTCGGCGGAAAACCGAAATACCCGGCGTGTGACACCTTCGGGCGCGCGCCTGGATTGGTGGGAGTCGTGGCGGCCAAGTATGGCGCGCCGCCGGAATGGATCGACAAGAAGCCAAAACCGATCATTACACACTGACATATCATCCAAGGGGGGCGGCATACGCGTCAGCGAAGCCGTTGCACTTTTTACGGAGGAACGGCGGTCGAGCCCTCCAGCGACCGGCGGCTCCGTAAGGCGGCATGGACGGACGGAGCAATGGCCAGCACCCCCAAAGCCTTGCTCCGTTCGTCCGCTGCTCGCCGGCATTCGCAGCAGGATTTAGTGGCTATCGCTTGGCCCTGGCGCACCGACATCGCCGGCTGATTTTCATCTCGACTTGTAATGCTGCGGCAATTCTTCAACCGCAACTTCTCCCCGAAACCATACCCCGGTTTCTTTAGCTTTTATAATCAGGAGTTAATTTGGTGAGCCAGCACGATCAACATCATCCGGAAGACCGGCACCGCAAAACGGTCTTAAGCGGAGTTGGGGCTTCCGACATCATTCAGCGAAGGTGGACGATAAAAATCTCGATCGCGGCATTGGCCGCAGCCTCGGCACTTTTCTCGGTCACGGCGTTTGCTGCCGACCTTGAAGCAACGGACGCGGCGATTGCCCCTCCCCAGCAGTTCGATAACGGACGCTACGGCGGCATTCGCGGCAAACTGCATGACTGGAAGGTGACGATCGGCGTCGGAGCAATTTATATGCCCGAATACGAAGGATCCGACGAATTCGAGGTGCAGCCGTTTCCGCTTATCTCCGCCCAATTTGGGGAGCGCGTGCACCTCGATACCAGTGGCCTCACTGTCGATCTTTTCGAAACAAACGGTTTCAGGGTAGGTGTTACCGGTGGCGTCGAGATGGGGCGCAAGGAGGACGACTCGGACCATCTGCGTGGTCTGGGCGACATCGACATGGGCGGCGTCATCGGAGGGATTGTCAGCTATGACGTCGGTCCATTCGGCGTCTACGCCAAGTTGGACAAGACCATAGGCGGCAGCGAGGGACTGACCGGCACTTTCGGCGCGAAAGTTTCCCATCGCTACGAACGCTTCATCTTCTCCGCCGATGTGTCCGGCACATGGGCCGACGACAAACACATGGAGTCGTATTTCGGGGTGACGTCGATCCAGTCAGCTCGGTCCGGCCTGGCGGAATACGAAGCGAAGGCGGGGATCAAGCGCGTCGATCTCAAGGGCTCGGTCACCTACATGATGACCGAGAACTGGAGCGTCACAGGCGCCGGCGGGGCCGGCTTCCTGCTCGGGGATGCCAAGGACAGCCCGATCGTCAAAGACGACATTCAACCCTTTGCAATGCTGGCAGTCGGATACAAGTTCTAAAAGCGAGTAGAATCCTGCGGCAGCTGCGACGGCTGCCGCTGTTCTGCAGCAATTGCGTGAGCGAGGCGAACCGGCCCGCTCGATATCGTTCAGACTGCAGCTCAGGTCATGGTGGCTTGCGGGACAACAGCAGGCGCCGCCGGCTGAGTCTTGCCATTCGCCCGCAGGTATGGTTTCGCGAAATGCCGCTCGAGCTTCGCGCCCAAGCCAGATATCGACCAGCAGAGAGCGAAATACACGATCAGAATGGAACCATAGACCAGATAGGCCGGGCTTCCTCCGCGCGCGATGGTTGTCTGCTCGATCAGGATCTGCGCCGAGCGCAGCAGTTCATTGACACCGAGGACCGCACCCAGAGAACTCGCCTGGGTGAGGCTGGTGATAAGGCTGACGTAAGGGGGCAGGATGACAGGCATCGCCTGTGGGAGGATGACCAGAAACAGTCCTTTCCAGCCGCGCAGGCCGGATGACAGCGCAGCTTCCCGCTGGCCGCTCGGCACGGACAGCAAGCCGGCGCGAATAATATGCGCGCCGTTCGCCCCGCCCCAGACCGACACGCTGAGGGCGCTCGACCAGAACGGATTGAACGATAGCCCCGCATGCGGCAGCACGAAATAGACCATCAGGACCGTGACCATCAGCGGAATGTCGCGAAGGCATTCGACGAGACCGTAGACAGGTCGTCTCAACCACGCCGATTGGGCGGAAAGGCCGGCTGCGAAGATCACCGCGAAAAGCGTACCGCCCGTGATCATGACCGACGAGAGAAACACGGTATTCAAGAGACCGTCCAACAGGAAGGACTGGAATTCCAGAAGCAGCATCGTCTACCTCCCGCCGAATGGTCGGCTGAGACGCCGTTCGACCATGTAGCCGAGGCCGGAGATGGTGAAGACGCAGAGCAGATAAATCACGCAAATCGAAGCGAACATCTCGATCGCCCGGAAATCGTAGGCGATCCGGTCGACCGCGACAAAAGTCAGCTCCACCAGGCCGATCGCCTGCAGGTATGCGGAATTCTTCACCGTTGCCACGATCGTATTCATAGCCGACGGCAGAGCGGCGCGGGTCGCCAGAGGCAGGATGACGAATACCGAATGTTGCCATCGCTTGAGACCGAGCGACGCCGACGCATCATGCATTCCTCTGCCGACAGCCGCGAGACCGGCCCGGAAATTTTCGATCTGAAAGGCACTTGCCCAGGCCGTCAGCGCAATGACCCCGGACCAGAAGATGCTGAACCGCATCCCCAGGCTCGGAAGGCCATAGAAGATAAAGAAGATCTGCACGAGGTAAGGCGTGCCTCGGATGAATTCGACATAGGCAGTGACAGCATATTGCAGCTGCTTAATCCCGCTTGTCCGCAAAACCGCGCCTAACAGGCCGATAAGGCAAGACAGGAATATTGCCAGAAAGCTGACGATCAGCGTCATTTTCAGGCCGGTCATCAGATCCGGCAGGGCCTCGAGAATATAAGCAAAATCCATGGCCGTCATCCTGCTCGAAAATACCGGTGAACATGGGTCCTGACGGTCGAACCGTCAGGACCCATGTTCGTTCACTTTGCGGCCGGCGGATCCGTTTCGAAGGATTTTACCATTTCCGCCGCGACAATCGGATCCTTGACGAAGGTCGGCACCGTCTTTGAGTAAAATTTCTCGTTCTTCAGTTTCTTGAGGACGCCATTGACGAAAGCCTTGAGCTCGTCTTCACCCTTGCGGACGCCAACACCATTGAAGCCGAGATCGACAGGCTCTTCCAGCGTTCGGAATTCAGGATAGTTGGCCGCAAGCGTCGCGATGGTGATCGCATCGCCCACATATCCGTCGGCACGGCCCTGCTGCAGGGCCTGCAGATTGTCGGCATTGGTGTTGAGTTGGACGAATTCCAGGCTCGGAAAGCGTTCCTTCAACCACTTCAGCTGCGAGCCGCCCTTGATGATGAGCATCGACTTGCCGTCGAGGTCGGCCAGCTTCTGAACCTTGCTGTCCTTCGGCACGATCACCCGGCTGCTGCCCCAATAGTAGATATCGGAGTAATCGATCACCTGTTCGCGAGACGGAGTCTTGCCGAGCGTGGCAATGATCAGGTCGATCTTCCCACCAGTCAGGGAAGGAATGCGGGCGTCCGTCGCCACGCAGCTCAGTTCCGCCTTTTCGGCGGCCCCGAAGGCGGCAATGCCGATTTGCTTTGCCATTTCGATCTCGATGCCGGCCGGCTTGCCGTCGGTGCCGGATGCTCCAAATGGAGGAGAATCGCATTTGACGCCGATCCGGACCACGCCGGCGTCCTTGATCGCCTTCGGCAGGGCCTGAGCCGAGGCGGACAGCGCCGGAACCACGAAGGCGGCAAGGGTGCCGAGCGCTATGGCCGAACGGCGAAGCATGCTGATGGATATGTACATGGCTGTTGTTCCCTTTGTATCATTGTTTTGTCCACCGAACGTTTTCCCGTCCGTATGCTTTTTGCCGCAAACCGCGCCGGCTGCAGAAATAACCCGCTAGTGCAGTATCTGGTTGAGAAACGCCTTTGTCCGGCTTTCCCGTGGATTGCTGAAGAACTCCTCCGGAGGCGCGGTTTCGACGATCCGTCCCGCATCCATGAAAACGACCCTGTCCGCCACCTGCCGCGCGAAACCCATTTCATGCGTGACGCACACCATGGTCATACCGTCGCTCCCCAGCTGCGCCATCGTGTCCAGCACCTCGCGCACGAGTTCCGGATCGAGTGCCGAGGTCGGTTCATCGAACAGCATGATCTTCGGGTTCATGCAGAGCGATCGGGCGATCGCCGCGCGCTGCTGTTGTCCGCCCGACAGCTGGCTTGGATAAAAATCGGCTTTGTCGGGAATTCGCACCCGTTCCAGATAGGCGCGCGCCACAGCCTCAGCATCCTTTCTCCCAACGCCCTTTACCCAGCGGGGAGCCAGCGTGCAGTTCTCGAGCACGGTAAGATGCGGATAGAGATTGAAGTTCTGAAACACCATGCCGACATCCTGCCGGACGCGGTCGATGATCTTCCTATTGTCGGTCAGCTCCGTACCGTTGACAATGATACGGCCCTTCTGGTGACTTTCCAGATAGTTGATGCAGCGGATCATGGTGGACTTGCCAGAACCCGAGGGACCGCAAACCACCACTTTTTCGCCACGCCTGACGGTGAGGTTGACGTCATGCAACACCTGGAGGATGGAAAACCATTTGTCGACGCCGGACAATTCGACGGCAATTTCCGGATCGGTCATCTCCAAACCCTTCTCCTTCGCCGTCATCTGCGATCTCCTCCCTAACGCGCGGCTTACGAGGCCAAAGCCTGACTTTTCTGCGCGAAACGGGCCGGCCGGAAACTTGCAAGCAGAGGGCTCATCTCACCGGTCACGATTTCACGGGCGATGAGCTCGCCGGTAATCAGCCCCAGCGTCGCGCCGCTATGGCTGAATGCGACGAAATAGCCCGGGATGCCCTCGAGCGGGCCGATCACCGACTCCCCGTCGCCTGGCACGGGCTTCGGTCCGCAATGATAGCTCTCCAGTTCCAGCGCGGGGTTGCCTTCGAGCACGTTCGAGGCTTCCGAAAGAAGGCGACGAAGCGTCTCATCCTTCACCTCGTAAGTCCCATCGGGTCCACGATTGAGTTCCTCCTCCGACCATGCGGAATCGCAGACGATGGCGCCGTCCGGCGTGGGGCGCAGCGCCACGTTCGGTGTATTGAGAACGGCGCGAACTGCGAGCTTGAAAGGCTTCGATTTGACAAGAAGCGCGATCGGCGTGTCATCGGCAATGATATGGCCTGCCTGTTTTGCCATGTCAGGCACGGCCGCACCGGTGGCGACGAGAACCGCATCCGCCTCTATATGCATGCCGTTTGCAGTCGAGACCCCTGCCGCACGTCCGGCTTTGATATTGACGACGGCTTTGCCGGCATGGGTTACCACCTGGCCGCCGAGGGTTTTGAATTCCTGCACCAGGATGTCGATCAGGGAAGGTAGATCCACCCAGCCCTCACCCGGATTGAAAATCGCGCCCTGACGCGAAATCGCGGCCGCGTTGATGCCGGGCGTGACCTTCGCCACGTCTGCTGCGTCAAGAAGCTGGCAGTCATAACCAATCGCCTGCTCGTGAGCGTAGGCTTCCGCAATCCGGTTCGACGCGTCGTCCGCATCCCATGTCAGGCCGCCCTCGAAGCGCAGCCATGCAGCGCCTTCATTGCGGCTCGCCAGCGTCCGGTAGCGATCGATGCCGACGACCCGAAGACGGTGATATTCGGCGGAACGGAAACGCGCCGAGTTGAGCCATGCCAGGGACCGGCCGGACGCGCCGCTGGCGAGCGAGCCTTCCGTGACAAGAGTGACGTGCACGCCCAGTCGGGCCAGATGAACCGCCGAGGAGACACCAAAAATACCGCTACCGATCACGGCGACCCGCTTGGCTGAGGATGGGGCTGTCAAATGCATATTCCTTCGTCTTTGATTGCCGCAGGGCCTCGTCTATCCAAGGCATAAAAGCGCCGGTATTTCCAAATGAGACCGGTATCAAGCGTATTTGAGACCGGTCTCACATGTCAATGGTGTGATTTTCTTGACGCCGTTTTTTTCTCAGCCTATGTCACGGACCCATGATGAAGAGAACGGCGTCAAAGCGGCTGGTAACCATCTCGGACGTTGCCCAGAGCGCGGGCGTGTCCAAGGCGACGGCCGCGCGTGTCCTGGGCAGCTACGGCACGGCAAGCCCTGTCGTGAAGGAGAAGGTTCGCGAAGCCGCAAAGAGGCTCGGTTATCAGGCCAACGAGCTTGCGCGCAGTATGACGACTGGAAAGTCGAAGACGATAGGCGTCGTCGTCGGCGATATCGAAAACCCTTATTTCGGTCAGGCCGTGCGCGGGATCAGCGATGCGGCGCACGCTGCCGGATTCGATGTCATCCTGTCCAATTCCGGCGAGGATGCCGCCAAGGAAAAGGCTGCCGTACGCGTGCTGATGGGCAAGCGGGTGGACGGATTGATCGTTACGCCAGCTTCGGTATTCGAGACCCAGCATCTGCACGAGGTCCAACGATCGGGCCGACCTCTCGTCCTTCTGGACCGGACCATCCCGGACCTTGTGGTCGATGCCGTCGTCACGGACGACCGGCAGGCGGCCGAGGCCGCTACAAGAGCCTTGATCGAGGCTGGCCATCGCCGTATCGCCTACATCTCTGCCACGGAATCGGAGGACCCGATCTACCGGGGACCGCACCAGATCAACCTCAGCACGGTGATGGAGAGAATAGAGGGCGTCGTCGCGGCAAGCCGCTCAGCCGGCATCCAGCATCCGGAACGTTATATCCGGCTCGGTGCCCACCGTCGCGGTCTGGGTGACAAGATCATTGCCGAATTGCTTCAGGGCGCCGACAGGCCGACTGCCATACTGGCGTCTGATACCGTGGTGGCGCTTGAAGTGTTCAAAACCCTCCGCAGATTGGGAATGTCCATCCCCGGCGATCTGTCGCTCGTCGCTTTCCACGATGCCGACTGGACAAGCGTGACCAGCCCGCCGATTACGGTCATCGCTCAGCCGGTCTACGAGCTGGGATTTGAAAGCGCGCAGATCCTTGTCCGGCGTATTACCGGTATGGGCGATACGCCACGCTGCCGGGTACTCGCAACCACGCTCATCAAACGACAATCGATAGGGGCACCGCCGGAGCTTGAGGATAGCGGCGCGGTTCTCCAGGACGATGCCGCGAAAATCGGTTGATGCACCTCGCCGTCATTGCCGTTGATTCCAGCGCTGCAAACTGACGGCTGATGCCGCCCCAAAACCGGCAGATCTGACGCGAATTGCCCTCGACCTGAACGATCGAGGGCAAGCAGGTCGATATTGCGGGGAGACCTATTCCAGCTCGGTGTCTTCCACCGTAACGTTCGCCCAGGTCGGCCCAATCGTGAAAGCGCTCGAGGAGCCAGGCGGCTTGGGCCACGGGATTGTTATGCATCGCATAGGCGAGTGACTGTACCCGCGTGGACTGAAGGTGTGAATAGGCACCCAGCCGCTTCTCATAGTCCGCAAACTGCTGCATCCATCGTCGCTCGGTGTCATCCTGCGGCGCGTCCTCAGGGACAGTGCCGAGATAATCAATATGCAAGCCGCGGATCGAATTGGCCTGATCCAGCGCCATCCATGGACCGATCACTACACCCCAGTCAGTCCCATGAACGAGGTAGCGATCGTACCCCAGGACCTCGCGCATCAGCGCGTTGAACAATGCACCGATGCGCCGCGGGCTGATCGGCTGGTTGGGCTTCGCAGAAAAGCCGTAGCCCGGCAGCGATGGGACGACGAGGTCGAAAGCATCTTCGGCACGTCCACCGTTACGGGATGGGAACGCCAAGGCTTCCACCGCCGGCCAGAATTCGTAAGTCGAGCCGGGCCAGCCATGGATCAGGAGCAGTGGCCGCTTGCCCTCAGCCTCGCCTCGAACGTGAACGAAATGAAGCCTCAGCCCATCAATCTCCATCGTGAACTGCGGAAAGCAGTTGAGATCTCTGACCATCGCATCAACATCGTAGCGGTCAACCCAATAGGCACAGAGTTCGCGCAGGGTTTGGGGATCACAGCCATAGGACCAATCGGAATCATCCGGCTGGTCAGGCAAACGATATGATCGCACCCGCGCCTTCAATGCATCGAAGGCCTCATCTGACCAGTCGACTTTGAACGGTGTTGCCATTCCCTTTATCCTTTCCGCAACGCGTTCAGGCGCCCGCTGAAATACGTTGGCCACACAGGTCGAAGAATAATCTTGCTCGCTTCGCGCCCAGGTGAGCGCGCACTGGCGCCAATCGACATTCACCGACACGTGTCATCGATGATCGTCTCCCTCTCGCCCTTCAACGCGTCGCCGCGGCGAGAGGGGAACCAGCCTCTCCCCTGATCGTTGTAGCGAATTGCGACTTCGGCAGGTGGGCCAACATGCGGAGCGGCATCGCTGACCAGCGATGCGCTGCGGCTCACCTGGGAAAGATTTAAAACACGTGTTGGACGACTTTGGTTTCATGCTCATGACGAAATACATCAAAACGCCCCATCTTAATCTCGCTTATGAAGAGGCGGGCGATCGTCGAGGAAAACCGATCGTGCTGGTTCACGGCTGGCCGGACGACGTGCGGTGCTGGGACAAGATCACGCCTGAACTCGCCGGATCGGGTTACCGGGTTCTCGCTCCCTACCTGCGCGGCTGCACGCCGACGACCATCCATTCGGCTGGGACAATGAGGAGCGGCGCTATTGCGGCGCTGGGTCAGGACCTGGCGGATTTCATCGACGGTCTCGAGCTCCGCGACGTTCTCGTGGTGGGCTACGACTGGGGCGCTCGAGCCGGCTACGTCGTCGGCGCGTTGTTCTCCGAGCGTGTGTGTGGGCTCCTTGCGATGGCGGCAGGCTACGCCACCTCGAAACCGGTCGGCGAAATGTCCTACGATCTGGCGAAGGCCTATTGGTATGAATGGCTGGTGGCCACCAAGCAAGGCCGCGAGGCGATGGACAAGGACAGGCGCCGCCTCTGCCGCTATCTCTGGCAAACGTGGTCGCCCGGCTGGACGTTCGATGATGCGGAGTTCGAGGCTACAGCCGCATCCTGGGAGAACGGCGACTGGGCGCCGATCAGCATTCACGCCTACCTGCAGCGCTGGGGAGAGGCCGCAGGCGCGCCAGAGCATGAGGAGCTGGAAAAGAAGCTGCTCGAAAATCCGCCGGTCCGGGTTCCCACGATAATGTTGCAAGGCGCCGACGATGCCGACAACTTCCCGGAGACATCCGAGGACAAGGAACAGTACTTTGCCAGCTCTTATCAGAGAGTCGTCCTGCCGGGCGTCGGACACTTCATTCCGCGGGAGGCTCCGCATGCGGTGCTGACTGCCATTCGACAATTGTTATCGGACGCGGCGGCAAGCGATGTCAGGCGAAGCTGAGATAACAAAGCTGGGAACAGGGCCGACCGGTCGGCTGACGGGTTTGGAGAAGGGGCTGCCTTGTCCGGGCAATGATGCGCTGGATCTTTCGTCCATCGCAGACGCCGGCTGGAATCTCCTGCGCGGCGACCTTCCGCTGCCCGTATGCACGCTGCGCCGGAAGGCGCTTGAGCACAATAGCAAACGCATGCTTCGCTTCCTCGAAGCGTTTGCGCCCAACATCGTTCTTTGTCCTCACGGCAAGACCACAATGAGTCCGCAGTTGTTCCAGAGGCAGCTTGCCGACGGCTGCTGGGGTATCAGCCTTGCTACCTTTCACCAGGTCCGCGCCGCGCGACGCCTTGGTTTCGACCGTATCTTCTATGCGAGCGAACTCGTTGGGCTTCAGGAGATTGTCTTTGTCCTGCAGGAACTCGCCGCGGATCCTGCGTTTGATTTCTATTGTCTGGTCGACTCGATTGACGGCGTTGAACGGCTGCGCGCAAGCGCGGAGGAATTCTCGCCCGGCCGGCCGCTGCAGGTGCTTGTGGAAGGAGGCTTTCCCGGCGGCCGCTGCGGCGTTCGAACCGTTGAATCCGCCGTCGACGTCGCGCAAGCGGTTCAAGCAAGTTCTCCTCACCTTCGTCTCGTCGGGGTGGAGGGATATGAGGGCGTCCTGCAAACAAGGTCGAAAAAAGAAGGGTTAGCGGCCGTACCAGCATTTCTTCACAGCCTCACCGAGATGATCCGCGCTTGTGACAGAGAGGGTCTCTTCAGCGCATGCGAGAAAATCATCCTTAGCGCTGGCGGCAGCTCCTTCTACGATCTAGTTGCCGAGATGCCTCGCCATCTTCAGCTCAGCAAGCCGCTGCAAGTCGTCATCCGGAGCGGCTGTTACCTGACACATGATTCGGGACTGTATCGGCGGCTGTTCGAGGATCTGAGGCAACGCAGCGATATTGCACAGCAAACAGATCTCTCCTTTGACCAGGCGCGGGAAGTATGGGGCCACGTGCTGTCGATTCCAGAGCCGGATCGTATTGTCGTGGGCGTCGGGCAGCGAGATTTCGGCCACGATGCCGGCCCGCCCGAGGTTACAAAAGCATCCCGGGACGGCGCCCTTCCCCGACTTCTTGATGCCGAGCGATACGAGATCGTCATCATCAACGATCAACATACGACGATCAGGGGTCCTGCCGACCATGGATTGAAGATCGGCGACACGGTCGCGATGAGCCCGTCACACCCGTGCACCACTTTCGACAAATGGCGCCTGATCTATGAAATCGACGAAAGCTATAATGTGGTTGGAGCAATTGAGACATTCTTCTGACGTGGCGCGCGGGCCTCGATTTTCTTGTCCTTGGCGCAACGGTGTCGCGTGAACCTTTTGGCCGAGTGACTCTTCCATGTTGGGCCTAACGAATGTCTCACCCTGTTTACTGACGCCAGACGTCGAGCACCGCAGCGACGATCGCCTCGGGCGCGTCCTCCTGGACGAGATGCTTGGCATAGGGGATGACCGTGAATAACGCGCCTGGGATGCGCCGCGCGAGTTCCTCGCCGTCCTTCAACGGTATAAACTCGTCTTCAGCCCCCCACAGGATGGTCACGGGGCAGCGGATCTCACCATAGCGCCATTCCACCTCCTCGCTGTATTTATCATCCATTTGGGCTATCTGGCGCCAGAACGCCTTCTGCCCTTCATCGCCAAGCCAGGGATCGAGATAGAGCCGCGTCGCCTCCTCATCCAGCGCACGCTTGACCGTCGCCCCGATGTAGGCGTGCAGCATGGCTTCATGGACGTAGGCAGGCAGGGCGGCGAATACTTCTCCATGGGCCTTCGCGGCCCGTACAAGCGCTGAGCCCTGCGGGCTGATCGCCACTGGGTCGATCAGTACGAGACTGCGATAATCGACATCGTTAAGCAGGTGCGCGCGCAGAGCTGCCGAGCCGCCGAAGTCATACGCAACGATGTCGGGTCGTTGGACGCCCCAGTGGTTCACGAGTGCCGCAAACAGACTGTTCTGAACACCATGCAGGACATCGCCCTCGGGCTTGCTCGAGCGGCCATAGCCGAGCATGTCGTAATAGAAAATCCGTCGATGCTGCGCGAGCCATGGCGCGACCCGCCGCCATTCGAGCGAAGAGAACGGAGAACCATGCATCACCACCGCAGGCGGCCCTGCGCCAATGACGTCCCAGGCGATCTCATTGCCTTCGAAGTTGAACCGCTCGGACAACTGCCAATCCATGATTCTCTCCTTGGCCTAGATTTTTGACCGACCAAAGTCGGTAGCCTTATCGAAAGGGGCAATCGTCACGCCCGCAGTCATATCGATGTGCTCTCGCTTGCTGTCGGAGTCGACGTTCGAGCCGGTGATCGAACGGTATCCGCTCTCGCTGGCTATCAACGAAGCCGGTCAACCGAAGCTTTTTCGTGCGGTAAATAAGCCGTCCGATCATCAGCGCCGCCGAAGTTAAGCCGTCGCTCCGCCGTGCATGCTCGAAATGTTGTCGAGGCCCGCCTTAAGAAATTGTCTTATTACTTCCACGGCCTTTGAACCGTCCGGCATCGGTTCGAACACTGCCGACCAGACGACCGTGCTCGTGCCATCTCCATTGTCATCAACCCGGAATTCGGCGCTGTAGTGACGAACGGGCATAGCTGTCTCTTCCATGCGATAGCGATAAAGATGGTGCTCTGGCTCCGTTTCGAGGAGGCGCTCGGTCTGGCGACTACCGTCCTGGCCCTTGGCGACACGCAGACAGCCTTCGCGCTCACCTTCGCTGTCGACCCCAGCCAGCATCGGATGCCACTCGCCCACCGCGCCGAATTTGCCGATATTGGCCCAGAGCGCGTCGGCATCCTCAGCGACCCGTCTGGTTTCGACGACCTTAGTCATTTTGCCTTCTCCCTGTTCGCGTCGCGCGCTCCTGCCTTCCGCCAGACGATCCTCACTCTTCCCCAGTCCGTGTCGGCGTCGAGCACCAGGAGATCGCTCTCGAACCGGTAATGGCGCTTCTGGTCTCCGCCTTCCAGATTGGGGAACCACGCGCCCTCGATATGGTGCGTGACCGTCCGCCTTTCGGTATCGATGGAGAACGTGCCGAAATAGCCGAAATACTCCTTGAATGCGCGCGCGCCATCTTCTGTGCTGGCCGCGCGCCAGTCGCCTGATGGGAAGGTACGTCGCCCATGACGGGCGAGCTGCGCGGCCACGTGGCCGTCTGCAGTATAGATGAACTGGCCGACGGCATTCTCGCCGAGGGGAAATGATTTCTCTCCGCCAGGTTTTTGTTCAGAYCACTCGACCAGTGTTCACGACGGTCGAGCCGTATTGATTGCGCCAAGTGCCTTGCCAAATTCCCATATCGTGCTCTCTGCGCCTCGTGTCCTGTCAACGCGGATCCTACGGTGAGGTTCCGACAGCCCAGGAGGAGGCCCCGCCGCAAGATCGAAAGCTGAATTTCAATAGCCTTTACGAAACTCCGAGGCCGGCACCAGGCAGCGGTGGGTCGGGAACATCCTTGGTTCCGACCGGACGACGTTCACGGCGCGCGGACCGCCGTCACGAGGGCGCAGCCCCCACGGCAGCTCCACCATCTCCACATCGCCGTCATCGCGTCTTATGATGACGTGGCGCTCGTCGAGCGGGGCGTCGGACTGGGAAATCTTCGCGCTCATCATGATCGGAACATAGCAGGAACGATATCCTGAAACGACCAGAGCCAAAACGGAGGACGCATGTGCAATGATTATCGGCTGATGGTGGATGTCGCCTCGACCGTCGAGGACTTCGCCGACCTCAAGATCAAGATCCGTTTCGGCGAAGGAGCGCCGAGCCTGCAGCCACGCGAGGACATCAAGATCACTGATGTCGGCCCCATCATCAGGACGATAGACGACGGGCGCGATGAGGCTGAACTCGTGCAGCGGCGCTGGAGCTGGCCCGGGCCGAACAAGCGGCCTGTCTATAATTTCCGGTCGGAGGGCCAAGAGTTCAACTCCAATCGAAGCCTGATCATCGGGGATGGCTTTTACGAGTTCACCGATCCAAAGGACCCGAAAAAGAAGCGGAAGGACAAGTGGCTGTTCACCAAGACGGGCGAGCTGATCTTCTGCATCGCCGGCATCTGGCGCGACATCGCGGAAGTGGGCCAAGCCTTCACCATGCTGACGATGGAACCGGGGCCGGACATTGCCCCTTACCACGACCGGCAGATCGTTATCCTCGAGCGCAACGCGTGGGCTGATTGGCTCGACCTGACACTCTCTGCGAAGTCGCTCATCAGGCCCCTCCCGAAAGGGGCGTTGGCGGTGGAAGAGGTCGGCTGACTGGAAGCAAACGAGAGCCACGAATGCTCTCCTTGGTACTCTTTATGATTAGACTGCCTTGGCGCCCACCGCGTTTACGAACGTCTGACGCAGCGCATGCGCTGGAGACGCCGAGGGCGAATGATGGTTGACCGCACCGGCGAGCGAAAGGGTAGGCCGCCCGTCAGCCTGCACCTTGAACCGCGAAATCAAACGCGAAAGGGAAATGACTTCTTCCGCCAGCCGGCTGGTGCTTGCGGTGGCCTCCTCGACCATGGCCGCATTCTGCTGCGTTACCTGATCCATCTGATTGATGGCTGTATTGACTTCTGACAGGCCGATCGTCTGTTCTTTTGCCGCCGTAGCGATTGACTGGACATGTTCGTTGATCCTGGTTACCTGACCCTGGATCAGGCTCAGTGCCTCGCCGGTGGCGGTCACAAGTCTCACGCCGCTCTGCACTTCGCTGCCTGAGCGCGTGATGAGATCCTTTATGTCCTTGGCGGCGCGAGCGGAACGCTGCGCAAGTTCGCGGACTTCCTGGGCGACGACCGCAAAGCCTTTGCCGGCCTCTCCGGCCCGCGCTGCCTCCACCCCGGCGTTAAGCGCAAGCAGGTTCGTTTGAAACGCAATCTCGTCGATCACGTTGATGATCTGGCTGATCTCGCCGGAGGCTTTCTCGATACGTCCCATGGCCGCGACGGCATCGGTGACCACTGCGCTCGATTGATCCGTGCTTCTGCGCGCCTCGCTGACCATGTGACTGGCTTCGGCCGCGCGGTTCGTCGAACTCTTAACCGCCGATGTGATTTCCTCCAGACTTGCGGCAGTTTCCTCCAATGCAGCCGCCTGCTGTTCGGTACGTTTGGACAGGTCGCCAGACGCGTTGCTGAGCTCGCCGGTGCCCGAATTGATCGTGTCTATCGCCGTGCGGACTTCTGCCATTACGGTTCTCAAACCGTCCATTGTTGCATTCACGTCGCGCTTGAGTTCTGCGAATGAGCCTTGAAATTCGCCCCGCATCTCGTCGGTGAGATCCCCGCGCGCTAATGCCGCGATGACGCGCTGGGCCTCGCCGACACCACGGTGCACGGAGGCCACAAGCTCATTGACGCTCGCCGCGAAACGATCGAGATCGGGACTGTCATAGGTTTTCTGAATTCGCTGGGTAAAGTCTCCAGCAACGGCCGCAGCGACGACCGTCGAGATACTCGAGGACAAATCCGCATTCTTTTCCTGCAGGGCACGCTCCTGGGCATTAAGCTGGCGGATCCGAATGCCGTTCTGCTTGAACACGTCCACAGCGCCAGCCATTTCACCAATCTCGTCGGTTCGACCTGCGAACGGCACTGCGGTCTCGAGGTCGCCGTTGGCGAGGTGTTTCATGCTTGCTGTCAAGTGGCCGATGGGGCGGGCGATCGCCTTCGAACCAAAGATTGCCGAGGCGACGAGCGTCGCAACCACGAGGAACCCCATCCCAAGGCTGATTTGCAACGCCAGGCTCGATGCAGACGACATCTGGACTCCCGCTTCGTCCGCTTTGCTTTTGGCCGCATCCACGCATTCATCGAGTAACGACCCGATCTGATCGGCAATCTTCAAAAGCTTGCCCTGTGCAGCTTTTTCCTCAGCAGACGCTTCCGAATCGTTGTTAGCACTGCTTAATCTGGCGCCTATCGACTTGGACAGACCTTCGTATTCGGTCATCCACTGGCTCGTCAGCTCAATAACTTTGGCTATTCGATCTTTGTTGGCCTGCAGCGTGACGTGAGCGCTTGCGCTCGTCAGGTATTTGGTCAGCGATTCATGCCGCTTGCCAACATACTCGCGCGCTTTCGTTGAATCCGTCAACGTCTCCGCCAGGCGCAATTCCAACATTCCCATCATCATGCCGCGCAGCGATGCTTTTGCGTCCACCAAATCCCGGGAAATGATCAATTGTATGCGTCCAAAATCGGAGCTTCTACCGGCCGAGGCGTCGCCAACCCAGACCGCCGCCAGCAAGGCTAAAACCATGAAGATGCCGACCGCTGACATGGCGGTCAGTTTAGCACTGATGCGGGTGAAAATTTTGGATGGCATAGTCTCACTCCTGTCGCTCGGGGCCGCCAAGGCTCCGGGCCGATTCAATCGGTCAACAAGCTGGACAAGCGTGTTCCAGCGGCACATGGATGCGGAACTCAGACACGCCGTCACACACTCTGCGACGAGGCCGTTGATTAGAATTATTACAAAGTGCTTAAGTTTTCGTTGCGACTATTTGTGCACCGGTCGAGCGACAAAGCGCACGGCTCCAAGTCGCTTCGGCCACGCTTGCGCGACATTTGCGCGTCCGAACATTCGGAGACGCTGGGGTGCCGCGCTCCGCTACGAAACGCCTCAAGGACTGTCTGCTGTTTTCTCGAGGGTTTGGCGGTCTCCCTCGGTTGTCTGGTCGCCTGGCTTGGCGGGAATGCGCGAGATCCAACTTCGAGGGTTTCCGCTCCAGAGTGTCGGCGCGACGGGAAGTCATGCGTCCTTGGTACGTGCGGACGACCGAGGAGACGAACATCTCCGCAAATGTCTTGTTGAAGGGAAGAGGCCTTGTCGAATGTCCCCGTTGGCATCAAGGCGGGCTCTGGTTTGCAGATTGGGCCAGTAGCGAAATCCGGGTCCTCGAAGAGGCAAATCAATCCCGGACTGTCATTCCGGCGAAAGCCCCCGCGGCTGTCATTCGATTTCAGCCCGGAGAATGACCTTTCTCGTGGTCCCGTCCGGTTCGTCGTCACTCATGCGTTTCAATGGCAAGAGCTTGGAAGAATTCACGACGCTCGGCTCGGGAGCGTGGAACGAAATCGTCATCGACGCTGCAGGCAGGATCTATGTCAGTGGTCCGGCGATTATGCTGATCCTGCCAGATGGCAGCGCGGAAAAGCAGGCCGAAGGACTTCAGTTTCCAAACGGTATGGCTCTATCTAGTGATGGCCATACTCTGGTCTGCGCAGAAAGTTGGGGGAAGCACCTGGCCGCATTCGATGTGGCCGCTGACGGCCGCCTTTCCAGCCGGCCGATCTGGGCAGAGCTTCCCGGTCCGCCAGACGGGATATGTTTCGACAGCCAGGGCGCCATCTGGTACGCGGACGTGCTCAATGGCTATTGTCGCCGAGTACTAGAAGGCGGCGAACTGCTTGACGAGGTCAAGTCCGACCGGCGCGCTTTCGCCTGTGTGCTCGGCGGCGAGGACCGATCGACCCTCTTCATCACCACTGCGCTGTGGCTCGGTATGGACAAGATGAATGAGATGGCCCGGCACCGGTCAAATCGTTTCCATCGAAGTAACCACTGCCGGGACCCGGCTGGCCGTTCAACTGAGCGCACGAGTGACGATGACGCTGCAAGGAGAAGCAACATGCCGAACCACAGCCATGCGCAAATAATTTCCGTGTCGGGTGGATCGATATTCACCACCGTTGCCGGGAGCGGCCCGCCGCTTCTCTTGCTGCATGGCTTCCCACAGACCCATCTCATGTGGCGCGACGTCGCTCCTCTGCTTGCCTCTGAGTTCACCGTCATCTGTGCCGATCTGCGTGGATATGGCGCCAGCGCTTGCCCTCCTTCCACCCCCGATCACCTCCCCTATTCCAAACGCGCGATGGCGGCCGAGATGGTCGAGCTTATGGAAAAGTTCGGCTTCAGCGAGTTCATGATCGGTGGCCATGACCGGGGCGGCCGTGTCGCTTACCGCATGGCGCTCGATCATCCGGCGGCGATAAGAAAGCTTGCCGTTCTGGATGTCGTCCCGACCTCCACCGTCTGGGATCAAGCTGATGACCGATTTGCGTTAGGCTTTTGGCCGTGGGTCTTACTGGCGCAAGCCGAGCCTTTGCCGGAAAGACTAATCGCAGGTGCACCGGAGGCCGTTATCGACGATGCGCTCACAGGCTGGGGATCTTCCGCCGCGGTGTTCCCGCCACAGATCAGAGAGGCCTATGTCGAGGCGCTTAGAAGTGCAGACCATGTTCACGCGATCTGCGAGGAGTATCGTGCTGCAGCAAGCGTCGATCGCCAGCATGACGTCCAAGATCAAATCGCTGGGCACCGGATTCGTTGCCCACTCATGGTCCTCTGGAGCGGGACCGGTGCATTGGCCACCTGGTATTCCAATGACGGAGGGCCGTTGGCGTTATGGCAACAATTCGCAGGCGACGTCGTCGGTCATTCGATGCCGGGCGGGCACTTCTTTCCTGAAGAGTTTCCCATCGAAACGGCGAAGGCACTGGCCGAATTCTTCAGTGACGCAGCGTTTTCTTCCGGTTGATCAGCGTCAGCCGGGAACGGCTGATCAGAAGTGTCTGACCTCGTTAACGGGCCAACGAAACGGTGTCACACCTCAGACTCCACATTCCGATGTCATCGGGCTTCGCAAGGGGCGGTCCAGCGGCTCTCCGAGATGTAGGGATGCCGGTGAGCGCTGGTCGCCTGAAGGAGATTCGAACTGTCGAACTCGCTGTTTTCCCATCGTCGTGGTGTCCCCTATGGGGCCAACAGGAGCCGAAACATTCAGGTCTCTGATGCCCCAAATTCCGCGCTCGTCTCACGTTTGCAGGATAGACAACTGCGTCGTGTCGTAGCGCTCCCTCAAGTCAGCAATGGCCGCCGCGTCTGGCGGCCCGCCGCTTGCGACAAGAGTCGTGAGTTCTTCGAAATAATGTTCATGTCCGGGGGGTGAGACCGTCATAATCATCCTCGCCGTTTTGCCGCTATGGTTGGCGATATTATGGGGTACTCCTGGCGGGATGAAGACGTAGGCACCGGGTTTGGCGACGATCCTTTGATCCCCGATCTGCCACTCGCATTCACCTTCAAGGACGAAGAACGTCTCTTCCAGGACGTGGTGGACGTGTAGCCCCGTGGAAAAGCTTGGGGGCAAGGTCCAATCGAACATCGAAGTATGTTTCGCGTCATCGCCGGTCACCAGGAACCTCAGCGGCTTTCCGGCCAAACTCAATTCTCTGCCTTCCTCCGGCATTCGGACGACTGCTTTTTTGCTCATCTCATCCTCTCCCATCTTGTTTGTCTGGTTCGCGGAGAGCAGATGATGGAGAAACGGCTGATGGAAGTCGCGAAGGACTTGCGAAATTCTTGCAAATTGTCCGCGGATGTTATTTCTTTTCGTCATGGCGACGATCCTAACATTCGGCTCGTTTCGCCTCGACGTGGACGCCCAAATTCTGTTCTGCCGAGCCGAGCCGCTCGGCCTTGGACGACGCGCAGTGGCGCTGTTGCGTGTACTCCTTGAGCGGGCGGGAACGCCGGTTGGCAAGGAAGCACTCATGGACGCCGCATGGCCCGGACTTGCCGTCGAAGACAGTAATCTCACGGTTCAAGTGGCGGCTCTCCGACGCGCCTTGTCCAGTGAAGCAGGTTCGGACTGGATCGAAACGCTGCAGCGACGAGGCTACCGCTATGTCGGCCCCGACGTGAAAACCGGGGCGGCTCCATCCGGCAAGCCCGATGAACCGTCGCTATCCTCGCCTGTTGGCTCATCACGGCCGTCGGTCGCGATCCTCCGGTTCTCTGCACCAAGCGATGTTAACAATGCGTATTTCGCCGACGGCGTCGCTGAAGACATCGCGGCGGGGCTGTCGCGGATAAAATGGCTGACGGTGATTGCGCCGAAATCCAGCTTTACCTACGAGACCCAGTCCCTTGACCTGCGTCGGATTAGTGAGGAACTGGATGTGCGCTATATCCTGCAAGGCAGCGTACGCAGGTCCGGTGATCGTGTCCGGGTATTTGTCGAAATGGTCGAGGCGAGGACGGGAAGCCTATTGTGGACGGAACGGTTCGACCGCCCAATCGTCGACATCTTCGATCTCCAGGACGAAATCGCCCTCAACGTCGTCGGCTCCATCGAGCCGCGCCTGCGTCGGGCGGAATTTGAGCGCGTCAGACGTAAGCGTCCCGATAGCTTCGACGCCTATGATCTCGTCCTGCAGGCTCAACCTGATGTTTATTGCGGTATGCCGACAGAGGTCACGACGGCGTTGGTGCTCCTTGATCGGGCATTGCTTCTTGAGCCGGACTACGCGTTGGCGCACGCGTTTGCGGCTATGTGTCACCATTGTCTTTTCCTACGTGCTGGACTTCTGGAAGAAAATCGAATGGCGTCCATTCGATACGCGCGAAAAGCACTTCAGCACGGATCGGACGACTCGCTTGCGCTCACGTTCGCTGCGTTTTCGATTGGAATGGACGAACATGATCGCGATGCCGCCTTCGCCGCAGCCGAGGCTGCGCTCGCCATCAGCCCATCCTCCGCAATCACCTATATTGTTGGCGGCGTGATGTTCGGGTGGGCCGGAGATGCCGGTCGCGCCATCGACTGGGGCGAGCGAGCTTTGCGCCTTAGCCCGTTTGATCCGTGGGCATGGTCCGCATTTCACGCCCTGGCACTTGGTCACTTTCGGTTGGAAGACTTCGGCAAGGCCGTCATGGCGGCGCAAAAGGCTGTTCAACTCAACCCCCGCCACAGCATCTCACATATGTTGTTGGCAGCGTCGCTCGCGAAACTCGGACGTAATCTCGACGCCCAGAGTGCTGCGGCCCGCGTTTTGGAATTGCAGCCCAACTTTCAATACAGAATGCATTTTTCAGGCGTCGACTGCGAACCTGCGCTGTCGAAGTCGCTTGGCGACGCACTTCATATCGCGGGATTGCAGAGATAGGGACTCAAACCTAAATCTCCTTGGGATTAAAAATCAGATCTAAAATATGGGAGGCGAAGCTGTATCCAACGGAGTTGATATTTGATCTTGCCGTCCTAATGGTGCTTCGGCCGCTGGCCTCGGCGGGACAAAACCAGGGAATGCGGAAAGTGCCGGTCCAATGACGTCCTCAGGCGCCTCAAGCCGCGCTCGTTTAGCCCGTCGGCTCGAAAATCAGGCGGATCAAAGTTCCATCGCTTGCCGCGGCATTGATTGTCGTTGCGATCAGCCGGAGCGGTCCCCGCGCGACAAGCGCTTTCGGCTGAGGGTGTTGTCCGGGACCGGCGTCAACGAAGGCAGAGCATTGATGATCGGTGTCGAGCACGGCGATGAAGGATGTTGCGACGACAGTTTCGCCGCAAGCGGCGCATCGGAGAATGTACGAGCCGAAAGGGACAATTGATTCTGTGTGATCCCATCCGCACGACTCGCAGGCCAAAATACCGTTCACTGCATCAATTGTACCCGAGGAGGTTGCGTCTGTGATGAGTCACGAGGCGGCGGCTAGAATGATCGCAATAGCGAGCAGCAGCGGACCCATCCACTTGAAATGACGAACGACCGACGGTTGACGGGCCGGATTGCGTGACAGCGAGAGATAATCGAATCCGATCCCCGTCATCCAAAGGCCAGCGCAAAACATGATGAATTCGTCAATGTACGCTGCTATCATGCTTTTTTTGCTTTCGGGTTGTTGAATGTCGCCAAATTCTCGTCGTTGGCCATCGTCACCAGGTGTTGCAAATCATGACGGCGGAGCCGCTCGTTCTGCGGATCGATTATTGAGAGGCTCAAGTGGCTTCACCCGAGTGAGACCGGCCAAAACTACCTGAGCTAACGCCGTCAGAATGCGATCTAGGGCCATGAATTATCATCCCCCTGATCTTTGTAAAAGCATAAACCCGCTTTCGCTCGGCTGAGACGAGCAAACCTACAAGCGTTCAATGCAGCAGGCATGATACGTGACTTGCATATCGTGCTGGATACAGGCACTGAAATTCAGATCGGCCGAGACCCGATACATTGAGAGATCTCAGCCGGCACCGCAAACCAACTTATTCTATGATTTGAGGAACAGGGCTCCCAACTATCTCGCTTACCTCCGTTATGACCAGATGCGGGGAACAGTTCCCGATCTGGCCGGTTAGGTCAGCATAAGGAGACCGGGAAAGCCCACGTCGCCGAGGACCATTGGGCGGCCGAGAACTTTTCCGGGAGAACGGGACGCAGTGCGACCGCGCTCTACTCCCGACATGGAGCCCTGCCAATCAGTCCTGCTGGTCGGGCTTTCTATGCTTGCTTCACCCTGAAGACCCCATCGCGACAACCCGCCGGAACGAAAAAAGCCCGGCAGCCAATTGAGGCTGCGGGGCTCAAGGTCCGCCATGAAATGCGCGGATGGAATATACTCATGAAATCGAGGGGCCAGCAAGTTCGCCTGCGCACTAGCCATGGGGCCGGCCGATCCGCCGGCGATCGCTTCGCTGATACTTCCGCAAGGTTTCCCACCAAAGTCGGCCTCCTTCAACAGGGGCGGCAAAACCGGGATTGCCACTGCCACCAACATTACCCATTCCGTCTTTGTCATTTTCCAATTGTCCAACGAGCAACACACTCCACTGAGAATAAAGGGGCGTCGGTCGATGGGGATATTAAACGATCAAATGTGGGCTGATTTGCCTATCTCTCTGATTTTCCTCCGTCTGGCGAATTTAGCGCTGCCGAAACGAATGATGAACGTCCCCGCCGCCGAAACGAAAGCCGATCCCTGCTCATGGCGCCATGGCGGGTGGAGTACGTTCTAAAGCTTCGGACTTCTCAAGCGATCTTCATCAGCCGGAACCTTTTGCCACTCATGGTGATTGGAAATGTGGCGCTCCGCCAACGGCGGAAAGATGATGCCATCGGGAGGATGAGTTGAACGCCAACATTTCGGCTGCAATGCGCGCCGTGCCATCTGAAGCTAGAGAGGCCATCATCAACGCTCGGGGCCACTGGCCCCTATTGGTGGTCAGCCTGGCGATCGCCACCGCGGTCATCGCGTTCCTAAACTACGAATTCAGCGGGCTTCTCGTATCACTGGCAATCGGTTTAGGCGTCGTGATGTTCTGCACCGCGACATTGATTGCCGGCATTGCAAGCTGGCTGTTTTTCACCGGCCTGCTCTGGAGGATGTCCGAGGCGCGGAAACCGCGACGGCCAATACGGCGACTGGCGGACGATGATATACCGAGGCGGTTTTGGTTCTCAGGCTTTTTTGCCACTCTGCTCTGGATTGTTCCGCTCTACGCCTTGACCTTGGGCTTGGTATCAGCCAGCCAGTAGCCGCGACAATGCCAATGATCGGCAAGCGCGTGAAACTTAGGGCGTAGACTACCCCCTGGCGCGTTGCGCTGCCTTTCGACCCGGTCGAGACGCTCCGAAGATCGAGGAGATGTCGCGCTGGCCGTAGACGCTGTCCTGGGCGGTCTTCCCCTCGTCGATCTGGCGCTGCTGTTTTGGAACCTCTGGTCGTAGTTTGCCAACCCATGGTCGAGCTCCTCGCGCGGGACCTGAGCTGTGCGGACTTCCTTCAATGCTGCATCTGCCCGCGCCCGGTCCTCCGATCCGCGGGTCGTGCGCCATTCCATCTCCTTTTGCGTCACCATCTTCTCTGTAATGATCGTGATCGAGCCCTTGAGATCTTTGGTCGCGCTCCGGATCGGCCAGTAAACCAAGCCGCTGACAATCGTGCAGAACGAGAGCGCAACCGCATAGGGGAGTCCTAGACCCTCTGACATCTGATTTTGCAATGCCATTCGACGCGTATACCCCCATCGCCTTTTCGAACATATGTACGTCTCCCGTTGATTGCGAGAAGGGCCAAAGTTCGAAGCAACGATGTTGAACGCACGAAATGAAGAATTGGCTTCACTGGCAGCAGACCTGGCCATGGCGTTTACGCCAATCGACGATCCTATCGCGGTTGAGGCCAGACCATCGGCGATGGCGAAGGGAGCCCTTCGAGGCCCCAGTGGTCTACAAGGCGAATGGTTGGTAAGAAAACGGGCGACGGCTGCACGACTGCTTCGGCCGGGAGCGACGCGGCCACCGCGCTGATCAAGCAGGCGGACACCTACCCTTCTTTACCAGGTCAAACTAGGTGGAAAAGATCGAACCGCCTTCCACGGCTGATATGGAGCTATGCGTTATTTGCGCGATCCGCAGCGTAAGAGGAACCGACCGCGACCGCTTTGGCCGCCTTGTTCCTATGTACCGCGGCTGCGCCGAAGCTCTGTGCAAGCCCAAAAATCCTTAATCGAGCATTAAGCATTTACGATCTGTTAACCACCATTGTGAGTAAGTTGCCCTCTACCGCAAATCGTCTTGAGATTCCTCTCACGTGTATAACCTAGGACTGAACGGAATTTACGGTGATCGAGGCTCGCTTGACAACTCTGTTGCTCGTATCAATGCTGACCGGCTGTGGCACTGCAGGTACCGTCAAAGCCCCCGTGGGCCCAGAGCTTCTATCCGCCGACAAAGCGCTGATCATGCCGCCGCCCGGTGGGCCCTCCGTATTGGGTGTTGTCCAGACACAACACACCAACGCGACCGAGCAGACAGTGTCCTTGGCGACCAACTCCAGCATCCCTGGCCAGAACTACCTGAAGGTCAGCTTTATCGGCGGGTCGCAGGGCAGCAACACCAGCATGGGGCACTATCGAACCGTCAACGAGGCAGGTCTCCGGCGTGAATATGCGGCGGCGGTGCCTGGTGTGCGTATGACGCGTTCGAATATCTACCTGCAGAACGCCTATGGCCCGTTTGCCTATGCATCCGGCCGCAGCGCTGGCGGAGATGCCTGTCTCTTCGGCTGGCAGCAGATCCGTTCGCGCAGCAGCGGAAGCGGCATCGGCCGGGATTTCGGCATGGTCCAGATGAGGCTGCGCCTGTGCGACAAGCGCGCGAACGAAAGTGAACTTCTGAGCGTCATGTACGGCTACACGCTGATCGGCACCTTCCACGGCGAAATCTGGAACCCCTTCGGCAGCCCATCCTCCGGTGATCCGAGGATCGGCCAGACCGGTCAACCGATCTATCCTGCGGCCCAACCGTCCGCGCAGACGTTCCCATTCAGCTACTCGCGTTCCCAGGTCGACCGGAGCACCACTTCTGCCATAACGCGGCGCGCGCCGGCAGCACCGGCTGCGGCTCCTGCCTTGCCGGTCGCGACGACCGTCGCTCCCGCGGCTTCGAGCGCGCAGTCTGATGACGCCATGGTCGTTCCAGTACCACCGCCTGCCTCTCACACAGCCGAGAACACGGGAAGGGCACAGGTTGCCGTGCCCTCCCCCGATTGCATTGATGCCGCGCCCATGTCGCCCGCCTGCTCCAACCCAGGCGATCGTGAAGCGGCGCACTAGCGCTTAGCGCCACGTGCCAAAGGAATGACCATGCATAAGGCCTTGGGCATCATCTTGTGGACGATCATGGCAGCCTGTGTGGTCAGCGTGATCACCCTGCCTGTCAATCTGCAGACCCAACTGATCGTAAGCGTGACGGTCGTCATTATCATGGGCGGACTGAAGCTTCTCAAGTCAGAAGGGCGCTGGCGGCTTGTGGCGCTCGCGTTCGGCGTTTCCATTGTTCTGCGCTATGCCTACTGGCGCACCACCGAAACTCTGCCCCCCATCAATCAGCCGGAGAACTTTATCCCGGGAATGCTGTTGTACCTGGCGGAGATGTACAACATTCTGATGCTGTTTCTCAGCCTGTTCATCGTGGCGATGCCGCTTGCGTCGCGCCCGTCGCGGGCAGGCCAACAGAAAACCTTTCCGGCGGTCGACGTGTTTATTCCTTCCTACAACGAGGATGCGATGCTGCTGGCCAACACCATCGCCGCAGCAAAGTCGATGGACTATCCGGCAGACAGGCTGAGGGTTTGGTTGCTGGATGACGGCGGAACATTGCAAAAGCGCAATTCGGCCGATGTTCGCGAGTCGGAGACGGCCGTCGCGCGTCACGCCCTACTGACTGACCTCTGTCGGCAGCTGGGCGCAAACTACCTTACGCGTGAGCGCAACGAGCATGCCAAGGCCGGCAACCTCAACAACGGCCTTGCCCACTCGCAAGGCCAGCTAATCGCCGTCTTCGATGCCGACCATGCGCCGGCACGCGACTTCCTGCTCGAGACAGTCGGCTATTTCGAGGAAGACCCGAAGCTGTTCCTGGTCCAGACGCCGCACTTCTTCCTCAATCCGGATCCTCTTGAGAGGAACCTGCGCACCTTCGAGCGCATGCCGAGCGAGAACGAGATGTTCTACGGCATCATCCAACGCGGTCTGGACAAGTGGAACGCCTCCTTCTTCTGCGGTTCTGCCGCCGTCTTGAGCCGCCGCGCGCTGGAGACGACCAACGGCTTCAGCGGCATGAGCATCACGGAAGACTGCGAGACTGCGCTCGAACTGCACAGTACGGGCTGGAACAGCATCTACGTCGACAAGCCTCTGATCGCCGGCCTTCAACCTGCGACCTTTGCCAGCTTCATCGGCCAGCGAAGCCGCTGGGCGCAGGGAATGATGCAGATCCTGCGTTTTCGCATGCCCTTCCTGAAAAGCGGCCTCTCTATCCCACAGAGGTTCTGCTACATGTCGTCGACGCTGTTCTGGCTGTTTCCTTTCCCGCGCACGATTTTTCTCATCGCGCCGCTCTTCTATATCTTCTTCGACCTGGAGATCTTCACCGCGTCCGGCGGCGAGTTCCTCGCCTACACGCTGGCCTACATGTTGGTGAACCTAATGATGCAGAACTATCTGTACGGCTCGTTCCGCTGGCCCTGGATCTCCGAGCTCTATGAATTCGTGCAGACAGTCCATCTTCTTCCGGCGGTCGTGTCGGTCATGGTCAATCCGAGGAAGCCGACATTCCAGGTCACCGCCAAGGATGAATCCGTCTCCGTCAATCGGCTTTCGGAAATCAGCAGACCGTTCTTCGTGATCTTTGCGGTGCAGGTCATCGCCGTCATCATGACGATCTTTAAAATCTACACCGAGCCCTACAAGGCGGACGTGACCCTCGTCGTCGGCGGCTGGAACATTATCAACCTCATTCTCGCCGGATGCGCGCTGGGAGTGGTCTCGGAGCGCGGCGAAAAATCGTCCTCGCGACGCATAAGGGTCCGGCGACGTTGCGAGTTTGGCGTCGAGGACAGGTGGTATCCCGCCTCGATCGAGGATGTCTCGGTGGGCGGAGCGGGCCTGCAGGTGTTCGGCAAACAATTGTCGGCCATCCGCCCCGGCGCGGAAGCCGTGCTGCGGTTCAGGCCGCATGATGAACAGCAGGAGCTTGCCCTGTTGCCGATCGTCGTTCGTGGGGCGCAATCGTCCGGCGACACCGTTCAGGTCGGCTGCCAATACCGGCCGCGCGATGCGCTCGACCACCGTTGGATCGCCGATCTCCTGTTTGCCAATTCCACGCAATGGGAAGAGTTCCAGACGAGCCGCAGGCGCAATCCGGGCCTTGTCCGCGGCACGCTCTGGTTTCTCGGGCTGTCGCTCTACCAGACAAGCCGTGGGCTGATCTATCTCTTCCGGGGCATGGGGAAGGGTACATGACACGCCGTCCTTTTTTCCTATTCTCGATCTTCGTCATCTGGCTTGCTGCAACCGGGCCCGTCCTCGCCCAGGCGGCGCCGTTCGACATGGGGCCGGAAAGGCCATCCGTTCCCGTTGCGCCAGCACCCCAACTGCCTGAGCTGCTCCCGCGCGGCCCGGCGGCGCAACCTGCGCCGAACAACGACCGGCGATCCGACACCACTCCCTCGGCTCAACCGCCGGAGCGGCAGAACCGCCGCTATATCCTTCCCGTGCCGGAACTGGCCCTGACGGGCGAGCTCGACCGCCGATCATGGTCGATCTACCTGACCGAACAGCAGGTTTCCGGTCCAATCAGCCTCGCATTCAGCTTTCGCAACGCCATCGTGGTCGCCCCGGAAGCATCGCGCTTGACGGTTCTGCTCAACGGACGTCAAGTTGCAGATGAAGCCATCAGCGCTGCGGACAGGCCGCGCACTGTGTCGTTGGAGGTGCCAGCGGGCATTCTGCAGGCCGGCTCCAACCAGATCGAATTTCGGGCCAACCAGCGGCACAGGACTGATTGCGACATCCGCTCCACCTATGAGCTCTGGACGAGGATTGATCCCGCCGAAACCTTTCTCACGCTTGGAGGACAGACCGGTACGGCACCCTCCATCGCCGAGGCCATCCGGGCCATCGGTGCCGATGCCAAGGGCGCGACATCGTTCGAGGTACTGCTTCCAACCCTCGGGCAGCCAGGCGCGACAGTTCCCCTCCTTCGGCTTGCACAGGGACTGTCGCTGCTCGCCGGCATGCCAAGCCAGAGCTTCTCGTTCCATTCGCAGCGATTGCCAGCACCCAGGCCGGGACATTTGGGCATTGTGATCGGTACTGCGGCTGAACTGCAGCCGGTCTTTCCGGGATTGCCCGCCGCAGCTCAAAACGGCAGCTTGTTGACTTGGGCCGTTGATCCGCAGACGGATCAGCCGGTTCTTCTTATCACCGGCCCGCGTTGGACCGACATTCGCGCGGCGATCGATACATTCGTGACCCCGCTGGATCGCTCTCTCGCGACGCGTCGTGACGTCATCACCACCCAGCGGTGGAGCACGCCGGATGCACCGCTCCTGTTTGGTGGTGAGACCCTTGCCCTGTCGCAGCTTGGTATGGAGACGATTGAATTTCCGGGACGCCGTGTACGCACCAACTTCAATCTTGCGGTCCCGTCGGACTTCTACGCCAACGCCTTTGGAGAAGGGCAGTTGCTTTTGGACGCGGCGTTCACCGACGCCGTCTTGCCGGGCAGCCATATCGACGTCTATGTGAACGGAAACATAGCCTCGACCGTTCCGATCACCTCCTCGAAGGGCGGGATCCTGCGGCACCTTCCCATCAAGGTCGCCCTGCGTCACATCAGGCCTGGCCTCAACACGATCGGCTTGGAGGCGATCATCACCACGGAAGCCGATACGCTCTGTGCTCCAGGTTCGACGGCGGCTGCCGAACCGCGCCTCGCCATCTTCAATACGTCCGAATGGCAGATGCCAGCCTTTGGCCGGATTGGACGTACTCCCAACCTGGCGGCGCTGGCCGCCACCGGGTATCCCTACGCACGCGACGAAGAGCCACTTCAACTTTTCGTCGATCGTTTCGACGCTGACACGATGTCGGCGGTATCGACCTTCATGGGAAAGCTGGCACTGGCGGCGGGGCACGTGATTGCAACTGAGCTTGTGGCAACGCCCACGGCCGTGGGCGATCGCAACGCCATCTTTTTTGGTAGCCTTTCCCAGATGCCTGCCAGGCTTCTTGCGCAGACAGCCATCGCTGCCGATGGTGCAACGTCCTGGAGGCCGGCATCGCCGCTAGCAGCCCCCGCTGCTGCAACATCTGCGGCATTCGAGCAATGGCGCACGCGTGTCAGCGGCGGAATCTGGAGCGGACAAGTGAGCGCGTTCCAGGCGTGGCTGCAACGCAACTTTGACATTTCCGCCGCGTCTCTGCGGATCCTGCCCAGTACGGCCCCCCCGTTTCGTCCATCTCCGACGCACAGCCTGCTGATTGCGCAAGGCGCAAGCCCCGCAGGTGAGGCCAGCTGGACGCTGGTCACCAGTCCGACGTCGGCCGAACTGAAAACCTCTGTCGAGATGATAACCAGGCTGGATCGGTGGGGTGATGTTGGCGGTCGGTTGAGCGCCTATGCAAGCAAGACCGATACCGTCACCGTGCTTGCGGAGAGCCAAATTGATTACCGATCGACAGGCGGCGTCTCGTTGAACAATTATCGACTGGTTCTCACCAACTGGTTGTCTACCAATGTCCTCGCCTACACCATCCTTCTGGTCGTGTTTGCGGTGATCTTCGGGCTTGCCACTGCATCCGTCCTTAGTCGTCTTGGGAGGCGGAAATGATGCTACGCCTGATCACGCTGGCGGTTTGCCTGACACTTCTCAGCTCTGCCGGCTTCACCCAGGCCAAGGAGCCGCTGGTCCTGGGCCGGGAATGGTCAGCCTACAAGGAAAAGTTCCTCGGACCCAACGGCCGCATCGTCGACAATGGCAATGGCGCCGTCAGCCACAGCGAAGGCCAGGGTTACGGCCTGTTGCTTGCCTATCTTGCCGACAGTCCGTCGGACTTCGAGCAGATCTGGTCCTTTACCCGCACCGAATTGCTATTGCGGGACGATGGGCTTTCGGCTTGGAAATGGGAACCCGACGCGTCTCCTCATGTCCAAGATATCAACAATGCGACGGACGGAGACCTGTTGATCGCTTACGCACTGGGCCTTGCAGGCTCAAGATGGAAGCGAATGGACTTCATTCAGGCCGCGGCACGGATGGCGCAGAGCATTCTGTCGAAGACGGTCATTTCGGCGGGCGGGCGGACCATTCTTTTGCCGGGAGCAATCGGATTTCGGGCTGAGGACCGCCAAGACGGACCCGTCGTCAATCCGTCCTACTGGATTTTCGAAGCGCTGCCCGTGATGGGTATTCTTGCGCCATCCGACCGGTGGCAGGCACTGTCAGACGACGGACTGGAACTGATCCGCACGCTGCAGATAGACCGAGCTCGGCTTCCCCCGGAATGGGTCAGCCTCAAGCAGCATCCTGTCCCTGCCAAGGGTTTCGAGGCACAGTTCTCCTACAATGCCATCCGTATTCCGCTGTATCTTGCCAGAAGTAATATCAATGATCCGGGACTCATGCGCGGCCTGATGGACGCCATGGTGGATGAGCATGGCATCCCGGCTGTGATCGACTTGCTGACGGGACGGCCGGTCGAGACCCTGCGTGATCCGGGCTATCGCGCCATCCGTGATTTCCTGGCATGCCGCGTCGACGGCACGCCCCTCCCGCCGTCGTCGATCCAGTTCCAACCTGATCTCTATTATCCCGCGACGCTGCAATTGCTGGTCCTGGCGGGCATTCGGGAGAAATATCCCTCATGTCTATGAAGCTCCCGCTTGTCCTTCTCACGGCCACCCTGATTGGCGGAGGCTTCGCCGCAAGCCTGCGCGACAAGGTAAGCCTTCCTGGCCTACCTGCAAACGTGGCGGCCACGGTCAGGTCGGAACAAGAGCGCGTCGCGCAACAAGCCGTGCCTGCCGATCCGCAGGCCTTGGCTCAGCAGATCCTCACGGTTCAGCCCGCGGGCCAGGGCGCGCCCGATACTGCCGTTCCCCCCGCGGCAATGCAAGAACAGGCGCAGCTTCAGCCCAAGACAAGAGAACCCGACCAAGCTGGAGATCCGGCGCCTCCGGCGGCAGAACCAAAGCCGGAGCCTGACCTCTCTGCACTTCGCTACTTCGCTGCTCGTGGCGACAATGCACGTCTACAGGCAGAGATTGCACGGTTGCGAGCCCTCTATCCCGACTGGACACCGCCTGCCAATCCGCTCGAAATACCGATGGAACGGGATGAACGGCTTGAGGAGGTGTGGCGACAATATGCCGAGGGGCGCTACAGCGAAGTCCGCAAGGCCATTGCGGAACGTCAGGCGACGGACAGAACGTGGCAGCCGCCACAGGATCTTCTGGAACGCTTGAATCTGGCGGAAAACCGCGTGCGGCTGATCAACGCCTCCGATTTGAAACAATATCAGACAGTCATCACCCTGGCGGCAGAAATTCCAGCCCTGCGCACCTGTAGTGACGTCGATGTTCTGTGGCGCCTGGCAGAAGCCTTCATCCGCACGGATCGCGAGACGCGGGGCGTGGACGTGTATCGCTACGTCCTGGAAAATTGTACGGTCGAACCGCAACGGGTTGCCACGATCCAGAAAGCCGCTGCCCTTCTCTCCTCGTCATCACTCACTCCGCTCCTCGCCCTGGAGCGGGAAAAGGAATTCGAGCCCATCCGCAACGATCTTGCACGCCGGCTGGTTGCGACGGCAAACGGGACCCCCGGCAGCGACGTAGCCCCGGACTATCTGGAGCGCCTGCGCCGGATGGCTGAGGCTGAAGGAAAAGCCTCGGACGCTTTGCTCTTGGGATGGTACGCACTGCGTCATGACGAGGCCAAGCAGGCTGAGCAATGGTTCTCGAAGGCAGGACAGATCGAGAAGAGTGTGTCGGCGTCGCAAGGTCTTGCCCTCTCGCTCCTCAAAAGCGGACAGGCGGCACGAGCGGAGGACGTCATGTACCCTTGGCGCGACAGCTCCGAAGAGGCAAGCGCGACATATCTGGCAGCCACATCCAATCTGTTGGCGAGCGATCCTCCGCTGCAAATTGCGACCGAGATTCTCCAACGCATCGCCAGAACGGCCCTACAAGCGAAATATGTGCCGACCGCCCAGCAGCTTGGCTGGTATGCGCGCGCGTTCAATCAGCCACACACGGCAGCACGGTGGTTCGAGACCGCGCTCCAGTGGAAGGCAGACGAGCCGTCCGCCTATGGACTTGCCATAACCCGACAGCAGTTGAATGACCGCGCCGGAACAGAAGCGATCCGATCAGCCTGGGCGGGGCGTTCACAACGCATCGCCGATCTCGGCATCATCTCAGCTGCCAAGTCTCCACAACTCGCACCAGAGCCCGCGCAGCAAAGCGGAAAGGGGGATGCAACCCGATCACGACAGACGAACGCCGCAGCATCTGTGGCGGTATCCCGCCAGTCCCGCCCGACAACATCCGCTGGTCGGACAACGTGTGATGTCCGTAGCGGAGTGGAAAATCTTTTACCTCAGGCAGCACTGCAGCGCGGATGGTGCCTGATGGATCTGAACCGGCCCCTAGAGGCAGCTGAGGCCTTTCAGGCGGCGCTAGGCTCCTCCGTGCACGCCACGCGTGAGGACGCCGCTTATGGTCAGAGCCTCGCCTATTTGAGGCTCGGCCTCATCGACAAGGCCGCCGTTGCCGCAACCAAGGCGCCGCAGAGCATGCAGCGCTCGTCCGAACTCCAGGTGGCGATCCTTGCCAATCGCGCCAATCTGGCCTTTGACGCCGGGCGCTATCGCGAGGCTCTCATCTATTTGGACCAACGCGCACTTCTGCAACCGGAAACCACCGATTTACTTGTGCTGAGAGGCTATGCCTTCATCAACCTGAACCGTGCCAGTGACGCCATGCGTATATTTGAAGCTGTGGCTGAGACTGGAAACCGCGATGCTGCCCGCGGCTTGCGCGACGCAAGGGTTGCGTTGGGGCTCGAGACGACCGACTAGGGGCCAGCCTGCCAGGCACCCCGTTCGCCGCCCATTCATCCCCACTGTCGGATGTCACATAGACCAACGGCATGGTCGGCACCAACTCGCGGGCACGGCGGGCAATGTCTCAACCCTTTGGACCATCGCCAAGCCGCACGTCGGTGATCACGGCGCTAAACCGGGTCGCGTCTTGATCCAGCCGCGACAGCCCTTCGCTGCCACTCATCGCGGAAATTACCTGAAAGCCCCGCCCCTTGAGGATATCCTCGGCCTCGACGCGAAGCAGCGGCTGATCTTCGACCAGTAGGACCAATGGCGTCAGGGATGGCTCATTCATCAGATGCTCCCGCAGGTTCCCGCAGCCTGAAAACCCGAACCAAGAGCTGGCCAAAACGCCAAAAAACGGCTGATGTGTTACCGATACGGCGACGTCACGCTTGAGTCCCCTCTGCTGCAACGCCCAAGCTTTTCTGCTCGGGACGAAGAAAGGCTACATCCAGCTTTCCGCGCATCAACGCAAGAGCCAGGTCTGGGGAGGACTGAGCAGATAGTGTAATTTCGGTCTCAGGTGCTTCCTCGCGGATCATGCGCAACAGGTGAGGTAGCCACGTGACCTCAAGCCCAACCAGAAACCCCATAGTAAGCACGGGCCTTTTCGGTCGCGCTGTTTGCCGGGCGCCTTCGCTCGCCGCCTCGACCTGCGGAAGCGCCAGCCGAGCGTGATCCAAAAAGACACGCCCAGCAGGGGTCAGCACAACGCCGCGCGCCTGCCGCTCGAACAGCTCTACGCCGACTTCAAGTTCAAGATCGCGGATCTGCCGGCTCAATGACGGCTGACAGATATTTAGTCGCCGCTGGGCAGCGGTCAGAAAGTTGCCTTCTTCAGCAACGGCAATGAAATAACGCAAATGGCGGAGTTCCATCCGATCCCTCGCTATACCTTCAAGGCATAGGTCGAGCGTGCAAAGTCTTTGTCACCTATGGAAGGGAAATCTAGCTTCGGCTGATATCAACGAAGGAGAAACAAAAATGGCAACTCCATCCAAGCTTACCATAATTTTCTGCCATGGTGTTTGGGCCGACGGCTCATGCTTCAGCAAGGTGACCCAGCGCTCCAGGCAGACGGACACGAGGTGATTGCCGTCCAATATGGCCTGGACTCGTTCGAAGAGGATGTGGCGACGGTCAAGCGCACGCTCAACCGCGTCGGCCATTCCTACGGTGGCGCAACGATCACCGCTAAGGGCGTCGATGAGCGTGTGATCGGTCTTGTCTACGTCGCCGCCGTCGCCCCGGACATCGGTGAAACCGTGCAAGACCAGCTGGAGAAGTATCCATCCGACATCTTCTCCGGCGTCGAGGTCGCAGATGGGCCTGGATGCTTCCAAACGGTACGGAATTCTTTGCAGGCGATCTATCGGCGGAAGAGCACAAGCTCATCTGGGCCACCCATTATGCGCCCGTCTTTGATCTGTTCAACCAGCAGAGCCTAACTGCCCACCGCATTGCCTGGAAATCGAAGCCGAGTTGGTATGTACTGGCGACGAAACATCATACAGTGCACCCTGATCTTCAATGCTGGGTTTCGAAGCGCATGGGAGCGACTGTCACGGAGGTGGCACGCAGCCACGTACCGATGCTTTCTCAGCCCACAGTCGTCGTTGACGTGATCCGGCGGGCGGCGTCGGCTGTCGAGAATGGCTGAAGAAGGCATCACCCCACAAACTGGAGAGACTGCCACAAGGATGTCGCCTCGGGCAGCCCGTTACAAATGACTAAAGAAGGCCAAGTTCAACGATCCGCTAGACGAGAAGGGCAACTGGCTTTTTTCGTCTGTCGGCCATAGAATCTGGTTTTCAAGCCCTGATCCCGACCTCGCTCCAGAGGCTACCAGGTGATCAGCGGCGCCTTGCGCAGCCAGGTATCGGCGGTGAGTTGCTGCACAACAAACTCGGCAACATCGGCTCGGGCGATAGAACCACCATGGACGCCGGACAGGTCGGTCAACGCCTTGACGCCGCCGCGCGCCGGCTTGTCGTTGAGCACCATCGGCCGGACGATGGTCCAGTCGAGCTTGCTGGTCCGAATCGCATCTTCCTGGCGGTCCTTGTCTTCATAGACCTTTCGCAATATCAGGGGCAAAAACAGCCGGTCGAAGAAGAAGCCGCCATGACCGCGGCTGTCGCCGGCGCCCAGCCCGGTGATGCACACCAGACGACGAACATTCTGCTGCTCCATGACGCCGACCAGTGCGCGGGTCGCCGTCGAGAGCAGGGTCACTTCCTTGAACGGGCTCATGGCCGTACCCAACGAACTGACGACGGCATCGCAACCAGCGATGGCGCCGGTCAAAGCAGCGGGATCGCGGGCATCGCCTTCGATCAGTTCGGCGCCGGCGAGATCCGCGGCCTTCACCTTCGAGCGAACGAGAGCGACGACCGCGTATCCCTCTGCGACGGCCTTGCCGACGATGAGCAGGCCGGTGGCGCCGGTCGCGCCCAATACCAGAATTTTCATGTCAAACCTGCGAAGTTGTGCTGATGGACGGGAAGCATTGCTGAGCCCCTGGCGGAGTAAAATCAGCTATGGCGGTAACGGCCCGCTCGGCCGCGGGAAACCGGCCGAGGGAAGATTGGAAGACAGCTGCATGCCCTCCCACATCGACAACCTGATCTTGCACTCAATCCGCGCCGATCCACCGCGCCGCGACCTCTGCCGTATCTTCGGGACGGGTGTTGAATGCGATCGCTGCCTTCGGTGCGCCCTGGTGGATCGCGTTGACGACCTTCTCGAAGAACGGCAATCCCTTTGGCGGGATGCGCAGACCGCCGCCGACCACGACGCAATTGTAGCCCACTTTCGCCAGCTGCGATGCCAATGTGGCGATGCCACTGTCGTCGGGAGCGATCATGCAGATGTCGGCGTCCCAACCGCGCTCGGTCATAGTCGTCTCGGCGATGTCGATGCCCGCCTGGATTTTTTCAGCATTGAATCCCGGTGGCAAAGAGGGATCGGAGAAGTCTACGGTTTCAGGCTTCTGGCCTACAAACAATACGCGCGTCATGATCAAGCTCCTTTGAGCGGGTTGGAAGGGACGGCGGCTTTGGCCAAGGCTTCGAGCCGCTGGCGTAGGAAATCACCGATGGCATTCAGAGACTGCTCGGCCGCGAGAAACTGGCCGAGCGAAGATTGGAAGACATGCGGCATGCCCTCCCAGACCGCAAGCGTGACCTCCACGCCCGCCGCTTGTGCCTGCTCAGTGTAGCGGATGGAATCGGAGAGCAGTACTTCGTTGTCGCCGACATCGATGCGAACGGGCGGGAGGCCGGCCAGTGGGGCGTAAAGCGGCGATGCCTTGGGCTGGGTGGCATCCTCGCCTTGGAGGTACATGTCGGAAAAACCCTGGAGGACGCCGCGCGTGAAGATCGGGTCTGCCTCGGCCCTGGTTTCGAAGCTGTCGCCGGTCAGTGCCAGGTCGGTCCAGGGCGACATAACTGCCGCGCCGACCGGCTGCACCATGCCCCCGGTCTTGTCGGCGGCGAGGATCGACAGCAGCGTCAGCGTCAGACCGCCACCCGCCGAGTCGCCAACGACCGCGATCCCTTCCTCTCCCTCCGCGACAAGACCGCGATAGGCGGCAACCGCATCGTCGATAGCGGCCGGGAACGGGTGCTCGGGGGCCAGCCGGTAGTCCGGGACGAAGGCATCGGCGCCGACGCGTACGGCGATTTGCCCCGCGAAATGGGCCAATGCCTGGGCCGAGCCGAGCACATAGCCGCCACCGTGAAGATAAAGGATGCGCGCACTCGGCCTTGCATTCGCTGGCCGGACCCAGAAGCCGGCAATGCCGCCGACCGTCGCTGCCTCGACCCGGACATCCGCCGCAGCCGGTGTTGCGGCAAACATGGCGTCGAACATCGGACGCGCCTCGGGGCCAAGTGCATCGCCCTTATGAGCCGAGGCGGCCTGACGCATCGCGGCCACGGCCGGAGCATCTTCGGCCAACAGGGGTTGGATGGTGATCATGGCAGGTTTCCTTTGTTCAGTCGTGGATGGTATACGGGCTCAGCCCTTCGACCATTGGGTCGCGGCATCCTTGGCAAAAGCGGCATAGGAGCGTGGGGCGCGACCGAGCAGCTTGGCCAGACGTGCCAGGTCGTCGGCGCTCGCCACAGCGCCTTCCGTCTGATAGCGGCTGAACATCAGGCGCAGGTCAAGCGCGTGCCAAGCGGGCAGCATGGTCTTGGTGCGCTGCTCCATAGCGACGAGATCGTCACCGCCATAACGGATCGCTTTGCCAAGGGCTTCGCTCCAGATTGTGGCGATGCCTTCGCCGGTCAGGCTGTCGGGACCAACTAGGGCGTAGGTTTCGCGGCCGAGCGGCGTTACGGCCTGTTCACGGCGAACCAGTTCGATCGCGGCGGCCTCGCCGATGTCACGGATATCGACCATCGACACACCTTTCGCGCCGATCGGCGAGGCATAAACGCCGGCCTTCAGCAGCCCGTCCTTCTGACGAAGATCGTTCTGGATGAAATAGGCGGGCCGCAGAACCGTCGCGGGCAGATCAAGCGCCTCGATCATACGTTCCACCGTGTACTTACCCGCAAAATGCGGCACGTCGGCATAGGCGTCGCCGCCGAACACCGAGAGATAGACGATGCCCTTGATGCCGGCCTCATGGGCGACTGTCAGCGTCAGCATCGCCTGCGTCAGTTCGTCCGCGACATTTGGGGCCAGTACGAACAGCGTGCTGACGCCTTCGAGCGCTGCGCGCACCGAATCCGGATCGGCGAGGTCGCCGCGGACCGCCGTCACACCAGCAGAAAACTGCGCCGTCTCGGGCGAGCGCGTCAGAGCGCGAACATCGGCGTTGCGCGTTTGAAGATGGGCCAAGACCTGCGCCCCGATGGTTCCTGTGCTGCCTGTCACGAGAATGCTCATGTCGAAATCTCCTGGTGTTGGTGTGTCTGCATCTGATGAGGGAGAAGGTAGCCGTTTCATTGTCGTTGAGAAGGTGCCAATATCGATATTGCTTGTCTCAAATACGGAACACGATGATGGATCTTCAGGCTTTGTCCGACTTCGACCTTGTCGCTGCAAATAGTGGGTTCGGCCGCGCCGCCCGCGTCTCCGGCCGCTCGAAAGCCACCTTGTCGCGGCGGGTCGCCGAACTGGAGGAGAGCCTCGGGGTGAGGCTGATCGAGCGCGGACCCCAAAATCTGCGACTGACGGACGAGGGACGGGCGCTGCATGAGCGCACGCACGGGCTGCTGAGCGAAATCGCCGAGGCCGGAGAAGCGGTCGTGCTTGGCGCATCCACGCCGAGAGGCAGGCTGCGGGTGAGCGCGCCGGTCGTCTTCGCGCATGTCGCGCTGCCCCGCATCGGTGCGCGATTTGCGCTGGCCTTTCCGGAGGTCCAGCTCGAAATCGTTGCGGAAGACCGCAGGGTCGATCCGGTTGAGGATGGTTACGATCTGATCATCCGGATCGACCCATCGCCGGACGAACGCCTCGTCGGCCGCCGTTTCCTCAACGATGAACGGCTGATCGTTGCACCACCCGGCATGCCCCGCCCCGCCCCCAGCGTGGATGGCGAGGAAGCGACGGTAAAGGCCGTTCTGCTCTCCGCAACACCGCCCGGGACCCTCTGGCGTATCAAGTCCGGAACGGAGGCGGACATTGTCCTGCGGCCGGCCCCGGTTCTCCGCCTCTCGTCGCTACTGATGGTCCGCGATGCCGTGCTGGCACGCGCCGGTGCAGCCATGCTGCCCAAGCTCCTTGTTGCCGAAGACATCGAGGCCGGCAGGCTTGCCTATTGGGGGAAACAAGCCGGGCCGCCCGTGGAGATCTGGGCGCTGCAAAGTTCACGCCGCCTGGTCGGCGCCAAGGTGCGCGCATTCCTGGAGGTGGTTGGCAGGGCGTTCCCGGAGAAGGCCTTCGTCGCACCGCCGGGATGAGAGGCGCAGGGCGCCTTTCGCATCTCGAAGAGAACATCGCTTCTGCTTCGATCGAGCTCGACGAAGACACATTATCTGAACTTGATGCCATCGGAGATCAAACGTAACAGGAGAAGCCAAATGGGCCGCCGCCACTAAAAACTTGACGCCGTGAAACCGGCATTTGGGCGTGAAGCCTATTGTTCAAACTTACCCACTGTTCCGGCCAATGGTGAATAGGGAGGCTCACTGACCACTCCTGCGAATGTCTAGAACCGCTTTGCCATTGACCTGGCGGCCAAGCAGCGCGTCCACAGCTTCAGCAACCTGCTGCCAATCGCCACGCCAGCCAATACAGGCGTTGAGCCGCCGCTGCGCCACCAGTGTCAGAAGGTAGCCGAGATCTTGACCAAAGCCGGAGCCGACGCCGAAAACCTCGATCCGTCTCCCTGCAGCCCTGCGGCCATCTGGTAAACGTTGTTGGGCGAAATCGATCGTGCTCGGCTCGATTGACGATACGCCCACGCTCTGCAAAGCGCCGCCCCTGGCCAGCAATTGCATCGCACCAGTCAAAAGCGCGCCGCCCACATTATCGATCACTCCGTCTACAGGTGCCGCTATGCCATCGAGCCCCACGACGACTTCATCGGCACCAAGCTCAACGAGCCCTACGCCTCGTCCCACTGACCCGACGCTGGCGATGACGTGGGCGCCAGCCAGATGCGCGAGTTGGACAGCGAAGCGACCGACCCCACCAGAAGCGCCGGTAACAAGAATGCGCTTGCCGATCAAAGTGCCGAATGTACGCACGACTCGCAGCGCCGTAACCCCGGCGACCGGCAGCGCACTTGCGGCGGCGAAGTCAACGTCCTGTGTTGCCACGCCGAGTTCGCCGGTGTTAACCGCCCGAAGTTCCGCCCATGCGCCGCCCCAACCGAAACTGCTTACGCGAGCGCCTGCCTTTGGTCCCGACCCGTCAGCAGCGGGACGAACGACCACGCCAGCCGCATCCCACCCCGGTATGTCGCCGGGCTTTCCCCGAGCCAGCGTAGCAACATCGCCGAAGTTGAGCGAGAAAGCATGGACCTCGATAAGGGCTTGGGCCTGCGTCGGCATTGGGTCTGGCACTTCGCCGAAACCAATCCCACGCGGTTGTGTCGCATCGAATATAATTGCTTTCATTTCGCAGTTATCCTCTCGCTAGGCTTCGAGATTTTCTGAGGCTCGCGTCATGCGTGCGGTTCTTCATTAGCCAAAGTTATACATGTCGCCGCGATACGTGCTATGCTGGAAAGTAGCTATTATTGTCGCGATCGTATCCGATGCTCACAGACCCGCTCTCCGATATGCTCTCACTGCTAAAACCTCGAAGCCATGTGTCCGGTGGTTTCGCCGCCGGGGGTGACTGGTCCATCCAGTTCCCGCGCAACAATGGCATCAAATGTTACGCGGTCACTTCTGGCGCGTGCTGGCTGGTAGTGGATGGCGTTCTCGATCCGGTCTTCCTGAAATCAGGCGACGGCTTCCTGTTACCGAACGGGCGGGCTTTTCGGCTGGCTAGCGACACCAAACTCGCGCCAATTGACGCCGCGGCACTCTACGCTGAAAAGCGCCAAGACGGCGTCCTGACTTACAATGGCGGCGGTGATTTCTTCCTTGTCGGTAGCTATTTTACCTTGGCGAGCGGCTCGGCAGACCTGCTCCTGGATATGCTTCCTCCCATCTTACATCTGCGGGAGAAATCCGATCAAGCTACTCTTCGTTGGTCGGTTCAGCGCATGATGGAAGAGCTGTCAAATCCCCAGCCAGGCGGCTATCTCGTCGCCCAAAATCTCGCTAGCATGATGCTCGTGCAAGCGCTGAGACTGCACATAACGGACCAGTCCGGCCCCAGGATAGGCTGGCTGTTCGCGCTGTCGGATCCTCAGATAAGTTTGGCTATCAATGCGATGCATCGGGATCCCTCCCATCGCTGGGACCTCCAATCGCTCGCAAAATGTGCCGGTATGTCTCGTTCAAGATTTGCGATGAAATTCCGCGGAACGGTTGGACTGACGCCGATAGACTACTTAACGCGCTGGCGGATGCTGTTGGCGGCAGACCGGCTCGCCGCCTCCAGCGATCCGGTGTCGACCATTGCGCAATCACTGGGTTATGAATCAGAAAGCGCCTTCAGCGCGGCTTTCAAACGGGTCATGCATGCTTCGCCCAGGCAATACGTTCGCAACAGATCGACCGACGCGTTACCCTCGGACGAAAGGCGGGCCGTTGGAGCAGATTGGATGGTTCAGTTGGCACGTTGAGGCACAATCTCAGGCGGCGCTTGCCAGAGCGACTATAATCCAATTACCCGAAGCGCAGGGTAGAAGGCTCTCTGCACCGTGGCATCGCCGGTCGGCCCTTCGAGCACCGTTTTGAACTCGCTGATCACGTTCGCGTCTCTGGTGCCGATCTGACGAACGGACTGTTGTCAGTTGACCTCGTTCGCGAAATCCCCGAGGCCCTGGAGCCCCGCAAAATCGAGATCCAGACGAACACGTCCATCCCAAAACAGGTGACCACGCCCCAGATCGAGGCTCAGAAAGCCGCCTGACCAGGGGAACGGCCGATTGTTTCGCTTGAAGGCATTTGTGCCATCAAAATTATCGGAATAACGTGGTCGTTCTCAGTTTTGGCAAAAACAATGAGGTTGCACCTAACGATGGAGCTCAGGACCACCGCTCTTCAGCCGCAGGCGCCGGCGTTTATGTCGCTTCTCAGATGATGGTCATAGATCGCGTCTGGTACGCTATATGTGGTCGACGGGATGAGAGCCGTCAGCCATAGAACTCTGAACGGCTACGGACGCTTTTGATATTCTCGCTTCACATCACTCGCCAGCAAGGCGGTCGTCGGGCGTCGCGACCAGACTCGGATGCTTGTAGATGGCATGACAGCAACAAACAACCTTGGGTTGATTGACGCTGTCCCGGCAAAAATCGTTGTTCATACTGATGCACGTCGGCGGCCAATTAAGCTTGGTAATGTCACGATCACCTTTCGTCCGACCGCCGCCAGCAAGTTATTCTGGGCTGGGCGCCCTGCGATGCGCGTCGTTCAAGCGCTGCACTGGCTTCGCGATCTTTTAGGCCGCGAAGGAGAGAGTGAACACGTGAAGAGCAAACTTGCCAAGCTTTTTAAGAATCCCGCTGTGGGAGCGGCTATCAAAGCCGATTTAGCAACGGGGATTACGGCGCTTCCGACATGGATGTGGATGTTTCTCACGCCGCTCATCGAAGATGAAGCCGACGACAATGATCGGCATGTCAGCATCAATCGCACTGATGATAACGATGCCGACGATCATCGCCACGACGACGATGATCGACATCGCGCTGAGCATAATCGTCCGAAAAGCAAGCTAGGCTCAGGACCTATTAAATAGCTTGCGGTGGCCTACTGCCTTTGATTCATTGGGATCGAAAGGAGGCCGTTGCAATGAGTAATCTGCTGTTGTTGTCGGAGGCGCAAATGCGCCGGATCGAGCCGTATTTCCCGCTGTCTCACGGCGTTCCGCGCGTTGATGACCGGCTGATTTTGAGCGGTATTATCTTCGTTTTGCGCAACGGGCTGCGATGGCGCGACGCTCCGAAGGAATACGGCCCGCATAAGACGATCTACAACCGCTTCATCAGATGGAGCAGGCTTGGCGTGTTCAATCGTATCCTGGCCGAACTGACTGCAAAGCGGGGCAAACCTGAGCAATTGATGATCGATTGCCAGCACGGTCTCCGCGGCGCTCGGCCCTGGCTCTTTGAGAGCCTACGCATAAGGCGTTTGGCCGCCTTTGCATTGCGGCGGCTTTGCACCAACACCTCCAGAACAAACCCGTCCTGATCCACGGCACGCCACAGCCAGCGCTTCTTGCCCCGGATCGAAATGCCGGCCTTGTCGAGGTGCCACTTGTCGCCGAGCCGGCCGGCTGAGTGGCGGCGAATCTCGTTGGCGAAGGCATGTCCGAATTTCTCGGCCCAAAGCCGGACCGTTTGATGCGAGACGATGATCCCACGGGCAGCCAGCAAACCCTCGACCATTCGCAGGCTGAGAGGGAAACCGGAAATAGAGCCACACCGCGTGGGCAATGATTTCAGCGGGAAAGCGATGGCGGCGATAGAGTGGACACGGTCTTTCATGGCCCGTCATCGCACATCGAATTCCACATTCCGTTAAGTTGACGATGCCGCGATTTCGGCTGGAGCGCCAATTGCGGTCATATAGCTACCGCAATAATTTGCGACAGCATCCAGTAAGGACTGAAAATTGCTGGGACAATTCAAAAGAACCAGCATGACATCCAGCTAGTCTCTGGCGGTCCACATGGGAAACGTCTCTCGTTGGTCTCCCGCTCTGACCGCCTCCAAGTAACGCGGCTTCCAAACATCACCAATGAACCGCTCCATCGTTGTGGGCAATTTCGGACGATCCTCGTGCTCCCCATGGAACCTTACGATGCCATTGTTCAAAGCGTCAGCACTCAGAGTGTCGTCCTGCCATTTCTCCGGCGTCCCGAACCGCGCCAGAAATTCGGCTTCCACGTCTTTGCGGGTCGTCTCGATGTATCGGTACTCCACCGGCCTGCCGATCTCCTTGCCAATGATCACGGCCAGTTCGTTCATCGAGACATCTTCCGAGCCGACTTCGAGATAGACGCGGTGTCTGCCCGTCGGATTGGTCAGTTCCTTCGCTGCCAGCCATGCGATGTCATCGGTCGCTACCCAAGGCATCTTCAAATCAGGTTTGCAGAACCAGGCAATTCGACCGTATTTGGCAACCGGTGCCGTCCACGCCTGCAGATCTTCCATGAACCATGCGGCGCGCAGGTGGACCAAATTGATATTGCCGAGTTCGTTGAGCTTTTGGTCCAGATCGTGAAAGCACTCGAAATGACCCGTCTTCCCCTTCACGTCCGACCCCATGGCCGTCAGGCTTACGGCCAGTTTGACGGAGGATTTTTCGAGCGTATCGACGAAGCGCTGGGCAACAGCGGGGTAGTGTCCCTCGATGTTGTTCCAATCGGTCTTCACCATGAGAAAGGCGGCATCCGCATCCTGGAAAAATTGGTCAAGGTCTCCCGCTCCAGTGTCAAAGCTTCCCAGGAATGGCTCTGCTCCGAGCTCGACCAGTGCGTCGAGCGCGGGGCCACCTCTCGACAACACTCTGACCTGATGCCCGGCGCTCAGCAGGGTCCGGGTCAGCTTGGCGCCAACTCGTCCCGTTGCGCCGACGACAGAAATTCGCATAACAGTCTCCTTTCGGTGGTTGATCGCCCGATAGTAGACTATTGCAGGGCGCACGAATTTGGAGATAATGCCAAATGATCTCCAAATCGGGCCAATCCGCAAAGCTGCTGCGCTCCTGCTACGACGACTTCGATCCCGACTGGTCAGATCGCCCGGCCTTCGCTGTCCGCCTCGACTTCAGTGACTATGAAGCTGAGGTGCCCCAGCACCGGCACAAGCAAGGGCAGCTCATTTTGGCCCTGCACGGGGCGGTCACCTGCAAGACGGAAAATGGCCTCTGGATTGTCCCACCGGACTGCGGAGTCTGGATACCCGGCGGCGTGCCCCACAGCAACCAGGTCACGTCCAACGCACGCCTGTCCTATCTGTTCGTTCAACCAGACGCGGCGACGCTGCCGCAGGAGTGCTGCACTTTGTCTGTGTCGCCGATGCTCCGCGAGATGATCCTCCGACTGGCAGATGTATCGGTCAACTATGCTCCAGACGACCATGTCGGCCGCATGGTGCGGGTCTTGCTGGATGAACTCGCGCAAATGCCGATACAGGGGCTGGACTTACCCGCGTCCAGCCATCCCAAAATCGCCGCGATCACTGCTGCCCTGATGGCGGAGCCGAGCGACCGTCGCACCCTGGTCGATTGGGCGGCACACGTTGCCATGAGTGAGCGATCCTTAAAGCGGCTGATGGTCCAGGAAACGGGGCTGACCTTCGGCCGATGGCGGCGGCAACTGCACCTGATCATCGCGTTGCGCGAACTGGCCAGCGGCGCGACGGTCCAGAGGGTGTCGAGCGACTTGGGATACGAATCGGCTACCGCCTTTATCGTCATGTTCAAGAAGGCATTGGGCACAACGCCAACGCGCTACTTCGCGAGTTGATTTGCCGAATGGCCAAATTCGGCACCACTGGTCGGCCTTTGCTGCGTGTGCCATGACCGCGATGGGCCGACTGCGGACGATGATCTTGCCTCGTCCCGCCCAGGAAAAAGCTCGAAAGGAGCTTGACCTCACCCCGCCGATTAGAGAAGCGCCGCAATGCGTAAGGCGGGACCGACTACCTCCGGCGAACGCGCTCCGTTGATCTTCTGCCTATGCGGCGTCGCTTGCCCGTGAGAGAAATCGCGATCGTACGCAGCTAGCGAGGCCACATAGGCATCCGCGGGCAAGAACATGGTGTACCGCTGGATCCACAACGCGTTGAGCGGCCACGAGAGAATCGTGCACGCGGCCGCACTTCGCCTGTGCCTTCGCCGGAGGCGAGCCGGTTCTTGGATCGATGTCTCGAGCCGACGGCCGATCGGTCATATCGGCGCTCGCAATCGGCACAGCTACCTGAGCTCAACGGCAAGCGCTTCGTCCGGCTTCAGCCAAACAACGTGACATCACCCTGCCGACACCTCGCCACACGCTATCACCGCCCCGCCGCCATCTTCCTCGGCAGGATCCATCTCGTCGCGAGCGTCATGTGGTGTTTTTGAGTCCTAGTGCTGAAAGCGAACTGAAAGGGTGACGCAAAATAGAAGCTGTGCCGCGAGCCTGATCCGTCCTCGAGGCCTAGCCCACCCCTCAGTTCGGAGATCTTCGCGCAATCCCGTCGAGGACGCACTCGAGGCCCTCGTAAAAAACTGCCTCAGGCGTGGGATGATCCATTTCACTGATGACCCTGGCGAGCATCGGGAAGCGTCCAGTCGCGATCATTCTTTGCATATACGGCCAGTTTTCGGCTTGCCATTCCGCTTTGGTCATCTCGCTTTCCAAAACTGCGACCGCTTCGGCAGTCTCGTCGCGGACCGCACCGAGGACATAGGCGCCGATAACCTTCGCCGCCTGGAAAATCGCATCAATCCCGTCGAGGCTAGGCGCATCTGCGACTGCTGCCAACATAGCCTCGGTGAACGCCAGGGCATTGGGGCCTTGATGCGGCCTTCCGCCCAACAAGGCGATGAACCAGGGGTGGCGGAATGCGGCACCCCGCAAGGCACATGCAAGTGTAGCGATTTGCAGGCGCCATTCATCCGCGGGTGTCTCTTTTTCGGCGAGCATTTCCGCGTAGACCGCGTCGATCATTAGCGCAAGCAGATCCTCCTTGGTGGCGATGTAGCCATAAAGCCGCATGGGACCTGCACCCAGCGCGGTTGCCACGTTGCGCAGGGTCACCGCCGAAAGCCCTTCGGCATYCGCCAACGCGATGGCGGTACGGACTATGGCGTCGCGGCTGAGCGGCACAGGGGCGGGACGCGGCCGGGGCTCCGGACGCTCCCAGGGCATGCTGGATGCATTCTTCGACATACCGGCAGGATAGCATCCAAATTCGACCAATGCGACGTATGTTTCGATACATTGCATCGAACGATACAATGTATCGATTCTTCGGCCGGGCTCTGCTATTGGATAGCCTCGAAAATCGTCCCTCCTGTCCGGAATTCAAATGCACAGTCCAAAAGTGATCATCATCGGCGCGGGGGTGGCTGGTCTCAGCCTCGCCATCATGCTTGCCGAACAGAATATCGATTGTCAGGTTCTCGAAGCGAGGGAACGGTTCGATGGGCCGACGAGCGGCGTGCGCGTATCCGCCGAGGGTGTCGCCATCCTGAACCTGATAAAACTGCCCCCTGTGGGCGAGGCCACAAAGAGAGTGGACATGCGCTTTGGCTGCCTGTCCGCCAGCTTCTCCGCTCGGGAGATTGCTCCCTCCGCAATCATCGTCACGCGGCTGGCGCTCCATGAAAAACTGATGAAGCGCGCACAGGCCCTCGGCATTCCGGTGACAACCGGGTTCAAGGTCGCCAGTCTAACCGAACGGGACGGCGGGGTCGAAGTGACGTCGCACTCGCGGGAAACCGTTACCGGCACCCTGCTCGTCGGGGCAGATGGCGTGGGTTCAACGGTCCGGCAGTTCCTGAACCCCGGCCAGGGGTCAACCAAGACCTATGCCGGATATCTGGGGATCGGGCTCATTATCCGTGACGATGCCAACGTCGAAATGACGCTCTACCACTATCCCGGCCAACAGGTCGGAATCGCCTCCTGCGGGAAGGCGCACGAGACAGCCACGAAGCCGAGCGTATTCCTGTGGACGCATATTCCCATGCCCGAAGCGGAGGCCGGCCTGGCAACGCGAGCGGGTGTCGAGGCAGAACTGGCGAGACGCGCTGAACGATGGAGCCCTGAGCTTCGCAGCAAATTCGACCAGTTCACCAAGGACGCCGACGCCATATTGGCCTACGGCCCTGTCTATAATGGAACGTCCCCGGTCCGATGGTTCAGCGACCGGACTATCTTATGCGGGGATGCCGCACATCCCTATGGACCTGGCGGACAAGGAATCAGCATGGCGCTGAAGGATGCCAGGGCGCTGTGCGACGTCATCGCGCACGGCTTTACCGAAAATAACAAGGAGGAATTCCAGAGAACCCGAGGTCAGGAGGCCCGCATCCTTGGTGAGGCGGCAGAGAAGAGGAATGCCAAGACGGCACCGCCTACTCAATGGGGGGTATTCATTGAGGGAATTGTCATGAAGGCTACCGAGATCATCACTCGGGGGAAGCTGATATTTTGAGGCCGTGGCACTGCAGAACTGGACAGGTCACGGACCGGCGAGGAACTCGCCACGTGCCTCCATCTCGATATGCTGCCGGCCAGAGGCACAATCTCTCGAAGCTGGCGGTTCCGGATCGTTCTTTCAATTTTCGTGGCTTCGATCCGTGGCACGATCAATCTCATTCATTGTTGGGCGATTGATCGGCCCGTTCTTGAAAGAGACATCTCTTGTATGCGGCTTGATGAAGGTGCCCACGAACGGCGGGTTTGGAAAATCTGACGAGCTACTGCATCATTTCAACTGCGTCTGACATTGGCCCCGCGATTCAAGTATGCCCTGATTCAACGGGATGGCGCCCATGCCGGAACTAGCTCACGCGGCATTTCCACCGTATGCCGGAGCCGTTCGCCTATGCCTCCAGACTCACCACTATTTTTGCGCCTGACATCCCACTTTTCTGAGTGTGCAGGGCGGTCTGGAGGCTTTCCAAGCCGTGGCCAGCGATCTGCGCCGGTGGCGCGGGCTGGAATTTACCTCCGGCAAGCGCATCGGCGAGAAAGTCGACATACACGATTTTGCTGACCTCGTTATCTTTGAGGCTGGTCCCAAAGATTAGTCTGGTTTCAACGCCGGCAGCTAAGTCCGTTGGAGGAGGCAGCGTTGTCGACACGAACCGTCTCCCGTCGCAAACGCTGACTGCAGAAAAGCAATCCTGGATATTTCCTGTCGCATGGAGGGCGCCAACGAACTCTCTTCCGCGCAGAGCTTCCACCACCTGATCTACCACGTACTTATCGGCATGGTCGAACATGAGCGTAGCGCCCAGGCTCTTCACCATGTCCATGTTATGCGGCGATGCCGTAGTGATGCATTCGTAGCCTGCAGCAACAGCGAGCTGGATTGCATTGCACCCGACACTCGATGAGCCGCCCCAGACCAGGATGGTCTTTCCTGTCGCTTTCGGCGTCAACGACGGGTGTTCCAAGCCAAGGTGGTTCTTTTCGAACAAGCCGCAAGCCGCGGTACCGAGGCCGAGAGGCAGGACGGCGGCATTCACATAGGAAATATTCGACGGTATTTTCGAAGCCATGTTTGAGAGGACTAGGGTAAAGCTCTGAAAAGCGCCGTGCGCAGGCCGATTTGTGGTCGCCCCAACCGCTTGCCCAAGGACGCGGTCGCCAACCTTGAATCTCACGACATTGGTGCCGACCGCAACGACATCTCCTGCGACATCGCTGCCGAGGATCGCGGGATAGTCCAGCCATGGGAACAGCGCGGTGTCCTGCAGCAACCAGTCCACTGGATTGATGGCGATTGCCCTGTTTCGGACAAGGATTTCGTTCGGACCGGGTTGCGGCGCTTCAATGGGGGCCAACTGAAGTGGTTGACCGAGATCGGGCTGCCAGGCAGCGATAGAATGGTCCATGTTTTCTCCCCGATGTTTAGAAGTTATTTGATTGCGGGGGCTGCCTACCGCGACCACGCCGACCGGAATTGTCCTGACCGGTTGACTGCCGATGAGCACGTTCTTGCCCGGCACTTTCAATCACCGACCCGGACAAGAATTTTGCCGACGATCTTTCCGGATTCCTGGGCTGCATGCGCTTGGGCAATGTGCTGCATTGGAACTTCGAGGCCGATGTGAGGCCGATAGCGACCTGCCGCAACGCATGCCGTCACCTCCTTAACGGCCAACTGAAAGGCCGCGTCCGGAATGGTGGTGAAAAACACGAAGCGAAACACATAGCTCCCGAACATCGCTGTCCGGAACGGCATCGTCAGCTTGGCTGTGGGATCTTCTGTCGCATAGGCCGTGACAACCCCGCCTGGCGCCAGACATGCGATGTCGACGTCGACATTGTTGGCGAGATCAACGTCAACAATCCGATCGACGCCGGCATCTCCGGTAGCGTTCCTGATGGCCGCAGCAACATCTTCGGAATGCCTGTTGATGACGAGGTCGGCGCCAGCGTCGAGTGCCACCTTCTCCTGTTCCGGGCGGCTGACGGTCGCCGCGACCCATGCCCCGGCCCACTTTGCGAGAAGGATCGCGGCAGTGCCGACAGCGCCGCCGCCGCCCTGGACAAGAACTCGCCGCCCGCGGACATCTCCATCGGCAAACAGGCATCGATGCGCGGTAATCGCCGCCACGCCCAAACAGGCGCCGGTCTCGAACGAGGTGTTGTCCGGCAAAGGGACTGCCAGGTTGCTTGGAAGCACCACGAACTCTGCAGCGGTTCCATAGGGCCGGCCGTATTGCGCGCGGTAAAGCCAAACCCGTTCTCCGAGCCGTGCTTCGGGGACACCGGGGCCGATCTTGTCGATCGTGCCTGCGCCATCGTGATGGGGAACGATGCGGGGGAACGCCATCGGCGCACCGGCAAAGCCAGTCCTGGCTTTGATATCGGTCGGATTGACACTGGAAATCGCGACCCTCACGCGGACCTCGCCGAAACCGGGTTCGGGATCGGCAAGTTCCCCAACCACAAGAACGTCGTCGGCGGTCCCTTGCCGATCATAATAGGCTGCTAGCATGGTGTGCCCTCACTTCTAGGGATGATCATCTATGCAACCGCGCTGGCCATTCGAGCCGAACGCCCCAATGCGGTAGACCAGTCCTCTGCTCCAAAGCCCATGTCTTGCGCTCGGGACAGGCTTTCGCGGAGGGCCTTCAGAACTCGGTTGCTCAATTGATTTTCTGCGGAGATCGCCGCCAGCAGCCCCATATCCTTGATCGGCATCGCAAGTCCGCTCGCAGGAAGCGGTCGAGCACCGGTGATGGATCGCGCGTAGTTTTTGTAGATTGGCGACGCAAATATGGTTTCTGTCATCAGGGTCATGAAGGCGTCGGCATCTGCTTTCTCGGCCTTCAGTATTCCCGTCGTTTCCGCCATGGCTGCGACCGCGGCGCCGATCAGGAAGTTGCCGCAGAGCTTCGCGACGTTCGCTTGACGAGGCTCATTGCCTAGTGCCCAGACGCGACCAAAACTCTCGAGATAAGGACGCGCCTTTTCAAGCAGCGCGGGGTCGCCGGCGACGCATATATTGGCGGCCTTTTGCTCAACAGCTTCGGGTCGTCCGAACAGCGGAGCAGCGAGATAGCCCATGCCCGCATTCTGATGCGCCAAGGTAAGCTCATCGGCGAGATTTGGGCTCAGCGTTGACAGACAGACGTGCAGAGTCTCTCGACCAGTCGCCGAAGCAATTGCCTCGTGCGTGATGACCTCGCGAACGGCGGCATCGTCGAACAGGATGGACAAGACCAGTTCGGAAGCGAACGCGGCGCGGACGTCATTCAGCGGAGTTGCGCCCAACGCCACCATCTTTTCGACAGCGGCAGGCGACCGGTTCCAAACCCGCACCTCTTCGCCGAGAGTGAGAAGGTGGGGGACAACGGCGGTCCCGATTCTCCCAAGGCCGACAACCGAAACCGACATGAACTTCTCCCTGTTGCCAAGACAATATCGGGAGGTTTAGACTGTTACTATATGACTTTTATCCTGTTACTAAAGTAATAGCTGGGGATGCTTGGATGACGGCGGAGCGATTGGCACGACCAGCGGCGCGAAACGAGCTGTCGGAGTTCGTTCGGTATTGTCGCGAGCAAGCCTCACCCGAAGAACTTGGCATAAGTCCCGGTCCCCGCAGACGGACAAAGGGTCTTCGCCGCGAGGAGGTCGCGACCTTAGCTGGCGTTGGCATCACTTGGTACACGTGGTTCGAGCAAGGGCGCGATATTCAGGTTTCCGATGATTTCCTCAATCGCCTGGTCCGCGGTCTTCGGCTCGACCGTGCCGAGCAGGAGCATCTTTACGCTTTGGCTGGTCGGGTGGCCCGGCGGTCTCAAGCGCAGGTTTCAGAGTTGCCCGCCGGGCTTTTGACCATGATCAACGCTCTTTCCGACCCCGCCTACATTCTCGACAAAAGGTGGGATGTCTTGGCCTTCAACAAGGCGGCGTCTGAGCAGTTTCCGATGTTCGGTGAGCAAAACCCGAACATTCTTCGCATCGTGTTTTTTTCCGACGCTTACCGGAAAAGCGTGCGTGACTGGCAATCGACAGCCCGACTTATGTTCCTCAAAGCCCGTCATGACTACCTTACCGGCGGCTCGGATCCGATCCTTCGCGGTTTGCTGGATGAGATAGTGGATGCGTTTCCGCTTGCGAAGAAATGGTGGAGCGACCCGGAAATCGTCCGAATTGGCGACAGCCGAAAGGAATTGCATTCGGCAAACTTTGGCTGGCGGACCTTTCACCTCAGCGTGCTCGTTTATGAAGACAGGCCCGACATTCGGATCATCGTCTACAGTACTGGGTGAGGATAGCTGATGGACCAACCCCCAGGCTGCCAGGCCAGCGGAAAAACAGAGCCTATCGAAGCCTGCTACCTTGCGGTACGGTCCGAAAGCAATGTCGGTTTTAGTACGAACATCGCTACGGAGACGCCTTCCCTCGTAAGCTCAAATGGTTTCCGCCTTTCCGGACGATGATGCCCATGCCCGTGTTGAAATCGCAGCCTGCGTCTGGCTCGCGTCAGGGCATCGCCTGACAGATCGCGGCGAGTTTCTGCCGAAACCATCGGTGGGCCGGGTCTGCATTGAGGCGGGGGGGGCCACATCACGCTGATTGTCAGTTCGGGCGTGGACACGGGAAGGCCGAAGTCTTCCAGGCCTTGCGCTGCCACTTCCCCATTGCGAAGACAGGAGCGCGGCACCAACGCGATGAGGTCGGACTGGCGCGCGATCGTTAACGCATCGAGGAAACCTGGGACAACCGCGATGACTTTGCGTTCCAGGCCCAGTTCCTGAAGCGCGTTGTCCACTGGACCCGTTAACGCGCCCCGGCGCGATGCGACGACATGCCCACAAGCGGCGTAACGCTGCGGCGTCATCGCTCCGTCGAGCAAGGGGTGTCCAAGGCGGGCCACACCGATGAAGCGGTCGCGAAAGAGCCGCAGGGTGCGCACTTCAGGCGCGGACACACCCTGAGTGCCAACTTCGATGTCGATCGTTCCCTCCCGTAACGGGGTCGCATCCTTGTCGGGTTTAGGCGCGAAGCGAAGGCGAACAAGCGGGGCCTCGCGCGTAATCGCCGTGACGATCGCCGCAGCGAATAGCGTGACGAAACCTTCGTTGGCGCGAATCGTGAAGGTTCGGTCGAGCGAAGCCAGGTCCAGTGACCCTACGGTTGGCGTCAGCACCGCACGCGCATCGCGGGCGAGGACGTGAACGCGTTCTACCAGTTGCGCGGCATAGGGGGGTGGGGACGAGTGAGCGCCCGGCTTGTACCAACAGCGGGTCGCCCGTGGCCGAACGCAGCCGCGCCAGCGTCCGACTCATAGCGGAAGGGCTGAGGCCGAGAGTCTGGCAGCGGACGTCACGCTGCGCTCCGTCAGCAACACGTCCAGTGCCGTAAGGAGGTTCAGGTCGACAGCGTTCATAGCAGCATTATACCGCGGCTTCGCGCAATGCATAGCGTTCGGCGCAATCATACTTTGCGTCTTATGCGTCTGGTGCATCCCGTGGTCAAACGCATAATTGGGCGGCAACGATGAAAGGCCGGCCACATGAATAGATTTTCGGGTGAGCATCCCAGGACAATACTGCTTGTCGGCGCATCGCGCGGCCTTGGACATGCGATGGCGATCGAGTTCGTCAAGCAGGGATGGCAGGTCGTGGGCACGGTCCGCGAAAGCGGCCGGACCGATTTACACACGCTCGCCGATGCCCATCCCGATCAGGTAACGATCGCGCCGCTCGACATCACCGAGCCTGAGCAGATTTCAGCGTTGCACGAGCAACTGTCAAACCGCGTCTTGGACATCCTGTTTGTCAACTCTGGTATAGCCAATAGAGACGCATCCGCGCCGATCGCCCAGGTTTCGACCGACGAATTCATGCACGTGATGCTGACCAACGCGCTGGGGGTGATGCGCGCCGTCGACGGCCTCCAGGATTTGGTAGCTGCCGATGGTCTCATCGGAGTCATGTCGTCCGGACAGGGCAGCATCGCCAACAACACCAATGGCGGCTTCGAGGTCTATCGCGCAAGCAAAGCCGCCCTCAATCAACTGATGCGGAGCTATGCCGCCCGCCATGCCGACGATCCACGTGCGATGGTGTTGATGGCACCAGGCTGGATCCGCACCGCGCTGGGCGGACCAAACGCGCCGTTCAGCATTGAGGAGACCATTCCGACCCTGGTCGAAACGCTGCTCGTGCAGCGGGGGAAATCGGGGCTGCGCTTCATCGACCGGTTTGGCGAGACCGTGCCGTGGTGATCGCTCAAGGGACGGGAAGAGACCTATGAAGCTAACCGGCATCGAGGAGCACTATCTGACGGCGGAAGTGCGCGAGGCCTGGAATGCGATTGATCTGGCTTCGGCGGATCCTTGCGTTTCCATTCACTCAGGAGAGCTCGAACGGCGTTTGCTTGATCTTGCCGACAGACGCATCGCCCTGATGGACGAGACCGGGCTCGACGTTCAGGTTCTGTCGCTGACCACGCCGGCGCTGCACGATTTGGGGCTGGAAAGCGTCGGTCTCGCACGAAGCGCCAACGATGCAGTAGCGGAGGCGGTCGCGCGGCGACCCGATCGTCTGCAGGCATCGGCGACGCTGCCGGTGGCGATGCCGGACGAGGCCGCGCTGGAACTGGAGCGCTGCGTCCGAACCCTTGGCTTCAAGGGAGCCATCCTGTGCGGTCGGGTCGGACATCGAAATCTCGACTATCCGGAACTTCGTCCTCTATTCGAGAGCGCAGCCGCGCTGAACGTTCCTTTGCTGCTTCATCCCCGCACGCCCCCCAGAGGTTCGAGCCGCCTATTATTCCGGCTTCTCAGTAGAAGTCGATGCCGTATTCGCCATGTTCGGTCTCGGCTGGCATTATGATGCGGGCATCCAGTTCCTGCGTTTGGTGCTGAGCGGCACGTTCGATCGGTTGCCCGGCTTGCAAGTGATCCTCGGCCATTGGGGCGAGGTCGTGCGGTTCTATGCCGAACGGCTGGCGGCATTGGACCGCTTCTCGGGACTGAATCACCCTATTGCGACTTACCTGCGCCGCAACTTATACGTCACTGCGAGCGGCATGTTCCTGCCCGACTATCTGGCGAGGGCCGCCGCGATCGTCGGAGCGGACCGGCTGCTGTTTTCCACGGACTTTCCCTACCAATATCGTCCGGGCGGCGATGCGCGGCGATTTCTGGCGGACTGCGGGCTGGGCGAAACCGATCAGGCCGCGTTCGTTTATGGCAACTGGGTTCGCCTGACCGAAGGCGACCCAGCGACGTCGAACCGTGGCCAAAACTGACTGCATCTGATAGCGAAGCTCGGACGCGCGCCAGGTCGGTTCATGGACTTGTCCCGACTTTTGGTAACGCGAAGCCAGCCACCAGGTAATCGAGCAGGGCGCGGACGGCCGGTATCATCCCACGTCTGGATGGGAATACCGCATGCACGACGCCGCCGGGCGTCTTCCATTCTGGCAGCAGCCAAGTGAGGGCTCCGGCCTCGACTTCCATGGCGACCAGGTGGGCCGGTATGAGCGCGGCGCCGAGGCCGTCCAAAGCCGCGCCCTTTAGGGTCAGAAGATCATCTGTCGCAAGCCGGGGCATGATGGCGAGTTCTGACTTCTGCCCGGACAGGTGGGTCAGCCGCCACATGGTCCTGCCATCCGGCGCCGCCATTGACAGCAATGGCATGCCCGCCATGTCTCCAATAGCCGCAGGTTCCCCATAGGTGCGAACCAGGTCGGGCGTGGCGACCAGGATCATCTCTGAAATTCCAAACTGGCGCATGGCCAGTTCGGTATCCTCGATCGGCGGCAATCTCACGCGGATGGCAAGGTCGAGACCTTCTTCGATTACATCCACGCGCCGGTTGGTCGCATTAAGCGCAATGCGTACCTCAGGATAATCGCCCAGGAAACGACCGAGCAAGGCGCCGAGCCCCCCCTGCAGCAACCCGATCGGGCAAGACATCCGCACCAGCCCCTGAGGCCTGGCAAGGATGTGGTCGATCGCATCCCTTGCCGCCTGCGCTTCTTGGAGCAGTGCCACACAGTGTCGGTGGAAGATCTGACCGGCTTCGGTCAGCGACAAATGACGGGTCGTGCGATTGATCAGGCGCACGCCCAGTTCTTCCTCAAGCCGGGTAACCCGCCGGCTGAGTTTCGAAGTCTGAAGATCCAATGCTTTTGCCGCAGCCGTATAGGAACCCGAGTCCACGACCCGGGCAAAATAGTAGAGATCATTGAGGTCGGTGACGGATCGCATGATGGTCATTATTCTACTGGGAGCAAAAATCCATTGCAATTGGAGGCCTGAACATCAGTCTGGTGCAGTCCTATCTCGTCTGAAGAGCAGTAGAGGAGATAAGCACATGACTGAGAATGAGAAGATTGTCCGCGCGGCCTACGAGACCGCCGAGCGCCAGGATCTTGAGGCATTTATCAACTGTTTCACACCCGATGGTACGCTGACTGACCAATCCATCGCTGTCACCTACCAAGGCCGTGATGTGGCCAAGACGGTAGCAGTCTATGCGAAGGCCTTTCCCGACATGCATCGCGAACTGTTTCGCATGTTCGAGGTCGGCGACACGATCGTTGTGGAGCTGGCGCTACAGGGCACCCACAAGGGGCCACTCGACCTCCCGTCGGGAACCGTTCAGCCGACGGGCAAGCGAATGGACGCACCTTGCTGCGATGTCTTCCAAATCCGGGACGGCAAGATCCAGTCGTTCAACTGCTACCCCTCGGGCACCGTTGTCATGCAGCAACTCGGGCTTCGCTGAAGGCAACAACGGACGGACGAATTCGCCGCCGGGTAAACCTAGGTGCGGCCAGCCCCCTGGGCCATCTTCCGAGGAGATCTCATTATGAAAAAGTCATCTGAGTCCGCAGACCGGATTCGTGAGCTGCTCGACCAGAACCTGCAGGAGGTTTTCGGCGAGAACAACGATGAGCGCCGCCGCGCGGCGATCGGCGAACTCTGGGCGAAGGACGGCGTCCTCTATGTCCCGCCGGGCGTGATCGTCGGACGAGAGGCGATCGACAAGTTCGCTGGCGATCTCCGCAAGAAACAACCACACTTCGCCTACACGCCGCGTGGCGCGCCGCAGGTGCTCCACAACGCAGGTCGGCTCGCCTGGGGTTCGGGGCCGCGCGGCGAAGCGCCGGCATACACGGGATGCGATGTGATAACCGTCCGCGATGGCGGGATCACGGCCCTCTACGTCTTCCTCGACGAGAACTCGGAAGAGCTCCGTTGGAGTGGCGGCCAGATCGCGAGCTAGCCCAATGGTCCGAATCCCGACCGTTCCGCGAACGCTGCTTTATTTCGAAGGAGCCATCCGATGATCCGGCAATCGTCTTTCAATAATCTGAAATCGCCGTCGCGCAGGCTGGTTCTGCGCGGCCTGGTCAAAGGCATCACAGTCGCAACGCTTGGGGACTTGTCGACCGAAGCGTTTGCTGAAGATGCGACGCCCGTTCTCGCTCCTGCCAGCTCCGCGATCATACCCTTCCGGGTGGCCGTCCCGCAGGCTGCGCTAGACGACCTGAAGCGGCGCTTGGTCACAGCACGCCTTCCCGAGCGGGAGACAGTGGCCGACTGGTCGCAGGGCGTCCCGCTGGCCAAGGCCAAGGCGCTGATCGCCCATTGGCGTGACCATTACGACTGGAGGCGCTTTGAGCGTCGGATCAACACGATCCCGCAGTTCCGCACCGAGATCGATGGGCTCGGGTTTCATTTCATACATGTACGGTCGAAGCATCCGGGCGCGCTGCCGATGATCCTGACGCATGGCTGGCCGGGGTCGGTCGCCGAGTTCTTGGACGTGATCGGGCCGCTGACCGACCCAACCGCACACGGCGCTCGCGCTGAGGACGCGTTCGACGTCGTGATCCCCTCGCTGCCCGGCTTCGCCTGGTCCGACAAGCCGCGCGAGGGCGGTTGGACGGTCGAGCGGACGGCGCGTGCCTGGGCGACACTCATGCAGCGGCTGGGCTACACCCGCTGGGTCGCCCAAGGCGGCGACTGGGGAGCCGGCGTGACCCATGCGCTGGGCCATCTGCGGCCAGCCGGGCTCGTCGCTGCCCACGTGAACTGGCAGTTGGTGGTTCCCGATAAGCTTCCCGATCATCCGACCCCTGAGGAGCAGCTTGCCATCGACGGCGTCAGGCGCTTCACCGGCGACGGCTACGGCTACTTCCGCGAACAGGCAACGCGCCCGCAGACCATCGCCTACGGCCTGGCAGATTCGCCTGTCGGACAAGCGACCTGGATCTACGAGAAGTTCCAGGCCTGGACCGATAACCGGGGAAACCCCGAGGATGCCCTGAGCATCGACCGGATGCTCGACGACATCTCGATTTACTGGTTCACGGGCACGGCGGCGTCCTCCGCTAGGTTCTACTGGGAGAACGCGCGGAACGGTCGCGGTGCTAATGCCGGCCGAATCGAACTGCCGATGGCGGCGACGGTGTTCCCGCATGAGATTTTCACGACGACGAAGGCCTGGGCTGAGGCGCTGTGGCCGAACCTGTTCTACTGGAACAAGGTTGATCGTGGTGGCCACTTCGCGGCCGTCGAGCAGCCCGCGATCTTCGCTGATGAGATGCGCAAGGCGTTCCGCTCGATCCGCAGCGGCTGATCGGCATACCGTTTGCTGAAGTGGACGCTCACGACAAAATAAAAGACGAGCTGACTGACCGATTCCCGCGCCTGCACTGTTTTACCCGCCAAGCAGGTCGAATAAGGTCGAACCGGCGCGCGTGACGAAATGTACGCTGCGCGATTGAGGCTAAGTCCCCGCGGCCTAGCTATTGTCCGATGAGACTCACGGTGTGCGCGAAGCCATCAACGAGGGCGATCCGCCCAATACTGGAGCACTAATTCAAGGAGGGAAAAATGGCGACGCCATTTACCATCCATATTCCCGATCAACGCCTTAATGAGATCAGGCGCAAAGTCGAAGCTTATGACTGGGATCAGCTGCCAGACGCCGGGGGCTGGCGATCCGGAATAGGCAAAGCGGATCTTCAGCGCCTGGTCAGGTTCTGGCTTGACGGATTCGACTGGCGCGAGGTCGAGCGTAGGCTAAATCGGCGTCCTCATTTCACCGCTGAGGTTGACGGCCAGCGCCTTCATTTTATCCACGAAGTAGGCGACGGGACCAAACCGCCCATCCTTCTTCTACACGGCTGGCCGGGGTCCTTCATTGAGTTCGAGCAGATGATCGATCCGCTCATCGCAGACGGCCATGACGTGGTCATACCGTCCCTCCCGGGCTTCGCCTTCTCCAACCCGACCACAGGCATCCTTGGTCCGATCCGGATTGCGGAGCTACTGCACAGGTTCATGACCGAGCTATTCGGCGAGCGGCGCTACTTTGTGCAGGGCGGCGATTGGGGCGCGGGCATCGCTACCCGAATGGCCTATGGTCGTCCGCAAGCATTGCTTGGCATCCACCTCAACATGGTCCCGATCACGGCCGCTGATGTGCGTCCGACGACGTCCGCTGAGGAGGACTGGCAGGCCCGTTTCGCTGCCAATTCCGATCGAGAGAGAGGTTACAGCCATGAGCAGGGTACGCGGCCCCAAACGCTAGGCGTCGCGATGGCAGACAGTCCCGTTGGTGCGGCGGCCTGGATCCTTGAGAAGTTCGGTGTCTGGTCCGACTTGCCGAAGCGCGATGATGGCAGCCCTGACCTATGGGAGCGCTTTTCCGAAGAGCAATTGCTGACCAACATTATGCTTTACGTGGCGCCCGCTGCGGTCGTGACTGCGACCTGGATCTATCAAGGCCAACGGGAAGAGGGTGCAGACAAGGTGCCCGCCGGGACGCGTGTGGACGTGCCTACAGGCGTCGCCGCGTTCCCTGACCCCGTCTTCATACCTCCGCCGCGATCGTACGCGGAGAAGACGTACAATATCGTGCGTTGGACTGAGATGACCAAGGGTGGTCATTTCGCAGCGATGGAAGAGCCGGAACTGCTGCTCGCGGATCTGCGTGCCTTCATCGCTAGTACTCAGGGACATCACCGTTGAGATCGGGATTTTTGCCACTAGCCCGCCGCACCATTCGCGAGACATCTGTGCGAGGACCGACAATGACCACAATTGATCTTGCAAACGTCTACCTCGGGTATATCGCCTGCCTGAACAGCCAAGATTGGGAAAATCTCGGACGCTTCGTCCAGGATGATGTTCGTCGCAACAGCACTATGCTTGGCCTGAGTGGATACCGGCGAATGCTCGAGGATAATTTCGAGCAGATGCCGGACCTCCATTTCGACATCCAGATCCTTGTCGCTGAACCGCCCCATATCGCGGCCCGGCTGTGGTTCGACGTTACGCCGAAAGGGCAATTTCTTGGCGTTCCTGTGAACGGTCGGAAGGTGGCCTTCGCGGAGAACGTCTTCTACGAATTCCGAGGAGGCCGAATCCAAGAGGTTTGGTCAGTCATCGACAAGGCTGGTATCGAGGGTCAACTTAGATAATCTCCTAAGAAAACGGCATTTGTCGAGAAAGAGCCTGTATATGTCGAGAACGGGGCGTCTATTTGAACTAATAAGCCTGCTACGAGCACGCAGGATGCCCGTTACGGCGCAATATTTGGCGCGTGAACTAGGTATCTCGCGGCGGAGCGTATACCGGGACATTGAGACGCTACGCTCGCTCGGAGCGCCTCTCGATGGACAGGCGGGTATCGGCTATCGTCTGGGAGAAGGCTTCTTTCTCCCAGAATTCGCGTTTTCATCGGATGAACTGGACGCGGTAATCCTCGGTTTAGGCTGGGTGCGGCAGCGCGCCGATCCCGCCTTGGCACAAGGCAGCGAGAGGGCTCTTGCGAAGATACTTTCCGCCAGAAAAAACGGCCCAGCGACAAATGATGCGCCACCTGCTCTCGTAACCGCGGCCTCGGCGTCGGAGCGCAAGGACCCTCCGCAGGTCGCTTTGTTGCGAGATGCCATCCGCCGGCAACACAAAGTCGCGATCAGCTATGGGGACACCCACGGCAGGTTGTCGGATCGGACCGTCTGGCCGATCGCCATCGTCTATTTCGATGATGTGCGCGTATTGGCGGCCTGGTGCGAACATAGATCGGCTTTCCGCCACTTCCGCGTCGATCGTCTGCAACTACGGACGGTTTCGGAGGAGCGCTACCCCGGTCGACGCCAATCCCTCGCGGCGCGGTGGCGGCAGCAGGATCGTGATTGGCGTTCGATGATGACGGTTTCTGACACGTCGAGGGGCTATCAATCGACGGGTGCAATCGCTCCACGCACCCTGTGAAAGGAAAGATAGATGGCCTTGCCCGGTTCGAACCCGATCGCGGCGCAACAGTGGGGCAGCGCAGTCCTGCGTTACGCAGTTATCCTAGTGAGTTTGGTGGTTTTACCAATCCCGGCTTCAGCACAGGCAGTTCCGGGTCCGGCGAAAAGAGAAGGATCAGCTATGACGAATCAAGAAGCCTGGAAGATCTACAAAAAATATCTAAGCGCTTGGAATACAACCTCGATCGAAGAGCGTTTGAAGATCGCCAACGAGGTTTTGAGCGAGAACATCGAATACCACACTGCAAGACATGACCTGACCACCGGTCGCTCGCTAGTCATCGAAGACATGGCCACGTTCCATGAGAGATTCCCGGGCGGACATTTCGAAATCGGCGATATCTCTTCGCACCACAATGTGGCTCTATTGACTTGGGTTATCATCCAGGCCGATGGCAAGGAGTTTGCTCGCGGAGGTGATCAAATCACAGTCGGTAGCAACGGACAGATCTCTAAAATAACGACCTTTGCGCCGTCTGTAAAAGATCCGAATTAATTTCTGCGAATTGAATTTGGCACTCGCGTCGCGCGTCTGCTTGCGTCACGATGCCGGGCCAGCTTTCGGAGGGCTTCCGAACTCGCGCTTAAAAGCGTGACCGAACGCGCTCTGGGACTCGTAGCCAACGCTCCTTGCTATAGTGGCAACATTCGCATCCCCCCTAGCCAGCGCCGCACGAGCAATGGTTAGGCGCCACGCCCGCAAGTAGGTGAGCGGCGGTTGACCTACGCGGCGGGCGAAGGCGGCGGAAAAAGCGGCGCGCGACATACCGGCGACGCTCGCGAGCCCGGCCACCGTCCAAGGCCGCGAGACATCCTCGTGGATCGCTTGGAGAACCCGACCTAGCCGGGGGTCTGAGAGCGCGCCAAACCATCCAATTCCGACTTGCTCGGGCTGGCTTGCGTAGGCGCGGATCGCTTCTACCAACAAGATGTCGGCCAGGCGTGAACTGACGACTTCTCCGCCAATTCTGTCTCGCTGGATCTCGTCGTTCATCAGATTGAGGATCGTTGCTATTGCTCCCGACGCAGGCGTGCCGCGGGGGACGAGCAAAAAGTCCGGCAGCATGTCGAGCAGGAAGTCTGCATTGTCAGCGGCAAAGCTGACCGTTCCTCCAATCCCTATTGTGTCATTGCCTCCGAAGCGGGCCACGTCGCAACCAGAAGCCCCATAAAAGACCTGTCCATCGATCGGCGTTTGGCCCGGATCGCTTGCCACTACATAGGGAGTGCGTCCTAGCAGACCGACGTCACCCGCCTGCATGAACTGAGGCTCGCGTGAAGGCAGCAGCATCCAGCTCGTGCCGCGCAACACCGCGACGAACTTGAGCCGATCCATTGCGGGAAACGCGAGAGCCCATTCACCCGCGGCCTCCATTCGGGTGCGCCGCGTCACCCTCGCACCAAGGACATCGAGCACATTCGATAGTGGGTCGGCCACCAGTTTGGACGATTGCGACAACTTCATAGCCTACGAAGCATAGATCATCTTGCCGCGCTTGGCTATTTTCTTCGGAAGAACTCGGCGATGGAGATCGGCAATGAGCGTCGAAGGCAAAGTCGTCGCGATCACAGGGGCAAGCAGTGGCATTGGATGCGCGACGGCGAAATTGCTGGCGAAACATGGCGCTTACGTTGTGCTCGGCGCCCGCAACGAGAAGGCCCTCGCAGCGATCACGGCCGAGATGACCGCTGCGGGCGGCAAGGCTGCGTTCCTAGCGACCGATGTCCGCCGCCGGCGCGATCTTGAAGCGCTTGTTGGATTGGCGGTCGAACGAGGCGGCAAACTTGATGCCATCGTTAACAACGCCGGAATTGGGCCGATCTCGCGATTCGACGCGCTGCGTGTCGAGGATTGGGACGCAATGATAGACGTTAATCTGCGTGGCACTCTCTACGGGATCGCCGCCGCGCTGCCGGTGTTCACGCGGCAGGGAAGCGGCCACATAATCAACGTCATCTCCACCGCGGGTATCAAGATACTACCGACGATGGGCGTTTACGCCGCGACCAAGAATGCAGTCCGGACGGTGACGGAAGCCCTGAGGCAGGAGGCGGGACCGAAGCTTCGCGTCACGGAGATATCACCGGGAATGGTCGCCACGAACTTCGGAGACTCGATTACAGACCAGGCAGTCAAGGAGGCCATCGGTAAGCGCTTAGGAAATATCGCGATCCCTCCCGGTGCAGTCGCACGGGGCATTCTCTTCGCACTGGAGCAGCCGCCCGAAGTCAATGTCGGCAGCATCGTCATTCGGCCGACCGCACAGGACTGAGGAGCGGTGCTCGAGCTTCAGCGTTGAAGCGATGCCGCTGGATGCGGAATTTCTCGTATCGGCGCGTGCCCGGGCTTGTTCGCAGCCACATCACCTTCGTCGGAGCAGCACCACACGACACTTGACAGTTCGTTTGGTACCTTGCAATATTCGCAAGCTACCAAACAATTGGAGGGACCTTGTCCTCATGCGGGACGAACGAGACGTCGAACATCTGACTGTGGGGGCATGGACAAAGCGATGCTATTTTGCGGGACGGGCCCTCATGGACGCGACGCTGCGACCATACGATCTGGGTTCGACGCAGTGGTACGTTCTCTGGCATCTGGCAAACGCTGGTCCGATGGTGCAGCGCGATCTCGGACGTGCGCTTGAGCTCGAACGGGCGACTTTGAGCGGGATCATCGCCACGCTCGTTCGCAAAGGGCTGGTCCGGCAGACCTCGGATGGAGAAGACCAGCGCCAGCGTCTTCTGACACTCACGAGTTCTGGCGAGGCCCTGTGGCGGGAGATCCCAGACCTCTCGTTTATTCACCAAGCTGCTTTTGACGGTATCGATGAGGCCGATCTGGCCACGACGATGCGCGTCCTTCGATTGGCGACCGAGCGGCTACAGACCCTCTCACGAAAGGTATGAGCTAATGACAATACTGATAACTGGAGCGACGGGCCTTGTTGGCGAGCGCCTTGTTCCGCGGCTGGTAGAAGCAGGCCTTGCTTGCCGGTTGCTGCTGCGGGCAGGGAAAACCTGCCCCCCGGGAGCAACGGCCGTGACCGGCGATATTCTTGACCCTTTGACGCTTTCGGAGGCTGTTTGGGGTGTTTCGGCAATCGTGCATCTGGCGGCCATCTTTCGCACCTCGGATACAGATTTGATCTGGAAGAGCAACCTAGAGGGCACCCGCAATTTGATCGCCGCTGTAAAAGCTGATGCGCCTGATGCTCGCTTCATTATGGCGAGCACGTCGAATGTCTATAACAAGAACTCGACCCAGCCCGGCCGGGAGACAGATAGTGTTGAGCCGGAACAAGCCTACCCCGCCAGCAAGGTCGCAGCCGAGAAACTGCTGCGCGAGAGTGGCTTGAACTGGTCGATCTTACGGTTCCCGTTTGTTTATGGCGACGGCGACGGTCACCTGGAGATGCTGCCAAAGCACCTGGTCGCCTTCGGCTTCCATCCCGCCAATCGCATGAGCACGATACACCATCGCGATATTGCAACGGCGATGAGATTGGCGCTGGCAGGCGCCTTCGATGGCCGGATCGTTAACATATCCGATGAAGCGCCGACGACGGTCTATGAATTGGCGGGAATCGTGGGGCAAGAAATGGAACCCTCGGCCGAGGCAATGCAAAATCCATGGTACCTCCATGTTGATGCATCGCTCGCGCGGAGTCTTGGTTTCCGGCCGGTCGTGAGGACGGTGTACCAGGCTGCGCAGGAAAAAATACTGTAGGGCAATAATGCGTGTCCTGCAGGCGCCCGATTATGCTGCTTCGAAGCAACCGCTTCTATTGGCGCGCTGGCCGTATGCGGTCCCGGTTGATAGTTCGGGCCTGAGGAGCGTTCCCCCGTCGCGCGTCCTCGATCTGCTGGCGGCGACACTTTCTTCCGGACCGAGACCGGCGGGGCCACGCGAGGCGGCAAGACCACTGACGGTCGGACGCACAAGTCGCCGGGCAGTGGCGGGCCAAGTTGCGCCACGCCCGTATAGTCGCGCGGGAGCACTGACATCATAAGTGACCATCGCAATTACGGTCGGAACGACTTCTCCATAGGCAAGCCGAAGAAAGATCCAATCAAACAGCCAATGCTGGACCGGGATGCGCCGAAGAGGCTATTGCGGAGATCCACCGCGTGAGGCGACGCCACTTGTAAAGACGCTAACCAAATGCGCTATATGCGCTTCAGGCAAATTGTCCTGCTCTGTGGCGAGCGAGATTGCGGTCGCTACGCACACAAGATCATCGAAGCTGATGTCTGATCGAACTGCCCCTGCCTTCTGCGCACTGTTCAACAGGCGAACGCCTTCGGCCGTGGTTGCGAGACATCCGGGCGTCCCGATTCTCATAACCATCCCGAGCGATGCTGCCAGACCACGATAGACGTTTGTGTGCTGAACGAGGCCTTCCAAATATGCGCGTAAAGCGTCCAAAGGATCAAGTTTGGATGCTCTGGCACGGCTCGCCTCCGCAAAAGCCAGAAATCGGGCGCTGTATGTGGCGGCCAAGAGGTCTTCTCTCGTCGGAAAGCGGCGATAAAGCGTCCCGATCCCGACCCCGGCGCGCTTTGCGACGTCGTCCAATGAAACGCCCGCGCCTCGCTCCAGAAAGACCTCCTCCGCTGCGGCAAGGATCCGCTCCTTGTTCAGCCGCGCATCGACTCGCAATGGAGTTTCGTCCGCCAAAAAATCGACCTCACTGTGACTTGTAAGTGGAGAATATCTCCATATAGTAAATGGAGCAATCCTCCACTTACTGCAAAAGCGAGCGAATGGCATGACGAAGCGATTTGAGGACAAGGTCGTGGTGATCACGGGCGGGACGGACGGCATAGGCTTGGCAGCGGCCAAGTTGTTTGCAGCAGAAGGTGCCTATACGTATGTCACCGGCCGCCGGCAGGAACGTCTAGATGAGGCCCTAGAGGAAATCGGCAACGGCGCCATTGGCGTTCAAGGCGATGTCAGCGATCTCGCGGACCTCGACAAACTCTATGCAGAAGTAAAGCGTGATCACGGCCGCGTTGACGTGGTATTCGCCAATGCCGGCGTGTCCGAGTCCGCCCCGATTGGCGCGATTGAAGAAGATCATTTCGACCGGGTCTTCAATATCAACGTCAAAGGTATGGTCTTTACGGTGCAGAAGGCTCTACCGCTGATGCCTTCCGGCGGCGCTGTCGTGTTGACCGGATCGGGGGCGGGCAGCAAGGGCTTTGCCAACCTATCCATCTATAGCGCCACCAAGGCAGCGATTCGCTCGTTCGCACGAACTTGGACGATCGATCTGAAAAGCCAGGGTATTCGTGTGAACGTCGTTTCGCCCGGCATGGTCCTGACACCGGCAATGCAGACCTATCTGCAGAACAATGCCGACGCTGAGGAGTGGATGCAGCAGGCTATTCCGTTCGGCAGGCTTGCCCAGACTGAAGAGGTCGCCAAGGCGGTGCTGTTTCTGGCATCGAACGATAGTAGCTTCGTTGGCGGCGAAGAACTATTTGTCGACGGCGGCTTCGTGGCGGTGTGAGAACCGAGTACCGGGACCGTCGAGACGTCTGGCTTCTATAGAACGGCGCCCCAGCACAGACCGGCGGCACGAGGGTGTCGTTTCGGCCGGCACATGCACCCGCTTGGGCAGACCTTGGTCACTGTCTCCGCCACAGTGTTGCTCAAAAAGGAAGGTGGCCGTATTGAGACACCCCACCCGGGTGACGTCGAGTGGATCCCTCCTCAGGTGAAGCCGAAACGAGGAACTCGAACTCCGATTCCCGGCATCACCTGCACGGGCAGCGTCACGATCGCCTTGAATGGATTCGAACCTTGACCCGCTCTTTGTGGAATAAGATAGCTGCTAGCCGCGACGCCAAATCATGTTTGAACTCAAAAAGATATCGCGATCTTCGGTCCGACGTTGCTGGAACGTGCGGCGATCGACATTGCAATTGCAACAGAGATTGCGATTCTTCCATCTTCCCCGATAGCGAGCGGGCGAGTGCCAGTTGTCATCGCCCGGTGTAGGTATCGAATAACCTCCGTATAGGGATCGACATGCGAAAGCGGAATCGGCCTTTCGCCTGCGGCCATTACAAGCTTGAGCGCACCGGCTGGCCGGCCGGAAAGGCAATCGCTGGCATAAAGGCTGCCTTCGGTTCCATTAATGACGACCTCCGTCGCGCTGCCGGGCACGTTGAACGCATCGAAGGTTTGCGCGACGAGGCCGGACGGAAAGCGCATCGTGCTCATGACGGCCTGGGCGATCGACGACGATTCGACTGCAACATCGCTCGTCATGGCCGTCACCTCTAGCGGGGTTTCCGCAAGCAGGTACCGCAGAAGATCGATATCATGCGTCGCTTTGTCGAAAATGATCCCGCTTCCGGGTTCATCCGTCAGCCGGCCACGATAAAGATGGCTTGGCAGCACGCCTGCATTGATAACGCGCGCGAAAAGCGGCTGGCCGATCGCGCCGCTTTGGACAAGCGCGGCCATCTCGCGATTGACCGTCGAGCCGCGCAAGTGGTGGTTGACGCCCAGGATGACTCCCGCGCTCCGGCAGCCCTCGATCATCTCGGCGGCTTCCTCGAGGCTCGTCGCAAGAGGCTTTTCGCACAGGACATGTTTGCCGGCGGAGGCTGCTGCAAGCACATGCGCATGGTGCAGCCTGTTGACGCTCGAAACATAAACCGCATCGCAGTGGTCAAAGAACTCGCCCAGATCCGTCGTGCGAGCGGATATGCCGAGGGCGTCGGCAAACGCATCGGCCCGCCCACGGTCGGACGAATAGACCGAGGCGACATGACCACCATTTGAGCGGATCGCATTGACGAGCCTTTCACGCGCGATCGTCGATGCGCCCAGCAGCCCCCAGCGAATTTTGTTTTCCGACATGCCGATGCCCTATGATTGAACCTTCAAAAAAGGAAGCTCGCTCCGTCTTCGGAACTTGAGACGGCGCGGCGGGCATTGGCGAAAAGCTCCCGGCCGATGCCGCGCTTGGCGCGGTGTGGCATTGCAAGCCGCTTGCGGCCGGCGATCGTCGCCTCATCGACGAGCATTTCCAGAGTGCCTGTCACCGGGTCGATCCTGACCATGTCACCATCCCGCACGAGCGCAAGCGGTCCTCCATCGGCTGCCTCGGGCGAGACATGGATGGCCGCCGGGATCTTGCCGGAAGCGCCGGACATGCGCCCGTCGGTCACCAGAGCCACCTTGAAGCCGCGATCCTGCAGAACGCCAAGGGCGGAACTGAGCTTGTGAAGTTCCGGCATGCCGCAGGCCTTCGGTCCTTGAAAGGGCAGGACCGCGACGAAATCTCGGTCCAACTCCCCCGCTTTGAAGGCCAGCATGAGCTGCTCCTGCGTTTCGAAGATTTTCGCGGGAGCCGTCACAGCACCGCGACCTCCCTTCACCGCCGAAACCTTGATGACGGAGCGACCGAGATTGCCGGTCAGCACCCGGAGACCGCCCGTCGGCTGAAACGGTTTTCCGGCAGAACGCAGAACGCTTTCATCCGATGAAGTACCGTGGTGATCGCACCATTCGACGGCATCATTCACAAGTACCGGTACCTGCCGGTATCGGTCTAGACCTTCGCCGGCGATCGTATTCACATCCGCATGAAGAAGCCCATGATCGAGCAACGTCGCGATCAGCGATCGCATGCCGCCGGCCGCATGAAACAGGTTGATGTCGGCAGGCCCGTTCGGATAGGCCCGCGCGACAAGCGGTATCACCTCCGAGAGGTTGGAGAAGTCGTCCCAGGTGATGATGATGCCGGCCACACGAGCCATGGCAACCAAATGGATCGTATGGTTTGTGGATCCGCCCGTTGCAAGCAGGCCAATGATGCCGTTGACGATCGTCTCCACACCGACGATCCGCGATATCGGCGTAAACTTTGGGCCGGGCCTGGAGATTTCCAGCGCGCATCTGACCGCAGCCCGCGTCAGCGCATCTCGCAGCGGCGTGTTCGGATTGACGAAACTGGAGCCGGGAAGATGCAGCCCCATGATCTCCATGAGCATCTGGTTGGAATTTGCCGTGCCGTAGAATGTGCAGGTTCCGGGCGCGTGATAGGAGCGAGCTTCGGATTCCAGCAGTTCTTGCTGCCCCACCTTGCCTTCCGCATGCAACTGCCGGACCCTGACCTTTTCCGAGTTCGACAGACCGGTCGGCATCGGTCCTCCGGGAACGAAGACTGCCGGAAGATGGCCGAAGGCCAGTGCACCCATGACAAGCCCTGGTACGATCTTGTCGCAGACCCCCAGATAGAGCGCCGCATCGAAAGCGTCATGGCTGAGCGCGATCGCCGTGGACATGGCAATGACGTCCCGCGAGAACAGGGACAGTTCCATGCCCTCCCTACCCTGCGTGATGCCGTCGCACATGGCCGGCACGCCTCCGGCCACCTGCGCGATCGCGCCGAGACAGTTTGCCTCGCGGCGGATGATGTCAGGAAAGCGCTCGAACGGCTGGTGAGCCGACACCATGTCGTTATAGGCCGTCACGATCGCCAGATTTGACGCTTTCGCAGCCAGCAGCGCAGTCTTGTCTGCAATGGGACAGGCTGCGGCGACATGCGCCGCATTCGCGCAGGGCATCGTGTTTCGCCGCGGCCCGTCGCGATTGAGCGCTTCTTCGACCATGGCCTCATATTCCGCGCGGGTCTGCGCGGAGCGGTTTCGGATTCTGTCGGTGACGTGGAGTATCGTGTCGATCGGTTTCACTAGAGTGTTCCGGAGCTTGGCGGTGCGAAGACCGTGTTGGCCATGATGGCATTGAGATCACTTGTAAAATTTGACAACGACATGTCAAGGGAACGACCTTGTCTTCCCGTTCGCACCGGATCTGATTTTCCTCGCAATATCTGCAAACATCTGAATTTTAACGATATATCTACGTTTAAAAAATATTTACCCTAACCTTCGAGGGCTCTCCTTACGTTACGCATGAAAAAATCATGCCATCATGTAAATTTTATTGACTACATGTCCGCGAATTTTTATGGTGCCGGCAATGGGAGGCGAAAGGCTTGCAGCAAGGCAAGAACGCCCCCTGTCGTTTTGAATTGGAGGTTCCGGGTGGGTTTAAGCAAGCAGCGGATCGTGCATCTGGGAAACGCGTTTCTCGACACGATCGTCTATCTGCCGACGCTGCCGACGCAGCCGAGCAAGATCCGGGCGCTTGACGTGTTGAAGACCGGCGGCGGAATTGCCGCGACGGCTGCCTATACCACGGCGCTATTGGGCGCAGAGACCGTCTATTGGGGCCGCCTCGGCAATGACGAGACCGGCGACCAGATTTTGGCCCGCCTCGCGGCCGTCGGTGTTGATACCCGCTCGGTCCGGCGTGTGGATGGCGGGGTCAGCCCGATAGGTACGATCCTCGTATCTCCGGATGGCGACCGCATGGCATTCGGTTTCATCGGCCGGAACCTTGGCAATGAGGCAGAATGGCTTCCTTTGAGCCAGCTTGATGGCGTGACCGGCGTGCTTGCCGACTACAGTTGGTGGGAAGGCGCTGCGGCAATGTTCGAGGCTGCCCGCAAGCGCAACATCGTCAGCGTCCTCGATGCCGATGTCGGCGACATGGATGCGGTTCACAAGCTCCTGCATCTCCCCGACCACGTCGTCTTCTCTGCGGCCTGCCTTCGCCGCCTTTCTGGTAGCGACGACATCGAAACCGGTCTTCGCCACGCGCGCGGCCTGTGTCGGGGCGTGGTTGCCGTCACGGATGGCGAGCATGGTTTCTTCTGGCTGGATGACTCGGGCGTCCGAAATGTGCCGGCCTTTCCCATCRAGGCGATCGATACCAATGGTGCGGGCGACATTTTCCACGGCGCCTATACGCTGGCCGTCGCGGAAGACCTCGATGTCGAAAATGCAGCCCGTTTTGCGAGCGCCACTGCCGCGCTGAAATGCGCCAAGGGCAGCGGCTGGGAAAGCATCCCCGATCGCAGCGCCGTCGAAGATTTTCTCAAGAGGAGTGCGTGATGAATATTACCCCCGGCAAACTTTGGGGTCTGCGCCGGCTGGCGGACGAAAACGGCCGCTTCAAGATGCTGGCGATGGATCAGACCGGGCCGATCGTCAACCCGATCAAGGCCGCCCTCAATGTCGCTCACGCACCTTACCATCATATTGCTGCGGTGAAGCGGCTGCTCGGGACCTACCTGGCGCCGAAGGCTTCGGCGGTGCTGATCGATCCGCCACTCGGCTATTCGGCCACGGTCCATGGCATTTCCGCGCGCAAAGGGCTGCTGGTTGCAACGGAATGGGCGACCTGGGAAGTGACGAAGAACGGGCGCAAGTCACAAAACATTCCCGGATGGAATCCGGGCGTCATCCGCAAGATCGGCGGCGACGGGGTCAAGGTGAACCTCTGGTTTCGCGCCGATGTCAGCGATGACGTGAAGGAACATCAACTCGCCTATCTCAACAGCGTAAAGCGGGATTGCCGCGAGAACGATATTCCTTTCATCCTCGAGTTCCTCGTATACCCCTTCCCGGATGAGACACAGGAAGCGTTCAATGCGCGTCGTGTCGAACTCGTGGCCGGTTCACTTGCAGACACGGACATCATGAATCCGGAAGGCGTGGACGTCTACAAGCTCGAACCGCCGACCGAAACCGTCGATGTGCCCGATCCGGACGCCCCCGATGCAGCCCGCATCCAGAAGCGGTTCGATGACATGGCGAAGGGTCTGGGTCGCCCGTGGGTGCTTCTAAGCGCAGGCTCCACACCAGAAGACTTCCTGAGGCTCCTCACCTATGCATACCGCGCAGGCGCAAGCGGATACCTCGCCGGCCGCGCCATATGGTCCAAGGCCTTTTCGAACTTCCCCGATATGGCGGCTATGGAAAAGGCCTTGGCAGATCAGGCCCCGCGCATCATGGATGACCTGAACGCACTGACCGACAGGATGGCGACCCCGTGGCGCGAGAACCGCAACTGGGAAAACAGCGTCACTGCATCGCCTGCGGGCGAGGATTTCGCACCGCGCTATGCCGATTTTGCAAGAACGGGCAACCTCGTAGCCTGATCCGCAGCCATCTGGAGACTTTTAGTGGGATATCTCGATTTTACCGGAGTGCTATCACGCAGCGACCTTCTGCTGAAGGGCATGTTGCTGACCGCACAGATTTCGGTCATCTCGATGGTGTTCGCGCTGATGATTGCCGTTCTGGTCGCAAGTGTCTCCCTCAGCAGCAGTCGGTTCGTCCGGCTGCCGGCCGTCGTCTATGTGGAGGCGATCCGCAATACGCCGTTCATCGTGCAGGTCTTCCTGATCTATTTCGGCCTGCCAAGCTTCGGCATCCGGCTCGACCCCACGGTCGCCGCCATCCTCGCTATGTCGATCTATGGAGGCGCCTATTGCAGCGAAGTCATTCGTGCCGGTATCCAGAGCATCACCAAGGGGCAGATCGAAGCCGGCCGCGCGCTCGGCATGTCTCCGCTGACCATTTTCAAGCATGTGATCTTCAAGCCCGCGCTTGCGGCCGTTTTTCCGTCACTCGCTGCGCAGTTCATTCTGCTTCTTCTGTCGTCCAGCGTCGTCTCCGCGATCTCGGTCCCCGAGCTTACCGGCATCGGCAATGACATTCAGGGCATCACACTGCGAAACATGGAAATCTACCTCGTCATCGCGGTCGTGTACGTCGTTCTCGTCGCTGTGCTGAAAGGCGTGATGACGGTCCTTGAACGCGTCCTGTTTCCATTCAAGTTCCTGGGGCGATAAGATGTTTCAGCAATTCAGCCTCACCCATGTCCAGTTCATGCTGACCGGTCTCGGCTGGACCATCGGTCTGGCGCTCATCGCGCTGGTCGGCGGTTCGATTGCCGGGTCCGCGATAGCCCTGATGCGCATTTCAGCCAATCCTGTCGTCGGTCGGCTCGCACAGTTCTACATTTTCGTGGTGCAGGGCACACCGCTGCTCGTAACCCTGTTCATCGCCTATTTCGGCGTCACCTATATCGGCATTTCGGTGCAGCCGATCGTCGCGATCGCCGTCGCCTTTTCGCTCTACGCAGCGGCATTTCTTGGAGAAATCTGGCGCGGCGCCATCCAGTCCGTCCCGAAGGGACAACGGGAAGGCGCGCATGCGCTCGGCCTTGGTCGCGCCGACGCGATGATCCACATCATTGTGCCGCAAGCAATCCGGATCGCCATTCCGCCTACAGTCGGCTTTTTCGTCCAGCTCATAAAGAACACCTCGCTGGCTTCCGTCGTCGGCATCGTCGAGCTGACGCGCACGTCCCAGATCGTCAGCAACGCCACGTTCAAGCCGCTTGAGGTTTATCTGACCGCCGCGGCTTTCTATTTCCTTGTCTGCTTCCCGCTGACGCTGTTCAGCCGCAGCCTCGAGAAACGTCTGAAATCCTAACATCGTAACGGAGGAGAAAACGATGCTCGCATTTATAAGGAAAGCTGTCGTCGGCGTAGTTGCCGCGGCTTGCCTTTCATCCGTCGCTGTCGCACAGCAAACCACGAATACCTTCGACGAGATCATCAAGCGTGGCAAGATCGTCGTCGGCATCTCGCTGTCGACGCCGCCTTACGGCATGACGGACACCAGCATGAAGCCGTCCGGTTTCGACGTTGCAATYGCAAACCTGATCTCCCGGGATCTCGGTGTGAAGCTTGAAATCGTCGACCAGGTTTCGCAGGCCCGAATCCCCAACCTGACGACCGGCAAGGTCGATATCGTCATCTCCTCTCTCGGCATCACGGCGGAACGCGCTAAGGCCATCATGTACAGCAACTCGATCTATGTCGACGAGCAGATGGTCATCGCGCCGACCGCCTCCAAGCTCGACAACCTCGAAGCTCTGGTCGGCAAGCGCGTTGGCGTGACCCGCGCCAGCACCAACGACACGATCATCACCCAGAAGGCCGTGCAGGGCACCAACATCCAGCGTTTCGAAGATGACGCCTCGACCAATCAGGCACTGTTCACAGGCCAAGTCGATGCGATCGTTTCCGGCGCCGCTGCTGCCAATGCCATTAACGCGCAGACGGACAAGTTCGCGCGCAAATTCGCCGTCCGCCAGTCCCCGATGGGTATAGGCGTCCGCCGCGGCGATTACGACCTCCACCAGTGGCTCAACACCGAGATCATGATGCTGTGGAGCGGTGGCGAGCTGCAGGCTGCCCAGAAACAATGGCTGGGCATCGTCAACGAAGACGTTCCGCGCTTCTAATTTCATTTCATGGCCTGCAGCCGGGCTGCAGGCCAATCCTCACGAGAAAGCTGCCTATATGCCCAAAATAACGCTCAGACAATTGCTCGACCACGCCGCCGAACATCACTATGGCGTGCCCGCGTTCAGTGTCACTTGCATGGAACAGATGCTGGCGGTCATGAACGCCGCCAGTGCGGTTGATGCGCCCGTCATTCTGCAGGTCGGCACCAAGGCCCGCTCCTATGCGGGCGACATCATGATCGAGCACCTGTTTGCGGCGCTGGAAAAGATCTACCCGGATATCCCGATGGTGGTGCACCAGGACCACGGCAATAGCGAGGCGACGTGCGCGACCGCCCTTCAGCACAAGTTCACATCGGTGATGATGGACGGATCGCTGCTCGAAGACGCCAAGACGCCCTCCGACTACGACTACAATGCCCGCGTGACCGCGCGCGTATCCGAAGTCGCGCATTACATGGGTGCGTCGGTCGAAGGCGAGATCGGCGTTCTGGGGAAGCTCCAGTCGCGGACCGACGAACGTATGCTGACCGACCCGGACGAAGCAGTGAATTTTGTTAAGGCGACCAAGGTCGATGCCCTCGCCATCGCGATGGGCACTTCACACGGCGCCTACAAATTCAGCCGCAAGCCGGATGGCGAAGTCCTGGCCATGGACCGGCTGGAGGAAATTCACCGGCGCCTGCCCAACACCCATCTCGTGATGCACGGCTCCTCCTCGGTTCCGCAGGAATTACAGGACATCATGAACAAGTACGGTGCGGACATAAAGCAGACCTGGGGCGTACCGATCGAAGAAATCCAGCGCGGCATCAAGCATGGCGTCCGCAAGATCAATATCGATACCGATAACCGGATGGCGCTGGTCGGCCAGATCCGCCGGGTGATGCACGAAGACCCCAAAGAATTCGACATCCGCAACATGATGAAGCCCGGAATGGACGCCATTACCAAGCTCTGCAAGCAGCGGCTTGAAGAGTTTGGCACGGCTGGGCACGCTGCGAAGATCAAGGTCATCCCGTTGGCGGATATGGCGGGCCGATACGCTTCCGGCGAATTCGACCCGAAGATTGTCTGACGGCCACAAGGAAAAGACTGTGAGCGCAAATCATTCGAACGGAAAATCCGATGGAGCGGTCGTGGAGGCGAGGCAGGTGTCGAAGTCCTTCGGAGCCTTCCGGGCGCTGCGGAACATCGATCTGACCGTCAGCCGCGGCGAAACAATCGTGATCTGCGGTCCATCCGGATCCGGTAAATCGACCCTGATCCGCTGCCTCAACGCGCTGGAGCAATATCAATCCGGCTCTCTGCACGTCTGTGGCATCGATGTAACGGATACACGCCAGTCGATCGATGCGGTGCGGCGGCGCACCGGCATGGTCTTCCAGAATTTCAATCTTTTCCCGCATATGACCGTGCTGGAAAACTGCATGATCGCGCCGATGAAGGTAAAAGGCGCGTCGGGCGAGGAAGCCCGGGCGACCGCACAACGTTTCCTCGAACGGGTCCGGATTCCGGAACAGGCCGGCAAATATCCATCGCAACTTTCGGGCGGACAGCAGCAGCGCGTCGCGATCGCACGAGCACTCTCCATGAGCCCCGAACTGATGTTGTTCGACGAGCCGACATCGGCACTGGATCCGGAAATGGTCCGCGAAGTGCTCGATACGATGGTCGAGCTTGCCAAGGAAGGCGGCACGATGATCTGCGTGACGCACGAGATGCATTTCGCGCGTCAGGTCGCCGATCGCATCATCTTCATGGATGCCGGTGCGATCGTCGAGACAGGCAAGCCGGATGACTTCTTCTCAAATCCGAAGACGGCAAGAGCTCAGGAATTCCTGGCCCAGATCCTGCACTGAAGCGCCGGGGCCTATACCGAAAAGAATGACGGGTGCCTTTCCTGCCGTCCGTTATTCGTCGTGTTTCGGCCGGGCGCCATTCAGGCGCCCGGCCTCCAGATGTTGCGCATCGAGTATAGCTGCCCGCGCCTGGAGCAGGTGATATTTCATGTAGCTCGCCGCGGAATCACTATCTTCGATGCTGATCGCGTTGAATATCCGCGTATGCTCTTCTACGACACGCAGACGCCGCGCCGGTGCGCGTTCCCTTGCAAGCTCTAGCCCGATATTCATGGTTTCCAGAACTGGCCGGCGAAGGTCTCTCAGCAAGACGGGAAAATATTCATTGCCGGCGGCAATCGCGATTGCGTCGTGAAAGGCAATGTCCTGTGACTGGCCCAGTTCACCCCGCATGATCGCTTCGTTCAGATCGTCGATCGTCTGCCGGATTGCCTCAAGATGTCCGCGCGAACGTCGCAGCGCCGCAAGCCGCGCAGCCTCGACTTCAATGACGATTCTCGGCTCGAAAGAACGTACATAACTGGATAGGCTAGCCGCATCGGCCAACTCCGTCAGCCTCATGGACGGCTTCGTCGAAACGAACGTGCCGATACCCCGCCGCGATTGGACCAACCCATCTGTAGATAGGCGTAAAAGCGCCTCGCGGACCACGGGTCGCGACACATCGAAGGCGAGCGACAGTTCCGCTTCTGAAGGAAGCTTGTCGCCCTCCGTGAATTTTCCGGACGTAATCTCAGAAAGGATTTGTCCATACACGGTATCAGCGAGTTTCTCTTTTCTGGCGGGTGTTACGGTGATCTGAGACATGCCCGTACCTTAGCCGAGTTTTGTATTTGGAGAAACGGTGATGTCACGTTGTTTGGCTGAAGCCGGACGAAGCGCTTGCCGTTGATCTCAGGTAGCTGTGCCGGTTACGGCCTTCCACTGCGCGATTGCCTGGATCCGATGAAGGTGAATGGCGAGGGCGGAGTGCGTCTGGTGCGGCGGGACGAAAAGATTTCTGACCGCTGAAAACACCGAGATAAATCGTCGCAAGCCGCCGGCGGATCGGAAGCCTTGCATCACCCGCTCTCGTTTTCGCAGTGGCAGGTGTGAATTCTCCGCGCGATTGTTCAGCCCCTTGTGCGATCGGTGTTCGACGGTAGGCATCACATCCCGCTTTGCCGCTCCACATGAGCGCAGTTTGTCGGTGATGATCCGCTTCGGCGTGAGGCCTTGCTGCTTCTGTAGCCTGACCAGCAATCGCTTGGCAGCCTTGGTGTCGCGACGGGTCTGTACGATTTCGTCAAGAACATAGCCGTCCTGGTCGACGGCGCGCCAAAGCCAGTGTTGTCGACCGCCGATGGAGATCACCACTTCGTCCAGATGCCAGATATCCTTTCGGGAAGGCTCCTTTCTGCGCAACCGCTTCGCATATGCCGAGCCAAATTTGCATCCCCAGCGCCGGATCGTCTGAAGTAGCTTGCCAGTGAAAAGCTACGCCGCAGTGCGCTTGGGTTGCGGGTTTGCCGACATGGGGCTTGCTGAACCTCCAATCCGGAAACGCCCGATCAGGGATGCAAGCCGCTGACTGATCTGCGAGAGGCTCTGCGTTGAGGCGTTAGTCTCCTCCATCAGCGCGGCATTCTGCTGCGTGATCTGGTCCATGTTGCGCACAGCAGTATTGATCTCCTGAATGCCGGAAGCCTGCTCCTGCGCTGATTGTGCAACGGAGTTGATATTCTCCTTGATGGAGCCAACCCTGTCTCCGATGGTGTTCAAGGATTCACCTGTAAGGTTCACAAGTTCTACGCCCCTCCTTACGTCGGCCGATGAACGAGAGATCAGCTCCTTGATCTCCTTCGCTGCCGCGGCAGATCGTTGCGCCAGTTCGCGAACCTCCTGTGCCACGACAGCAAAGCCTTTGCCCTGTTCGCCAGCGCGCGCGGCTTCAACTCCGGCATTGAGCGCCAGGAGGTTCGTCTGGAAAGCGATTTCATCGATGACGCCGATGATCTGGTTCATTTTCTGCGAAGACGTTTCGATGTCGCCCATCGCAGCAATCGCCTGGTCGACGATCTGGCCCGACTTGGCAGTCTCTGCAGCAGATTCCTGAACAACTGTCTGAACGTCTCGCACCCGGTTCGCGGATTGTCCCGAAATCGTGGTGATCTCTTCCAGGGCCGCAGCACTTTCTTCCAACGCAGAGGCCTGATGTTCGGTGCGTTTGGCCATGTCATTGGCTGCGGATGCGATGCCCTCCACTTCCGCACGGACATCTTCGACCGATCGGTGTATTTCCAGCATGGCACCGTCCAGTGCCGCCACCGATGAATTGAAGTTCTGCTTCAGTGCATCGAAGCTCGGCGCAAGGGGCTCGCGAAGTTGGGCAGTTAGATCTCCTTCTGCGAGGCGCGAAAGCCCACCGGCCAATGCGGACAACGCAGCATCCTGTTCTGCCTTCTCCACTGCACGCTGTGTTTCAAGGCGCGCTCGTTCCTCGGCCAAGGTATCGAGATAAACGGAAATGGCATAATCCATATCGATCAGGGCAGCTTTGGTGACCGCGACAAGATCGTTCGAGAGCTTCTCAGCCTTTCGCCCATGAAGGAAACCCTTCAACTCCTCCTTGATCACTGCCCGGATGATCCCCTCCAGGATCATCGCATAGCCACCGATATACCAGCGAGGCTCAAGCCCGATCCGAGCATGCACACGGCCTACAGTTGTGACGCCTTCGACGTAATTCTCGTTGTATTGTCCGGAGGCGATGATGTCCCAATGCTTCGCTTGCCGATCTTTCGCGTGCGCAACATGGGCCTCATTGGAGAAGAATCGCGCGGTCTGCGGATGCTAAGTGATCTTCCGGTAGAAGGCATCAAGGGTCTCACCGATAGTACCTCGTATAATCGTGTGGATCCCTGACAGGCTGCGCAGCTGGGCTGCGTCGAGGCCTACGAACTGAAGTCTGTCCTGGAGATCGGTGGTCTTGCTTGTGCCTGTCATGAGGACCTCGAAGAAATGTCGAAAGGTTGCAGGGGAATGGGTAGCAACGCGGGTGCAGAGAGCGCCATAATTTCAGATCATGCTTAATTTAGTATTATGGCATACTATATATCGACGCCGCCGTTGGAAGGTTGACGGAGATCAAGGCCGATAAACCCGCATCCGGTATTCCTCGTTCCGGACGAAGCGAGCTGAACATGAACCTGCGCGAGCGGAAAAGCGTGATCTGGAGGATGATAGCGGTCGTTTTTGCCGCCGTCGTTCTTTTCGCTGCGCCAGTTTCTCACGTCGCCCCTCATTTCTGCCCAACCGAGCAGAGCGCGTCCGACAGCCATGGCGGTCATGGCCACGATCATCCGAGGACGACATCTAGTTTGGACGACAAGGCCTGCTGCAGCGCCACTTGCGCCGCTTGCCTGGCGGTAGTTTCCGATGCGAGCCAGCCGGTTCTTTCGCTGACCCCGCTTGGCCCGGTTGCCGACATGCCGACAGATCTTGCCGGGACAGACCCTTCGCCGGGACTGGAGCCGCCCCGATCCTTCGCGTGACGAGACACCCGCCCCGTGCGGGTAAATCATCATCAGCACGGTCGGAATGCCGGCCAGGATCGAGAGAACTATCATGTACCGTCGAGAATTCCTCAAGACGCTCGCCGTCGGCGCGGCAGCAGTCTCACCTCTATTAAGCGCCTCCACCGGCAGAGCGGATGCATCGTCCTCTGACCTCGTGATCGGGAAACGGACCCTTGAGGTAAAAGGCAGGCCGGCAACCGTGTTCGGCCTGACAGACCGAAAAGGTCGGCCCGGACTTGTCTGGGATGCGCAGACGCAGTTCAATCTCCGGCTTGGCAACGATACGCCGGAAGACACGCTGATCCACTGGCACGGATTGACGCCTCCTTGGGCCATGGACGGCGTTCCCGGCAATCCGGCTGCACTGCTGAAGGCCAAGGAGATCAGGGACTACGACTTTCCGATCGGCAGAGGCGGCACACACTGGATGCACGCCCACACCTTGCAGGAACAGGCTCTCCTAGCGGCCCCGCTCATCGTGCGCACGGCCGAGGATCGCTCTCGCGACGAGCAGGAGATCGTCGTCCTTCTTCATGACTTTTCCTTCAAGTCGCCTGAAGAACTGCTGGCGGAACTCAAGGCGGGCGGGTCCGGACACGGCAACATGCCGATGGGCGGTCAGAGCATGACGCCGATGATGTCGAAGATGCACGCCCAGCATCAGATGCCGATGAGCGGCGGTTCAAGCACGGCTGCGTCGATGACGGGCATGCAGGGCATGGACCTGAACGACATCGAATATGACGCCTATCTTGCCAACGATCGCACCCTGGACGACCCGGAAATCGTCACTGTTGAGAAAGGTGGCAGGGTCCGCCTGCGGATTATCAACGGAGCAACCGCAACCGCATTCACCATCGACACTGGTAGCGTAACCGGCAGCCTGATTGCAGTTGACGGCATGGAGGTGGTGCCAGTCGCCGGCAAACGTTTCCCGATATCCATGGGACAGCGGCTCGATATCCGGCTGCAGCTTCCTTCCGGATCAGGCACGTTACCGATCCTGGCACTGCGCGAGGGAGCTGGGGAAAGGACGGGCATCATTCTTGCGACGACGGGGGCTCCCGTGACCAGGCTCGCCTCGGTTGCGCCGGAACGGGGGCCGGTCCTCGACCTCGCGCTTGAGCAGCAGTTGCGAGGTGTCGAGCCGCTTCCGGCCCGCTCACCCGACCATCGCTATGACCTTGCACTGACCGGCGGCATGGCCGGATACACATGGGCGATCGAAGCGGCAGAGGCCTTGAACGTCTCTCGGGGGCAGCGTGTCCGGATACTGATGCGCAACATGTCGATGATGGCCCATCCGATGCACTTGCATGGGCATCATTTCCAGGTGGTCGCCGTCAATGGGAGAACATTCGCGGGCGCAGTGCGGGACACCGTTCTTTTACCGCCAATGGCAGAGGTCGCGGTGGAGTTCGACGCCGAAAATCCGGGCCGGTGGCCGCTTCATTGCCACCATCTCTATCATATGGCCGCGGGGATGATGTCCTTCATCACCTACGACGGCGCGATCTGAAGGGGCTGACATGACTGACGAACATCACGGACACGCTCATCATCGCAATGATCACCACCATCACGATCACAGCAGCAATGCCGTGCCGCCGCAGGAAACAGCGCCCGTCGCCGAAGGGCAAACTGTTTTCTATACCTGCCCGATGCATCCGCAGATCCGGCAGATAGCCCCTGGCAACTGCCCGATTTGCGGAATGACGCTGGAGCCCGAAACTCCCGTGATCGCAGAAGGGCCAAGCGCAGAGCTGGTCGATATGACCCGCCGCTTCTGGATCGGCCTCGTGCTGTCCCTTCCCGTCCTGGCGCTGGAGATGGGCGGGCACCTGACGAACCTGCATATGATGATCGGACCGCAGGCTTCGAACTGGATCCAGATGGCGCTGGCGACTCCCGTGGTCCTTTGGGCGGGCTGGCCGTTCTTCGAACGTGGTTGGCGATCACTGGTTACCCGCAGTCTCAACATGTTCACGCTGATTGCGATGGGCACCGGTGTCGCCTGGATCTACAGCGTGGTTGCCACCGTCGTGCCTGGCACCTTCCCGGAAACGCTGCGATCCGGCGAAGGCGCGGTCGCGGTCTATTTCGAAGCGGCAGCCGTGATCATCGTCCTCGTTCTTCTTGGCCAGGTCCTGGAACTCCGGGCACGCGAGCAGACGGGCGGCGCGATAAGAGCCTTGCTCGACCTTGCACCAAAGATCGCGCGCCGTGTGAAGGCCGATGGTACCGACGAGGACATCGGTCTTGATGCCGTCGCCGTCGGAGACCGGCTGCGTGTTCGTCCCGGCGAGAAAGTCCCGGTCGACGGGACACTCCTTGAAGGGCGCAGTTCGATTGACGAGTCGATGATCACCGGCGAATCCATGCCCGTGACGAAAGACGTCGGTTCGAAGCTGATCGGCGGCACGATGAACAAGACCGGCGGCTTTGTCATGGAAGCCGGCAAGGTCGGCAAAGATACCATGCTCTCGCAGATCGTGAAAATGGTCGCTGAAGCCCAGCGTTCCCGCGCTCCGATTCAGCGCCTGGCCGACCAGGTCTCCGGTGGTTTGTACCGGTGGTCATCGCCGTGGCCATTGTTGCGTTCTTCGTCTGGCTGCTCATCGGACCTGTACCACGCTTCGCGCATGGGCTAGTCGCCGCCGTCGCCGTTCTCATTATTGCCTGCCCCTGCGCCCTCGGCCTTGCAACGCCAATGTCCATCATGGTCGGCGTGGGCCGTGGTGCAAGACTTGGCGTCCTGATCAAGAACGCGGAGGCCCTGGAACGCTTCGAAAGGGTCGACACCCTCGTTGTCGACAAAACGGGCACCCTTACCGAAGGGCGGCCGAAGGTCACCGCGATTTTACCGATGGAAGGCCTTTCGGAGACCGAACTGCTGCAGGCCGCGGCGACACTTGAACGTTCGAGCGAGCACCCGCTCGCTCTCGCTATCGTCAACGCCGCCACCGAACGCAACCTCCAGGTCGGCGACGCCCGGGACTTCGACAGCCCCGTCGGCAAGGGCGTGACCGGAATGGTCGACGGCAGGAAGCTCATCCTGGGAAGCCATCGGATCATGGAGGAAAGCGGGATCGACGTATCTGCGATGACGGTCAAAGCCGAGGAGCTCAGAAACGAAGGGGCGACGGTCATCTTCATGGCTTCGGATGGGCAGGTCGCCGGGTTGTTCGCCATTGCAGACCCGGTCAAGGCGACGACGCCGCCGGCTGTGAAGGCGCTCGTTTCCGAAGGCATCAGGGTCGTGATGCTGACGGGCGACAACAAAACCACTGCGCATGCCGTCGCGCGGCGGCTCGGTATTTCGGAGGTCGAAGCCGAGGTGCTTCCGGAGGACAAGAGCAAGATCGTGTCAAGGCTTCGCAGCGAAGGCAAGATCGTCGCCATGGCTGGCGACGGCGTCAACGATGCCCCTGCGCTTGCGGCCGCCGACGTCGGCATCGCAATGGGCACCGGCACGGATGTCGCCATCGAAAGCGCCGGCGTCACCCTATTGAAGGGCGACCTTCAGGGCATCGTACGAGCTCGGCAGCTCAGCCGGGCGACGATGGCCAACATCCGGCAAAACCTGTTCTTCGCATTCATCTACAATGCCGCAGGCATCCCGGTTGCCGCCGGTTTGCTGTACCCGACCTTCGGCATCCTGCTTTCCCCGATCATCGCCGCAGCCGCGATGGCTCTGTCATCCGTAAGCGTGATCGGCAATTCCCTCAGACTGAGGAGCATCAACCTATGAGCACGTCCCGCACGTGGCTCCTGGTCGGAGCGTCACTAGCCGTCATCGTCATTTTCTTCGTGCTTCGGGAGCATTGGGCCCACGCGCTCGGGCTCGCTCCATATCTGCTGCTTCTCGCTTGCCCGCTCCTGCACCTGTTCCATGGGCACGGTGGGCATGATCATGGAGATCACCCGCAATGATCTACCGCCGCTCAGCTTCGAGTACCGTTGAAATTCCAGCGCCAGCACAGCAAGTATTTGCGTTCCTGGACGATCCGAGGGCGCTCGGAAGCCACATGGATAAGCGGTCGATCATGATGCTGGGCTCGGTGATGACATATGAACTCGACGATGCGGAGGGACGGCAGGTCGGCTCCGTCATCAAAATGAGTGGCTCGATCCTGGGGATCGGGCTAAGTCTCGAAGAGGTGGTAACCGAGCGATCGCCACCTCTTCTCAAGACATGGGAAACGCTTGGCGCGACGCGTCTGCTGGTCATCGGTCAATACAGGATGGGCTTCAGGATCGAACCCTTTCCTAGAGGAAGCAGGGTGACCGTGAAGATCGAATACAACTTTCCCGACGGTTTTGTCGGCAAATTACTAGGCAGGATGCTCGGTGACCTCTATGCGAACTGGTGCGTGCGCCAAATGACAGACGGCGCCCCTCGCCGCATGGCAGCGCCCGATTGATAGGCCTTCTCACCCGGCCTGGATGCATACGGTACATATTGACGACTGAATGAGGCGCTGGGAGCGCGTTTCGTTTCCCCTGACAGCAAACGGACAGCTAGGGGATTTTATTGCTCGGTTCGTCGCCCGGTTGGGCTTAGAGCAAAGGACCAAATGATTATGCTGAAACTGATTACCGCAGTCGCAATTGCCGCTTCCGTACCGGCGCTGGCGCTCGCCAGCCCGAGTTGCACCAAAGAGCCGAAGTCGAAGTGGATGTCGGAGGACGCCATGAAGGCGAAGATCGATACCCTTGGCTATAAGGTCAAGACTTTCGAAATCACCGGCAACTGCTACGAAATCTACGGCAAGGATAAGGACGGCAAGCGAGCCGAGGTCTATTTCAATCCGGTATCCGGTGACATCGTCCAGAAGGGCGATTAAACGATGACGGCGATCTCACCGAGGAAGGAGGGCTTATCGCCCTCCGACGCCGCGCCAAGGAGCGTCAAAGTCTGGGACCCCATCGTCCGAATTTTTCATTGGACCATTGTCGCAGCTTGCGCGCTCAACTTCTTTATCCTGGAGGAAGGGAAATACTGGCATCGCGTCACGGGATACGTGGTCGCAGGGGCGATCATAATTCGACTTTTTTGGGGCTTCGTTGGTACAAAGCATGCGCGATTCGACGATTTCTTCCCGACGCCGCGGAGGCTGAAGGAGCAAATTGGCGGCATCATCGAGAGCCAGGAAAAGCGATACCTTGGACACAATCCGCTCGCTTCGATCATGATATTCTTGCTCATCGCTCTTCTTGCGGCAACGGCCGTGACCGGATGGATGACGACATTGGATGCCTTTTGGGGCGAAAAATGGCTTGAGCGATTGCACGGAACGATTGCCAACAGCATTATGATCCTCGTCTTCATCCATGCTGGCGCTGCTATCGTGGAAAGCTGGAGATATCGAGAGAATCTCGTCTGGTCGATGATTACAGGTCGAAAGAAGGCATGAGAATTCTGCTCATCGAGGACAGCGCCCGGCTTCGTGGGCTTGTTTGCGAGGCCATCCGGAATGAGGGCTGGAAGATAGACGCGTTCGCGACTGCACAGGATGGACGTATAGCCCTTCGAGAGGGGGAGTACGACCTGCTTCTCCTAGACCTTGGTCTTCCTGAGGAGGATGGCATCGACGTCCTCAAATCGCTCCGGGAGGCTGGCAGTCAGACGCCAGTGCTCGTTCTGACTGCAAGAGCTGCGATCGACGAGCGGATAGCCGGACTTGATGCGGGCGCTGACGACTATCTGGCCAAGCCGTTCCACAATGGCGAACTGACGGCCCGGATACGCGCACTTATCCGGCGATCACCCGTCACCTCTATGCCCGTGCTGGAATACGCCGCGCTGAAACTCGATGTAGCGTCGCGTCAGGTGATCTGCGCGGGCAATGAAGTCGCTCTCGCCCCGTCAGAAAAGGGCTTGCTCGAACTGCTGATGCGCAACGGTGGAAAGGTTGTCCCCAAAGCAAAGATCGAGCATGCGTTCTCCGAGTTTGGCGACGAGAGAAGCAGTAATGCCGTTGAGTTGGCGATATCCCGTCTTCGGAAGAAACTCGAGAGCCACAATACCCACTCGTCAATCGAGACGATCAGAGGTGTGGGCTATATGATGCGCGAGGTGCATGATTGAGCCAGTCGCAACCGACGCTCGGAGCGATTCTCGCTCGCCGAATCACTTTCTTCGCGATCTTCGCCATGCTCCTGCAACTCGCCCTCGTCTTTTCGGATTACTACTGGGATGTTGGTGAGCTGTCGCGATTGTTCGTTGAGCAGGAAACAGAACGATTGGCGGCCGGGATCGCAGTGGAAGGTGCTAGCGTGCATTACCGCCTTCCCGACACTGTACAGCAGCGTTACCGAAAAGATGACACAGGTTACGTTGCCCGCATTCGTGCGGCGAACGGTACGCTGGTGTTCCAATCATGCGACGCTGCCTGTGAGGATCGCTTCCTTCCTAAGGATGTGAACCCGCCAGACTTCTGGTTGAGGTCTTTGGCACCGGGAAAGCCTTTGTCGCTCGTCGGCGGTCAAGCATTCGCTATTGGCACCCAGCGTTTCCTCGTCGATATTGCGACGATCGGTGATCCCTCTGACGTCATGTCCGACGTCCTCTGGAATGAGATAATCGGACACCTGATCGTACCCATGAGCATCCTCCTGGTTCTCGTACTTGGTGGAACCTTGCTATCCGTCCGCCAGGCACTGCGGCCAGTCCGAGCTGCCGCCGACGCTGCTGACCAGGTTGATCCAATGGATTCGCGCTCGCATTTGGACTTCGATCAAATGCCGCGGGAGGTCGCCCATCTTGCGGCCGCCGTCAATCGCGCCTTCGAGCGCGTCGGCGCTTTGATGAGGTCGCAGAAGGTCCTGACATCCGGGATCGCCCACGAAATCCGAACACCACTTGCAGCGTTGAAGCTGGAACTCGCCCAGATCGATCATCCCCGCGCGAGGAGGGCCGAAGCCGACCTTGAGGACCTGGTGAACTTCGTCGCTCAGATCACCGCGCTCGCTCGGCTTGAAAGCGTCGATCACGGCATGTTCGAGGAGATCGACCTCGTGGAGCTATCGTCGTCCGTGGTAGCGCAGCTCGCCCCTTGGGTCTACGAAAACAATCATTCGCTAGAGTTCTTCAGCCAAGTGGAAAGCAGCATGCTCAGGGGCGCGCCTTCGCTTCTAAGAGACGCGCTTCGGAATTTGATCGAGAACGCAGTCAGGCACACAGTTGATCGCACAGCAGTCATCGTCCGTGTGGGCAACGGCATCATTGCGGTCGAAGATCAGTCCCCCGAAATCCTGCTGCGTAACGAAACGGTATCGGGGTCTAGTGATAGCCTTGGTATCGGACTGAAGATTGTCGAACGCATAGTAGAAATACATCAGGCGACATTCTCTAAATCACGGTCGAATTCCGGACACATCTTCGAGTTGGACTTCCGATGAAATAGTGAGCTTCGCGGGCCTGGCATTTAATGTGAGGGCCTGGCTGCCGGATGCCGAGCTAATCCATGGAAGTAACTCGTCGATCCGGCCCTGCTCCTGACCGTTGACGATGGCCGTGAGCGTGTTGATCTGGTCGGCAACCAGATCGACTGAATAAAGCTGCAAGTCTCAATCGCGAAGCGATAGTTGCCCAATTCTCCGCTCCACCGTGGTGAGCTCTCACATGCCCCCGCTCTACAGATAAACAACAGCCCAAAGCCGCCGCTCGCCGGGTGTTTCAGAATTCCCATCCTGAGGATCATTTAGGTTGAGTTGAATCAAGGCATCGGCGGCCCACCCTGCGAGACTGGGTCAAGTTCCGAAAAAGGGAAAGCATAATGCTTGTGCAGGATTTCATGACGCTGACACCGATCCGCGTGTCGCCGGACACGAGTATCAACCACGCCATTCAGTTGATGCTCGACCACCACGTCAGCGGGCTTCCGGTGGTCGGCGATGACGATCGTGTTGTCGGCATGCTCACCGAAGGCGACCTATTGAGCCGGAGTGCGTTTAATGTCGGCTCGGAGCCTCTCCCGGAAGGTTCTGACGGTGCCTTCTTTGAAAATTATGTTCGGACACATGGAACGACCGTAGGCGATTGCATGACAAGAGAGCTCATTTGCATATCGCCAGAACAACCGCTTGCCGACGCCGCTGTTCTCGCGCGAAGCCACAACATCAAACGTTTGCCGGTGATTCAATCGGGCAAGCTCGTCGGGATCATCAGCCGGCGCGATATCCTGCGAGCGATAAAAACGGACCGCGATGTCGTGGCGAAAGGGGATGATGCGCTGCGCCTGGCTGTTGCGACCCGACTGCGAGCAGGACTTGGCCTTGAAGCTGGTCGGCTTAAAATGGACGTCAAAGATTCGATTGTCGAAATTCTCGCTCCTGTTCCGTCTGCTGCGCAAAAGCGTGCGATACGGGTGGTGGCCGAGAGTGTGGCCGGTATCGCCGGGGTGAGTTTCCGGGATCATGAGAATGCAACCTCAAGCGTATGACACTGGACATCGATTTGGGCCGGGCGGAGGCATTACTGTGCGTATTGACGCTCATCACCTGCAAATCCAAACGGTTCGCTTTCACCGACCTGCGCGACACCGGTACCGATCTGGAGATCAGGTCCTCGCAGTTGCGAGCCTACCAGCAGGGGTGTTTATCGATATCGATGAATTTGGAATGCGCTACGCCCTCGACGCCAGTGCGATCCGGGACCTGAGAATCCTGTTCGGGTCTCGTGCAACCAAGCAGGAACTGCTCGCCAATGCTCGTCGTCCGAGCCGCATCAGGTAAATCGCCGCTGAACATGCTCCCTCGGAGGCACTCCGATGAGACCGGGGAAATCAGACGGACGAGAATTCCGGCAACCGAGCGAGTATCATCATCTTAAAAGACATCGACGCGGGCGCGCGGCTCAGCACGTCTCGCCTGGATCCGAGAAACGAGGTCGGCAATGCGGCGTAGTCGATTTGATCGGTTCCTCTTTGATCTAGAGAGAATGTCGTTCCGTTGGCTTGGCCCTATCCTGTCGGTCGCCTGCATACTCGTCGCTGTCGCCGGCGAGCTGTGCAAGCATTCCCGGTACCGAAATCGGTAATCGTGTCCTGGTCACTATCGATGCTGAAGATGAAGGTGTCGGCGCCCGCTCCCCCGTGAGGGCGTCGTTTCCGGATCCTCCTGACAGGAATTCTCCCTCATGGATTCCCTCGGGACGTTGGACGGGAGGGTCAGCAAGTGGTTGGCCACTTGCAAGCGCATATTCGTCGGGCTCGTCTGATAAGCATGCGGATGTGAGCGATGGTTATTCAGGCTTCTGCTGAAGCGATGGATTTCTCGAAATCCTTGGCCAGCCTGCGGCATCGGCCCAGCCACGCAAACGTCCGTTCGACGACCCAGCGGCGCTCGCGACCTTGCGGGCCCTCCGCGACGACGGTGACTGCCTATTGGACCAACCCCTGGATGAACCGATCGACTGTCTGGGTGTAGCTCCCTGGTTTGCCGAGATCCTCGTTAATCGCGGAATGGCTTTTGGCCACCGGCAAAACTCCGGTGCGAACTCCGACCGTTCCGGCCCTGGCTTCAAAGCCTTCTGCCTGAGCACAGGATGTGCGACGTGTTGACGAACATACAAGCAGCATCGGTCGCGCTGCGGGCCGGAGTTGGGCGCTCGGGGATGCGCGCAGCCAGAAAGCCGGATCGTTGCCGAATGCCCTGTCGTACAGCCGCGGATGCGAACCCTTCATGATTCCCGTCACGTCGTAGGCCGCGCTGTCTAACGCGACCGTACCGCGCCATAGTTGCGCACCGACACGCGTTGCCATATTGGGATCGGCGGAAAGCAACATCACCAGATGCGCGCCGGCCGAATGCCCCATCAGAACGAAGCGGCGGGGATCGCCGCCGAGGCTCCGCACCTTTTCCTGGGCCGTGGCAAGAGCCTTGACCACATCCTGAGCCTGCACGAGCGGATCAGCTTCCGGCAGCAGGCGGTTGTCGACCGAGACGAAGATGAAGCCTTTCGGAAGCCAGTAGGCGACTTTGTTGTCGACAACGCGGGAAGCCGATTTGGAACCGATGGCCCATGCTCCGCCGTGCACCATGAATATGACGGGAGCGTTTGCGGCACCGTCCGGCACGTAGATGTCCATCCGCTGCTTCGAATGACTTCCATAGGCGATATCACGGTAGACCCTGGTTTGCGCAGGAAGCGCGGCTTGCGCACCCGCAGGCTGCCCTGAATCCTGCGCTGCTACGGCGATGGCCGACCGGCAGCCGTCAGATAATTGCGTCACGTTTTGGCGAAGGCATTGGGCGATGGCGCCTCCGCCGGGCCTGGCCCCAGGGCACACTCTCGCAACGTCTGCGCGGCAGGCCTGCACCAGTGCCCGGCGTTCTCCCCTACCCAGTTCCTGAGATTGCGCTTCAGGACCAGCAAAGCCGAAAAGGGCTCCAACAGAAAAAACAATCATAGCCCATGTTAAATTTCGCATACCCGGCTCCGCCGACAATGACCTTTCCGATTTATACGTATGGCAAGCTGCCCTCCTACGCGGTGACGAAGAAAAGCCACGGAGCGAGCCATCAATCAGTGCTCAGCGTAGGAGCGTGCCGCTTCGTTCGTATGAGCAGCATAGCTGGGCGTATAGCAACGATATGCTTCGCTCGGCTACCCTGATGAAACCAAGGACGATTCAAGATGAAATATGTATCACGACTTGCAATCATGCTGATTGTCACAGCCCCACTGCTGGCGATCGCTGGTCCTGGCAATGCCGAGGAATGGACACGCTCGACGGCCCACGGCGGGCAAATCACCCGCACCGTCAGCGGTGAGGACGGCCGATATTCGGGAACTACAACCCGCACGGGCGCCAATGGCGCGACATACACATCGAGCGGCCAATGTGCTTCAGGCATCGTCGACCGCTGCGCCCGGAGCTACTCGGCAACCGGACCGAAAGGAACCACCGTGACGGGCAAGCGGGCGACCGCGGTCGGACCCTGGCGTGTCCGTACGGCAAGCAGCATCACCGGCCCGGAGGGTAGTCGGCTTCTGACGCTACGCCGTACCGTACGCTAATCAAACTTGGAGGGCGCTAAGCGAACAGGCGACAAAGCCGCCGCCGATATCGATCGATCGCTCATGCTGGCGATCGCGGCGGGGCGTCAGCACGCGCTTGCACAACTCGTCGAGCGCCACGGCAAGGGCCTGACGGCCTTTGCCCGGCGTTACCTGGGCAGCTCGCGTGAGGATGCCGAGGATGTCGTCCAGGAAGTATTCTGGACCGTATGGCGCAAGGCGGCCCATTTCGATCCGGACAGGGCACAGGTCACGACATGGCTGTACAGGATCGCCGCGAACCGCTGTATCGATGTTGGACGACGAAACGCGCTGCTGCGCTTCGTCGGACTGGATGCGATGCCCGCCGACCCGAGCTTAGACGAGCCCGACGCCGAGGTGAGAGTCTCCGGACGGTCGGAGCTGAGCCTGGCCCGCAAGGGCATACTCGACTTGCCGCGGCACCAGCGCATGGCGCTGCTCCTTCGCGCGGTCGCCGATCTCGACGTTGCGGAAATCGCACAGGTGATGGGAACGACCGGCGGCTCGGTCGAACAGCTTCTGGTCCGCGCGCGACGCGCGTTGCGGGAGCATATGGCAAAGGCAGGCAGCGGAGTAAGGCTATGACAATGACTGACGAGGAATTCAAGAAACTCAAACGCCGTTTCGGCGACGACGTATCGACCTGGCCGGCGCCATACCGCCGGTTGGCGGAGAACCGCCTGGATGAGAACCCGGTCGACAGTCTGGTCCGCGAAGCTGCCATCGATAAAGTCGATGACAACCTTCTGGCCCGGAAGGTGCTCGACGGGCTCGGCGGGCACCGGAACCCGAGATCGAAATGGCTGTGGTCGGCTTTTGCATCGCCCCGCCTGGCGGCCACTGCTGCGCTCATACTGACAGGAGCGGCGCTGATGGGTGGATACCAGTTCGCCGGGGTAGAGGGACGTTCCGTCGAAGCGTCCTTGTTCGCGGTTGCGGCCGGCGCGCCGACGACATTCCTGTTTGGCGATGAATTCGATCGTCCGGAGAGCAGCCTATGACACGTTCCGGCATGTTACGAACCGCTGTTTTCGTGCTGCTCGCCATGTCGCTTGCCGGCAACTTCTTTACGATCGGCTATCTCGCGCATCGATGGCAATCCGGCCCCAATGTTCTTTCTATGGCTCTCGCAGCGCGCTATTCTCCCGAGGTCCAGCGTGCATTCCGCGAGGTTTTGCGAGAGAATAGGTCGACCGTGCGCACGGCATTGGCTGAACTGAGGACGGCGCGTGACGCCCAGGAGGCTCTTGCCAGGCAGCATCCGGTCGATGAGGTGGCCATGCGCGCCGCGATGGTCCGGGTCCGAACCAAAACCGCGGGACTTCAATCGATATTGCAGGACTATCTCATGATGGCGCTCAGGAACGCAGAACCTCCCGCAAAAGACGACCGAAAAACGACCGGATAAGCACATGGAACGCAAATGACTTCGCGCGGAATCGACGATGTTGGTTTCATCGGAGGGCGGTTGGGCGTCCGGCGGAGATCAAGATTTATCCCGCATTCGGAAATTCCTCACGCGATGGCCACGCGTTTCCCTATCGCGGCGTGGACGTTTGGGGGAATGACATTGTCGGTTTCCTCGACCAAAATTGCGGAACGATGGAGCACGGCTTTGCATCTGGGTCAGCCAGATACCAATAGCGAACTTCCCGCGTTATCGGTCTTTTCGAAGTTGCTGGCGATCTGGCCACATCGTCGGATTTGTCTCCGGTGACCGTATTCCAAGGCTGCCGCACAATAGAAGGAGATGACATGGGGCGCGAGGCAATCACACGTGTGGAGATAGGCGGCGAGGCAGGTGATGTCCTCGCTCTGCTCGAAAGCACAGAACTGATCTTGCGTGGCGACATCCGCCGACGGTTCCCGCGCGACCGGCTTGTGAATGTCCACGTGGATGGGTCGGCGCTTTGCTTCACATGCAATGGCGAATCTGTTTCCCTGCATATGGGCGCCATCGAGGCAGAGAAATGGAGGAACGCGATTGCCACTCCGCCGCCGAGCCTGCGCGCTAAACTGGGGCTGAAAAGGGACGCAAGGGCATTTCTGATCGGCCCTTGCGACGATGGGGCGCTCGCTGACGCCCTGGAAGGCGTGTTGACGGACGATGTCACTAAGGCCGCGATGATAGTCGCTCGCATCGACGGGCCCGATGATCTGGCGGCGGCTCAGGCGGCGCAGGCAAAATGTCCGGACCTTCCGGTCTGGGCGATTTATCCAAAAGGAAAGAATGTCCGCTATGGAGATGGGCCCATAAGGGCCGCGCTGCGCGACGCAGGGTATCGCGACTCCAAGTCCTGTGCTGTGTCTGAGCGGCTGACGGCCACCAGATACAACCCGGAGCGACCTTAGAAAGCTGCGTTACTGCTACCGGCCAGCGAACCATATGAATTGTGGAAGACCTTTTAGGTGCCAAAAGCCACGATATCCGCGCAAAGGCGCATTGGAACGTTGTGACGACCGCGCGTACCTACGTCATCAACAAACACCGCGTTCGGGGCGGCAATGGAACATTGTGACACCGCATGCACCAGAGCTGTCAACGCGCAGCGTGTGCAGCTACATAATGTGGGCGAGTGCAATCGCGTCAGCTACATCCTCGGAGCGCTCATCCAACATCGACGTTGCCACCCGAATGTTATTGCTGTGAGCAATGCAGAATTTGCTTCCCGAGTTGACCGCAATATTCCGGGCAGCGAGCGTAACCATTGCAAAGGGCTCAGAGACCACCGGCACCCACAAAGATAACCCGTCTCCATCTTCGATGGTTAGGCCGCGCACGCGCAGAGCGCTAGCAAGCATATCGCGTCGTTTTTTATAGATAGCCCGGGCAGATGCGATGCCTTCCCAAGTTTCCGGTTGGCGCAACAACCATGCACCGGCGGCTTGAAGAACGCGGCTGGTCCAGGCGGCACTAAAACTACGATAAGACTGGATCTGTTCAACGATTGCCGCTGTGCCTGACAATACGGCCAAACGGAGATCGGGGCCGAGCGTCTTGGAAAACGAGGTAATGTGAATGACCCTATCGGGAAACTGGGTGCCAAGCGAATGACGCTCAACCCCCGAAATATCGGACATGCCATCATCCTCAATTATGAGGGTGTCGCTGTCACGTAGTACTTCAGTCAGTTCGCCCAGACGTTGCGGCGTCACTGTCCGGCCAGTCACTGAATGCAGCCGCGGCTGAAACAGGAAAACGACCGGTTTGTAGCGCATCGCATCCTGGAGCGATGAGGGCAGCGGGCCGTACTCGTCACATTTCACAGGTAGTATACGTGCACCCTGATGCTCAAGAATATCGAGGAGCCGCATCGCCGTCGGTTCTTCGATGGCGACAGGCGCGCCGGGCGTCACCAGCGCATGAATGGCGGTATACACAGCATTATAACCGCCGTTGGTCGCAAGCATCGCTTCCGGGTCATAGGGCCATGTCTTGCGTACTTCGGCCTCCAGTTCCGGCAGAATACGGCTGCGCTCATAGCTGTTGAGGTTCTCTGCGGAAGACCCGTATGCCAGCGCCTTCTCCAAAGGCGGCAGCAGCCTTGGGTCGGGAACGGCCATCGTCAGGTCGAGCACATCTGCACCGTAGTGGCCGGAACTCGCAAGGCGCTCTGGCTTTGCGATGAAGCGGTCACCACTGACCCAGGTGCCGTTTCGGCCCCTTCCTGAAATGATCTTTTGCCGTCTGAGTTCGCTCCAGGCTTCCGAAATCGTCGCCGGGCTGACACCGAGCGAAAAAGCGAGATCACGGATCGGAGGCAGCTTGGCGCCTACGGGAAGCGCCCCTGCCCTGATCAAGGCACTGGTTTCCAACGCGATTCCGCGAATTGTTCGATCGCTTAATTTTTCGGCAAACCAGATCGAATCGTAGGTGTCGCTCATTTGCTCACCAAATTAAATGTTCAATAACGTAATAACATTTGATCATTACGATGTGAACATTTTAATCTCCCTTCATAAGCACTTTCTGACATGAGTATGTAGAATGACACTGGGCCTTCGAATTGCACTGCGTGACTGGGACTACATGACCCCGCTGATCCTCGGCGATGTCGCTTCCGACAAGCTCGACTTACGGGTGGACCGGATCGGAACGCTTGTGTCCCATCTCGGCAAGAGCCCCGACCACGAGGCTGCCGAGATTTCGTTCAGCCGCTATACCCAGCTTCGCCACGACGGCGATGACAGCGTCGTTGGCATTCCCAACTTCATCATGCGCGGCTTCCGCCATCGCTGCATCATGACCACTCGCGACAGCGATCTAACAACGCTCGGCCAGCTGGCCGGCAAACGCATCGGCGTCACCGGATGGCGCGACAGCGGCAACACGTGGACGCGTGCGGCTATCCGCCGCCAAGGCGTCGAGGTCAAGGATGCGACGTGGTATGCTGGCCGCCTGACAGGGGCCCACCCAGTCACCGATCGCCTCGACGGCTTTGGCCAGCCCGGCCTGATTGAAGCCTGCCCCGGCGAACGCCCGATGGTAGACCTTTTGCGCGAAGGTGGGCTGGATGCGATCTTTACGCCCTTCATGCCCGATGGCTATTTCGAGCCTGGCTCACCGTTCCGTCAGGTGCTGGCCGATTTCCGCGCAGAAGAGCGCCGGTATTTCGACGATGTGGGATACGTTCCGGGCATGCACCTGATCGGCATCAAGGCTGACATCGTTGCCGAGAACCCGTGGGTAATTGCCGAAGTCAGCAGACTGATCGACGAGTCGCAGCGCATGTGGACCATCAAGCGTCGCAAATATGCCGAAACCACGCCATGGATGTTCGACGAGGTCCTGAAAACCTCGCGCGAACTGCCCAAAGGCTGGGATGCCAGCGGATTTGCCGCCAACCGCAAGATGATCGACGATTTTGCCGGTGAATTGCACGCGCAGGGCATCATGAAGCGCCACATGACGCCGGAAGAGCTTTTCGCATTCGATACGGATGGCAGCCGGATCTGACCGGCAGTCGTAACCTTAATCTCTCAAGAAACGTCGCTTTGTAAAAAAGGGGAATGAACATGTCGCATAAGAAACTCATCGCTCTCGCTCTCGTCAGCGTAGCACTTGCGGGCGTCGCCAGGGCGCAGGACGCATCCATCAAGCTGGACGTCAACAAGGCGCTCCACGATCGCCTGCCGGAAGACATCAAGTCCGCCGGCAAGATGATCTCCGTCAACAACGGTTCGTTCCCTCCCTACGAAATCGTCACCGGCACCGATATGACAGGCGCTAGTGCCGACCTGACCGATGCGCTCGGACAGGTTCTCGGCGTCAAGATCGAGCATGCGACTGTCGGTGGTCTGCCGGCCCTGCTGGCCGGCGTTAACGCGGGTCGTTACCAGTTCGCCTTCGGGCCGATCGGCGACTACAAGGATCGCGAAGCAGCAAGCGACTTCGTCGATTGGGTTCAGGAATTCGTCGTCTTCGCCACTCTCAAGGGCAATCCCAAGGGCATTGGCTCGCTGGACACGTCCTGCGGCCAGCGCATCTCGGTCATGGCCGGCGGATCCGCCGAACGGGTGATCAAGGCACAGTCGGACAAGTGCAAGGCTGACGGCAAGGAACCGGTGGAGGTCCAGTCCTATACCGACCAGCCGGCATCGATCCTGGCCGTCCGTTCCAAGCGCGCAGATGCCTTCTTCTCCTCACAGGCGCCGCTGACCTATTTCGTCTCCCAGGCGAACGGCCAGCTGGAACTGACCGGCGTCGGCCAGAAAAACGGCTTTGAAGACATCTTCCAGGGCGCCGTCGTGCCGAAGGGCTCACCGCTCGGCCCGCTGTTCGTCGATGCCATCAAGGTGCTCATGGACAATGGCACCTATGCCGCGATCATGAAGAAATGGGGCCTCGAAAACAACATGATCAAGCAGCCTGGCCTCAACCTTGGTGGGCAACTTCCCAAATGAGCACCACCAACAACAACAACGCAGCGCCTTCGGGCGCCGCGGACTTCCGCGATGTGGCGACGGCTCACACGCCTTTCCGGGCGGGCCCTCTTGCCCTCCGGATCGTGATTGCGCTGGTCGTCATCGACTTCGGCTGGATCGTTGCCGCTAATGAAAACTTCGGCTGGCCGGTTGTTGCCCAGTATTTCTTCGATCCGACGGTTTTGAACGGTCTTTACGTCAGTCTTGGCCTCACCGTGATCGCCATGATCCTCGGCGTCGCGCTCGGCTTGGTGATCGCGATCGCGCGTATGTCGTCCGACAAGCTGGCAAGCTCGTTCGCGTCGCTGTTCATCTGGTTCTTCCGCGGCACGCCGCTCCTTGTCCAGCTGATTTTCTGGTACAACATGTCGACGTTGTTTCCGGCGATTTCGATTTCCATTCCCTTCGGTCCGACACTCATCAGTTGGGACACCAACTCGGTGATTACCCCGATGACGGCGGCGATTGTCGGCCTCGCACTCAACGAGGCTGCTTATATGGCAGAAGTCATCCGCGGCGGCCTTCTGTCGGTTGACCGCGGTCAGACCGAAACGGCGGAAGCCTTCGGCATGACCAAGGCGCGAGCCCTGCGGCGGATCATTATTCCGCAGGCGATGCGTTCGATTGTGCCCCCGACCGGCAATCAGCTGATCAGCATGATCAAGGCGACGTCGATCGTCAGCGTCATCGCCATGGCCGATCTGCTTTACTCGGTGCAATCGATCTATAACCGCACCTTCGAGATCATCCCGATGCTGCTGGTCGCGGTCCTCTGGTACCTGCTCATCACCTCGGTGCTGAATATCGGTCAGGGCTATATCGAAGCCTATTATGGTCGCAGCGACCGCCGCAATGGCGCCACGCCCAAGCCAGCAGCTGTCACAGAGGAGGCAAGCCATTGACCATCGTCGATACCACCAGGCCCCTCGTCCAGGCTCGTAATGTCCACAAGTCCTTCGACCGGCTCGAAGTGTTGAAGGGCATCGACCTCGACATTATGCCGGGGGAAGTCGTGGCCGTTCTGGGGCCGTCCGGCTCGGGCAAATCCACCTTCCTGCGCTGTATCAATCACCTCGAAGATATCCAGAAGGGGTATATCGAGGTGGATGGCGAGCAGATCGGTTACCGCGTCAAGAACGACCGGCTGGAAAGGCTGTCGCCCAACGGCATTGCCAGACAGCGTCGAAAGATCGGCATGGTGTTCCAGCAGTTCAATCTCTACCCGCACATGACGGTCTTGCAGAACATTATCGAGGCGCCGGTCGGCGTTCACGGTCAGAGCCGCAAGGATGCCATCGAGAACGCCAAGCGCCTTTTGGAGCGGGTCGGTCTGTCGGAGAAGGCACATGCCTACCCGCGGCAGCTTTCCGGCGGCCAGCAACAACGCGTCGCAATTGCCCGCGCGCTGGCGATCAAGCCAAAGCTGATGCTGTTCGATGAGCCAACCTCGGCGCTCGATCCGGAACTGGTCGGCGAAGTGCTGGCGACGATGCGGGACCTGGCAAAGCAGGGTCTTACCATGATCGTCGTCACCCACGAGATCAGCTTTGCGCGTGAAGCGGCCGACCGGGTGGTGTTCATGGACGGGGGGGTGGTCGTCGAACAGGGAAAACCGGAAGACGTGATCGGCAACCCGCAGCATACGCGCACACAGGCTTTTCTGTCGCGCTTCCTGTAAATCCTCCCCGACTAACCCCGGCCGAAAGGCCGGGGTCTTTTGTTCAAAATCTGAAAGTCTGGATATTCCATGCCTAGCCAAGACAATCTCTACGCCCGCATCGCCGATTTCGACTCTATGGAAGCCGAGCTGAAGGCGACCCGCCAGCATCTCCATGCTCATCCGGAACTCTCTTTCGAAGAGGCCGAAACTGCCCGATACGTAGCCGAAAAACTCGAAAGCTGGGGTTACACGGTAACTCGCAATGTCGGCGGTCATGGGGTTGTGGCGACGCTCAAGAATGGCGAAGGCACCCGGAGCATCGGTATCCGCGCCGACATGGATGCGTTGCCGATCGAAGAAGAGACTGGCGTCGCCTATGCCAGCACCGTGCCCGGCAAGATGCATGCGTGTGGCCACGACGGCCACACCACGGTTCTGCTCGGGGCCGCTGAATATTTGGCGCGCACCAAGCGCTTCAACGGCACAGTGACGCTGATCTTCCAGCCTGCTGAGGAAGCAGGCCAATTCAGCGGTGCGCAGCGGATGATCGCTGACGGCCTGTTCGAACGCTTTCCGATCGACGCTATTTTTGGCCTGCACAACCATCCCGGCATGCCGGCCGGCACGCTGCTCACCCGAGCCGGCCCGATGATGGCCGCCGGCGACACCGTCAAGATCACCGTCACCGGCAAGGGCGGACATGCCTCGCGTCCGCACCTGACCGTCGATCCGGTCCTTGTCGCCTGCAATCTCGTGATGACGTTGCAATCGATCGTCTCGCGCAATGTCGATCCGACCCAGACGGCGGTCGTCACGGTAAGCACCATTCATGCCGGAGAGGCATCGAACGTCATCCCTAATAATGCCAGGATTTCGATGAGCGTGCGCTGTTTCGATCCGGCGATCCGCGTTTTCCTCGAGGAGCGCATTCGCAAATTGACGGCAAGCGTTGCCGAAGGGCACGGCGCCACCGCCGAGATCGAATACGAATACGGTTATCCCGTTGTAGTAAATTCCGAGGAGGAGACGGCCTTCGCACGCGAGGTCGCCGAGGAACTGGTTGGCACCGACCATGTCTCGACCTGCCCGCCTCTGCCCGGCAGCGAAGACTTTGCCTATTTCCTTCACCATCGTCCCGGCAGCTTCCTGCGGCTTGGCAACGGCAAAAATTCGCAGATCCTGCATTCATCAAAATACGACTTCAACGATGGCAGCCTGACCACTGGCGCTGCGATGTGGGCACGCCTGGCCGAGCGTTATCTCAACGTATGAGGCCGTCTGAAAAATAGAGTTTCGGCTTGAAAAGAATCGAACAAAACTGGCTCGGGAAAATCTGCACAGCGGGGATAAATGGAATTTCTGCCTGACTTTGGCTTAGATGCCGGAAACAGGAGATACCATGACAAGACGACCGCGCCGGAACCATAGATGGTGTAACGGGCGGTGCCCAGCCAGCCGGGTTTGAAGGTTTGGTGGTCCCTCACAATGATGGCGTCGCGGAGTCAGGATTGGCCTGCTGCATAACATCACGGAGAGGCGACCATGAAACAGCATGCCGGAATCGATGTCCCGTTGGAATATTCAAGTGTGTGCGTGGTGGATGCGGATGGCCGCATCGTGCGTGACGCACCGTGCGTGAAGCAAAGGTGCTGAGCGAGCCCGATGCGCTGATCGCCTGGTTTGCCAATCACGGCGTGGCAATGGAACGAATCGGTCTGGAGGCCGGTCCCTTGTCGCAATGGCTCCATGCCGGGATGGCGAAGGGGTCTGGCGGTCGAACTGATCGAGACACGACACGTGCGTGCGGCCTTCAAGACGATGCCTGTGAAGACCGACAAGAAGGATGCACGGGGCATCGCGCAGTTGATGCGGCTTGGTTGGTTCAGATCGGTCCACTGCAAATCTGTTCCGGCCCAGGAGGTGCGTGCCCTGCTGACCGCCCGCATGCTCATCCGGGGCAAGCTCCACGACATCGAGATGAGCATCCGGGGCATTCTTCGCGGCTTTGGCCTCAAGCCGGGCCGGCGACGCGGCGCACCTATGCGGCACGGATCCGCGAGCTTGTTGAAGGTCATCCGACACTGGAGGCGATTGCCGCGTCGCTGTTGAAGGTGCGCGATGCGCTCGCGGACGAATTTGCAGGGTTGAGCGCAAGCTGCGTGCCATCGCCCGTCAAGACGATAACGCACGGCGGCTGATGATGACACCCGGCGTTGGTGTCCTGGTAGCACTGACATTCGTGTCGGCCGTCGACGCTCCCGAGCGTTTCCGATCATCCCGAGCGGTGGGGCCGCATTTCGGATTGACGCCGAAGAAGTATCAATCGGGTGAGACCGACTATAGCAGCCGCATCTCGAAGATCGGCGATGTGAGCGTGCGGCGGGTCTGGACGATCTCGTCGAGAACGTAGCCGTCCTGATCAACCAGGCGCCAGAGCCAGTGTTTCCGGCCACCGATCGTCACAACCACCTCGTCCAGATGCCAGATGTCGCTCGGGCTTGGCGGCTTCCGACGCAAGCGACCGGCATAGTTCGAGCCGAATTTCTTCGCCCAACAACGGACTGTCTCATAGGAAACGATGACGCCGCGCTCCAATAGCATTTCCTCCACCAGGCGCAGGCTTAACGGAAATCGGAAGTAGAGCCAGACCCACATGGGCGATCACAGCAGGTGGAAAACGATGCCGTTAGTAGCTGACAGGGTTCTGGTTCATGACAGCCAGATAGCCGCTATATCTTTCAGCTGCAGTTAACCTGACATCACCCTTGGAAGGTGGCCGCCGCGACGGGGCTTGCCGATATTGGTCGACCCATCTTGGCTGCGGCAGTCATGTTTGCGTTGTCGATCTCCCCCGAGACGGCGAAGATTACCATCCTGATCTCCGCTGTGCCGTAGTTTTTTTTCGGCATTCTCTTTAGCGTGCATTATCGCCTTGACTACGCGGCAACCGGATCGATGGTCATAGCAAGCACCTTTTCAGCATCGTCACGCTGGCAACAGTCATAGCGTTGCTTTCAACATTTTAGGCTGCGGCTGACACCTCCCGCTTCGCCCAAGCGCACCAAAAGGCCACTACAAGATTGACGTGCTCCCAGCCTCGCAGCTTGGCAAGGAAAACCCGACATCAACTACAGCCCCACGCACGGTACGTTCCATAGCCGGGCAGCGAAGGGATGACGAGGTCGAACGCATCTTCTTGTCTGCCGCCGAAGCGCGGACACTCAGCCGTTCGTGGGGATCCGGAGTCCCGGTGAACGTGCGCGAACTCGTCGCCGCGGCCGGTCGGCGGCCTGAATGGCCTTGCGCTCGGCAAGGCTTGAGATCGACCAGCTGCCGAGCCCCCGGGTGAGCCCCGTCTTTGTTCGAACTGGCTATCTCCCGGCTCCGGTTGGCGGCTCGCTGCCTTCCGGGAGCGGGCTCTGATACGCCCGGCCACCGCGCCGTCCGTGCAATTCTTTCTTGGCGCGCGACAGCAATTCCGGATCGGCAATCGCCCTTGCACCGGTTGCCGCCATCACCTTGGCGGCCGTGACCATGGCCTTATGGGCAGCTGGCAGCTTGCCTTGCGTCACGGTCTGCCAGGCATGGAACGGCGTGCCGATCGCCGCGGTCGCCGTCAGGCACTGCGCGGTGGGGACGACCCAGCTCACATCACCCACATCCGTCGAACCAAAGAGCAGGCCGGGCTGTGCCGGCAGCGGCAGAATACCATCATGCAGGGATTTCGGATAGTCGGTCGGCCCGCCGAAGGCTTCAGCGCTCGCTCGGACGTCGTCATCCGTCAATGCGGCGGCGCGTAACCTGTCAGCAAAATCGAAGTCTGTATTATCGAAATCGGGGGCACCCAGCCTCGTAAACTGCTCATGCATCGCCTCCTCCAGGGTACGGTTGGGGAGGATATTTGAAGTGGCGCGGTCGAACACCATCTCGACCTTCGTCTCGGTCATGAGCGCAGCACCCTCGGCGATCTTGCGCACCCGCTCGAAAAGGTTGCGGACATCGCTTAGCCTTGGCGCACGGACCAGGTAGAGACCTTCTGCGGAAGCCTGGACGACATTGGGAGAAATGCCGCCGGTCTGGGTAATCGCATAATGCACACGGGCATCCGAGGGCATGTGCTCGCGCATATAGTTGATGCCGACATTCATCAGCTCGACCGCGTCGAGAGCGCTGCGACCGACCTGCGGGCTCATCGCAGCATGCGCCGCACGACCGCTGAAGCGGAAATAGGCCTGGATATTGGCAAGAGTTGAAGAGGACATGACGGCGTTGTAGACGCAAGGGTGCCAGCAGACGGCGGCATCAAGATCATCAAATGCGCCTGCGCGCACCATGTATGTCTTGCCCGATCCCCCCTCTTCGGCAGGGCAGCCATAATACCGGACCCGTGCCTTCACACCGCTTTCGGCCAAGGCGTCACGCAGGGCGACCGCCGCAAGAAGGGAAGCCGCCCCCAGGAGATTGTGATGGCATCCGTGGCCATTGGCGCCCGGCTCGGCAGCCCGCTGCTCCGTGATGCCGGCTTCCTGGGAAAGCCCGGCCAGAGCATCGAACTCTCCAAGGAACCCGATCGCGACCTCACCTTGACCAGCCTCGGCCACGAAGGCGGTCTTCATTCCCGCAATGCCGCGGGTGACGCGGAAGCCTTCAGCTTCCATGGCGGCAATATGCTCCTCGACCGAGCGGAATTCCTCGAAACGCAGCTCCGGCGTACCCCAGACGCGATCGCTGAGATCGATGAAGGCCTGAGCCTTGGCGTCGGCGCAGCGTGAAATATGGTCGGCGTCGAGAACGTCATTGCGCCATGTCGCTTCAGCCTTGTCGTCCCGCATATCGGTTATTCCCTGATCACTTCAGAATATCGGCGCCTGCGCAGGCGAGCATCACGGCCAGTCCCACAGACATTTCCGGAAGGGTCGTCGCCGGATCCACGTCCGTCCACTCGTTCAGCGTATGGGCGTCGCCACCCTTCCCTCCCCACGAAAAGGTAACGGCTGGAACGCCGAGGCTCATGGCGACATTGGCATCCGTCGAAAACGAGCTGAACACCGGCGTCTGCCCAATCGCTGCGATGGCGGCGGCCGCGGACTGTGTCAACTCACCCTCGGCGGTGACGCCGGCAGGCCGATCACCAATCAAGACGATCTCGACTGCAATTGCGCCCTTGTCGATCGAGCGGCTGTCGTTCTCGACGTGACACGACTGCAGCACGATATCGCGAAAGCGGGTATCAAGATCCGCCAGCTGCGACGCCGAATTGGAACGCAGATCCACCATCAGCGAAACTTCCGAGGGGATTGCATTGACGGAACTGCCGCCTTTGATCACGGTGGAACTGCACGTCGTCTTCGGATCATCCGGCAGGGAAAGACGCCCCAGTTCGACAACCGCGCGGGCGGCCGCAATCATCGGATTGACGATGCCATGGTCAGCAAAGCTATGGCCACCTGGCCCTCGGAACGTCACCCGGTAGCGCTTCGATCCCGTTCCTGCGGAAACGACGGTATTGGCGGGCGTCGGGCCGTCGAGGCATATGAGAGCCGCAATGCGGTTGCGATAGCTGCTGTTGGCAAAGAAGTGCCGCATGCCACGCAGATCGCCCTCGCCTTCCTCGCCAACACTCGCCAAGACGAGAATGTCGTCCCGAGTCTCTATTCCGGCAGCATCGAGTGCGCGGAGATAGGCCAGGATAGTGGCGAGGCCACGGGTGTTGTCGCCGACGCCCGGGGCGGACAGACGAAAGCCTTCGCGCCGGACGGTAACATCCGTCCCCTCGGGAAACACGGTATCGAGATGAGCCGAAACCGCGATCATGCGCCCTCCGAAAGCCTTGCCCCGGCGAAGTCCCGTGACATTGCCGATGGAATCGATCGCGACGTCCTCCAGACCGGCCGCTTCCAGCATGCCCCGGTATGCCTGCCCGCGGACCTCTTCCTTGAAGGGAGGCGCCGGAATTTCGGTGAGCGTCACGAGCTCGCTGATGAAACGCTCATGCGTCTGTGAGAGAGAGTTCGTTGCAGCCCTGAAAGACGCGCTGGCGAGGAGCGTCGGGATCGCAGTGTGTCCGGCGAGCGAGGTGGTTTTAAAGGTTTGCATGGTCAGGCCGCTTGGTTGAGATGACAGGCCGAAAGGCGTCTAGGGCCAATCGCTTTGAGTTCGGGAACATCTCGCCTGCAGCGATCCGTCGCGCTCGGGCAGCGCGGATGGAACGGACAACCCGACGGAGGATCGAGCGGCGACGGCAGCTCGCCCTGGATCGGTTTGTAGTCGCGCTCGGCGGCTTCGAGCACCGGCAACTGTTCCAGCAGCAGCCGCGTATAGGGATGATTGGGCGTGGAAAACAGCGCCTCGGTCGGCGCGATTTCCACCACGCGGCCGAGATACATGATGACCACCCGGTCGGAGATATGTTCGACGACGCCCAGATTGTGCGAAATGAACAGATAGGTCAGGTCTAGCTCGTCGCGCAGATCCATGAAGAGGTTCAGCACCTGCGCCTGGATCGATACGTCGAGCGCGGCGACCGCCTCATCGCAGATAATCAACGATGGCTTGACCGCAAGAGCACGGGCAATGCCGATGCGCTGCCGCTGCCCGCCGGAAAACTGGTGCGGGTAACGGCTGGCATAGGCGCCGGAAAGTCCGACCTTCTCCATCAGGTCGACGACGTAGGCCCGCTGCTCGGCCTTGCGGATCAACCCGTGGGCGACTGGTGCTTCACCGATGATATCGACCACGCGCATGCGCGGATTGAGCGAGGCGAACGGGTCCTGAAAGATCATCTGGACGCTGAGCGCAAAATCCCGACGCTGCTCGGGCGTCATCGCCGAGGACGAAACCCCTTTGTAGCTGATGGTGCCGGCGCTGATACTGCTGATGCCGGCGATCATCCGGGCCACGGTGGACTTGCCACAGCCTGACTCGCCGACGATCCCGACGACCTCTCCCCTTCCGATGAAAAGATCGATGCCTGCGACGGCGCGCACGTCGATCCTCTTGACCCTGGCGCCAAAGAGGTTGGCGATATGCCCGGCCACGCCGACCGGCTTCGTGAACGTCTTGGCGAGGGAACGTAGTTCCAGCATCGGTTCCTGCTGGTTTTTTTCTGTCGTCATGTCCTGTCTCATAAGGCTGGGTTCCAGCAACGCACCGATTTTCCGCCCGGCAACAGCGTCGGTTCGGGTGCGACCAGACATTCGGGTGTCGCCCTTTCGCATCGTTCGCGAAAGGCGCAGCCCTGTGGCAGGTTGAGCAGCGACGGGGTCATGCCCTTGATCTGGTGAAGTCGGTGGCCACGCGTGGCATGCGATGGGACGGAATCGATCAGCCCTTGCGTGTAGGGGTGCAAAGGCCTCTTGATTACGTCGGCAGTCGTACCCGTCTCGACGATGCGGCCGGCATACATGACCGAGATACGGTCGGCGAGACCGGCAACGACAGCGAGGTCGTGGGTGATCCAGATAAGCGCGGTGCCAGTCTTGCGGCAAAGCTGCTTCACCTCATAGATGATCTGGCCCTGGATCGACACGTCGAGCGCGGTCGTCGGCTCATCCGCGATGATGAGCTTCGGCTTGTTGATGAGCGCGATGGCAATGGCGATACGCTGCCGCATGCCGCCGGAAAGCTCGTATGGATAGGCTTTCAGGCGTTCATCGGGAGATGGAATGCCGACCTGCACGAGCACATCCCTGGCCCGCCGCCGGGCTTCGGCCGTGCTGACCTGCGCATGCGCCTGGACCGTTTCGATCAGCTGCGTGTCGATGCGCAGGACCGGATTGAGCGTCATCGACGGATCCTGGAAGATCATCGCGATGTCGTTGCCGCGCAGTTGCCGGCGTGCCTCCTCGCCCATCAAGACCAGATCGGAACCGTCATAGTCGATGCTCCCGTCTACGATACGGCCGGGCGGATCGATCAGACCCAGAATGGAGAAACCGGTGATCGACTTGCCGGAACCGGACTCGCCGACAAGCCCGAGGATTTCACCGCGACCGAGTTCGATATCGACCCCGTCGACCGCTTTCACGACGCCTGCCCTCGTGGCGAAATGAGTTTTCAGCCCCTTGATCGAGAGCAGCGGCTTCTGTTTGGCCGTCAGCGCTGCTTGCATGCCGTTAACGTCCATCACAGGGCATTCCTCGGATTGAGAATGTCGCGAAGGTGATCGCCCACGAGATTGATACCGACGATCCCGAGAGCGAGCGCGATACCCGGAAAGAACGAAATCCAATACTGACCGGACAGCATGAATTCGAAACCGTTGGCGATCAGCATGCCGAGCGACGGCTGCGTGACCGGAACACCGACGCCGAGGAAGGAAAGGGTCGCCTCCAGCGCAATGGCGTTCGCAAGATCGATCGTTGCGATGACGATCAGTGGCGGAAGACAGTTCGGCAACAGGTGCCGGGCGATGATGCGCCGCCAACCGAGGGAAAGACAGCGGGCCGCGAGAATGTATTCGCGATTGCGCTCCACAAGGGCGGTGCCGCGCACGGTCCGGGCAAAATAAGCCCATTGCACGATGATGAGCGCGATGATCACCTTGTCCAGCCCCTGGCCGAGGACCGAAAGCATCACCAGCGCCACGAGGATCGCCGGAAAGGAAAGCTGGATATCGACGATGCGCATCAACAGGGCGTCCAGCCAGCCGCCGAAATAGGCAGCGCAAAGGCCGACCGTCGAGCCGATCAGAAGTGAAACCGTGACGGACAGGAAGGCAACCAGCAGGCTCGTCCGCATGCCGTAGAGAACGGCGGAGAGCACGTCACGGGCCTGGCTGTCCGTACCCAGCCAGTAGGTGATGCCGCTGACCTCGGCGACGCTGCCGGGCGACATCTGCGAATCCAGAATATCAAGCGCACCGATATCGTAAGGGTTTTGAGGCGCGATCCACGGCGCCGCAAAGGCTGGAATGGCAAGCAGGATCATCAGGATCAGTCCGGCCACAGCTAGTTTGTTTTCCCTGAACTGGACCACAAAGCGGTGGAAAGGCGAATCCTCGACGGTTGTCGTGGGTAAAACGGTGGTTGGCGTGCTCATCAGTCGCGCACCTTTTCGCGGGCACTCGGATCGATCGCCATGTAGAGAATGTCGACGACGAGGTTCAGGATCACCAGGAAAAACACCATCATGATGAGGTAGGCGACGACCACGGGGCGATCGAGGGTGATGATGGAATCGATCAGCAGCTTGCCCATTCCGGGCCAGGAGAAGACGCTCTCGGTGACGACCGCAAACGCGATCGCCTGGCCGAATTCCAAACCTGCGACAGTGATGATCGGGATGAGGATGTTCTTCAGCAGGTGGACGTTGAGAATGCGAGAGGGGCGCAGACCTTTGGCGCGGGCGAATTTGATGTAATCCATCGGCAGGATTTCGCGGGTGGCCGCTCGAGTGACGCGGATCATCAGCGCGGCCTTGGCCAAGCCGAGCGTGAGCGCCGGCAGCGCCAGATGCTGCCAGCCATCGATCGTCAATATGCTGAGTGCGACCGGACCGACATTGACGGTTTCTCCACGTGCCGAGGCCGGCAGGACACCGAGATAGACCGCAAACAGCATGATCAGCATGAGGCCGATCCAGAAATTCGGCAGGCTGAAGCCGAGAATCGAGCCCGTCATGATCGCCTTGCTGGACGGCGCCTTCGGCCGCAACCCGGCCAGTATTCCCAGGGGAACGCCGACGACGACGGAAAATGTCATGGCAACGATCACGAGTTCGACGGTGGCGGGCATGCGCTCGATGATCAGTTGCAGCGCCGGCTGACCGGTGAGAAAGCTGCGACCGAAATCACCCTGCGCGGCATTTCCAAGAAACGTCAGGTATTGAACCCATATCGATTGATCGAGGCCAAGCGCCTTGCGCAGCGCCTGCCGTTCGATCTCCGTTGCCTCGGGGCTGACCAGCATCGAAGTCGGATCACCGATCAGGTAAAGGCCGACGAAGACCAGGACCGACATGACAAGGATCACGCCGAGCGCCTGAAACAGTCGGTTGATGATAAAAACGGGCACTCGCCTGTCCTTCTTTCGCGTGTTCCGGTCTGCTGCGCATCGCGAAGCAGGCCGGAAACTTGATTACTTCGCGGACGTGACGTCCTGAGGCAGGGTATACTGATCGGCGCGAGCAGCGTAGCTCAGGCCCTTGCGCAGCGCCCAGACCGGCACTTCGAAATGTACCGGAATGATGCCGTAGTCGGACAGAACCATCTCGTCGGCCTTCTGCAGCAGCTCTTTGCGGGCTTTGTCGTCCATCGTGGCGGATGCCTTGTCGAGAAGCGCATCGAGGTCCGGATTGGAATAACGCCCGCCGTTCGACGTGCCCGACCCCTTGGACGGCTCACGGGTTCCGACCAGTGACCGCAGCGTCGTGGACATCTCCCCAGTGGAATTTCCCCAGGCGGCGAGATAGGCGCTGTATTCGAAATTGTCGCGGCTCTTGAAGAACACCGGCGGAGCGGCGGCTGCAACTTCGGCTTTGACGYCGGCACGCGTCCACATGGCGGCAATCGTCTGGGCGACGCGGGCGTCGTTGACGTAGCGGCCGTTCGGAGTGCCAAGCGTGATCTGGAAGCCGTTTGGATAGCCTGCTTCGGCGAGCAGGGCCTTGGCCTTGGCAGTGTCGACTACCGGTGCGGCCTGCCGCGCCTTGACCGCGCCGAACATCGGCTCGGGCAGCAGGTCGCCTGTTGCGACGGCGACGCCGCCCATCACCCGTTCGGCGATCGCCTTGCGATCGATGGAAAGCGAAAGCGCTTCGCGGACCCGCTTGTCCATCAACGGGTTCTTGTTGCCCTGGCCGGGGATGCCGGGGCTTGGTTCGCCCTTCTGGTCGAGAGCGATATAGACGATACGGGTACCGGGAGCTTCCGCGACCGAGAGCCTGGGGTTCGCCTTGAACTGCTCCAGGTCCGTCGTCGGCGGGTCTTCCATCATGTCAATGTCGCCGGACAGGAGGGCCGCAGCGCGGGCCGCCGGATTGGTCATCGGGCGATAGATCACCCTGTCCCATGTTGCCGGCTTGCCCCAATAATTCGGATTGCGCTCCAGAACCAGATCCGCGCCCTTTTGCCAGGAAACGAACTTGAACGGGCCGGTGCCGACAAGTCCTTCGCCGCGGTTGAACTCGACGGTCGTTTTGCCTTCCGGAGCCGGGCCGGATGCAGCTGCCTTCGAAAGGATCGGCAGGTTGGCAATGTCGGTGACCAGCAGCGGATAGGGCTGTTTGGTAGTAATGCGCACCGTGTGCGCATCCGCTGCTTCCACCTTGGCGATCTGGCGGGTGAACAGCGTGAAAGCCGTCGGGCTGTTCGGAACCTTCGGGATCCGGTCGAACGTGAAAACCACGTCATCGGCGGTCAGCGGCGAGCCGTCGGAGAACTTTGCATCCTTCCGCAACGCGAATTCCCAAACCGTGTCGCTGGTCGGCTTCCAGCTCTCGGCCAGTGCAGGCTGCGGCACCAGTTTCGCGTCCATCATCACAAGCGGATCGAACATGGCGAAGGTCACTTGCACGTTCGGCACGAGAACGTGGAACTGCGGATCGAGCGAAGACGGTTCCGATTTGACACCGATCTTCAGATCCGCCGCAGAAAGAGACAATGCGCCCGCCAACAGGAAAGCTGCCGAAGTGGCCAGCCTGGTTGTCACGAAATTCATGATTTCCACTCCATTTTCTGTCTTCGGTTTTTTTATTTCTTCGAAGACGTTCCCTTTTACCGATGGCCCGGATGGGCCGGTTTTTGGATCCGCAGGGTCGTTTCGACGCCCGTCATGACTTCGCCGACGTCGATTGCCGCTCTCACCGATCTCGTAAGTTTGAAAAGCGGTTCCGCCGCTGCCGCGTGACCACTCCAGGCGCAGCAGGTCTGAAATTTTGCCAGCAGATCGTCCTCGTTCAGCGGGTTCTCCGGCGAACCTTTCGGATGGCTGACCGTCGCCTCCATGACCCCGCCGTCCTTCAGATAGACCCGTGTGGTCGCCTCGAAATTCGCGCCATCGACCATCAGAGCATTGTCGTAAGCGATCAGGCGGATGCGAGGCAGCCACGCGACAATCCGCTCATCCCTGACGCTTTCCGGCGTGAAGTGCTTGAGTTCCAGCGCTCCGTCGACCAGCATTCGCGCCATGCAATAGGTGCCGCTGAACCGCGCTTCCATTTCATCGGCGGGACGGTCGAAGCGAAGGTTCCGTTTTGCCATCTCGGGCAGAGACGTCTCGATCCGGTCGATCGCCTCCAGCGAAAACCCCGGCTCTCTCTGCAGGATTTCCAAGGCATCGACGCTACGATGGGCTGCCCCGCAGCAGGGGAATCGCTTTGCGAGCAATCCGCTCGCCTCGATTTCCAGCGCCTCACCGAGACCCTCGATCATGACTTCGGCATCGATGTTGCCCGCCCCGGTCAGCGCCGCGAAACCCCAGTCGCCGGCAAGAGGGTCCTCATTGGCACCGATACCGGCCATGGCGAACCGAGCCGCAAGAACGGCGTTTTTCGCGGCGAGCCCGGCATGGATCGGCTTCATCATGGACCCGAATTGCAGCTTCGAACCGGCTGCCATGCTGGTTGCCGCGCTCATTGCAGCAAGCACCTGGTCCGGAGTGGCGCCAAGTAGCCGGGCGCAAGCCCCGGCAGTGCCGATAGCTCCGATCGTCGAGGTGGAATGCCAGCCACGCTCATAGTGGGCAGGCTGCATGAGACGGCCAATGCGCCCCTGGAGTTCCAGCCCGACGATGAATGCGTCGATAAGCGCGGTCCCGTCGATCCTGCGACCATTCACCAGAGATAAAAGCGCGGGAGCGAGGACCGCCGTCGCATGAGTAAAAGCGGGCGCGAAATTGTCGTCGAAATCGAGCGCATGCGCCGCGGTTCCGTTGATCAGGGCCGCCCAGGGCGCGCTCACCCGGGCAGGCGCTCCGAACGCGAAGCATTGCCCCAAGCCACCTTCGGCCGCCGCGTTGATGACCGAAACAGTGGAAACGTCATTCATCCCGGCGATCATACACGCAGTGATATCCGCGAACGCGTCTTCACCGCGAAGGTGGGCAGACGAACCGAAATGGCAAGCGCCGGCGGCCCATTCGGACAATGCCCGAAATGCTGGTTTTCCTTCGTCGCCCATTTGAGAGGCTCTTTGCGCCGTCACCGAGTGCATCGTCGTTCCCACCCGACATTGTTGCCGGTTATTGCGGTCGATGATGGCCAAAGGGACAGGCATCGGCAAGAAACTAACTAGTCGCCCATGATGAATTTTAGTTATAATAGGATAGCCGCGGACGGGCTTCTACCCTCGCGTCGCGGGACCGGACAGAGACAAAAAGCTGCCGCCTGAGAGTGCAGAGGCGATGGCAGAAGCTTGCTGGATAACCGGAAGTTATTGGACATGCGATCGGAGAAACAGTGGATCTGAGACAGCTGAGGAATCTGGTTCTGGTGGCGCGTTACGCCAGCTTCGGGGTCGCAGCCGAGAGATTGAATGTGACACAGCCCGCGCTCAGCAAGAGCATTCGCGCGCTGGAAGAGTCCTTGGGTGTTCGGCTCCTGGATCGTGGACCCTGGGGCGTCAAACCAACTGATTATGGTCTGCGGCTGATCGAATATGGAGAGCTCGTGCTCTCCCTGACGGACGAGGCGCGGAACGAATTAGACGCCATGCGCGGTGCCCGCCGAGGCCGGTTACGCATCGGTGCGGTCACAACGGCAATGCGGGAAATCGTACCGACTGCCATCAAGCGATTTCTCAAAGCCCAACCGGAAGTCGATGTTTCACTTAACGAGGAGCTCAGCTCAGCGCTTTATGCCTCTCTGCTCAATGGCGCCATCGACATTGCCGTGATGGCCCGGCCAAAAGATATTTCCGAAGAGATCGAATTTCTCAATTTGCTTGAAATTCCAGTCGACATCGTCGCTGATCGCGATCATGAGTTGGTGAAGCTTCCCAAAGTCAGCATTGCCGACCTGATAGAATATCGCTGGGTGATCCCTGCCCGGCCTGAACCGGACCGGTTGGCGCTCGAGGCCCTGTTTGCTACCGCGCAGCTTCCCCGCCCTCTTGCAATCTGTGAAACAACGTCGTCGACCTTCCAGATGTCGATGATCGCCGGCTCAAAATGGCTCAGTTATCTCACTCGCACGAGCGTGTTCGTGCAGGGACGCGATGCGCAGTTTGTGGCCCTGAAGCTCGATGGCCGGACGTGGACCCGCAATATCGGTATAGCCTACCGACGCCGGAGCGTCTTGCGGCCCGTGGTGATGTCATTCGCCAAGGAACTGGAAGCACTTTGCGCAAAATCACCAGGCCAGGATTATCGTTCATCCTGAAGGGAATCGAACCGACGACTCGCTTATTGTGTCGACTGAATCTACAGAAACGACTGATCATGCATTCATTTTCACAAACTCGAAAACTCCATCGATCACTGCGCCCTGCCTGGCGATCTTCTCGCTGCCACGACGCCGGTGCGGCCTCCTGGCGAGGCCGCTTTTCGTCTCAGATCTCTTCACGTCTAGATAACTCACTCAGATACGGTTGCCGTTAGCATCGAAAAGATGCGTCACGGCAGGTTCATAGGACAACCAGACCTGCTCCCCCGCAGACAAATTTGCGTCTCCGATAGTGCGTGCGATCACGGTTCCCAAGCGCTCAACCAAAACATGTAAAAACGTGTCACTCCCAAGACGCTCCGTGAACTGAACTTGGCCCTGCAAGGCGCCACTCTCCCGGCTCACGGTTATATGCTCGGGCCTGACACCGAGCGTCTGTGCTCCCGCGACCTCGGCTACAGCGCCGGTAAAGAAGTTCATTTTCGGCGAGCCGATGAAACCGGCGACAAACAGGGTCTGCGGGCGATTGTAGAGGTCGATCGGTGCGCCGACCTGTTCAATACGACCCTTGTTGAGCACGACGATCTGGTCGGCAAGCGTCATGGCTTCCACCTGGTCGTGTGTCACATAGATCATCGTCGCGCCCAGACGCTGGTGAAGCTGGGCGAGCTCGACGCGCATCTGGGTACGCGGGGCGGCGTCGAGGTTCGAAAGCGGTTCGTCGAACAGGAAAACCTTCGGTTCCCGCACGATCGCCCGGCCGATGGCCACGCGCTGACGCTGGCCGCCGGAAAGCTCTGCCGGTTTGCGCTTCAAAAGCGGGGTCAATTGCAGGAGGTCGGCGGCGGCGGCGACCTTCCGCTTGATCTCGGCGGTCGACACCCTTGCCATCTTCAGCGCGAAGCCGATATTACTCTCTACGTCCATGTGCGGATAAAGCGCGTAGGACTGGAAGACCATGGCGATGCCGCGCTCCGTCGGCCGATCGTCCGTAACGTCGCAGCCGTCGATGAAGAGATGGCCGTCGGTCGTTTCCTCAAGCCGTGCCGTCAGCCGAAGGAGCGTCGATTTTCCGCAGCCGGATGGTCCGACGAAGACGGTGAACGATCCGTCGGGGATGTGCAGGGAAACGTCCGGAATTGTTGGTTTCCACTCAGAACTGAGCCGGTTAGGCGCATAATTTCCATTGAGAATTGAGCCATGTGAACCTTCCCCCCAACGCGGAGAGCGACGGGGGCAACGGAGTGATCCACATGGGACTTTTAAACATCATCCGTCGGATGGCGCTGCGCGAGAAGCAATCGGTGCGCGAGATCAGCCGGCGCACGGGGCTGTCGCGGAACACGATCGCGAAGTATTTGAACGCGGGTACGATCGAACCGACGTTCATGGTACCGGAACGGCCGAGCAAGCTTGATCCTTTTGCCGACAAACTAGCGGCGTGGCTGAAGACAGAGGCCGGGAAGTCGCGCAAGCAGCGGCGAACATTGAAGCAGGTTCATGCCGATCTGCTGGCGTTCGGCTTTACTGGTTCCTATGGCCGGGTTGCCGCTTTCGCCCGTGATTGGCGGGCGGATCGACAACGTGAGCAGCAGACGACGGGCCGAGGCATATTCGTTCCGCTGTCTTTCCGGCCAGGCGAAGCATTCCAATTCGATTGGAGTGAGGACTATGCCGTGATCGGCAGCGAGCGGACGAAGCTGCAGGTCGCCCTATATCAAGCTATCGCACAGTCGCGCGTTTCTGGTCAGGGCCTACTTGCTGCAAACGCACGAGATGCTCTTCGACGCCCATTGGCACGGCTTCCGGGTCTTCGGCGGTGTGCCTGGTCGTGGCATCTATGACAATATGCGCACTGCAGTCGATCGTGTTGGCCGCGGCAAGGAGCGACAGGTCAACATCCGGTTCCTCGCGATGACGAACCACTACGTCTTTGCGCCCGAGTTCTGCAACCCAGCGGCAGGATGGGAAAAGGGGCAGGTCGAGAAGAACGTCCAAGATGCCCGACCGCGGCTGTGGCAGCAGATGCCGGACTTCCCGGATTTGCTGGCGTTGAATATCTGGTTGGAACAGCATTGCCAGGACCTGTGGCGGGAGACGCCGCATGGCACCTTGTCAGGCACGATCGCGGATGTTTGGGCTGATGAGCGGGCAGCATTGATGGCGTTGCCGACTGCATTTGACGGTTTCGTCGAGCAGAGCAAACGCGTCTCGCCGACATGCCTGATCACCTTCGAGCGTAATCGTTACAGCGTGCCTGCGTCTTTTGCCAACCGGCCCGTCAGCCTGCGGATTTATCCCGAGAGACTGGTTGTTGCAGCCGAAGGCAATATCCTCTGCGAACATCCGCGGATCATAGAACGCAGCCACGACAAACCGCCGAAGACGATTTACGACTGGCGGCATTATCTTGCGGTCATCCAGCGGAAGCCCGGAGCTCTGGGTAATGGTGCGCCTTTCCTGGAATTGCCGCGGGCCTTTCGACAACTGCAGGACCAGATGCTCCGCCGCCCCGGCGGTGATCGTGAGATGGCGGACATACTCGCTCTTGTCCTTCATCACGACGAACAGGTCGTCGTCAGAGCTGTGGAACTGGCTCTGGATCAAGGCGTGGCGATCAAGACGCATGTGCTGAACCTGTTGCATCTGTTGATCGACGGCAAGACGACCGACGGTCCCGACGTGGATACGCCCCAGGCGCTGACCTTGCTGCGCGAACCCAAGGCCAATGTCGAACGCTACGATGGTCTGCGCGTTCGGATCGCGGGAGGTCGCCATGCGTCATGATCCCGCCAGCGCTGCCGTGGTCATCATGCTGCGCAGCCTGAAGATGTATGGCATGGCCCAAGCCGTCACGGACCTCATCGAGCAAGGCGCTCCGGCCTTCGATGCAGCCGTGCCGATCCTCTCCCAGTTGCTGAAAGCCGAGATGGCCGAGCGTGAGGTTCGCTCCATCGCTTATCACATGAAGGCTGCCCGTTTTCCCGGCCTACAAAGACATCTCCGGATACGACTTCGCCGCCAGCCCGGCACGAATTCGCGCACTTGAACAGCGGCCTTAAGCGGCTCCTCTGGATTCTGATCACTCCAAATGCGGCAGGTATCCTGCGGCGGTCATGAGAGGATGCTGAACCGGCGGCCATTCTCGAGCCGACCCGAAGTGCAGTGAGCGGATAGGCCGTCGCAGTTTGGGTGCGCGGGACATTCGAGTGGAACGGATACTGTTATCTGGTGCCCGCCTTCGCGGCTTGTTAACCGACGAAAAAAGGCGATGGAGTGGGACTTGCTGCGATCGGAAGCAGTCTCTTGAGGTTTGCCGAGGGCCAGCTCCGGCGACGGGGAACCAAACCGCGCCTGCAAGGTTAGGAGACATTCCTTTTCCAGGCACCGCCAGCGAGAAATTTTCCCTCATCCAGCATCTGAGGGCCAAAGAGAGCCAGTATGCAACATCACGACCATAGTGAGCACCAGGGCATGAGCAGGCATCCCTACGCGATGTTCGCCGTCAGCATGCTCCTTAGCCTCGTTATCATGTACTTCGTGATGTTCTCGATGATCGACGGATGGAGCGACTTCCGGAATAACCTCAACATGCTCTATATGGCGCTGACGATGGTTGCGCCGATGGGCATCATCATGCTTGCGACCATGGGCAGCATGTACCGGAACAAGAGGCTGAACGCTCTCATACATATCGGCTTGGTAATCCTGTTCGCGGCCGCCTTCGCGGCGACCCGCATCCAGGCCTTCATAGGAGACAAGCAGTTCATCGCCTCCATGATCCCTCACCATTCAGGCGCGATCCTCATGTGCGCGGATGCGGATCTCAAGGATCAGGAACTCGTTGCTCTATGCTCGGAAATTTCGCGCGGCCAGCGCGAGGAGATCGAACAGATGAATGCGATCCAAGCTCGACTTAACGATCGCGACTGATCGCCTTCCTCACCGCCGCGGCCTGATGCCTCGAATACACTGCCGCGCCGTTCCCGGCAAGAATGTGATCGCGACCGGCAACGCCGCTCCGCCGGCTCATCGCTGAGTTGACCTATTCAATGATCGCTGAGGAGAATGCCATGCTCCGTATATTGATTATCATCGCGTCGCTCGCTGCCATGCCGGCTGCAGCGCAAACTGCAATCGAGGCGCAGCCTACCTTGGCGCGACAAAGCGGTGTCCCCGTCAACTTCGAAACGCAGTTCTCGCATCACTACGCTCGGGCCAAAGGCGTCAGGTTGCACTACGTGATTGGCGGCGCGGCTGACGGACCACTGGTAGTGCTGCTCCATGGCTGGCCGCAGACCTGGTACACTTGGCGCAACGTTATGCCAGCACTTGCCAAACGAGGTTATCGCGTCGTGGCGGTCGATTATCGTGGCGCCGGCGATTCCGAGAAGCCGCAAGGCGGCTATGACAAAACGACCATGGCCGCGGACATTCATGCGCTCGTGCAGCAACTCGGCGCCACCAGGGTTAACCTTGTCGGCCGCGATATCGGGGTGATGATTGCCTATGCCTACGCCGCGCAGTGGCCGGACGAAGTCGGGACGCTCACAATGCTCGACGTGCCGATCCCCGCTACCCAGGCATGGGACGAAGCCAAACACAAGCCGGACCCCGAACTCTGGCACTTCGCCTTCTTTCAGCAGAGAGATATTCCCGAGTTGCTGATGACGGGGCACGAGTTCGCGTTCATTCGCGATTTTATTCACGACCGCGAATTCCGCCCGATCGCCGACCAAGACGTTCGCGTCTACGCCGATGCCTATGCCGCGCCCGGCGGCTTGCGAGCCGGGTTTGAGCTGTACCGCGCGTTTCCCGCGGACGAGCGCCGCTTCGCCTCGTTTCAGAAGACTAAGCTACCAATGCCGGTGCTGGCGCTTGCCGGCGACAAGAGCAATGGCATGGTCGAGCTGACCATGGCGCGCGGCCTCGCCACCAATGTCATTGGCGGCACCGCCCCTGATACAGGGCACTGGCTTCCCGACGAAAACCCCGAGTTCCTATCGCAGCAACTTATCGATTTCCTCGGCAAACACAGCTAATCGGAGGATGCAATGGCTTCCAAGCAAGATGAGATCAAAGCGCTTCTGGACGCTCGACAAGAAGCATGTCAGACGAAGGACATTGACAGGCTTATGTTGCTTTATTCCCCTGACGTCACGTATTTTGATGTCGTGCCACCTCTCCAAGGCTTTATCGGAACCGATGCTGTCCGGCGCAATTTTCTACGGTGGTTTCACGAATATGAGGGCCCGATCGGGCTGGAAACCCGAGACCTGGAGATTGCAATGGACGGGGATGTCGCCTTTGCCCACATGCTTCACCTGGACAAGGGAAATATTCACCTGTCGAAGGCCGGACTTGGGGAAATGTGGGTGCGCTCCACTGTGTGCTTCCAACGGTCGGATCAGCAATGGCTGATTACGCACGAACATATTTCGTGGCCGTTTGAGTTCAACAAACAGGGTGGAAATGTAGTCATGAGCCTTGCCCCGTGACATCTCGGAAGGCCGCCGAGTGGGCATGTGATATTGCAGATGCCTATTCCGCATTTCGAGCGACACCTCTAGGTGAGCCGGGCTGGCGGCTTCAACGCCACGTGCTCTCGTTCTTTTGCTCGTAGTGGACAAAGGCCGTCTTTATGCCGTTGAGGACGTCGGCCGAAGGCGTGGCGGCGCAGCGGTCTCGGGCGTACGGAACATTGCCGTGTGCATCGCCTGATGAAGGACACGCTCGATCGCTGGCTTGAAGTACTTCGCCAGCGGCGGCTGATCAACAACATGGGCAAGGCTCTGTTCACTGAACTTCGCCGCGATCCCGGCGTTGTCGAGAAATTGCTGCGGGCATTATCGCACAGCATGGAAGCAACTGACGCACCGACAGAGGTTCTCGAACTATTGCAATCAGCTGCCAAGGTGATCGTGCAGCGAACGGCGAGGAGGTTCTGTCACGTCCGGTCACGCCAGGCGCTCGATCTACCGCGCCGGTCTGCCGCAACGGCAGCCATCATCTTGATCGGCTCAAGGCGCACAACAATCTACTGGAACAGGGCCGCGAAAACCACAGGACACGAGAAAACCATAGGAGATGGTAATGACGATTCTTGCTGTTGGCGCCGCCGGCCGATTTGCCGGCAATGTCATTCCCGCGCTTGCGCAGCGCAACGCTCGTGTGCGCGGCCTTGTTCGGAAGCCTGAAGAAATCGCCCAAGTGCGGGAGCATGGCGCCGCGGAAGCCGTTGTAGGCGACCTTCGGGACCGGGCGAGCCTGGATGCGGCGCTGAAGGATGTCGAGGTCGTGTTTTACATCGCACCGGCGTTCATGCCGGACGAAGCGGAAGTCGGCAAAGGCTTGGTCGATGCCGCGATCCGTGCAGGAGTTCGGCGGCTTGTCTTCTCGTCCGTCATCCACCCGATCCTTTCCGTGCTGGTCAACCACATTGCCAAGACACCGGTCGAGGAAGCGATTCTAACTTCGAAGCTGGAATATACCTTTCTTCATCCGTCCCGCTTTTATCAGAACTATCACGCTTTCTGGCACAAAGTCATCGAAACCGGCGTGCTGGCCGAGCCCTGGTCGGCCGAGACCCGGTTCTCTCTCGTGGACTATCGTGACATCGCGGAGGTCGCAGCCATCGCCCTGACCGAGGATCGCTTGCTTTACGGCACGTTCGAGCTGTGCGCGCCTGGCTGGCACAATCGTCACGAAGTGACCGCCTTGATGGGTGAAGTGCTCGGGCGGGAGATCAAGGAGCGCCGCGATCCAGGTGTGCTCGGCGAGGTTGGTCCAGGTCAAAAGACTATGTTCGAGCATTACGACCACCATGACCTGCTCGGGAATCCGCTGACCCTACGCGCGATACTCGGCCGCGAACCGCGTTCGCTAAGGGCCTTTTTCGAAGAGCTTGCCGCAGGCACTGGGTAGTATCTGACGGAAGGATGCAAGATATCAAGGCTCGCTATGATTTACGGTCGGCTGATCGATTTGCTCCAATTGCCCGGCAGGGTGGATCGGGGGGGAGCACGTCCGGAACAGCTTTGACCTTTCCCGACTTCATGGCAGAGGTTGCAGCGATCCGTTTTTGCTCTTGAGCATTTTCTCATGATTGAAAGCGCCAGGGATCAAACCAAGATATGGAAACGCGCAAAGACCGATCCCGAGGAGGGCGGATAGCCGAGGCGGTCGGCGACGTCAGGGAGCGAGAAGATCACTTGAAAGCCGGACAGGATGCCGGCGGGGATCATCGGCCGGATCGACCACGCGCGCTTAAGCACCCGACGCCAGTCGGCTACGAGTTTCGTGAGTGACGTCCTTTGAGATTGGAGGAACGCATCCTTTAGGCGTAGATGGCCCACTCTAATCGATTTTGGTTTTCCGGCGCTGGAACAGCCTTCGCTCACCTTGATTTGTGGTGCCGAGCATATGCTCGCCGCATCGGGCCGTGAGGTGCCCGCTCAGGGAGGATCACATGCATACGTTCGTCGCGTTTTTCGCCGCATTGCTGATGATACCCGCCAGGATCATTTTTGAGACAAAGGCTCCGGAGAAGCCGCTTACGCCTGAAAGGCTGATAAGAATGGGGGCTGGCAATTGATGCCCCAGCGTCCGCCCCGCATAGGCCAAAAGATGTACTCCGTTTGGGTGATGCACTAAGCTAGAGGTTGTGAGATATTCCCACTCGCCAAGAGACTGTTGAGGGCTCGGACGGGAAAAACGGGCGAGCCCTCTTCTTTTTGAACCTGTTGGTCTTGCGTCGGGTTGAGGGCCTGCATCCTGGCGGACCGGCGCAGGCCCTCGCACAAACCGAAATTTTCCGAGCGGATTAGCGCATACTGTCGAGTTACGGCCATTAAGCTGGATTGGTCGCGAAGTCCGCGAGGATCGAGTTCATTGCCTGCAGACCGAACACGCCTGATAGAGCGGCAGGCGATCTTCGCCGGCCGCAAGCAAGATCATCGGCCACTCAATGGCCGTGATGTCAACGCAGCCGGTCTTTGTCGATATGCCGGTCGTCGCGCTTGGTTGGCCGACCTTGACGCAGGCTTGCGCGATCGCGCATACCTCATCCATCCATCTCCGATATCGGCATCCCAGATGCCGATCTGATGCTCGCCGCGATCATCCCTGAAATCATAGGCAAGCCTGCTCTCAGCTGCCGGTCTCGTTCTGCAGAAACGTCGTCGGATGTCGGGAGCGCGAGCGACAAAGGCTGCAAGGTGAACACCCCATTTTCATAGCGGGGAACGCCGCCACCCTCCGCAGGTAGGCACTTCGATCGTGTCTTCCGGCCACGGATGCTCGGCGAGGAACTCGGCGGAAGGCGGTTCGATAACCGTCCACGCGTTATTGTGGACGGCCAGTAATAGCCAACGTCCGGCATCGTCTCGGCTCCGATATCAGGGCTCGCGAACATCGGTTTGTCGCCATGACTGGTGCGAGCCATCCAGAACTTATTCCCTTTGGGGGCTGCCATGTGTTCACCTTTGCCGGTCTGAGCGGCTGCTTGCATTTGCAATGAAAGGGAGCGAGCTTCTGCGCTCAACCCTGGGAGGATAGGATGAGAGCCAACTGGTCGATCAAGGTAGACTCGGACTACCTGGAATTTGCCACATCGGTGGAAGCAGCCGAGGTCATCAGAACGAACGTGCCGACGAACACACCTGTTGGGCTCTATGCTCCAGATGGAGCAACAGGCGCCGACTGGGAAGCTTTCAAGGGGATGCCGATCAGCAGCGCAATATTCGGCAAGCCTTGGAGTGGGCCTTAAGCCCCGGCTCACCTTATCGGGTCTCTCAACTTCCACCCGCTATTTTCTACCCTCGACTTTTTCTACCTTCGAATGCAAGCTGCCCTTGAACACGGCGTAGGAAACGCGCCGAGGCAATTGCAGGTCACTTCTTAATCGATCCAAATTCTCATGCGGATGCATGTTGGCATTGGCAAAATGAGGGATGATATGGTCCAGGGGCGTTTTGCAATCCGGTGCTGGATCACACCACGATCCGCGGAACCTCCAGACGCCGAAGCTTACTTCGACGATATGCCGGAGCTGGAGCATTCAGCTCTTCGTCTCCTGCGTGGAGGGAAGTACAAGTTGATCGCGGCCTACGAGTGGGACCCAAATGCGCGGGAACAAACGGAGCTCGGCACTTACACCTTGGATAACATTGGCAAGCTTTCTTGCATGGGAAGAAAGGCCGGCCCCTAGACTGCCCATACATCTACACAGTGTTGGCCACGTCACGTCCAATCTCTGGCTCACTTTATCATTTTAAGCCTGCTTCCGATAAACCCGCCGCTGTGAGGCGACGGGTTTATGGGGAGACACACCATTCTGGCGAAGCCCGTTGAATGGTGCCGGGGGAGATATGGCTTCGCGTACTTGCGAGATAAACCCTGCGGTCTTCCACATGTTCCGGCGTCGGACTTCGGTCTGAATAGCGAGCCTCCAATAGTCACTTCGATGTCGATCGGGGTGCGGGCACGGTCATTGGTTGGAACGAGATCAAACCCAAGTATTTCCGGCATAGCAAACCCGCCATTGCTGACGGGGCTGACGAGACGGCTTCCACGTCCCTCCGGTATAGCGCTCCAGGTTCCTAGGTGCCGCCGCATGGTGCGGCGGACTATCGCCTCTTACCCACCATATGGACAAGTTGACATTATTTCGACCCCCGCGCCCAATGCCCCTTCACGTCGAGGAGAGGATAAGCAGATGCCTACTTTCATCATCGAACGAGATATCCCCGGAGCGAGTAATCTTTCAAAAGCTGATCTGCGCGCGATATCGGCCAAGTCCAACGAGGTCGTTGAGAACCTGGGCGTGCCCTACACTTGGATCACAAGCTATGTCGCTGGCGATAAGATCTACTGCGTTCACGAGGCCCCAAGTGCCGATGCCATTCGTGAACATGCGGATAAGGGCGGCTTCCCAGCGAACAAAATTACCGAAGTTACATCCGTGATCGGACCTGAGACCGCTAACGCCTGACCCGAAAGTCCGATTGGACACCGGGGAGGCCTAGGTCGGATCGACATTCAGGATTCCCAAATCGCCTGACCGCTAATTCATAGGACACCGTGTTGAACCACGGGGGTCGTTATGGCGGCTAAGCGTTATGAACTGAGTGATGGGTAGTGGACGAAGATCGTGTCCTTGTTGCCGGGCAAGGTGGGCGATCCGGGGCGTACAGGCTCGGATAACCGTTTGTTTATCAATGGTTGCCTCTGGGTTTTGCGCTCCGGCGCACATTGGCGCGATCTGCCGGAGCGGTATGGCAAGTGGAAGACGGTGCATAAGCGCTTCAGCCGCTGGTGCCATGCTGGCATCTGGGAGCAGGTGTTCGAGACGCTGACGGCCGATCGTGACAACCAATACCTGATGATCGACAGCACGATCGTCCGTGCCCATCAGCAGACAGCTTCCGGAAAAGGGGGGCCAAGGATCAGGCGTTGGAGTGCCGTGCTGGCTGACAAAGCCTATGACAGCAATGCCTTGCGGGAACGATTGCCGACATGGGAGCCGAGGCGGTGATCCCGTCAAACCGCTCGCGCAAGATTATTATTCCGCACGATGAACTCCTCTACAAACAGCGCAACCGCATCGAGCGGCGCTTCAACCGAATGAAGCACTTCCGCCGCTTCGCCACCCGCTACGACCGCAGAACCATTCACTTCGAAGGCTTCCTCTATCTCGTCGCCGCTATGATCTGGCTGCGATGAATGTCGATTCCTACTAGGGCGCGCTCCCGCAGATCAGCTCGACGCCTGACCTGGCGATCGCTTCCAGCGTCTCGCGGCTGTCGCCGGCGCGGGCGCGGACGGCGAGCGAATGCATGACCGCGGAGGCGAGCCTGGCGAGCATCTGCGGATCGGCGCTTTGAGGAAGCTCGCCCCTTTCCAGGCCGAGGCGCATACGCTTTTCGATCTCGTCGTCGAAATCGTTGAGGCTGCGGCCGAGCACCTCGCGGACCCGATCATGCTGGACCGCCTCGGCCGATGCCGTGCCGATCAGGAGACAGCCGCGGGCAGCGGTTTCACCGTGCAGATAGATCGCCAATGCACCGGCATAGACGCGGGCGATATTGTCGCGAAGCGACAATGACGGGTCGAGCGCTTCGGCGAGCGTATTCATGCCGTCCTGCCGATAACCCTCCAGCGTATCGAGATAGAGATCCTCCTTGTCGCCGAAGGCGCCGTAGAGGCTCGGACGGTTGAGGTTGGTCGCAGCGCTTAGATTGTCGAGCGAGGCGGCGGCAAAACCTCTGTCCCAGAAGACATCCCGCGCCCTGCCGAGCGCCGCCTTGGCGTCGAAGGCCCTCGGACGGCCACGCTTCTTCTCGTCTTTCATATCTGTACCGTTTCGCATTAAATTCTTGACGAGAGCCATTTTATGCGAAACAGTACAGATGTTCAAACGTTATCAATGGGCGGCATCGACCGCCTCCACAAGGAGAGGAAACCACAATGAAACTTTATATGCACGCCGCGGCCTGCTCGCTTTCGCCGCACATCATCTGCCGGGAGCTGGGGCTCGATATCGAGCTCGTCCAGGTCGACCGGCAAACCCATAGGACGAGCAACGGCGAGGATTACCTCGCAATCAACGGCAACGGCTATGTGCCAGCGCTGATGCTCGACGATGGCAAGGTGCTGACCGAGGGGCCAGCGATCGTGCAGTTCCTCGCCGACAGCGTGCCCGAAGGGGCAGCCCTGTTGCCGGAGGTCGGCAACATCCGCCGCAACGAGGTGCAATCCTATCTCAACTTCATCACCGCCGAGTTGCACAAGCCGATGGTGCTGCTCTTCAATCCGATTTATTCCAGCGTTCATGGAGAGGTCCGCGCGCTGATATCGAAGCGGCTGACATGGCTGAACGAGCGTCTTGCCGGACCCTATCTCACCGGCGATACGTTTACGGTGGCGGATGCCTATCTCTTCGTCTGCCTGAACTGGTCGCCCTGGACAGACATCGGTCTCAAGCAATGGCCGGCGCTGCACGCCTTCATGGCCCGCGTGGCAGCACGGCCGAAGGTGCGCGAGGCACTGCAGGCCGAAGGGCTCGAAGCCTTCGATGCCGACGGCGTCTATTTCGCGCCGCATGCCTATCTCGCTTCGTCAGGACGGACGGGCGAGCCGGTCAGGCCGTAAAACCGGGTCGCGCCCGCACGAATGCCGCGCTCGGGCGATCGTCGGAGCGCGCTGACAGCCACCGGCAAAGTGCGCTTGTGAGCGGTCGCCCGATAGGCGGCGAGGATGCGTCGGCGGGCGACCTCGTCGACCGGCTTGCCTTCGAAGAAATCGTCGATCTCGTCATAGCTGACGCCATGGGCCTCCTCGTCGGGGCGCAGCGGTCACTGGTCCTCGAGATCGGCTATGGGCACCTTGAACACCAGCTCGTCCGGGCGCCGAGCTGCTTTGCCAGCAGGCGGACGCAGCGCTTGTTGAAGCCGGCGAGCGGCAGGATATCGGCTGCGCCGTCGCTCGATGAGCCGACCTACCGAGCGGTGCAGGCAGTCTACTATCCCGGCTTCACCATCGGCGGTCTCGTAGGCGAGTTCGGGAGCATGCTCTTGCTCGCCGCTCTGCTCTTCTTCATTCCAGCCGGCTCGGGGCGGTTCTGGTGGACCGCAGCGGCGCTTGGTTTCCTGCTTGCCGGCCACGCGGTCTATTGGGCCGTCACGCATCCTGCGAACAATGCGTGGCTGAAGGACACACAGCTTACAGGCGCAAGCAAGCTTTTCTTTGGGCTTCTTGCCGCTCCCGATGCGGATTGGAGGCACATGCGAAATGTCTGGGAGTGGTCACATGTGGCGCGGGCCTGTCTTGCCACGCTCGGCTTCATCGCCACAGCGCTAGCAGCCGTTCGTTGAGCACGCGGGCGATATCCGGAAGACCGCAGTTGAAGAAATCTGCGACGGAGCCGCCAAAGCGAAAACGGCGGGACCTCTCCCGGGACAAACTGATCGCCGTCGCGCTCCATCTGCTCGATGAAAAGGGCGCCGAGGCTCTGACGATGCGCGCCGTCTCGGAAGCTGTCGGCGTGACGCCGATGGCGATCTACAACCATTTCAGCAGCAAGCGCGATCTGCTCACCGCCGTCGCGGATCACGTCATTAGCGCAGCGAAGTTCGACGGCGGACACGAAGACTGGCGTGACCAGATCAGCCATTGTTTCCGGGCACTCCGCAGCCTCTGCCTCCGTCACCCGGGACTGCCCAGTCTACTCGAGCAAGACGGCGCCGCTCCGGCGAGCGTTTTCGCGCCGTTGGAAGTCACCCTGCGAGCGCTGCGCAGTGCCGGATTCGACGAACTCGATAGCACCCGGACCTATTTCCTGCTGATCAGTTTCACCCTCGGCCAAGCAGCCTATCAGACGCGAGGACCGGTTGAAGGGTTTGAGCCATCGGAGCGGGTCAGAGCCACGCGCATCGCCGGGAGGGGATACGAGCCAACTGAGCGCCTTAACTTGCCTTCGAGATGGGATTTCGACGCGAGTTTCGACTTTGGTCTGTCCCTGATTCTTGCCGGAACAGGAGCGATGGCGTCATGAGGGCTTGTCGCAAAAAAGTGTGCGGCAATCTTCGCTCGATCCCGATGCTCGCCTTTCACTCTCCCAAGTTCGAAATTCATCGGCCAAGGGGAGAACGATGCATGACAAAAAATTTTGGCGCGCGTGCTGCGACAACTCCGCGGCGCCATGACGAGATTGGTCGGCAGCGGCGACAGACGCGGCGCCGTGGCACTAGTTGCTCGCGGTGGCGGAGTTCACTTCGACGCTGGGGAATCGCACCAATTCGGGGGTGGGCGTTCAATGCAGCGGGACATGATTTTCCGGATTGCATCGACCACGAAGCTGACGGTGGCCACGGCATGGATCATCCGCTATTTTGCAACGTCGCTGATGGCCCACACACTGGCGGGCTCGCAGTCGAGATAACGGACGGAACCCACGGGCTCGGCAGCTTTCCGGGCGACATCGACACACAATGGAGGGTCCATGATCACGCTGTATGGCTTCGGACACGTTTATCCCGAGATGCTTGGTATGGGGCGCGACCTGCGTGTGCAATGGGCGCTGGAGGAAATCGGGTTGCCCTATCGTTTCCATGCCCTCGACTTCGTCGCAGGCGAACTCGGCAGTCCGGCCTACAGCCGGGTCAGCACCTTCCGCCAAGTGCCAGTGATCGACGACGACGGCATCATCGTTGCCGAGTCCGGCGCGGTGGTGCTCTACATCGCCGAGAAAGCGGGAAAGCTGATTCCCGCTGACTTCACCGGCCGCATGGAAGTCGTGCAATGGTGCTTCGCCGCGGTGACGACGGTCGAACCGCCGCTGTCCGGGATCGATGGGATAGACGCCGGCATGGGCGGTGTGGGCGCCGCCGAGCGGCGGGCGGCGCTGGTAGAGGAGGCTGGCCGCTGGTTCGCGGGGCTCGAGCGTCGGCTCGAAGGCCGCGAATGGATCGCATGCGACATGTTCACCGTCGCCGATATTCTCCTTGTTACGGTGCTACGCGAAGTCGGCCAGACCAATCTCCTCGAACCGTACCCGCGGCTGAAGGCATACTACGCAAGGGCCCTGGCACGCCCGGCATGGCAGCGCACGCGTAGCCTTTGCGCCGAGCGCAGCGGAGTACCGCTTGCGAACATCCCGCAATAGCTCGCGCCGTCGGCGTGGCCCAGGCGTCTGGACAAGGCATGTCGCCGGAACATTATGCCGACGGTCGCACCGACTCATCGCTTTCCGACTTCCGGCGCTGGCGCCTCCCCGGAGCTGTCTGTATCGGCACGAATTGTTGTGCTTCCCGGCAAGCCGCATCGACTTTGAGATGAGGGATCATAAGGTTTTGTGACGAAGCGCAGCGATGACGCGATCGCCCATGAATGCGCAACGGGCGCCATCGAATGGGAACAGGGCCGAGAAAGCTCCCGAGAGCTTCTTCTCGATCGACTGGCGCATCATCTTGCGCGCCCGGTGCAGCCGGGTCTTGGCTGTTTCTGGTCTTATGCCGAGATAAGACGCGGCCTCATCCGTACTCATGCCCTCGACATCCCGCAGCACGAAGACCGCGCGAAAATCGTCCGGAAGTTCGTCGACAGCATTTTCGAGGAGATGCCGCGCCTGGCTCCGCGACAGCTCACTTTCCGGGTCGGTTGCAGATAGTGAGGACGGAAACTGTAACACTTCGCCACCCGGCGCCATTGTCTGCATGTCGATTTCCTCGAGGCCGGTGGTGTTCTTTCGGGCCCGCACACGGCCGAGCGCCTCGTTGAGCGTAATGCGGGTCAGCCACGTCGAGAGTTGCGCCTCGCCGCGGAATGCCGCGAGATTGGTGAAAGCCTTAGTGTAGGCCACCTGGACGACATCTTCAGCTTCCCAATCGTTGCGGACGACCGCGCGCGCGGTGCGGAACAGGCGCTGATTGTGCCGCTGCACTATGGTTCGGATGGCGGACTCGTCGCCTATTTTCGCCAGCGGCACCAGATCGGCGTCGGACAGTGTCGACGTCTGCGGCCGATGTTGCCCCGCCGGAACTGGAATGGCTGCCATGGAAATCCTCCGTCTGCTCGCCTGTCTTTCGATGGAAGCCCGGCCTACGGCCGAACCTCCAGTATGCCCGTCATCGCGGGATGAAAACGACAATAGAAATCGATGGCTCCCGCTCCGCCGATCGTCATTCGGCTTTCCGATTTCGGCGGCAGATCGATATCGAAGCTCTTGTCACGAGCGGTTGCCGTGTGTCGGAATATATCATCATTTCGCCAGACGATCACATCACCGACATGCAGTTCAGCAGTCGGCGAGGCGAATTTCATGCCCGCGATGGTAATTTGATACTCGGTCGCCGAGGCAACCCCGTTGCTCGCCCAAAGCAGCGCAGCCAGCAGCGGGAGCGATTTCATGAGCGAGCCCATCCCTCCTGCCTATTTGATCATCGAAGCCAGATGCTCGGCATGCATCTGATGCTCCTTGAAAAGGGTCAGGCCCGTTTCCAGCAGTGATTTGAGCTCTTTATTTTGCGCAGAAGGGATCAAGGTGTTGGCAAGCGCGTTGTTGACCGACTTGTGATAGGCAACTTCGTTTTCAACATAAGCCTTGTCGAATGCAGCGCCGTCGAGTGCCTTCAGCGCCGTCAGTTCCTTAGCTGCCTGTGTCGATAAGGACTGGCTGATCGGGTTGTCTTCGGGCGTCACCTTCAGCTTCTTGACGAGGGCGAGCGCCTGGTCGTTCACAGCCTTGTGGTCGCGCTCCATGGTTTTGGCGAATGCGATGACTTCTGCATTCTTACTTTTCTTCAACGCCTGCTCTGCCGCGGTGACATCGATCTGCCCTGCGATATAGGCGATGTGGGCGATCTGTGGATCGGTCGGTTTGGCGTCGGCGGCGATCGAAGCCGTACCAAGCGACGCCGCCATCAGGGTGGCACCGAGAATTCGTTTGAACATGATCTGTCTCCCTTGTGTCGTGACCGAATGTCTTCCGGTGGCAACGGTGGTGCGCCTTCGGAAGCGAACATTGGATGCAGGTTTGTCGAAAGGGTTCCCGAAATTTCCGACACAAAAAGGCCGCGTGTCATCGATTGCCAGTCGCCGACGAAGTGCCGAAGAACGATAGCGTTATTGTGGTGCAGGTCTTTCGCAGCGTCGAGAAGCGTCGCGTCCGATTGCCCAATCTGGCGTTTCAGTTCCTCGACGGCCGATGGGTTCTTTTCCAATTCGTCTCGATAGCGGCGCTGGAACTCTGTCCATTTGGCGGGTCGTGGCCGAACCATCGGCGCAGCGCCGGGCTTGGCGCGATATCCTTCAGCCAGATATCAACTGCTGCATCCTGTTTGTTCAACCCGCGAGGCCATAGCCTGTCGACCAGGATGCGCATGCCGTCCTTATCGTTTTTCGGCTCGTAAATTCGTTTGATGTGTAAAGCCATTTGTGTCCGATGGTTTGGCGTCGAAAACAGATGCCTCGTCCCGGTCACCAGTTTCGCCGAACCGGATCCGGCGAGCCAGGAGCAGGGCGGCAACGTTCCGAACGCCTGGTTCGCCCGCGATGAGCAGAAGTCGCTGATGTTCTTTGCCGGTCTCCATGTGCCGCAATGGCAGAGTGTTCGAAAGGTCAGAGACGGCCTGACCACCGACGACCTCTATGGCTTCTTGACCACGGATCCCAACGACCTAGTGAAGCCAATCTATGGAAAGCCGACGCCCGTCCTGTTGCTGACGACGGAAGAGACCGACATCTGGATGCGGGCGCCCTGGGAAGAGGCCAAGCCGTTACCGAATGACGCGCTGATCATTTCGTCGCGTGAACCATATGGATCCACGATCGTGTCGAAATCCGGAGAGCCGGTCGAACCGGGTAATCTGCTTTGACTTTGAATTCAGAGCATGGATGTATTGGAAACGAAAAAGCCTGCCGCGGGAGGAGGTGCGGCAGGCTTCTCGAAATATTGAACAACGGCTGGGAGGAGGAGTGCCGCCGTTCCGTCAGGCGCCCTTTGGGAGGAGGAGTGGGTCGCCTGAAACACGAAGCTCTGCGGGAGGAGGTGCATTGCTTCGTTGACCTCAAAATATCAGAGGCCGCCTCGACCGCCAGCGCTCAGATCGCAGTGCAGCCATGCACTTGCTGCAATGCGATGTCGATCCTGTCTTGATTTTTGACCATTATGGTGAGTCGCAGCTTTCTTTGTGCTGGGCTCGAAACCGAGAACGAATTCGATCACCTTGCTGGAGGACATTTCGCACGGCTTCAGTATCGACCCCGATGCAGCCAATTCATAGAGGTTGAAGCTGACGATACCGCTTCCGCTAAGCTCCTCGCCATAAAGCCAGGTCCGTTTGCCATCCTGCGACCGCTTGACCGTCACACCCCATGATCGTTTGCCAAAATATCCGTCGACATAGCCGTCCGGCAATTTCGCCAGCGCGTCTTCGAACGTCGCCTGAATTGATGGAGGTGTTTTGCCGCCGCCGTTCATGGTGCCAGGCATTCGTCGCAGATCCCGCAGCCATCGTTATCCATGCGCGAGGCCGGACGTAACCTTCGACAGCACGGACAAGTCGTTGCATCCGACTCACACGTTTCATCGCGGTCCGGCGGAAGAATTTCAATATAGAATTCCGACAGCGTTTCGGCCGCGCTTCGATCCATGGCGATGCTCCAGTTCGTGGGTTACACCAGAGATAGTATGCCTCGAAGGCTGCACAAGCCGGAAGAGATTGCTTTCGGAGATTGGCCAGTGCGGAACCTGTGCCGACCGTCTCAAATTAATTGCCAAGAGCTGCTCTAACCGGCGCATTCTCACGATTAGCTGCCAACACGGCCACCGTGCTCGACGTAACATCATTGCCAATCGGCGCCTAAACACGGGCGATCAGCTTGACAGAAGATTAGCGGCTCGGAGATACCTGCAGGGTCCTTTCTAATAGTGGAAATGACGTTGCTGCAAGTTCTGAGGACATTGTGGACGCGGGGAGCAAGTGCCGAACACATGTCGTTCTGAAGGGACATAAGGAAGCAAGACTGTGATCTATGAGCTTAGAATTTACGACTGCCTGCCCGGCCGATTGCCCGCGCTACTCAACCGCTTTGCCGAACATACGCTGGCAATATGGGACAAGCACGGCATTAAGCAGGCAGGTTTCTTCACCACAATCGTGGGCGAAAGCAGCCACCGTCTCACCTATCTCATCGCCTGGGAATCGCTAGCCGATCGCGAGGTGAAATGGAAAGCGTTCACCACTGATCCTGCATGGCTCAAGGCCCGCGACGAGTCAGAGCGCGACGGGCAAATCCTCTCCAATATCTCTAATCAGCTGTTGTCGCCGACCGCCTTTTCGGCAGTAAAATGAGACACTACCGATCCCCGCTTGCCGCCAGTCGGAATTTCCACCCGATCGGGTCATCCGCCGAAGCGATGACGAACGGCAGGCTTAGGAAACCGCCAACACTGCCCGTGCAATGCGCACCCCTGGGGGAATCCTTCCAAGGAGTGCGCGTGTCGTGCTCAAGGGAAAACGGAGATGACCGTCTTTCCTGCGCGCCGCTCCGTCGAATTGAAGGTGGCGACCGCATCATCCAGACTTGAAACCTTGCCGATGTTCGTCAGCAGTCTTCCGTCCCGAACCCGCTGAACGATCTCGGATAGCTGGGCACGATCTGCCTCGACGACGAAGTCAACCGTGAGGCCATCCACAGGTCGAATATCCGTCGGTCCGACGGCTGTCACAAGCGTTCCTCCCGCCCGGATCAGCGCTGCGGACCGTTTCTGAACATCGCCGCCGATGACATCGAACACCAGATCGACGCCGCCGACGTCTTCCAGGGTGTCGTTTCCAAGATCGACGAATTCATTTGCACCGAAGTCCAGGGCCTTCTGGCGGTCAGCGGCGCGTCCGGTGCCGATGATATAGGCGCCGGCTTCCCGCGCAAGCTGCGTCACGATCGAGCCGACGGCGCCGGCGGCGCCGTGTGCGAGGACGCTCTGCCCCGCCTGAAGGCGGCCATGGTGAAACAGTCCCTGCCATGCGGTCAGGCCCGATATCGGCAGACTTGCGCCGACGGTGAAGTCGACGTCGCCGGGCAGCGGCGCGAGGTTGCGGGATTCCACCGCGACGTGCTCAGCGAGTGTGCCGTCGCGATACCAGTCAGTCAGGCCGAACACCCGCTGACCGATCGACAGTCCCGTGGTGCCATAGCCCAGCGCGGTGATCACACCGGCCAGCTCATGGCCGAGGATCGATGGCGCTCGATCACGAAAGGTCCGATCGGTCCAAGTGGACGGCCAATCCAGTTCGGTATTGACGAAGCCCGCTGCATGGACCTCAACGACGACGTCGTTTATCGCCGCCTGCGGCTCGGGCCGCTCCACCAACTTCATCCCGGCTGTTCCCGCAGCCTGGTCGGACACTACGATCGCTTTCATGGGAATTGTCTCCTTAGAATACTTGTCGGTTTTGGGGAATTTGCAGGCGCGGAAGGCCTTCTCGATCTCCCGCGCAAACTCGTTATCGGTTCGACGTCTTTCGCAAAGACCTTGTCGAATTGCTGTCTGGTGCCGCGCGAAAAGCCTGGCTTATTTCGGCTTCAACTGCGCGGCAGTGGCGGGCGCTTCATCGTCAAAAGCTCCCTCACATCATGCAGATCGTCTGCGGATGAGATGGCAAGTGTCAGCCACTTTCCGTCGATGTATGTTTTGGCTTCATCGTAAAGCTTGACCAGTTCCGGGCGCCAGACATAACGCCGCTCCTCGAACTTCTCACGCTCTGCTCCACCCATAACCACAACAGCCGAAAACCGCCGGTACTCCGGCACCAAGGTGGTGAACGCCTTGGTTTTCTTGTAGCGCAAGGACCAACCGCGGTTCTTGCCACCGTAGAGCCAGTCCGGCACGAAAACCCCTTGGTAGAATTCGTCGATCCAGTTCCGCAGTTCGGCCCAATGCGCGAATGCCTCTGCTCCGATCCATTCGCGGACGGCGCTGTCATCGGGCGGTGCTGATTTGCCGGTGATCCTGTCACCGGTTTGGGAGGGGGTACTGTCTAGTAAGATCATCTCAAGCCTCATGTTCAATGGTCCGGCCGAGGCCGGAGGTTTCGGATCCGAGCGCCAAAAGCTTCTGGCGCGCCCTCAGAATGCTCCTGGCGACGCTCTCGAAAGCAGAGTGGCATCGCGACACGGTCGATCGGTGCTCGACAGCAATTCAGGGCGACCGGGAGCGGCTCGAATCTCTTTCATGACAGTCAGGTCGAGAGCAGCGAGCGCCTTGTCCCTCGCTAACGGCGCCTGGCTCCGATCCAGGAAGGCCGTGCCCTGAAGCGGGAGAAATTGTTGTGTCCTCAGCCCAATGGATCTGAGTGCCAGCGACAGATAGGGTGTGAGAAAATCCGGCTGGTTGGCTCGCTCGCCGGTGAAGAAGCCACCAGAAGCCACGCCGACAAAGACCGGACGGTCCCGGAGCATTCCCACCTTGCCTGATGGCGTCGACTTCATCGTTCGGCCGACCCGCAGGATCTGGTCGATCCACGCCTTGAGGACCGAGGGAAGCGTCAAATTGTGCATCGGCGTTCCGATGACAATCACGTCGGTCGCTTCGACTTCCCGAATAAGCGCTTCAGAAAGATCCAGAGAACCTACCGGCGGGGCGGCCAACGTTGCCGGCGACGCCAATGCGGCGGCGTAGAGGGCCTCGGTTTGCGGCAGGGGTTCAGCTCCCAAGTCACGCCGAGTGATGCTTGCGCCCGGCGCAACCTCAAGAAGCTTTTCGACGATCGCCGCCGAAAGCTGACGGCTGTGCGATTCCTGACGCGGACTGCTATCGATATGGAGTATATTCATGTCAATGATCTCAAAAGCTTCAAAGGTTGCGCCAAGCGAAAGCTCAGATCGAGCCGGCTGGTGTCACGGCAGGAAAGTCCTTCTCGTGATCGAACACGTTGTTGAAGAAGTTCGTCAGCGAGTACATGGCTACAAGCGCGACGATCTCGATGATGTTGGCATCGGTATAGCCGGCATCGCGGACGGCTTTGAGATCGGCGTCGCTGACGTGCCCGCTGGTCTCGATAACTGTTTGCGCAAACTGGAGAGCGGCATCCCGCTTCGCGTCGCTGGAGTGGCCCCTTCGGGCCAGGATGATGTCATCGGCCGGCAGCCTCGCCATATGTTCGGCGGTGAAGCTGTGAACCGTCAGGCAATAGTTGCAACCGTTCACTTCGGAGACGGCAAGGCCGATGCTGTCGCGTGTCCTCACGTCGAGTGCCTTGCTCAGGGAGCCGAGCAGGGTGGCCCAGGCGTTGAACGCGATCGGGCTCTGCGCAAAGGCCGCCATCATGTTTGGAGTGAACCCGATGTTCTTCGTGAAGGCATCGAGAGTGGGTTTCGATTCAGCCGGCACCTGTTCCGGCGTCAGAACAATGGTTCTAGACATGGTAATCTCCATAAGTTTTTTGATTGGGTCGGTTGTCAGGCGAAGGACAGGACGTCGGCCACCGGCATGCGCGGCTTCTGCGGCCAGTTGCCGGTCCGCTCCGGCCCGACGGTCAGCAGCATCACCGGGATTTCGTCTTCGGCCAGGCCGAATTCGCGATGCACGGCCTCTGCGTCGAAGCCGATCATGGGTGTCGAACCCAGGCCGAGCGAACGGGCGGCATAGATGATTGCGGCGCTGCCGAAGGTAGCGGAGCGCACCGCCTCGTCGCGCTGGCGCTGCGGCTGGTCGTCATACAGGCCGCGGGCGGGGATTTCCCATTCCGGCACCAGATGGGCCGGCATGATGCCGGCTTCCACGACCGGCGCCAGGCGCGCGGGGACCGTGCTGGCATCGGCCAACTGCCCGACGATGATGAAGGTGACGGCGGCGTCGAGGATCGCGGGCTGCTTCCAGGCGATCGGATGGAGCCGTGCCTTGGCGTCAGGCGTACGGACGGCGATAAACCGCCAGTTCTGCAGGTGGAACGATGTCGGTGCGGACGTGCCGATCCGCACCAGGTCGCGGATCTCATCGTCGCTCAGGGTGGCGGCGCGGTCATAGTACTTGGCAGCACTACGGCTCAGGATGGTTTCGATGACGGCGTTCGTCCGCGTCAGTTCGTTGGCTGCGGTGCTGATGTAGTTCATTGGGTGGCTCCCTCATCAAGTGATTACGGAGCCCAATTTACGGTCGTCAGTGCGAATATCGAGACTGAACTACCTCAATATAATGCGCGAAAGGATCAATTGTCGGAATGCGCCGGCCCGGCATGCGCTTGTCGGCGCCATTCCCCGGGGGTCATTCCCATTCTCTCAGTAAATACTCGGCGGAATGCCGAGACAGATTGATAGCCGACCGTTTCGGCCACAGCCTCGGTGCTGATCGTCGGCTTTTTCAATTCATTGGCTGCCAGACTCATGCGCAGATCGGTCAACAGGTCGAGCGCGGAGCAACCCAGCCTGTCCTGAAAGTGCCGCATGAATGTGGCGCGTGACATGCCACACAGGTTCGCCAGATTCGGCAGCTTCCATGGGTGCACTGGATCGGCGAACATGGCCGCAATGGCCGGAGCCAGGCGAGGATGGCCTGCCAGGGCCAACAAACCAGCGGGGGCTTTCTCGGATTCACTGGCCGCCCGCATAACCAGTGTGAACAGGGCCGAAGAAAGCGCGTTGAGAACGGCGCGTCCTCCTGCGCGGTCGCCGATGGACTCCATTCGCATCAGTCCCACCAAACTGGCCAGTTGATCGGTTGCAGATCCGATACCGTCTTTTCCGAGACCGTCGATCGCCCTTGTCACCAGATTCGTGGGCAGATAATTGCGGATCAGCCGATTGTGGGGCGGTGCAATGAAAAATCGCCCACACAACAAATCGAGTTGCTCGCCCTGACTGTCGTTCTCGCTCAACATCCATCCGGCAGAGCCTTTGCGCTGCTGGGTGGGGATTGGCGTTTGTCCGCTACCGTCGTGAAGCACGTGCGCCGCACCGTGAGGAAGCAGCACGATATCCCCGCTCACCAGCTCCCTCGCCGTTCTCGTCTGCGGATCCTCGAAGATGGCCCGGCCCTTGACGATGACGTGGTAGGGAATTTCGTTCGCCGCCGCCCGGCCCCACGTCAGACGCCACGGCGCACCATAGGCACAGCGCACCTCGAGCTGACCGGTTACCGTGACGATTTGCAGGAAATGGCTTAACCAATCGACTTCAGACATTGGACCTCGAGAACCGAAAACGAAACATCGTACCGCAATTGTACGTTCGTTGTCTTACCGGCATGGCCGAGGTGGTCAGACGATCACAGCTTTCAGGCAAGGCGAGAGTGATGTCACGGCTCAATGAGGATCAGAGCCTTCGTTCGGCATTGTTTCAGCCGCCATTGCGAAAACCAGCGATGCACGCCTTGAAGCGATTAGAACCACCGGCCCCTGAATCGATCGTCTAAGTCATTGAGAAGACGTATCTTTCTCGTGGGCTCGATTTATGGAACTGGTACATCGCATTCTGACGGTTTGCGCCGGTTAAGACGTCACGCACGTAAAACACATTCGCCCGGTCGCGCATTGGCCCCTTGGCCAGGATCGGGATCGTCCTGTCGTTCCGTTGAGATCGCTCGGCCTCGACCGCTGTGTCGGCGTGGAATATCCACACTGAAACACAGCGGTGGGAGGGGTGGCAGGCACAAGTCTTGAAGTGGCTGTCAAACGAAGCGAAGAGCCAACCCCCTGGGGTCAACTTCTCATTTCGCCGGGCAGGCGACATGAACCGACGCTGCCCAATTTTGAGGGAGCCAAGGTGTTGGAAAGCTCAAGCCGATCCGTTGCCAATGCGGGCAGATGCGCTAGCGTCGACGAACCCTCCAGCCTTAAGAGGGAAGCCAGCTACAGGCAGTCCCTCTTGATCGCCCTGCACAAGTTTGTCTGAGTTTCAACCCAACGACGTCGTGCTCCGGCTACATCCGCCTGGCCAGAACCAATAGAGTTCAAAGCTGGCCTGATCCTCTCTACCGTGGATAAAAGCTCTTGTTTTTTCAGAGCATTATTCTGGTTACTGGAGATTTTTTGGAAGAAGCCATATGTTGCGCCTAGGAATTTTGCGGCGGCTAACCAGCAGGTGCCGCCCGCGGCCTCGGCAGTCAAAAGGCACGATGCCAGAAGATGCTTCGCAACCAGATATCCGCCGGCCGAAAAGACCGTCCCCGGCACATCATCGCCCGGAAGTTGCTGAATTTGCTTTTGGAGGTCATTCAGTGCAGTAATCGCTTTTTGCTGAGCAGCTAGAGGCTGGCCGACAAGATCACCGCTCTTGATAACTTTATCGCCTTCTACGAAAAGTTTCTCGCGCAATAGTTCCGCAGCGCCGCAGGTTAGGATCGCGGTATTCCCCGTAGCTAATAGCCAACTGATATCAGTCGATACTTTTTCACCTCTTACGTTGAAAGAAGCCATGCAATCAGGCGGTACATCTTGGGCACTTGCGCTGGGTGGCAGCCACGTCCATACAATCAGGCCAGTAAGAAAGATGAGAATGCCGCGCATCGATTTACCTCCAGGGTTTATTGAGAGTGAAATATCCTTTGAAGATGGAAGAAATGCTCGTGCATGGAGGACGTAGGCGGCTCCGTTGCAAAAATTTCCATTGGCCGTGTAGAGACCTCCCTACATCTCAGTCACACGGTTTTTGCGTCGAGATTCTGCGCTAGCACTGCCACAACCTCGGTGAGCGCGCTGGACCCAATTTTGAAGGCTCGTTCAACGGTGCGAGCTTCGCCACGGACGTCGCCGGTCCGGTTGAAAATCGCAGCCTGGCCATTTGCGCAAAGCCCGCATCATCTCAAACCCCTTGAACGTCGCATATGCAGTTCTCAGCATCTTGAGTCCTCTCACGAGCCTGATCAGTTGCTTGAGCTTGCCGTGATCGGCCTCAACGACATTATTCAGATATTTGACCTGCCGGTGTACAAGCTCTCCTGAGCACCTGCCTTCGGACGTCAATCGATTTTTACAACAGAGCCGCTGTTCTCCTCTTTTTCAAAGCATTGATTGTCGTTGTCCGAAACCGAAGGTGCTAGATCCGAATGCGAGTCTTCGACCGGCGCGGACTTCAAACCTCCAGGAATGGTACCCGTGCACTGAAACGTGGCCCCGAATCGATGAACCGGTCCAGCGCGAACATAGCCTCGGGCGTGATCGGCTCGATGCGGTACGAAGCCGGCATGCGCCGGTCGACTTCTTCGAGATAGGCCACGAGATGGCCTTTGCCGAGCTCGTTTAGCACCGCATCCGGCAGGTTGAAATTGCAGGACCACACTAGCGTCGCGTTTTCAAGTTCAGGCTCCTGCAGCTCGTGCTGGAATACGTCATCGAACCTGAGACCCTCAGCCTCGATCGGGGTGCGGACAAGGCCTCTGGATTCGATGTCGGTCTCATGGAACAGCGCCAGTTTCATCTTCGGCCGCCGAAGCGTATCGAAATTCTTCTGCCACTCATTTCGCTCGGTTTCTGAGCCGGGAAGCAGGACCATTGAGAGATCCTTGATGTCGGTCGAACCGAGGCCCTTCACCGTGATCGACACCGGACGGTTGGTGGATCCGGCCTTTTTTGATTCGGAGATCTCAACCTGCCGCTCCGGCAATAGTTGCATCGTCACGGAAACCGGTTCGGAGACGCAGAGATCCTCCGAGATGGATTGCTTCTGATACCGCACGACGCCGAAGCGGACGAAGGGCTCGGAAGCACGGATGGGCTTGAGATCGATATCGACGTACCACTCCTCGCGGTCAAGATCGAAACAGGGCTCGTAGGTAATCAGCGAGACGGGCAGGTGTTCATAGATGGCATCGGTCGATGCGGCGCCACCACCTTCTCCCTTCTTCGCCGAGGCCGATTTTGGTATCGGCATCAGCACGGGTGACTCGAAACCCGGCCGATGCGGCCCCTGGCCCAGCCGCTTCAGATCGTCGAAGGCCTCGGGCGGTATGAAATTGCCTTGCTGGGGGCTGCGGTCTTGGCGGATGGGGTCCCCGCCCCACCGGGTGATGAAGGCGCCGCCTTCGCCCAGATCGCGGTCCTCGAACTCGTGCAGCCGCAGCGCCCGGCCGCCGAACTGGATGATGTCCCTGTCGATATCGGCGCTCGTCAATTTCAGGTAGTCGGGCGGCCACAGCACGATGCCGACGCGCTCGCCTTCGCCCGAACTGAACCAACCCCGACCGAAATACAGTCTTGTCATCGCCCGGCGCGTCAGGCCGTAGGTCTTGACGCCGAGCGTCGAGGTTGCGGCGCTGCGCTCGATCACGAAGGACGGTTCCGGCCGCCGCAGGTCCGGCACGGCCGGCCGGCGCGTCGACCTCATCCAGATTTCGGCAACCGACATGCCGAGCATAGCCTGATCCGTCCGCTTCAGCGGCTGCCGGCGGTAAAGCAATTGCTCCTTGCCTTGGAAATAGGCCGGTGCGGTCTCGAACGCCGCCGCCTGACGGGAGACGGATACCAGCTTCAATGTCAGCTTGCGCGCCAGCGTGTCCTTGAAAATATGCGGCCGCTCGGTCTTCAGCATGCGGGTGCGGCCCGCGCCATCCCGCGCGCCCGGCTGCATGGCGATACGCTGGGTGATCGGCGCTGCCATACTGGCGGCGGCAAACAGCGGCGCAAGCTCTATCGAGGTCAGCCGCCCGCGCGTGGCGCCGAAAACCGGTGCGCCGGGATGCTCGCCATTCTGAGCGACTTCCGACGGCAGGTGCTCCGGCACCCGGCAGGTCAGGGTTTTGGGATCCAGGAGGCGCTTCTCAACCTCGCCGACGGCGCCGAAGGCGGGCAGATTTCCCACGTCGAGAAGCGTGACCGTCTGGCGCGGCAGCGTGACCTGACCGTTCTCAGCCACGGAAAACCCCACGACGTCGGTCGCCGAGACATAGCTTTCCTCTCCCACCTGGGTCAGCAGCCGCGGCCACCGGCCGGATCGTCTGGAGATCGTGCTGCGGCCGCGTTCTCCGGAGTCCAGCCGCGGCCCGTCGGCCGCCACCGTTTCGGCAACGATCTGGAAGCTGTCGACCAGGGCGAGATCGAGCTCGACTTTTCCCTTCAGAAAAAGGCCTGTCGAGCCAGGCAGGTCGGCGAGCGGCGGATCCGTCACCCGGTCGCAGGCAATAGTCTCGGGCTGCCTGAAGGCAACGACCGGTTCAGCATCATGCCAGCGCGCCAACAAAGCCGGCTTATTGATCGCATGGCAGGCGCGCAGCGTCGTGACGGCAGCGATCTCCTCTACCGCCCACTTCGTCTGCATCGCCGTCAGCAATTCCTTCGCCACGGCATCCAGCGTCGCCTGATCGGAGACGGTTTCCCCGCCCAGGCCGGTTAGCGGCTGGACACCCCCCGCCAACTGGCACGCCTTGGCGACGGCATTTCCGCAAATGGCCTTCAGATGCTCGAAACGCGGTCCCTGCGTTCCCGCCAGCTTGAGCTGCATCGCCATCGTCTCCGGAACCGAGAAGTAGCGCGACAACGTCTGAGCTTCAGGCAGGCATGCCACTTCGATGTCGAAGTCTTCTCCTGGATAGAGTTTCAGGACCAACTGGTGGACAAGCGTGCCGCGCGGCGGCTTCTTCGTGTCGATTTTGCCGGCCTCGTCCATCCAGGTGGCCTTCACCAGTGTGGCGATATCCTCAATGCGCCGAGGATGGCGGGGGCGAACCGCCCTGGCGCCTCCGGCCGTCCTCGTCACCGTCACCGCCAGCGGAACCATGTTCGGATATCCGGTCGCGCCGTACGCTTTCGCTTCGATAAAGCCGTCGAGATATCGGTCGCTGCCCCTGATGCGGGCCCTGATCGCATAGTGGTCGATCGCCGGATCGGGAAGATAACCGAGCGCGCCCTCGCCCGTCGTATTCGCGCCGCCGGCCTCGAAGACCGGGATACCGCGTTCGGTGGCCGCCGCCGCCGCGAGCCTTCGCCGATAGACCGCGCCCTCGCGATCCAGCGTATCGCGCTCGCTGGTGATCGCCACCGGAAATCCGCTGGGTACGACGGTGGCTTTGCCCGATTCGTCGAGGCGGGCCTTCGGCCGCGGCGTGAAGGTCACGTCGGTGAGCGCGCCGCGGCGGATTTTCGCCGTATCGCCCTTGTCGAGCATGCCATGACGCACCACCAGGTCGAGCGCCACTTCCGGCGCGATGAAAACGCGTGTGGTCTCGTAGGGCGTGGTCCGTACGTCGGAGTCTACATATGCGCCCCTAATCTCGTCTGAATCACTGATCGCGTCGAGAGGAGAGGAATCCGAATTCCAGGAACGGACGATCGCCTGATCCGCCTGCTCGTAGCCCATCTGGGCCAGACGACGTTCGGCCAATGCCTTCGGCAGCATCAGTACCGGCGCGCCGATGCTCTCGTGACGCAGGAACCGTCGCGGTTTCACCGTCGCGACCTCCGTGTCCGTTGCGGCCTTCTTCGGCTTGACAATCGCCGCAGGAAGCATGCAATCCGCCCTGGTGCAATCGGTCGTATCGGAATCCGACGGCCCGGGCGAGCCGCCGCCGAGAAACATCGATCTGAAGCGAAACAGATAGGGATAACCGAAGCGGAGCGGGGCGGGGCAAATATCCTGATCGGGTCTGCCGGCAGGCAAATCGAGTACTCGATCGAACGGCAAGTCTCCCTGCTTGCTCGCGGCCCCGAGTCCGGAATCGGTCAGGACGCCGGCCGGCGTGCCGTCCCAGAGGAAGATCGCCTCTTCCGCCACGGCCTCGCAGGCCTGATCGACGTTTGCGACCGTGACGGGCATGTAGCGCGCCGCGACCTGGAAAGACACCTCTTCCAGCAGGCCCTTGCGACCCTGTTCGGGAAACAGCAGCCTCAGAACGCCTTTGACGTTGGGAGCCACCGCCTTGAAGTCGAAATCGACATAGCGATGCATCAGGCTGCGCCATGTGAGTTCGGCAATCACAGTTTCGGGTTTGGCGGCGGCAACATCGACGCGCCGGCCGATGGTCAATTCCTCCGCATGCAGCACGATCACCTTGCTTGGCTCCTTAAGCGAGCCGGCCTGCATGGACGAGAGCGCGAGATCGCGAGCGATCTGGTCCGCCCGGCCCCGGTCGAGAATGCTGAAACCACCCGTCTGGTGCGGTTCGCCGCGATCGCGGCCGGTTGTCTTGCCATCGATGGAACGGCGCAGGTCGAGCGAAACTAGGTCATAACGCGGCACCTCGACCTCCGCGGTGGTGGTCGCTTCGTTCGACACGGTCTCCTCGACGAGCTTCCGCTTTTCTCCGAGCTTCCAAATGCCGTTGCGTTGCTCGACGAACTCCTTCCGGTCGAGAACCACGTAGCTTGACGTTCCCTTGTCGTTTGTTTGTTCGACGACATGCGCCTCGAAAGCCGAGACCGGCCAGAATCCGTTCGCGTGGCGCCAGGCGGCCGTCGCGACCAGAGCCATGCGCTGATCCGGCATGGCGACGGCCAGATGCACCTTTTCCTGGACCACTTTCGCAAGGAATTCGGTTTCCGCAACCTCGAAATCGATGGCGAGGCAAAAAAGGCGCGCCAGCGTTGGGTCTCCCTGCAGCGCGAAGAATACGCCGCGCATTCTGGCATGCAGCCGGTCCGTCTCGCTTTCGCTCGGTATATCTGAGATTCTGGGAGGCGGGTTGTCGGCCTCGACGGCGTATTGAGGCCGCCGCTGGAGCCAGGTGCCGTACTGATGCGTGGCGCGACGCATGCCGCGACCGGATTTCGAGACCTCGCGGCCGACCGGCGGGGCATCGGTCGCCAACTTCTCCACGACGACATCGGCGGCCTGCGGAATGACATGCGCCTTCGTCTGCTTCTCTATCGGGACGGCCGGTTCGATTCCCTTCCGCATCAGGCCATCGACCGCATCGGCCGTCTGCCGGGTACGCCTGCGTTCCTCGTCGCTGCCCTCGACCGCCGCATTGAATTTTTCGCCGTAGGTGGCGTCATCCCGTTCTTCGCGATCGTCCAGCACCACGAAAGGACCGTTGAGCTGCTTGGCCAGCACGCGCGCGGCCCGTTCACCCTCTTCCTCGATGGCGAAATCGCTCTGGCGGATTGGCAGGACCCCTTTGACGGTCACGGCTTTGGCAGGATCGAGCGATGCGGCGATGAGCGCCCCGCGGCCGTCCAGCGGGACTTTTTCCTTGTCGCCCGCATAGGTCTCCGACAGAGCCGCCTTGTGTTTCGCTCCGCCGAGCGATCGTGCGATATCGGCGGCCAGTTGATTCCACCCTTCCGCCCATGGGCCGGCCAGCGCGCGCTGCCACAACCGGGTGATCTCGGTCCAGTGCGCGGCATTGTCGAACGCCTTGGCGGCTGCCGCTGACAGGAGCACCGTCTGCCAATCCGAACCTGCTTCCCCGATCGCCGGGACCGGTGCGGCGACGATCCCGCGCGCATGCAGTGTCAAGCCGCTGTTTCCGGCGAACGGCTCGCCGTCGCGTCCCCGGCGCAGCCTTTCCGCCATGGCCGAAGGCCAGTCCCGGAGTTCAAACGCACCCTCCTCTTCGGCGAACGGTTTTTCCGCACCGAATTCGGGGGTAGCGACAAGTGTGAACTTCAGCCGGTCGCCGCCTTCCGCGCACCGGCGCCCGTTTGCGACGATGCGCAGGAAAGGTCTGACCAGAACCTTTGGGTCGCTCATCTTGATACCTCCGTGAATGCATCTGGAAGCAGGTCGGCGTCGAAATAGCCGGAATAGGTATCCCAGTCGGACGATTGATCCCGCGCGTTGACGATGACGAAACCGGAATCGATGAGTGTCGCACCGGTCGTCGTGAAATCGATGCCGAAGGGCGCATCCGCCGCCGCAAAACGGGTGCCTCCCCCGTCAGGCCGCAGCGATGCAGTCTTCGGCGAACCCAGCGCCTTTTCCTGGCGAACGGCGGTGATCGAATAATCGTAGTCGGCGATGCCGAGCGAGAAGGAGAACGAATAGATCGCCTCGCCGTACATCGAGCCCCCCTCTGCGGTGCCGAGGCGCACGTAAAGGGAGGTGGAAAAGTGGAAGATCCAGATGCTCGCCGACCCTCCGGCGAAGAAGGTGCCGTAGATCTCGGTCGTCTTTTTCTTGTTCACCTTGAGGATACGCACGAAGACGCCCACCGAGATACGGCACTGGGCGGTCAGCGGCCCGTATCCGATCCCGCCGCCACCGCCGTATTCGAACGCCGCCTCGAAGCCGCGCACGCCGTCTGCGGCTGCGAAGATCGAGAAATATCCGGAGCCGACGAAAGGCAGGACGCCCATGCTGAACGGCGAAAGGCGGCGGCCGAGGGAAACCTTGAACAGCGATTCTTCGTCGCCGAACGGCAGTTCGGCCGAAACGTTCAGCGAAACGTTGAAGAAAGATGTGGCACCGACGCCGATCGTCCCTAGATTGATGCCGTAGCCCGCCTCGATGCCGGCGCTGCGCGTCATCGGCTGGATGAAGACGCCGTTGCCTTCCTTGGGTGACAGGAAGCTTTGCAGTTGCTGGGCGAATTCAAGATCCTTGCCGATCTCGAAGTCTTCGTATTTGACGTCGAGGCGCGCCTTCGTGCCGCTGCCCATCGAAAAAGCCGCGCCGCCGAATTTCAACCGCAGGGCATCGACCAGCCCACCGATCAGGTAGATGTCGAACGGGCCGATATAGGCGGTGGCCGAGTAGTCGCTTTTCTGCGTCAGAAGGTCGAACGACGCACGCACGACGATACCGAAGCCGGACCCCAGTTTCGGCTGGAAAATGTCGGCCTTGGTGTTCGGCGGCTCGGCGACGGTCGAATTAAAATCGTAGGAGAATTTGACTTTCGTCGGGATCAGGGCCGCGATGGCGTCTTCGATCTGGTCGCGGAACGCGCCGAGGTCGATCGCCGCCAGCACATTGCCGCGCAGCAGGTCCTTGCCCATGTTCCTTGCCTGATCGATAATGATCAGTGGGGCGACCCGGCTTTCGCTCCAGCTTTCCATCAGGAAGGCGACCCGCTGCCGAAGGCGCGCGCGCGCCACAGGATCGGTTAGCGTGGCGAGCGTGCGCGCCTCCGCCAGCACCTTGACTTCCTGCGCCAGACGATCGCATTCGGCGAGAGCGGCGTTTGTCTGGTTGTTGTCGGAGATGTCGCAGGTATCTCCCGTCGCCGGACCCAAGCCCGGCGCAGTCTCCACCAGCAGCGCCCGGCGCGCGAACGGCGCGAAGAAGGGGTTCCCGGTGGCCTGGGTCAGCAGATCGTTACGCAGCCTTATGATCTGCGCGTAGCCCGTCGCGATCGTTTCGAAGAAGCCCGAGCCTGCCAGCGCGTCTTCCGTCGCGCGTTTGATCTCTTCGGGTGCGCCGGCGAGCCGTCGTTCCAGCCCGCGCCATTCGCGCACCACGGCTCCTTCGAGATCGCGCAGGGTCCACGCGGCTGTCTCGAAGACTGAGCGCGTGTCCGAAGGGCTGGACGGTTTGCGGAATAGCTCGGCGAGCGTCGGCCGCGGGTTTTGCGCTTTCAACGGCGCGGCAAGCAGGTCCTTCAAGGTTGCCGGAGCGGCCGGCACCTTCAGATCGACGAACGTACCGAGCTGCGCCTTGACGTCGTTCAGCGCCTTGATCGCATTGCCGCTTTCCGGGCTGAGCGACAGGCCGAGGCCGAGGGCATGGCTCGCCAGTTCCTGCAAGCCTGCAATGGCCGCGTCGATGCCTTGGGCGGCTCCCACGACGCTGATGCCGATCAGCTTCAGCGCCACATCGACTACCGGAACGATCGCGCCGATCAGCGCCCGCTCCATGGTCGCGGCGTCTCTTTCCACATCGTCCAGAATATCGCGCGTCCGCTGATCGAGCTGGTTGAAGTCGACGTTCTGGGCGCGCAGATACGTCACCACCCCTGCGGCGACCGCGCCCCCCGCGATGAAGGACGCGTTATCCCAGCCGAACTTGTCCACCAGGTCGACCATCGCGCCCAATCGGTTGGCGATGGCGGCTCCGAGCCGGCGGATGTGACCGATCAGCGTGCCGATCGCCTCGATCGCCTCGCGGTTGAGGTCGTTGCCCGCCATCGCAGTGTCGAGGTCACGCATCGACACCTGCAGGTCAACGATGTCGCTGTAGAGTGCCGTCAGCTCCTCGGTGAGGCCGCGCGGCAGCGCGACCCCGCTGCCGATGAAATCCGCGACACGTCCGTTGAAACGGCGCAGCGGGGTCGCGATGTCGGTCCTGATGTTCGGATCGTCAAGGGCATCTTCGACGTCAGGCAGTTTTTCACGGATGTTTTTCAGCGCGTCGAGTGCGGAACCGAGACGAAGCAGCAGCGCGCTGCTCGCCTTCACTTGACCGCCATCGAGGATGGGCAAGTCTGCGGCCCGCGGCGGTTTACGCTTCAGAGGCGCGCAACGCTCGACCTCTTCCAGAAGTACTGGAATATCGACGACCGGAAGGTAACCCGCAAGACCTGCCGCGGCGGCCCTCGCGGATTCGAGCAGTCCCTTCGTCACCTTGTCTCTGAATGTGACGACGATATCCTCCGCATCGATGCCAAGAACCTCGCGGGCGAAGGTTCCGCCGGCTTTCAGGATCGGCGTTGGGGCGCCGTCCCTGACGGCTTCTGCCACCTTCCGCGCGCTGCCGATGGTGACGGTCAGCCGCTCCAGGCCGGCAATCAGTGCCTGAATTTCGTCGGGGTAATGCGCGCGCACAAAATCCAGCGTACGATCGAGAAGGCCATTGACATAGCGATCCAGCGCCGTTTGCAGCGCCAGCGCGGCCCTGCGGGTGGTGCGGTCGGTGGACGTTGTGAACGTGCGCAACTCCGCCGTCGCTTTGGTCTTCGCGGTTTCGATGAGGGTCTTCAACGTCTTGACATAGTTTTCAAGGGCCGCCTTCAGCACATCCTCGGGCGGCTTGCCGTCGAGCAGGGCGAGGATCGTGGCCTTGATCGTCGGCCGGATGGCGTCGCGGCTCGCGTCACGCACGGCTTCCAGCAATGTCGGGCTGATACCCTTCACGGACGGCGACTGCGAACCGAGGACGGCTCGCACCAGAGCGGCGGCGTCATTCTCGACATCCTTGCCGAAGCTCTTGAGGATCGCGCCGAGATTGGGAGGCAAAAGACCGAGCGGCAGCAGTTCGGCGAGCCTGGTAGCGGCCGTGACATCCACGCTTGCAGGCGGCACGTTGGCGGCGATTTTTTCGAAAATCCAGGTAGTCACCGTCTCCGCCGCCGCGTCGGACGTCATGCCGATCAGCGCCCGCCTGAACGCCTCGAGGCGGGCGGCGATGGCCTCCAGTTCCTTCAGCGCGCCCGTAAGCTGCCTGATACGCTCCTGCAGGTTGCCGATGACGGCGTCTTCCAGACGCTCGACAGGGTTCGACGCGACGATCGCAAGACCGCGGATCAAGCCGCGCGCCGCCGAATGGACCGCGGCGAGCCGCGGCACCAGCGCCGCTGCCTCTTCCGCGGCCAGCGCATTTCTCAGCGCAGTCTCGAGCGCCTTCAGGCCGCCGTCGATCTCCGGGTAGATGTCGGCAAGGCTGAGAATGTCCGCCTTTCCTTGCTTTTCCCGTAGGTTTTGGTCGAGCTTTGCCCATTCAGCGTGCAGCGTCGCGACGACGTCGTTCAACGGCACGAGGACGCGGCTGCGGATGTCGTTGCCGAGACCGTCGAGCTGTTCGCCGGCGCGCAATGCCGCCGTCCCGAATTCCTGTACTTCCTTGAGTACCGGAATGCTGTCGGCACTGACGCCGAGCAAGGCCATAAGCTCCTTGAGCCGGATCGTGCCGAGCAGTTTGGCGTCGAGGCTGAAGAAGGACTGGATCTGCTTGATCCATTGCTGCTTGTCGCGCTCGTCGTTGTTGGCTGGGTTTACGGGCTTCGGCGTGAAAGCCGGCTGTATGCCGTCGCGCTTGATCTCCGTCAGCTCGGGGCGGTTGATCTCATCGTTGAAATAGTATGCCAGCGAAACCAGCCCCGGCACTTTCATCGCTGTGTCAAAACGTTCCGTCTGTGGCTTGCCATCCACTTGCTGGATCGTCCAGTCAGTCGGCGTTCTGTTCCGACGCGTCGTGCTCCACCAAGTCGTCTCGTCGCCGCCGAGCGGCCCCTTGCTGCGGCTGATCGCCACGATATGCGATTCCGGCCGGGCGATGCCACCCGACCGGTCGCCGTTGCCGCCCATGCCGAAGGTCAGCGCCGACCGAAGATTGAGGAATACTTCCTTGGGATTGGCATTGATTCCCTCCGGCAGGTCGAGACCGCGGGCGACGTGGTCCTCCTTGAAACCATATAGAACATAGTGGCCGTCATACTGGACGTCGATCGGCCGCGGCCCGCCGCCGCCCATGCGCTCGACCGAGCCGAGCCTGATCCGGGCCCGCTCCATCGCCGGATAGACGGGCGGCTGGCCGGCGCCTTGCAGGACACCGGTGCTCGAGAAGTTGCCTTCGCCTTCCAGATCCCCGGTCCATTTCGCCGAGTCGGCGACGAGCGAGCGGCCATGGGCACGGATGGCAATTTCGTCGGTTTCGAACTGTGCCTCACCCGATTTGCTGTTCGGCGCAAAATCGATCTTCCGGCCGCCGATCGTCAGCCTGCGATTCTTCACGAGCCGCGCCCGCAGTGCATCGTTTCCGTCGGCCAGATTGCCGTTATAGTGATCCACGGCGGCCTTCAGCGCGGCTGGCGTGGTGGCGGCAATATTGTCGACGAAGATCATCGGCAGCGACGTCGGCGTGCCGTCGATCGTGACCTCGAAATGATACAGCCCCTTTTCGGTGATGTCCGTGCGCGGCCAGAAGGCAAGGCCAGGCGCGCTCCCGAGATGGATCCTGCCGTTCAGAGCTTCCGGCGTGGCCGAACTCAGCGTACCCAGATCGAACGTCGGGTCGAAGATATCGGGCGTCTTGTCGGCCAGAAGCCGGACACGCTTTCCGCACCACATGCGGCCGGAGTGTGGCTGTCCCAGGGCGCCGTAGAGCTTTTCCGGCTCCGTCATACGCAGGAACATGCGCTGGCGCAGCATGGCTTTGATTCCCTGTCCCGGCGTTCGGATGAAGATCCTTTCCGTCAATTTGACAAAGGATGCCTTATGGCCCAAGGGCACGAGGTACCCCTTGTAGACGACTTCGGTGCGAATATCGCGGCCGAGCACGATATCCTGTTGCAGGGTATCGATCGCGAAACCTTCGAAAATCTTCCGCATGAAGAGATCGTCGGCGCCAGCGGAAGGCTTGAACGCCGTCTCGTGCAGGAACGAGCCGCCGAGCGCACTGAGCGACAGTGCCTTGACGTTGAGCGGCACCGGCTTGTGCAGCGCCTGGTCGTCGGAAGCGTCGAGCAGCGAGAATGCTTCACCTGGTTCGATCTGGCCCGAATTCGCGATCAGGCCGCCCGGCCGCTCGACATCGTCCTTGCCGGCTCCCGGCCTCGCCAGCCGCTTGCCGATGACCGGCAGGCCGTAGGCGGAGGACAGGAGGACGAGCTGATGCCGGTCGAACGCGTCGAGCGAGGTTCGGAAGATTGTGTAGTCTTCCACAGGCAGAGCCGTTCTCAGACCCGCCCTCTCGCACAGCCAGCGGATAAGCCGGTACTTGTTAGGTCCTTCCGGAGCCGCGCAGAGATTGCCCCCGTTAGGCGCGGACGCCATGTCCTCGGCCCTAAGCGTTCCGCTTTCCATCTGTTCGGGACCGATGAACCACGGCGCGTAGGGTCCGCGCGGCGGCGCGCCTTGTCCGGGCAGCCGCTTTTCACCGCCGCGATAGCCGAGCGCCTGCGGCCTGAGATCCGGAGAGGAGACCGCCCGAAGCGACGGCGTGTCTCCGCCGGTTTCCAGACGAACTGTCCACAGGTCGCGCGGCTGGGGGCTGGAGGCCGTTGGCCCGGCAAGCCCTTGGCCTTCTTCCAGCCCGACCGGCATGTCGCCGATCGGCGGATAGGTCGTTGTCGCGGAATAGACTTCCGGCGGCATTCGCCGATTGGTTCGCCAAATCGCGTCCTGCGCCGTTGAAAGGGTCAGACGCGAGGGAATCTCGATCGCCGTCTCGAAATCCAGCGGCTCGCCCGGGAAGGGTTGCCCCGCCCCGCTTTCCAGGTCGGCGATCCGTTCGCTCTTCAGGGACGCCTGCACTTCGGCCATCCGCATGGCGCCGGTCGTGGGCGCCCGCGAAAAGCCCTGGAAGCGCATCATGGCGTGGTCGCTCGGATTGGCGGAGCGGCTGCCCGGCTGCGGCAACAGGCCGGAGGGAAGCGCGGTGAACAGCTTGCGCGCCCGCTTCGTCACCGCCGGCTCGTAGCGGGACCAGTCGGTGAGCGCCTCGAAGGTGAACGGGATCGGCAGAAATACCGGTGTGCCTGGGCCCGCGCGGGCCGGCCCGTCGCCGGAACTCGGCCGCGTGTTCGCCTCGCGGGCGTTCGCGCCGACTGGCGCCTCGCATTCGATACGGAAGGCGAGGCGGCTGGGGCCGGAAAGCCGCGCACCGACCAGTGGCGGCACGGGTTCGCCGCCGAGCGCGAATTTGACGAAGGCCTCGCGGATCTCCGCGACCAGCGCCTCCGCCTCGCCGGCCTGCCATCCCGGAGGGCGATTGTTGGCGGAAAGAAATTCGCCCAGTCTCCCGTGCACGACCGGGTCGGCCTTGGGCGGGATTTTGAAACCGAGCTTCTTTTCGATATCCTCAAGCGGCGTGCCGTGCTGCGCGAGCGCGCGATAGACGGCGATGCGGTCGCGCCAGAAGCCTCGGAAGACCCCGTAAAGCGGTTCCGTCGCCTCGAAGGTGGCTTCGTTGCGCAGAGCGTTGCGGAATGCATCGTCCCCAGCGAGATTAGATAGGGGCAGCAGGTGCCCGGCGGTATCCAGAGCCCCTTGCGGCAACGCCAGCGCGGCGATGCGGCTCAGCATGTTGCCGACCTCGAAGCGCACCGCTGCCGGCCCGATCTCCGCCATGAGCCCGCGCGCGATCGCCATGCCGTCGGGATCAAGCGCGATCGCTCCGATATAGAGCCGCTGATCCGCCGGCAGCCCGGTCGCAAGCTTGGCGAAGGCGTCGACCATCTCCTTGAACGGCCGCGGCGCGTTCGGATCTTGTTTTTTCTGCGCATCCTCTGCCAGGATCTTCGCGTCCTGAATGTCCTTGCGGATTTTGGTCCGCACGGCTTCGTCCTTGGCGGTGGCGAGTTCATTCAGAATGCGCTCGTGCGTCCAAGTCTTATCGTCCGGGCCTGCGTTCGTCGGCTTTTGCAGCTCCACATCCGGCAGCGGCTGCGTTTCGGGGCGGAAGATCGCCTCTTCCATCACGTGCTGGGGATCGAACTCGGCGACCAGGATCGGCCGGCTGTCGTGCACGGCTCCGTCTTCGCCGATCCAGACCCGCGCATCCTCGCGCGCCGGCCGAATCCTTGGGTCGGGACGGTATTCCAGCAGCAAGTCGTGGAAGCGCAGCCGCAGCTTCATCAGGTCGTAGTCGCGGCCGCAGGTCAGCGTGGCCAAGGAAAGATCGAAGCAGGCTGCGCGATCGACATCCCGCCCCAGCCATACGAAGCTGGAGGCGAGCGGGCGCGGATACTCTCCCCCCTTGAGCTCGGCGATAGGCTTGCCGTCCTCGTAGACCAGTCGCAGCGGCGCCTGCTTGAACGTGAGCACGCTGAAGCTGGTATCCGGCAGCGCCGCATTGATGCGGAACAGCGATACGTCGAGATGGATGCGCCGGATGGAGCCACGGGCGTCGCCTTTGAAAGGACGATCCTGCAACACGTAGAGAGTGGCATCCAACGCTCCGCCGCGATCGCCGCTGGCAGCCTGAAAGAAGCGCACAAGCTGCTCGCGCGTTCTCAGAGCCTGCTCGTCGCCCGGCAGATCGCATGAGGCGTTGCGCCGCGTCACCGTTATCACCGTCGCCATTTCCGACGGCGGGGTGATCACCGCTTCGCCGGCGGTCCCGGCTCCGGCATCTGCCTTTTTTTCCATCGCCGTGCGAACCGGTTCGCCGATCCGCATGCGTCCGACGGGCGATATGATCTCGCCCCGCTCGTGCCATCTCGACTTTTCCGGCATAGGCCTGCTGACCAAGGGACCCGTGCCCGTTGCATTTCCCCAGAACGCGGTTCGCCGCATCCGGTCGTCGGGACGGCTCGCTGGCATATCCGTCTGGGTGAGAACAAGATTGCGCCCGGCCACGCCGTCGCTCAGGGTTTCCAATCCGTCACCGACCGCCACGATGCCTTCGCCGAGGCTGAGCGCCGAAACCACCTGCAGGTGTTTAGAACGGGTCGGCGCCGGGCCGACGATCGCATCGAAACGCAAGGTACACAGATCGCCGGGCCGTATCCTCACATGGTGACCGTCCGCACGGCCGATATCGAGGCATCCGTTCACTCCGGCGATCTCGATGTCGTCGGGGCCGGCGTTGCCGGAGAAATAAATCGTCTCCCTGGCCGGTACCACGTTGCTGCCATTGGCGGCATCGAGCATCGTGGCACGCCGCCATGTGAAGCCTAACTCCTTTAGCCGCACCTGCCCTTCATGCGTGATGAGCGTGTTGCCCTCCATGCGGTGGACGGTCCAAACGAGGTCGCGGTCGAGGAATATCCGCAGGTCGCCGGCGGCCCCGGGACCGACATTGATCTGATCGGCGAACATGATCTTAAGCGTCTGTCCCACGCGGCTATGCACGACGTCTTCGAAAGGTCGCTGCCGAAGACTGTCGGGAAGGTCCGGTTTTATGACGGGATCGAGCGATTTGCCGAGAAAGACATGAAGAAAGGCGCTCCGGCTGCTGGCGAGGCTGTCCGGCTTGCCGTTGCTGAGCAGCCAGAGATCCGTTACGTAGCTGATCGTCCAGCGCATTCGTCTTTCGAAGGTGAAGGCGACGAAGCCCGGTCTGCGTTTGTTGATCGAGAGCGTATTTTTGTCGTCCCGGCCGAAACGCATTCCATATTGGACATTGCGCACGAAAAAGGTCCTGGTCGGCGCCGGATCGCTCACAGAGATGTACTTTTCTGCGGGTTCAGCCATGTCGAAGAAGGCGTCCGAACCGAACGCCATTGCCGGGACGTTCCATTCGCAGGCGATCGAGCGAACTTCGGGCGGCGATGCGCCCACCGGCGCCTCGCCGCCGGGAGACGGCTGCGAGACGACCCTGATCTCAAGCACCGTCAGGATTTTCTGGTCGTCAGAGAGCAGGAACTCGAGATCGTACCATGTGTCCGCCGCATATCCGGCGTTCGCATAAAGCACTACCGGAGCCGCCACCAGCCCTCCCAAAAGACCGCGGCGCGTCAAGCGTGGATTGACGACATCCTGCCAGCCCACCGGACGCACGCCAGCGCCCAGGCTTCCCCCAACCCTGCTGATTTCCACCTTATTCCCCTGCCAGATACCACAATCAAAGTTGCTGCATTGGCGTCGCTTAGTTGTCTGAAACCAAGGTGCGCGGAACAATACTTCCGTAGTTTAGCTAAGGTGTCAAACGGTTAAATTGCATCGATTGCAAAATACACCCAGCACCGAGATTTGATGCGCGGCTAAGAACGAATCGCGACTTAGATTTCACAATATATTATCAATTCATATAAAAATGAGTTTTGTAGATTTATTAAATAAATTGCGGTTACGCCTCCTATTAACATAATATAAATTTATCATACAAATGTGTCTACAGTAATAATTTATTCTTAACATATAATATACTTAAATTTATCCAGTAAAACAAGCCATTTACCTTGGGATACAGGCCTCCACATTGTGGTGGGCTATCAAGTCACTTTTTCTCCCAGACGGTGTCCGAAAATCGCTTCGCAATGTGAGGTGCGCGCGCTAGCCGCTGTTCGAGTTCTGATCGTCCCCAAAGATCGATCCAAACGCCCTTTTCTGCCAAACGTTCGCAATAGTTATAGAGGTCGTTCGCACCAACCTGGGCTAACAACGACCAGAATGCCGTCAGCATCATGTCTCTCAAGCGTGTCGCGAACGTCGGTTATGTCCGCCTTGCCGACCGTCTTTTTGCGCGTTTTTACCTGCACCAAAATCTTGCGAGAGACTACGGGGTTCGCAGCCTGCTGAGCGCTCAACTTTTGCCCAAGGCCGGGCGGTGTCATTGTGATATCCGCAAATAAATCAATATTTATTTACTAAAGCGAGCACGATTATGGATCTCAAGAGGCATTGGGATGGCGCTTGAAGGGTACCTCGTAGCGCATCAACCGCTTACTCCGCGTTCTAGAACATTATCCCGGGAAACCTGTGAGCTACTCGCTCGTCGGAGGTTCCCCTGAGTCGAGTGCGAGAAGTGGCCCCACCCGCCCGGAGTTTTCCGCCTATCGCGAAGTCTCTCAATCCAGGAAGATCGAAAGTGGCGCGGCCACAGACCGTGCCTAGTTTCTTGATCTGGGTGAATGGCCATGCAATCCACCAGTACTCTAGGCATGCAGGCTCACCTTTGACATCGGCAGCCAAATACACCTTGCCTGAGAGGTTGATGTTCCAATAAACATCCACCGCCCGATTTGGCTGAAGCCAAACCGTGGTGTAATCCTCCGCACGCGCTGAACTCATTGATGCGAGAAGCGCGCATCCTAAGAGGGTTAGAGAAAAATGAGTTCTTCGCATTTTTCATCTGCCCCGGCCGTGCCGCTAGAATTCTCGTTGTGGCAGAGGTCGAAATTTCACGGTGGTTTTGTTTTTTATTATCTGAAACAGTGAATATGGGATCTCATCATCCTTCGTAATTGTGTAACCTTGGCCGGTGTATAATGTCATTTTCATCGCGTAAGCAGTGGTATTCTCTGGAATATCGAAATCAGTGTCTTCTGACCAATGCAACGCCTTGGTTTCGGGAGGTAAGGCCGTATCAATCTGTTTTTTGCGTTTCAAAGCAATCCAAATCCGGCAGTTCTGATGCGCGTCGGATTTACTAAAGCCTGAGGTCTTGTGCCCATGCTGGATATTGAATCCCGCAAAGGTGTTATCGAAACGAGCCGGATCCCACCCAGTGCATGAACTTCCCCCGTCACCGTCTCCATTATTATCGTCAAATTTCGCTTTCTCCTGAGCGACCTTATCGATATTCCACCCCTCCTCAATTTGTTTTGGTGTAAGATGGTATCCAGTCCGATAGGTATTGTCCTGTCCCACGCCTCCCACAATATGGGGGCCGTCCACCGTCGTTTCCCAGCTGTCGCTCCGCACAATCTTCTTAAGTTCAACGGAACCAGGGATCCGGGGAAGTAAGGTCAACTCCACGTCTCGAGTTCGTTCTTCAACTGACCACCATGAGAATGGGTTATACCAGCGCGATTTACTCACGTCGTAACTGAGCTTGAAAGTTGCCTTCCCAACATGGCCATCCTCGAATTTTAAAGAGTCTCTGCTAATATCGAAACCGACCTCATGATCGGTGTATTTCTTTATAGGGACCTCTCCCGATATCTTCGGGTTCGCGTCGGCAATTTTAGCTCCGATTAGGTGAACTGAGGCCGTTCCTTCGGTCCCAGGAGTTAAAATTGTCGGGAAAACAAACGAAACTCCAGGTTCTTGATTTGTCAATGGGAGCGCGCTGACAATACCAGCAGCGCCCGCCATCGCTCGCTGAATATCGACTACAGCAACAGCCTGGCCTGCTTGGAGACGAGTCGCAATATTGTTGATATTTGTGAAGGTCCGCCGGGATTCTTCATCAATTCGATCCAATGTATGATTGATTAGACTTTCATTGGCCCTTTTCCACTCGGAGATGACGATGATCGCTTGTTGGGCGAAGGCTTTCGCGATCTGGTCACCCGTTTCCTGCGCGCGTCTTGCGACGTCGTTGACGGATTTTTCCACCCCGATGATATCCAGCGGGGTATCTGCAAAAACAGGGTCTTGAAACAGCAGTAGAGCTGAAGCTAACGCGATCCGCTTGAGCATTATCCTCTCCTTCGGGCCGAGGGCATTAGCTTCGGTCCGCCTATTGGCCTCGCGCTAAAGTTTAAACAACAAACGAGATGAACGTTAAGATACCACTTTGTATAGCGGACCTAAGTCTTTTGGCACGCGCTGCCAGCGATGCATTCGAGCCGCGCGGGATCGTGTCCCATGGAGTTCTCTAATCGCGGTTGTCAAGCTGGTCGCAGCTGGCATCGCAGGTCAGGCTCATGGTTCTCTTCGAGGTCGGCACTTTGACCGCCTCATCATGGCGTTGGATAGGCTCAGTCGACCAAATGTGGTGTTCGCGGTTAACGCCGACACCAGGGACGGACATCAGCCGTCTGACAACATTGTTCTGCCGCGCTAGCGAGCGAACCTTCGCCTCGAGATGACGGATCTGCTCAAGGATGTTGGCAGGTGCCCGCATCAATGCTTCCACGACAGCCCGGATTGTCGGCGACGCATCGAGCTCGCCATCGATGATTTCCTCAGCACGCCTGGCGAACCCACCAACGATCGACCGGGCGATGAAGTAGTCGTGCAGCCGCAGACCGAGCGGACGGTACTGCCGATCCGAGCGAACCGTTCGATCGGAGAAGGGCGGGTTGCCAATGGCGAGATCATAGATCGCGTCGAGATCGGTTCGCGCGAAGTCGGCGTTGATGACGCGCGCCTTCGGCTGAAGCAGCCGGGCGATCCGTGCCGTTACCGGATCGAGTTCGATTCCGGTAACATGGCTGGTATCCCTGAGAGCTGTTGGCATCAGCGCCGGGAACAGTCCCGTGCCGATCCCTGGCTCCAGAACACGTCCGCCATGCCAGCCGAGACGCTGAAGGGCCGCCCAGATCCGCGCGGATGATGAACTCGGGGGTGAAGTGAGCATACTGGGTGCAGCGCGCCAGCGAAGCATAGTCGGCATCGGTGACGGCGCTTTCCAGCGAACTGCCGAGGTCGTCCCAGCCCTTCCGGATGTTGATTTTCACTGAGAACATCACCTACGAGACGGCGCGCAGCCACCTTCGAGCGATCTTCGACAGAACCAACGCTTCCAACCAAAGCGAACTCATTTCATTGATCATAAGGCTTAGACTCGTCATTGATCATAAGGCTTAGACTCGGCTAAAAAGCCCGTTTCAAATCATTGGTCAATTTCTCATCGGTGGCGACAACCTGCTGAGACAATCGCCACCAGGGCCGAGGACGCTCCTTAGAGTCCGTCCGAGAATTCACGAGCGGCGTGCGATCCGTCTGACGAGGATCGCGGAAGAAGAGGCGCTATCACCGCCCATTCCGCGTCCGTCAGGTCGGTTTCGTATCGTGGCTGTTTGCGACTATACTGCCGCCGGGTGGTCGGGTTCCACATGGCGCTTCCATTCAGGCTTCAGACACCTTCTTGGAATCATCATCGGCCCGATCACTCAACCCAGTTCTCGGACGGGCTCTTAGACTGCATCATGGCAGCAGGACCGCATTCAAGGGCTACAATATCGCCCCTCGCATTCTTTCCAAACGACCCGCCCTCTGATTTTCGTCATCGTCCTTCTGCCGCCCGGCCCGACGTCGTCCATACAGCCGCTATTGCAAAGACCTTGATCGCGCCAGCGGACGTTTATCCACACATTGCAATTGTTGACCCAATAGCTCGAACTGGAACTGTTGTCGACGGTCAAGCAGGTTGCAGATGCGGCCACGGGAGCGGCAAACATCCCGCATAGTACCATAGCTGCGAGCTTCAATTTTTTCATATCCCTCTCCATGTATTTCTGATGTAAATTGATCTATGTGTGCAGCATTGTCATAGTGAGCGCCACCATGCAGGCCGCTGTCAGGAGTGCCGTTTTCATCTTGAGATCAACCGCACGAGGACGTTGCTTGTTCTTGCGCATCGCGCAAAAGCTGCTCGAGTTGCTGTTTGTAAGCCCGCAGCTCTGGATCGCTCACGCATGGATTCACAAGACTGATGCTCTTTTTGTAAAGGGCAATGCCTGCCTTTGCGGTGCCGCAAACACCGGTCGCGCGCTGTGCACGGGCGGCATAAGGTTGAATCTGCTGTGTCATGTAGGCGTCCGAACAGATGTCCGCGCTGAACGCGTATTGCCCGCTCAGTAAGACAACGATCGACGTGACCGCACCCATTCCGACGGATTTCATCAGGCTCATATTTTTAATCCCCAGTTCAATTTGCGGAGACGCTCGCTCCTGACCGAAATCATGCCGCGCTCCATGAAGCGAGCAGCCCGATAAACACAGAAAAGCCAGATATCCGCATCCTCCAAATGGAGGAGACATCGTAAGGGGGCTTTAGATGCAAGAGCTGTCTGCTGATTGACCCGGTGTAGTAGGATATTTCCATCGGGAATTGAGCCGAGGAAGTCCGTTGCCGACCTGATCATCACGAACGCTTACGTCGTACCTTCGAAGCGTGACTTACCGCAGGCGCTGAGGGAGAAAATGGAAGCAGGGGGTCGGAAAGCGGCAGCTAAGCCGTTGGCCACTTCGGTCTCGCTAGCGAAGTCGCCCGCTTTGCCGTTCCGCTGTCGGACAACAACGAATACAGGCATCCGACCACAATCAAGACATCGTCCCTGACATCCGGCGGAAGGGCATCTCGGATGCACGCTCTTGCGCGCTGCCCGTTTTCTTCAGGACCGACTGAAGAAATAATCAGCCGGTCCTTCGCCCGGGCGACCAGGATGAGGTCATGGCCTCGGGCGGCCAGACGGCGTGTGTAATCTGTGCCGATACCGCTGGAGGCGCCGGTAATAAGGGCGGTTGTTCCTTGGAGTGTGTTGATTTCCACTGAGAGCCGGCTCTGACTCATATGTGGAACGGCCCGGTTAGCAAGGTTTTTGTTGCATGAATCTTCATTGGACGGTGCGGTCATATGTCCGGCCTGTGAGCGCGGTCATCGACCGCTGGCCACGATCGGATCGCGCGAGGTGAAGGATGTAATGTCCTGATCATCTACAATTCGGTAAGCGAGACGCCGTGATGCCTCGGTCTTTGAAACATTCTGTCCACAGAAGTTGTTCTGACCCTATTTCTTCGCCGCTGAACAGGGCGGCAGATTGCTACATCAATATCTCCGATAGGTGGCGCGGCGATCAGGCAGGCTCTCAAGAGGACTGTTGCCCGCCGACAGATAGCAGAACTCGCGCCCTGCCTCGGCGCATCGCCTCAGTGGGCGACGGGGGCACCTATCGAGCGGCGGAGAACATTCGAAGTCGTTGACGGCCAGCGATCAGCCATTCGTAAGCGATCTTGCGCTCCCACATTGTTCTCACCGGTTTAGCCCGCTACGCCTAGCGTCGTGTCGCCCAAACTTGCCCGTCTTCACCGACGAGCGTGCGTCCCTTCAGCTCGAAGTGCAGCGGAAATGAATTGCCGGCCCATGTCAGGGTGACACTCGCGCCCTCGCGGGTGCCGCTCAACGATTTTATCTCCGTCATCTTCTTCCATTTGCCAGGAAGGTACTGTTCGTTGGTTTTGGAAGTCGACGTCCCTGAAATAGAACCGTCGTTGTCCGTAAAACGGATGGTAACGGTTCCCTTGATCGTTTCCAAGTCGAGGTTGTAGGACCAGGTCCCGCTCAGCGACGCATTCGCGTCTTCCGTATTCTTCTTCCCGCCCGCTGCATCTTCGTACGCAGTGCATTTTTGCACTGCGATGCTGCCCTTGGAAATCGGCGTCGTGCCAGACAGGCTTTCCTCCTCGGAATTGCCTGCACGCAGAATGGTCGACTGCGGCGTGTTGTCGAGGTAATATTCGACCTTCGAGCAGGATGGCGCAGAACTAGTGACCTTGATCTCGGCGCTGTAGCTGGGCTTGGAACCGCCGCACTCAAAATTTGAATAGTCCCCGTGCAGCTACCCACTGGCTTATCGAAATTGCAGTTGGCCGCTGCGAGGACGAATGATGGCGAAGCCAAAAATCCAGCAGCTAAGAATACGGGGTCAACGATGCGCATGCTCAATCCCTCAAAATGGAGTTTAAGAGATACACGAACAATTCGCGGGCGGCCTACCACAACTGGAGTATGCGGACGAAAATTATCCGGGAGAGTAGCTGCAATTCCGCCGCAGGCTGGGAAAAGGGTCAGATCGAGAAGAACGTCCAGGATGCCCGACCGCGGCTGTGGCAACAGATGCCGGACTTTCCACATCTGGCGGTTTTGAATGCCTGCTGGAACAGCATTGCCAGGACCTGTGGCGGGAGACAGCGCATGGCACCTTGTCCGCCACGATTGCAGATGTTTGGTTCGCAGAACAACCAGCATTGATGGAGCTCTCCGCCGCGTTTGACGGCTTCGTCCAGCAGAGCAAGCGTGTCTCGCCCACCTGCCTGATCACCTTCGAACGAACCCGCTACAGCGTGCCTGCATCGTTTGCGAACCGGCCTGTCAGCCTTCGGATCTATCCCGAGCGCCTGGTCGTTGCAGCCGAGGGCAATATCCGCGGATCATAGAACGCAGTCACGACAAGCCGCCGCGGACAATTTACGACTGGCCGCATTACCTTGCAGTCATCCGGCGCGAGTCCGGTGCTAGGCAATGGTGCGTCCTTTATAGAATTGCCATCGGCCTTTCGGCAATTGCAGGACCAGCTGTTTCGGCGCCCCGGCGGTGATCGTGAGATTGTCGATGTTCTCGCTCTCGTTCTTCGTCACGACGACCAGGTCGTCGTCCAGGCTGTGGAACTCGCCCTGGATGCGGGCGTGGCGACCAAGACGCACGTGCTGAATCTTCTGCACCGCCTGATCGACGGCAAGACAACCGACGGTCCCGATATCGACACACCACAGGCGCTGACCTTACTGCACGAACCCAAGGCTACCGCTGCATACGAACGGTACGGCAAGACCTCCCTGAGGATGTTCCCGACATTCTCGCCATCCACCAACAGCGTGCCGCACGAGCGGCCATGATTGCGCCTAGCGCTCCCCTCGGTACCGGGGTGGCAAGCGCAGGCGACCTTAGTCAACTTGTTGCTTCCGCCCGCCACCGGTGTTTTCCTCAAGCACAGCTGCAAAATTGACGGCAACAATGCGCCAACTCCGGTCATACGACAGCCGGTCCGTGTATCGACCCGATAAGGCTCTTCAACGAGCGCGGCTTGCGACCAATTAAAAGCTTTCCATCCGGAATTCTTGGCCGCGCGGCCGCCGAACGTCTAGCGGTCGCGCGAATCTACCCCAATTGGAGGATTAGAGGGATAGATTCGCGTGGTATCGATCATCGATACAGGTTTCAAGGAGAGCAAAATGCGACAACTAATTTTGGCCATCGCGGTGACGCTGTCGCCGACAGTCGCCTTCTCGGAATGCGATTTCGACAAGCCAGTGGGATCATGCCGTGCAACGATATCGATCGACAGCACCTCCGGGTCGAAAGGAAATTATTCGGCCGAGGCGACGGTGAAAAGTTCGGCTTCCTCATGCTCGAAAGTGGAATACTTCCTCGACAACACTCCGCAGACTACCGTTATCAAGAACGGTAACAGCGGAGACGAGAGCTTTTTCGGGACCAAGCCAATCACTAAAAAATCGGTGCAGATCAAGAGATGTATTCAATACGCGTCGAAAGAATCCGAGGGAAGGAGGCCGGGCGGCGGTGAGGTGGCTGACGGCGGCGGGCCGCGTTATTTCCAAGGTAGATGGACCGGATCGATCGGCTGGGGCCTGGCGCGCGGACCTGTCATCTTAGACATCTCGGTCAATGGAAACCATGGGAGCGGGACATCAAACTCTGCGAGCGTGGAGGGGGGTGTGCAACGGATTGACGGAACGATTTCGGGTAACCGGATGACCTACCAGCACAACTCCGACGGTGAGACCGTGACAGTTGTACTGACGAAGGTGAGCAGCACAACTCTTTCCTACGATGCGTCGTCGTCGGAAGGCGGCCCCTTGTTCCACGTCACAGGGAAGCTTTCCCGCCAGTAGGAAAGGGTTCGCCGTTATCGAACCTAGACGGAACTTGGTACATAGCTCGTCGATCTTATTTCGCCGGCGATTCGCTGTGGCCGGTAATGTCATTCCGGCTTCAGCGTATGGCGAGGCAGTACTTCCACGCAGAACATGACGTCCATCAACTGCAGGAGCGTCGGAGCTTCCGTCGTCGCCTGTTTCCTTGCGACCACAGATCGCTTGTTCTTCGATGCTCATCAGTTCGGCGGGAAATTTGCGTTTGTGGAACGCGATGAGATCGTCAAGGTTAGCCGAATGCGGGCGGTCTACAGAAGATCGCCGACGCGCTCGAAGCCATCGGCTACAAGGCCGAACATCGGGGGGCGATGTCGGCATGGGAAGATGATCTCGATGAGAGGAAGCCGGATCGATGAGTATCGTTGAGATGACCTGGAGCAGCGAGGCAGCAGTCATGCCCTCGCGATTGATTTCTGGGCCCGCCGAGATGGAGAATGGTCCCCTCGAAGAAAATCACATGGTCCCAAAAAACTGGGCGGTTCCGCTCATGATTGAGCAGGAGCTGCCGAATTGGCGGTGGTCTCAAGTGGGGGAAGCATGGGAGACGATGCGACCATGCCTTCTCGGCCAGCCTCACGGAAATCGCTCCTCGCTTTTCGTCAGCCAGGACACGGCAATCGCGATGAAGAAAATCTTCGTTGCCGTGGTCGAATCCGGAATGTACGGGCCAGTCACATAGTGCGCCGTTAGTTCCCGAAATCGAGATCGTAGATCGGCGCGTCGTCTTGGACTCCGCGCAGCCCCTTGTAGCTCGATTGTCGAAGCTTGCCGTCGTTAGTCCACCCAGAAAACTCGAATACACGAACATCTTCGGGTCGATCACAGACGACGCCGGGCTAGCCGCTGACCTACAATTCAGGTCCGATCTACTCATGGTTACTAATCGACATATTAACAACAAGGGTTGGAAACAGACCGAGATCGCCGAGGCCCTAAATATCGCGCAACCGCGCGTAAGCGAACTGCTGCGGGGAAAAATCAGCCTATTCTCGTCCGGTCGCCTGATCGGTTACCTCGCAAAGCTAGGCTACCGCCCTGCAGCCCTCGGTTATCGGGGACCACAAAGTGATCTGCGAAGTGGAGATGGAGGCGGCTTAACCGCCTCCATCCTCAGCTCATTTCTTTTTCTGGGCTCCGTCCGCCTCGCGGACGGTAGCCATCATTTCCTTGTAGCGCATCTTCACCGTCTCCATCGCGTTGCGATTGACACCGTTGGTGGTCTTCGTGAAGGAGTGGAGGACGTAGACCGTGTCCGAGTATTTGGCGCAGTAGACTACCTGGTAAGCTGGCGAGCCATTCTTGATCAGCTCGATGACGCCCGCTCCCAACTCGGGCAATGATTTAAACTCCGACCTTGGTTTTTTCCTGCCGCAACGAAGTTCAAGTCGTTGAGGAAGTCGGTTGCAGTATTTTCGGCAACATCTGAACTGCCTTCCTCGCTCTAGGGAGGCTGTCCGCGCATCAATTCACTGGCTTGATGTCTGACTGTCCCGGGGCGCCGGCACTTAAAGGCTTTTTGGTTGATCGCGACGAGCTATCCGCCAGTTCACGCTCCTCCATCCCTGCATTGAAGACGCCAAGGGCCTAGCTGCTGAGAGTTCACATGCCACATCCAGGCTGACAACGATGAGCGTTACCGCGACGTCATTCGCACGAGACTTGGGAGCCGGTCGGCGAACCAGGGCGGAGAAAGCTTTCCGCCTTGTATGGATCCTCAGACTTTTGTCAAACCGTACTCCAATTGGAGGAGTAACCTCCTATCTCCAGGTGCTAGACCATTCCATCGAATGGCCTCTCACATGATCGTGACCGGCTGCGCAATGGAGGGAAATGTGAATGTTTAGTGCAGCCGTACAGTCCGTACTCATCGCGATCCTTGTCGCAATATGTTCGCCCGCTTGGTCTGACCCCTTGGATGTCACGGACTCGGCCTTGTCCCCAGAAACCAAGTTCAGCAGCGGCATCGTCCATATTCAAATCGGCGGCAACTTCTGCTCTGGTGCCGTGGTTTCCAAGCGCAAGGTTCTTTCGGCTGAGCACTGCTTCAGGGATCGTGGCGGGAGTGGCCTCCCTGTCACGTTTTTCTCGACGGCGGGCAGACAGGTGATCCTGTCTCAGGACGTCGCGACGTATCCGAGGCCCGACCCGGACAAATGCTGCGATCTGGCTGTGCTGACGCTGTCACAGGACGTACCCGCTGGGACCACGATATTTGGTTTCAGCGATGAACTCTTCAGGCGCTATCAGAAGTACGTCGCGCCAGCCAAGATCATGGGCGACAACTTTAAGGCCTCGTACCAATTCACAGACCTATTTGATCATGCCCCGTGGCCGGATCAAATAATGTTCAAAACCGAGGCTATCCTCTTCGAAACGTATGGCCGTGGCAGCTACGGCGTGTACGTTGGCAAGGCTGTGAACGGAGGTTTGAAGTCGTGTTCCATGAAGAACCCCGACAAAGCCCTTGTTGTCAAAAAGAACAACACGGGTTTCTTCGGAATGCATCTTCCTTGGGTTTGGTCTCTGAAGACAAGTGCCGCCTGCGCRGGCAACAGCGGAGGTCCATCGTTCTTCCTTAATAAGGGCAAGCCCTACGAAGAAAAGGGGAAGATCATAATCGCCGGAGTGAATTCGGTGGGGCTGGGTCCGGCATCCGTTTATTCGAAATCCGGCTACCTCTGGCTCAAAAGCCAGGGTTTCTGAGGGTTGTCGAGCGACCAAACCGCGCCCTCGCCCACGGGCCGATAATCGCTATTATCGGCCCGACAGGCCCGTTACGGAGAAAGTGATTTTTCCTCGATCAGGAGTGTAAATCTTCATCGACATCAGAAGTTGGTGATTTTCGTATCTGATCCGGCGGTCTATAACCCAACTGCGAAACCCCTTCCGACAGGTTCTTTTCAGCGAATACCATTCGAACCTTCAGTCGGCCGTCTGGGTGATGGCGACAAGATTCGCTATTCATTAGCAAGGCGAGCGAACGTCCCAATGGTCTTCTCAAAGAGTTCCCAGGGACTGGCTGCTATCAAGCCACCGCGGACGGCGTGGCCGATCTCGAAGGCGAATTCGACGCATTTTTGGTGCGCTTTCTGGCTTCCTTATATTTGCGGAACCCGTGGCGCTCGAAATCCTGCACCCATATGTGATCAAATTCGTTCTTGAACACGGCGAGTAACAGTTCGAAATCACCGATCTTTCCCTCCGAGATAGTAGTCATCGCAGTGATGATGTCCGATCTATCGGGAAACCGTGTTGCAACCAGCTCTTCGAACCCTTTGATCGCCCATCACAATCCCCAGCGATAGCTCGAGAAAAGGGGCCGCGTATTGATGAGGCATTGATTTACGGCGTCCTGCGTCGATCCTCAGCCGCCTTAGGCCGCTTGTGGCCGACAGGATCTAAAACTGTTTACAGATGACGTATATCGTGTGGGGCCAAATTGCTATCATGTTGCGGGAATTCCAACCGAAGGGGCGCGGGCTTGGACGTAGAGCTATTGGGGAAAGCAACCGATCTTCTGTTTGAGGCATCGATCGGGATCACATCTTGGCATAATGCGCTGGATGTTTTCGCACGGGGGGGGGGGGGGGGGGAGCGGCCGGAGCGAATGTTATGCCTATTCGCGCTCAGGTCCCAGGTTCGATAGAATTCACCCACAATGCCAAGGAAATGACCGAATTCTATCTGCGAAACGAACTCTACAAAACCTGTGTTCGTGCCAGAGGCATTCCCGCCTTGGAACGAAAGGGCATCATGACCGACAAGGATTGCGCAACCGAAGAAGAATATCGGACAGACCCTTATTACCAGGAATTTCTGCGCCCCCATGGTTTCTTTTACGGCGCTTATGTCGGGCTGAACATAGACAACGACCTTTATGCCGTTCTTCTCAATCGGGGTGTCGAAGACGCGCCATTTTCAGAGGAGGAGCAGGCGATTCTGCATCGCTTTCGCAACCAGATGTCGGTTGCCGGAACGGTGGCTCGCAAACTTGCAAATACGAAAATAGACGCGATGCAGGATGCATTTGATCTGATGGATGTCGCCGGATTGTTTTTCGACCGGTCCGGCAACATCATCCGAGTCAATGCGAAAGTCGAAACGATGCTCGGACATGGCATTAATTTGAAGCAGGGGCAGGTTTTTACTCCACGCAATGGAGACGGGGCTCGTGTGAAAGCTGCCGCCTCCAGCGCTATTCAGCGACCCGATGGAACCGCCAACGGTAACGGGCTCGTGAGGCTGGCGCGTGACGGGAAGCGTGATCTTGTCTTAAAGATACACAGGCTGCGAGGCAGCCTGTTAGATGTCTTCAATACAGGGTGGGCGCTAGGAATACTGGTCGATCCTGATGAGAACCAAACTCTGGACGACTTGCGCGTTGCCCGTGCCTTGTTCGGTCTGACAGGAACCGAAGCCAAGATCGCAGGGCTCCTTGTTACGGGTAAGGAACTGAGCCACGTCGCAGACATCTGCAATGTCACCTACGAGACTGCAAGGACGCATCTCAGGGCTATCTTTGCGAAAACCGATACATCGAAACAGGGACAGTTGATTGCGCTTCTCAACAAGCTCAACTGAGGAAGCTGGAAACCTCATCGTCCGCGAATTCTCCCTTTAGGGACTGACGGCGGTGCGCAGGCGAGGCCTTAGAGGGCCAGTTGCGATCCGCAGACGTGGCCGATAAGTGTTATCGGCCAGCGGCTCATTCACAGCGGACAGAATTCCATAAGGCCGATCCAACGCTGACGGTTCCTCTGGCGCTCTTTTACGTACGCGCTGTGTCTCTTCATGCACGCGTATGGGTCTTCGCCCGTCGGCTGTGCTTCAGTGGATCGTTGCTGGGGAGTATCTCCTACGGAAGCATAGGTCGTGCAATTCTTAACGACGAGGTTCTTCCTCGAAATCGGCTTCGTTCCGAACAAGGATTCGTCCTCTGAATTGCTAGACTTGAGAACGGTGACGTTCGGCGTGTTGTCGAGATAATACTCGACCTTCGAGCATGTCGGCGCGGAGCTGGCTACGCGGATTTCCGCGGAATAGCTGGGCTTCGAGCCGCCGGAACTCAAAATCTTGATGCTGCCGCTACAGCTTCCCACCTCTTTCTGAAAATCGCATTCGGCGGCATTCGCGCAAAGCGGCAGGAAGACTGCCAAGGCTCCGAAAATCATCGACGTTGCTTTATTGTTCATTGGAGACCCATCAATCTTGTTGAGCAAATTGCTTGCAAGTGATTGCATGGGGGTTCGGCAAGCGCCCCCTCCAAATGGGTGAGGGGGCTGCTCTGCCGAACATAGTTGCCCAGATCGAATGTCTATAGGCCACGCTCGCGTCGGTTGTTGGCGTGGCGACCGCCGAGGAACTGGAGCGATTGGACGTGGCGTCGGTCATGCGTGACCTTTTTGACGATGCCTACTCCAATTGGAGGACGAATCACCGGCTCGGCGGAGGCAAAGATCACCGCCTCGACGCGCAGCATCCATTCCCGCCAGCGCAGCTCCGACGGCAGGTCCTCCAACTCCCGATCAAAGAGACGTTCGTCTCCCACACTTGGTTGCGTCCTTCGTCTGGATTTGGTTGCGGGGGATCCTGCCATGCTCACAATCCGTAAATCCGTAAATCCGAAACGACGAACGGCCCGACAATTCGCGAACCGCCCCAAAACCTTCTAGTCGCTCGAACAACCGCGTGCTGGCCCATCGTGAGAGGCCCGCGCCCGGTGCGGAGGCCGGCATGGCATCGTCGTTGAGCAGCTGGCGGATGACGGCCTCGGCGCCCTTGGTGCGCAGCTTCGGCGCGACTGTAAGAAGCTGGTCGGCCCGATGGGCGATTTCCGACGCGGAGCGTAGCGCTGCGCTGGCGCCGTCAACCAGGGCAAGGCAGACGGCCTGCGGGAAAGCAGGATCGCCGGGCCGCACCCGTCCCCTGCCCCCAATCGTCCGGAAGGCCGGTTCATACCGTTCGGCCATCAGCAGAGGCAGGGGAAAGGGCCATTCAGTATCGCGGCGATCAGGATGTCGGCCACCCAGGCCAGCACTTCGGCATCCGGGCGCACGGCATGAATTGCGCTCATCAATTCCACTACGGCGAAAGGAGCCGGGCGACCGGACTGCAGAGCGACGTCGGCATGATCGACCGTGGCGGCGAGGTGATCGTCCCAGCCCAACCCCATCAGCCAGTTCGGCGACAAACTTCGATGAAAGCCCAGTTTTGCACCAGCACCGTTCATCATCATCAACCACGGTCACTCATTCGACAAGCAAATATGTGCGTTCCCCCGATCTGAAAGATCGGGGGAATAAATCAGCCATTCTCAACTGCCTATTCCAGCTCGGTGTCTTCCACGGTGATTCCGGACTGGAATGTCAGGAAGCCGGGAATGTTGGTAAAACCCTTGACGTTCTTGCGGAGGCCGAAACTCTGGTCGCGCCACATCAGATAAACGAATGGTGACTGCTCCAGAGCACGCTCGACAAACTGGCCGTAGATCTTCCCGCGCTCGGCCGTGTCGAGCGTGACGCGACCCTTGTCCAGGAGATCGTTGATGGCCGAATCGTTGAAGTAGGCCGAGTTGTTAAGCCGGACCAGTTGCTGCCCACCGTAGAAGAAGTTGCTGAGCCAATCGGGGTCGGCGATGTCGCCTGCGGTTCCCGCGACAAGAAAATCATAATCGCCGGCGTTGTTCTTGGCGATGCGACCGGACCAGTCCGGAAGATCAAGCTTCGCCTTGATGCCGATCTTGGCGAGCTCCGCCTGCACGGCGATCGCGGTATTGTTGTGGAAGCCGTATTGGGCGGTCGACAACAGCCGTGCCTCGAAGCCGTTCGGATAACCCGCCTTCGCCAGCAGGGCCTTCGCCTTGGCAAGGTCGTAGCTGAAGTAGTTGGCCTTCTCCTTGGAATAGCCCATGTATCCTTCCGGAACCGCAATTCCGTAAATCGGCGTGCCCCGACCATTGAAGGCCGTGTTGATGACCGTGGCGCGATCGATGGCGTAAGATACGGCCTGCCGCACCTCCGGCTTCGAAAACGGCTCGAATTTGGTGTTGAACTGCAGCATCATGAACGGCCCGGTCGTGCTGGCCAGCTTCAGATTGGAATCGGCCTCGATCGAGGCAGCGTCCTTCCACGGAACGTAATCGATGATGTCGACGTCGCTCGATTTCAGCGCATTCACGCGGGTATTTTCGTCGGCATAAAAGACGTAGTGGACGTCATCGAGGTGAGGCCTGCCCTGCTTGTAATAGCCGTCGAACTTTTCGACGGTCAATTCGCGACCACGTTCCCATGCGGAAAACTTGAAAGGCCCGGCGCCAATCGGCGTTGCATTCGGATCCTTGCCATGATCCCTGATCCAGGCGGCGGGCACGATGGCCGATTCCGGAAGCGCCAGGTAGTGGATGAGCGGAACGAATGGCTTGGAAAGCGTCAGCTTGACGGTCTTGGCATCGGGCGTATCGATCGCTTTGATGACACCCAGCTCGTTTCGATAAGTGGCCTTGCTGTCTGCTGCGATGATGCGCTCGATGGACGCTTTCACATCCTGCGCGGTCACCGGCGACCCGTCGTGAAATTTGGCGTCCCGCAGCTTGAATGTATAGGTCAGTGCGTCTGTGGAGACCTCATAGGATTGAGCAAGTTCCTGCGACAGCTTTCCATCAGCGCCATAGTTGACGAGGCCACGGTGAATGGCGAGCCGGATCGTGCGGGCCGGCGTTCCCGCGTTGATGGTGCTGTCGAGCGTGGAAGGCTCACCGGAGAGACCGAAATAGAGAGTACCGCCCTCAGCCGCCAGGGCCTGATGCGCAGAAACGCTGGATGCGAGGGCGAAGATAAGCCCGAGAACTGATTTCTTCATGCTGAACCCCTTTTTTGCTTGTGCTTGTTTATTCATCTTTTCCATGTCGGCTATTCCTCCCTGAGACGTGGATCGAGAATGTCGCGCAACCGGTCGCCCACCACGTTGATGGCGAGCACCGTCAGCGCGAGAAGAAGGGACGGCCAGATGACATACATCGGGTTCTGGCCGAGATAGCCGCGTGCGGTTCCAATCATCTGGCCCCAGGACGGCTCCGGCGGCACAATGCCGAGGCCAAGGAAGCTCAGGCCCGATTCAAGGAGAATGGCCGCGGCGACCGTCAGCGTCGCCTGGACGACCAGCGGCGACAGGATGTTCGGCAGGATCGCCGTGAAGACGACACGCCGCACCGAGGCCCCCATGGCATGCTCGGCTTCCATGAACTCCTGGCGTGTCACCTGAAGCGTGGCAGAATGAGCGACACGGGCAAAGTGTGGGATATAGAGCACGCCGATCACGACGGTCAGGCTGAGAACGCCSCTTTCCCAGAACCCGACCGCGAGCAGCGCAAGCAGAATTGGCGGAAAGCTCAACATGATGTCGACGGCGCGCATGATCAGAAAGGACAGCCACAAACGTCCGTAAGCACCTGCGATTCCAAGGAAAGTTCCGAACACAGCGGCGATCACCGTGGCGCCAAGCGCTACCATGAGGGTCGGACGGATGCCGATAAGAAGGCGGCTCAGCAGATCGCGGCCGAATTCGTCGGTTCCCAGCCAGTGGCTGGCGGAGCTGCCCTGGTTGACGGCCTGCGGGTTGAGCACGAACGGGTCGTGAGGCGCGAGCCAGCCGCCGAAGACCGCCATCAGAAGGACGATCGCCAGTACGGCAAGACTTGCGACGAATGCCGGCTGACTGCGAGCGACGCCAAGGGTGCGGGAGGTCACGTGCGTTTCCTCCTGATGCGCGGGTCGAGCAGGCTATACAGCAGTTCGACCAGCAGATTGATGCAGATGAAAAGCGCAGCGATGGCAAGCATCGCGCCCTGGACCAACGGATAGTTGCGGGCCGATACCGCACCCACCAGCAGCGTGCTGAGCCCCGGCCAATTGAACATTGCTTCGACGAGCACCGTGCCGCCCATCAGGTTGCCGAGCTGCAGCCCGATGATGGTGACGATCGGGATTGCCGCATTGCGCAGCACGTGCTGCCAGATGATGCGTCGCTCCGACATGCCCTTCGCCCGTAGCGCCCGCACGAAATCCCGTCCAAGGATTTCCAGCATCGATGAGCGCGTCATGCGTGCAATCGAGGCGGCAAGGCCGAATCCGAGTGCCAGGGCCGGGAGGGTGAGCTTGCGGAAATGCTCAAGCGCGTTCCGTGAGATGTCGGTATAGCCGCTGGCGGGCAACCAACCGAGTTTAAGGCTGAAGAACAGAACCAGCATTGTGCCCAGGATGTAGACAGGCACAGAAATCCCGATCGTGGCGACGGACGTCAGGATCGTATCGCGCAGACTGCCACGTTTGAGGGCAGCGGCGATGCCGAGCGGGACGCCGATCAGCGTCGCGATGATGATCGCCGCGAAGGCCAGTTCCAGCGTGCGCGGCAGGTTGGAAAGCACATATCGCGAAACCGGATAGCCGTTGGCGAGCGACGCCCCGAAATCAAGATGCAGCGCCTTCCACAGCCAGACGAAATACTGAGACATGACCGGCTGGTCCAGGCCAAGCTGGCTGCGCATGGAGGCAACGGCTTCCGGCGAGGGATTGCTGTCTGCGCCGAGCAACAGCAGCACCGGATCACCCGGCATGATGTACATGACCGAGAAGATCAGTGTGGCGATTACCAGCAGCTGGATAAAGGCCGTCAGCAGTTTTCGTCCAACGAGCAGCAAAGCTCCGGCAATAGAGGCGTTCATGCAACCCCCTTTCCGACACGGTCCGAACCGATGGTCGGCACCGCATCGAGCAGCATCCGGGTATAGGCTTCCTTCGGATTGGCGAAGATTGCCTTCGCCGACCCGTATTCGACGATGCGGCCCTTCTGCATGACGGCGACCGTGTCACTGATATGTTCGACCACGGAAAGGTCGTGGGAAATGAAGAGATAGGTCAGGTCGAACTCCACCTGCAGATCCTTGAGCAGGTTGAGCACCTGCGCCTGTACGGAAACGTCGAGGGCCGAGACAGCCTCATCGCAGATCACGAGCGACGGATTGAGTGCGAGAGCCCGGGCGATGGCAATCCGCTGTCGTTGTCCGCCGGAAAACTCATGTGGATATTTCGCCGCCGCGGCGGCCGGCAGACCGACCGCTTCGAGCAGGCCAGCGACGCGGCGGCGACGCATGGGCGCAGTGCCTTCCCCGAAGATAACCAACGGCGCTTCGACAAGCTCGGCGACGGTCTGGCGCGGATTGAGGGAGCCATAAGGGTTCTGGAAGACCATGGCGATCTCACGCCGGAACGGCCGCATCTCGCCTTCCGAAAGTCTGGCGATATCTCGTCCCTTGAGCAGGATTTCGCCGGCGTCGGGGCGATAGAGCCGCATGACGGCGCGGGAAAGGGTGCTTTTACCGCAACCGGATTCGCCAACCAGCCCAAGTGTCGAGCGCGGTGCAATGCTCAGGCTGACACGGTCCACAGCCCGCATTTCGACCGGCACCGCAAGCGGTGCAGGCTTGATCCAGTAGGACTTGACGAGATCCCTGATCTCGAGCAGCGGCGTAGCGTTCGCGTCCGGTGCCGCCGCGACATTGCTTGAACGGACGCGCGGTTCGGGTCGGACGCTGAAAACGTTGCCAAGCGCGTCACGCTCGATCACTGGCAGGCGGTCATGCTGGCCGCCGGGCGTCGGCATCGAGTCTATCAGCGCCTTGGCATAACTGCTCTTGGGATTATTGAAGAGATCGGCGGTGGTCGCCTCCTCTATTCTGTCTCCGGAATACATGACCACGACCCGGTCCGCGACTTCGTAGACAACGCCAAGGTCATGCGTGATCAGCAGGATGGCTGCCCCCACCTCCTCGTTAAGGCCGCGCAACAGGTCCAGAACCTGTTTCTGCACGGTCACGTCGAGCGCCGTGGTCGGTTCGTCGGCAATGATGATGCGGGGTTTGCAGGCGACCGCCATGGCGATCATGATGCGTTGACATTGGCCGCCGGAAAGCTCGTGCGGATAGGCACGCATGGCGCGCTCGGGATCAGGAATCCTGACCTTCTCAAGAAGTTCTATCGCCTTCTGGCGCGCCTGCGCCTTGCCAACCGTTTCGTGAAGCCGGATCGCCTCGATGATCTGGTCGCCGCAGGTGAAGATCGGGTCGAGCGATGCCATCGGATCCTGGAAGATCATCGCAATATGCCGGCCGCGCAGCTTGCGCAGTTCACCGGCTCCGAGTTGAAGCATGTCGATGCCGTCGACCAGAACCTCGCCGCTCGTGACCACCGCATTCGGCGGGAGCAAGCCCATCACCGCAAGCGAGGTGATCGTCTTGCCGCTACCGCTTTCCCCGACCAGACCGAGTATTTCGCCCGGCCCGATGGTAAAGTCGATATTGCGCACCGCGGACTTCAGTCCGTCGCGGGTCTTGAAAGCAATCGAGAGGTTCCTGACTTCCAGCATCGCGCCTCCGATCAAGCCGTGACTTGCGAGTGGATGGGTGCCGGATAACCGAACGCACCCTCGATCCGGCAGATCTCGGCGGCAAACTGCGAGCCCTTTTCCATCGCTGCTTGGATGGCCTGCGGCCCCACATGCTCGCCGCGCTTCCAGCCACGGGCAGCCAGCGTCAGCAGCGTCGCGGTGATGAATGCATCGCCTGCACCAAGCGTGTCGACGACATCGGTGGGTACGGGCGCAACGGACACGAAGTCCTTGCCATTATAGGCAACAGCGCCCTCCGGCCCGAGGGTCGCGAGCGCCAGGCCGCAGCCATGCCCGACGGCCTCGCGCAGGACTTCCAATGCACGGTCGCGTCCGACATCGCCGGCCGACAGAGCGGCGAAATCGAGGTGCGGTGTCACCGGCGCGATCAGGTCCTCCACCTGCCAGCGATAGGAGAAATCATAGGACAGCAGATGGCTGCCATTCTTCAGCGTCGCGAGATGCTGGTTGAGGTGACTGTAGCAACTCGTGTGCACCAGTGCGAATGCGGAGAGGTAGTCGATATCGCCCTGACCCGGCGTGAACGGATTTTCCCGCGCGACGCCACCTCTATTGGAGAACACGAATTCCCGGTTTCCGTCGACGACACGCACATCCGCATGGCCGTTTTCGCCTTCGATAATACGGCTGTGCGTTGCCGGCACGCAAAGCGCTTCAAGCGTGGCCCGAATATGCCGCGCGGCGGCATCCGTACCGAAGGTACCCAGAAATGCCGCATCCGCGCCAAGCATCTTGGCATAGACAGCAAAGTTCAGGGCATTTCCGCCAGGATACATCTTGCCGGTGTTGAGATAGCGGTCGACAACGTTATCGCCGAGCCCGACCACCTTGAACCTGTTGAAAGACGTGTCGGGCGTGATCATTTTTCGGCCGCCTTCTTTTCATGCGAGACATAGGGCGCGACGGAGAAACCGCCCGCCCGCGGAGGCGATGCCGTGCCGAACCGCGACGAACTCGCGCGAGGCAGAAACAACCATGCGGGCGGGCGCCTGACCATCAGTAGTCGACCTTCCACATGTAGCGGCGCACGGACAGCGGATGCTCGCGCAATACCGACAGCGTGTGGGCGAACCAGTACCAGGTGACGCCGATCACGAAGGGCGACAGCAGCGGAGAGATGTCTTCGTAGCGGCCGGCGTCGAAAGTGATGATCTTGTCGGTGACGCGCCGGGTGAACTTCAGCGCGCGCTGGTCGATCTTGCGGTTCTCGCCATTGTCCATGAGGAAGACATAGGCCATCTCCGGATCGGCAACTTCGAATGGACCATGGCGAAATTCGCCCGAGTGGATGTCGGATGCATCAAGCCACAGCATTTCGTTGAAGATGCAGATCGAGTACTGGTAATTGAGGCCCGAGAGGATACCGCTGGAGAGCACGTAGTAGATGTTCTCGTCCTTGTAACGGCGGGCGAGCTCCATGCCACGCTCGCGCTCGGCATCCTTGATGTCGTGCAGCTTGGCCGGCATCGCTTCGAGGTCACGCAGCAGTTGCGCGCCGACCGGATTGCGGAGGTGCTTTAGCAGGTAGGCGGCGAAAAGATAAGCGATCATCGTCTTCGGCATGCCCGGCAGCTCCTTGCTGTAGGGCAGAAGGTAGTCGCAGATCTTTGCCAGACCGCTTTCGTGGCCGGAGGTGAGCGCAACGGTAACCGCGCCGGTGGTCTTGGCCCAGCGGGCGGCAACCACGGTGTCTTCGGTCTCGCCGTTATGCGAGGTGAGAAGCACGACAGCCTTCTCGTTGACAGGCTTCGGGCGGCGCGTTTCGAACTCGGTCGAGTTGATACGCTCGATGCGCAGGTCGCAATACTTGTCGAGGATGTACTTGATCGGCTCGATGTAGGAATTCGAGCCGCCGGCGCCGACCAGATAGACGGTGTTGATTTCACGCGACGAGAAGATGTCCTCCACCAGCTTTTCGGCCGGCGGGTTGCCGTCACGGAAGGTCATCTCCAGGACGCCCTTCAGGTAGTCACCTTCCAGATAATTCGGGTTCGGGGCGGATTTGATCTCTTCGTCGCTTGGCGTCAGGTTTTCGAGAGCCATGATAGTTTTATTCTCCAATCAGTTCAGGACGCGCGACCGAAGCCGCCGCCGCCCGGCGTTTGCAGGAACAGGCTGTCGCCACGGTTCATGAGGATATTGGTGATCGAGATGTCGTATTCGGTGATAGTGCCGTCGGCAGTGCCGAATTTCAGGCGCGCAACCTCGCCCCGTCCGCCGCCGAAGACCCCGTCGGCTGGAGTACGCAGTCCCTCGCAGGAAGCGTTGGCGCGTATGCCATCCGTCATGGCGACGACCTCGCGGACGATGCCCATGCCGCCCGTGGTGTGCCCCTCGCCGCCCGACCCGTCGGCCAGCGCATAACGACGGACCATCAGCGGATATTCGATCTCGAGTGCTTCGGCCGGCAGGTTCGACGTGTTGGTGATGTGAACCTGAATGCCGTTCATGCCATCATGATCGAGGCTTGCGCCGGCACCACCGCCGACCGTTTCGAGATAGACGAAGCTGCCCTCACGGGTCTTGTGTGGCCCGAAGAAGATCATCGTCGCGTTCATGTCGGCGGAAGAAGCGAACACCTTTTCCCGGGGCAGAACGTCGGAGAAGGCCTGGAAGATAGCGCGCACTACCCGCTGGCAACTCGTCGAGCGGATGCCGACGGCGGCGGGAAACTTCGGCCGCACCAGTGTGCCCTCCTCGGCAATGATCGAGACTGGCAACGCCATGCCTTCATTCGGCGGAAGCGACGGGTCCAGAAGCGCCTTGATAGTGTAGTAGCAAGTGGCGTCGAGGGCGGTCTTGGGAATGTTGACCGCGCCTCGCGCCTGACTGTCGGTGCCTGTGAAGTCGAAGGTAATCCCCTCACCTTCCACTTTGATGGCGACCTGGATACGGCAGGGCTCGAAACCGACGCCATCGCCGTCGATGAAGGCTTCGCCTTTGTAGACGCCGTCAGGCATTTCCTTGATGCGCTTGCGCAGCCGGCTTTCCGAATACGCGATCAGGTCCTCGATCGCCTTCTCGACCGTGGCGATGCCGAATTGGTCGGCAAGGGCCACGAGCTTCCGCTGCCCAATTTCGTTGGTGGCTATCTGCACCTTGAGATCGAGGATGCGCTCCAGCGGATCGCGGCTGTTGGTGCTGATGAGTTTGACGATCTGCTCATCGAGCACGCCCTCGCGCGCGATCTTCAGCACGGGAATACGCAGGCCCTCGGCAAAGATGCTGGTCTGGCTCGGATCACAGGAGCCGGGCACGCCGCCTCCGACGTCGGAATGGTGACCCAGATTGGCGGCGAAGAAACAAAGGCGGCCTTGATAAAAGACCGGCGTGAGGATGGAAATATCCGGCGTGTGCGAGCCGCCCGCCAGATAGGGATCGTTGCAGATGAACGCATCGCCCGGCTTGATGTCCTCGAGCCTGTAGTTCTCGAGTACGGCCGCTACGCCGCCCTGCAGCGACCCCAGATGCACCGGAATGTGCGATGCCTGGACGACCAGGCGCCCTCTACCATCGAACAGGCCAACGGAGCAGTCCTTGCGCTCCTTGATGTTGGTGGAGAAGGACGAACGCACGAGGCTGAGCCCCATCTCGTCTGTGATCGACATGAACCGGTTGGAATAGACCTCCATTTCGATGGCGTCGAACTCGCGCGGTGGTTTGACGTGCTGCTGCATCACACACGGTCCTTCACAAAGCTGAGGATGATGTTGCCATAGGCGTCGATGATGCCGGTCTGGTCGGGAAGCACGTAGGCGGTCGAGGTGAGTTCCTCGATAATGGCTGGGCCGGCGAATTTTTCCCCCTGCGGCATCAGCGCACGCTTGTAGACTGGCACAGTTTTCCAGCCGCCTTCGGGGCCGACATACACATCGCGCTCGCCAACCCTGGCATCCGCCATGGTGTCGGAAGCGCTTTCCACCGTCTGCAGCGGCCGCCCGGCGTGGCCGATCGCCTGGACACGCAGGTTGACGATTTCAACCGGATGATTGTCCAGTGCATAACCATAGACGACGCGGTGGGCTTCGGCGAAACGAACCGCGAAATCCTCCGCGCTCGACAAGATGCCTTCGACACGAATTTCGTGGTTCTGGCCCGCATAGCGCGCTTCGGCGATGTGCTGCAATGCGCGCCTGTCGTCGGGGATGGTCTCCGCCTCGAGCCATTTTCTCGCCTGCTTTTCAAGACCTGCGACGGCTGTCGTGATCTCGGTCCAGCCTTCGCCCTGTGCCCGTTTGATCTGAGTGGAGACGAAATCTCGGGTAACGTCGGAAAGGAGAACGCCGCGGGCGCACATGGTGCCGGGCGATTCCGGGATGATGACCGTGTTAAGACCGGTCTCGGCCGCAACCAGCGAGGCATGCAGGGGGCCTGCGCCGCCGAAGGCCATCAGCGCGAACTGCTTGAGGTCGTGACCCTTGTCCATCGACACGGCACGAATGGCGCGCGCCATGTTGGCCACGGCGATGCGGATAATGCCCCAGGCGGTGTCTTCGACGCTGCGATCGATCTTTTCGGCAACCGCGCTGATCGCACTCAGTGCCGCCTCGCGATCGACCGGCATGGCGCCATCAAGCAGCGCAATCGGGTTCAGGCGCTGCAGGACGATGTTGGCGTCGGTGATCGTGGCATCCGTTCCGCCCTTGCCGTAGGCAGCCGGACCCGGAACCGCCGCCGCGCTCTGCGGGCCGACCTTCAGGCCGCCGGCATCGTCAAGCCATGCGATGGACCCGCCGCCTGCCCCGATGACGCTGACATCGACCATCGCGCAACGGATGGAATAGCCGGCCACGTCACGGTCGGCCGAATAGGCGGGCTTGCCGCCGGCGATGAGAGCGACGTCGGTAGAGGTGCCGCCCACATCATAGGTAATGATGTCGGGAAAGGATGCCGCCTTGCCGACAAGCGCTGCACCGACGACACCGGCCGCTGGACCCGACAGGCAGGTCCGCACCGGGTAGTTGCGCGCCGTCTCGGTGGACATCAAGCCGCCATTGGAATGGATGGTATAGGGCTTGGCATCGATGCCGGCTTGGCGCGATCGTTTCATGAAGCGATCGAGATAGCCGTCCATGCGCGGCATCAGATAGGCGTTCATCACCGTGGTGGAGATGCGCTCGTATTCGCGGAACTCCGGCAATACGTCGCTCGACAGGCTGACGAAGACATCCGGCAGATGCTTGCGGATAATCTCGGCTGCGCGCCGTTCGTGAGCGGCATTGCGATACGAATGCAGAAACCCGATGGCGATGGCTTCGACGCCCTCTGCCCTGAAACGTTTTGCAGCGTCTTCCACGCCGGCTTCATCGAGAGGAACGATGACTTCGCCGCCGGGACCGAGGCGCTCGGCGACCTCCAGGCGCAACGGCCGCACGACCAGCGGATCGGGCTTGCGGACGCTCATGTCGAACAGGTCGGGACGGGTCTGGCGACCGATTTCAAGAACGTCCCGGAAGCCTTCGGTGGTGAGGAGGCCCGTCTTGCCGCCGCGACGCTCGATGACCATGTTCGTGGCAACCGTCGTGCCATGACCGAAATGGACGACGTCGGAGGCTCTCAGGCCGCGTCCTTCGAGGCTGGTGATGCCGATCTCGATTGCCTCGGAGGGATCATGCGGTGTCGAGGACACCTTGAAGTGGCGCATGCCGCCCGTTTCGTCGTCGAGTACGGTGAAATCCGTGAAGGTTCCGCCGACATCGATGCCAACCCTGATGTTGCCCATGATGATCTTCGTGTTTGGGCGTCGGCTCCCGCGTCCGCCTGTCCTCTAATGATCAGCAACCTAGAAAGACATGGCGCATCTTGTAAAATTCAATTATTCGAGCTTTCCATTCAATTTTGGAATACTCTGGAGATATCCATCATGCGCCGGATCAAGTTGCGCCATCTCGACACCCTGGCCGCCTTCATGAAAACAGGCTCCGTCACGGAGGCGGCGCTTGTGCTGCACACGACGCAGCCCAACGCGAGCAAGTCGTTGAAGCAGCTGGAGGATTTTGCCGGCGTCAAACTGTTTGAGCGCAGCGCCGGCCGACTGCGTCCGACGCCCGAGGCGGAGCTGCTTTTTTCGCATGCGACGCTGCTGATGGACGAGCTGATGCTGTTCGAGAACCTGTCTCTCGACCTCACCACCATGTCGCAGGGCTATGTGAATATCGGCATACTTTCGGCGTTCAGCACCGCGCTGATCCCGATGGCTGTCGAGCGTTTCAACAATCTATACCCCGGAATCCAGGTCCAGGTGGACCTTCTCGACTCCGACAAGATCCACACCTATGTCAGTCGCGGAAATTACGATTTCGGCTTGGTGCATCATCCCGAGCATGAGGCCGACCTGATGACGCAGACACTCAAGACCTCTTCGATGGTCTGCATCATGCCGACCGATCACGAGCTTGCGAAACATCGCATCATCCTCGCCAGCGACATCGCCGACCAGCCGTTCGTGACCTATCCGCGCTCGGTTCCGTTTGGCGCGGCGATCTTCCGATCGCTTTCCGACGAAGGCGTACGGCCTTCGAACAGCCTGATCTCGAACCAGAGTCAGCTTATCCGGCGCCTCGTCGAGCGAGGGCGCGGAGTGGCCCTCGTCGATCATTTCTCGGTTTGGGATGCCAATGAGTTCGACCACATCGCCGTGCGCCAGTTCGAGCCCCGCATCCCGGTTTCCGTTGGAATGATCATCCCGAAGCGCCGCCCCCTCTCGCTTGCCGCACAGACGTTCGTTGGGACGTTGAAGGAGGTGTTGGAGCAAGGTCCAGGATAGGGAGTTGTGGTCCTGAGGCGACGTTCTGAGTCAAACGTACAAATTCCCATGCCGCTGAAAAACCCGCGGTGCGAACACAGCAAAAGAAGCATTGATAGCTACCAGCGCGAACGGGCGCCTCGGTCAGGGTCGTTACCGCAACCGGCTCAGGTCCACCGGACGATTGTTGATGATGGCTTCCATGGAGAAGAAACCGGTGACCGTCGCAAGGTCGAAATTGGTGATCAGCTTCTGATAAAATGTATCGTAGCCGGACATGCCTCTGGTCACGACCTTGATCAGATAGTCCCAGTCCCCGCCGATCCGGTAGAAATCGATGACCTCGGGAAGACGCTCGACATGGCTGCGAAAACCGTCGATCCATTCTTTGGAATGATGGCGGGTGCGGATCATCACGAAGACGGTGAGATCCAGCCCCAGCGCGCTGAGGTCGATATCGCTGTGTGAACCGCGGATCATTCCGATCGTCTGGAGCCGCTGAAGCCGCCGCCAGCAAGCGTTTTGCGACAGGCCGACCTTCTCCGCCAGTTCACGCTGCGAAAGGCTAGCGTCTTTTTGCAAAACAGTGAGGATTTTCAGATCAAACACATCGATCTTTGCTGTAGATTCGATCATACGACACAACCTGGGGGAAAATTCGCATAAAATAGGTGAGTTCTTCGAGCCTGAAGCAGAATACAATCGCTGTCAACTTCGAGACTGAAGAGGATGACAGCGAGATGACCGTGCAAGCCATTCGTCGTGAAACCAATCAGGCCCTCACGCCTCTTGCTCGTTTTCGCAATGCCTTGAACCATCCCGGGCTGATCGCCGATCTTCGCGACGATCTCGTCGGCGCGACGGCACAGATCGAAGGTCCGTACGGCGTGAAGAACCTGGTCTATGCGGATTATGTCGCCTCCGGCCGGGCGTTGCGCGCGATCGAACACTTCGTGATGGACGAAATCCTGCCCTATTACGCCAACAGCCATACGGAAGCTTCCTATTGCGGCGGCTTCATGACCCGGATGCGGCGGGAAGCGCGGTCGCTGATCGCCGAATTCTGTGGCGCGACCGAAGAGCATGCCGTCATCTTCACCGGCTCCGGCGCGACGTCCGGCCTCAATCGCCTCGTCAAACTGTTTGGCGTCACGGAAGCGGTCGCGGCGGGGAAGACCGTCCGCGTCATCATCGGGCCCTATGAACATCACTCGAACATTCTCCCCTGGCGTGAAAGCGGCGCGGAAATCGTCGAGCTTTCCGAGTGTCCGTCCGGCGGGCCCGATCTGTCCCTTCTCGACAAGGCGCTACATGACGGATCGCCGGACCTGACAGTCTGCACATTGTCTGCCGGATCGAACATTACCGGGATTACCAGCGATATCGCCGTGATTACCAGAATGGTCAAAGCCGCGGGCGCAAGGATGATCTGGGATTATGCGGGCGCCGGCCCCTATGTGCCGATTTCCATGTCGCCTGGTGCGGATGCACCGATCGACGCCATCGTCATTTCGCCGCACAAGTTCATCGGCGGCCCTGGTGCTTCGGGCATCCTTATCGTCCGTCGCGAGGGCGTGGCGACGAACAAACCTTCTTGGCCGGGCGGCGGCACGGTAAAGTTCGTCTCTCCGGAGACCCACGATTACAGCAGCAGCCTGGAAGCGCGCGAGGAAGCGGGCACGCCGAACGTCGTCGGCGACATCCGTGCCGCTCTCGCCTTCATCGTCAAACACGCAATCGGCCTTGAGGAGATGGCTAGGCGCAACCGAGAGCTGACGCGGCAGGCATTTGCCGCGTGGAGGCAGGTGCCGCAACTGGAATTGCTCGGATTGCCCGGCGCGGATCGGCTGCCGATCTTCTCCTTTCGCATTCGCAACGGCAAGGGCGGTTATGTCCATCAGCAGCTTGTCACGCGCATGCTGAGCGACCGCTTCGGCATTCAGGCGCGCGGCGGCTGTGCCTGCGCCGGACCTTACGTGCACCGGCTGTTGTCAATCGATGCCAAGCAATCCGAAGAGATGCGCCAGGCCATTCTCGCCGGCGACGAAATCAGAAAGCCGGGTTTCACGCGGTTGAACTTCAGTGTCCTGCTTTCGGATGATAAGGTGCGGTTCATCATCGAGTCCGTGGCGCAGCTTGCGGCAGACGCGCCGATGTTCGAAGCCGACTACGATTTCGACCCGGCACGAGCGATCTTCTTTCCGCGCATGGAGACCGAAGAGGGCCTGACCTATGCACAAGCCTGATGTTGCCGCTTTCTACGATGCGCGGACGGGCAGCATTCAATATGTCGTATCGGACCCGATGACGCGCAAATGCGCGATCGTCGATCCGGTCCTCGATTTCGACGAGAAATCCGGCTCCACAGCAACGTTGAATGCCGATGCGATCCTCGACCACGTCGCCTCTCGCGGGCTGACGGTGGAATGGATCCTCGACACGCATCCGCACGCCGATCATTTCTCGGCAGCACGTTACCTCAAGGCGAGGACCGGCGCGCCGACCGCGATCGGCGAGCATGTGATGGCGGTGCAGAAAATCTGGCGACAGATCTACAACTGGCCGGATCTCGCCTGCGACGGCTCCCAATGGGACCAGCTGTTGCGGGACGGAGAGACCTTCACGATCGGCGAGCTCGAAGCACGGGTGATGTATTCGCCCGGACACACGCTCGCCTCGATCACCTATGTCGTCGGCGATGCCGCCTTCATTCATGATACGCTGTTCATGCCCGACACCGGCTCCGCCCGCGCCGATTTCCCCGGCGGTAGCGCCGCTAACCTTTGGACGTCGATCCAGGCAATCCTGTCGCTGCCCGACGAAACTCGCCTCTTCACGGGTCATGACTACCGGCAGGGTGGCCGCGAAGCCTTATGGCAAAGTTCGGTCGCGCAGCAGAAAGCCGACAACCCGCATGTCGCCGGCAGGTCGCAGCTGGATTTTGTCGATCTGAGGGAGGCCCGCGACAGAACCTTGCCGATGCCGAAGCTGATCCTGCACGCGCTGCAGGTAAACATTCGCGGTGGCGAACTGCCGCCGGCCGAAGACAACGGGTGCCGTTACCTGAAGATTCCGCTCGACGCGTTTCCCCGTTCGGTCTGGAATTGACGGCCGCATGGATGGATCAATCGAGCAGGTCTTGCTTGCGATCGGCTCAGGATCGCTGATCGGTTTCACCCTCGGCTTGATCGGCGGAGGCGGCTCGATCCTCGCGACGCCGCTGCTGATCTATGTCGTTGGCGTCAAAGACGTGCATACTGCGATCGGCACCGGCGCGCTCGCCGTCTCCGTCAATGCCTATCTCAATCTCGTGGGCCATGCGGTTCGCGGCCATGTCTGGTGGCGATGCGCCTTGATCTTCACCATCGCCGGGTCGCTCGGCGCCTATTTCGGCTCCAGTCTCGGCAAGGTCGTCGAGGGTCAGGACCTTCTCTTCATGTTCGGACTGCTGATGATGTTCGTCAGCTTCGTCATGAGCAAGACACGCAGCCAGATCGGCATTACGCCGCAATCCCTGACGGTCCGCACCCATGGAAAGACCAGCCTGGTTGCCTTGCTGACCGGCCTCTGTTCCGGTTTCTTCGGCATCGGCGGTGGCTTCCTGATCGTGCCGGGACTGCTGTTCTCTACCGGCATGCCGCTGATCAACGCGGTCGGTTCGTCTCTCCTCGCCGTCGGCACGTTCGGCCTCACGACAGCGGCCAACTACGCCTTGTCCGGGCTGGTGGACTGGCAGGTCGCGGGATATTTCATTGCTGGCGGCGTTGGTGGCGGGACGCTCGGCACCATAACCGCTACGCGGCTCTCTACGCATCGTAATACGCTGGCGCAGCTCTTCCGATGGATCATCTTTTCCGTCAGCCTCTATGTGCTGTGGCGAAGCTACGCTGCACTGCCTTGGACAAGATGATCGCAAAACCTCAGGTAGCGGGGAATTGTGGAAGCGAGACGTAGCCAGCATATGACAAAAGGGCCCCGATCGATCGGAGCCCTTCACCGCAAACGGTTTATTCGAGTTCCCGATTGGGAACCGTTTACATCATGCCGCCCATGCCGCCCATGTCAGGCATGCCGCCGCCGGCAGCATCCTTCTTCGGCAGATCGGCGATCATGGCTTCCGTCGTCACCAGCAGACCGGCAACCGAAGCCGCGTTCTGCAGAGCCGTGCGAACCACCTTGACCGGATCGACGATGCCCATGGCGATCATATCGCCAAATTCGCCGGTCTGGGCGTTGTAGCCGTAGTTGTCGGTGTTGCTTTCCAGGATCTTGCCAACCACGATCGAACCTTCGTCACCGGCATTCTCGGCAATCTGACGAACCAGAGACTGCAGAGCCTTGCGGATGATGCTGATCCCGGCATTCTGATCCTCATTCTCGCCCTTGATGTTCAGAAGGATGGAGGCGCGAAGAAGGGCTGTCCCCCCGCCAGGCACGATACCTTCTTCGACCGCTGCACGCGTCGCGTTGAGGGCGTCGTCGATACGGTCCTTCTTCTCCTTGACTTCGACTTCCGTCGAGCCGCCGACGCGGATCACGGCAACGCCGCCGGCCAGCTTGGCCAGACGCTCCTGCAGCTTTTCGCGGTCGTAGTCCGAAGTGGTTTCCTCGATCTGAGCCTTGATCTGGCCGATGCGTCCGTCAATATCCGCCTTGGTCCCCGCACCATCGACGACGGTAGTATTCTCCTTGGTGATCGAGACCTTCTTGGCGCGGCCGAGCATCTCGAGCGTCACGTTTTCAAGCTTGATGCCGAGGTCTTCGGAGATGACGGTGCCGCCCGTCAGGATCGCCAGATCCTCCAGCATGGCCTTGCGGCGGTCGCCGAAACCCGGAGCCTTGACGGCAGCGATCTTGAGACCGCCACGCAGCTTGTTGACGACGAGCGTTGCAAGAGCCTCGCCTTCGACGTCCTCGGAAATGATCAGCAGCGGCTTGCCGCTCTGGACGACGGCTTCCAGGATAGGAAGCATGGCCTGCAGGTTGGAGAGCTTCTTTTCGTGCAGCAGCACATAGGCATCTTCCAGCTCAGCCACCATCTTTTCGGCGTTGGTGACGAAATAGGGCGACAGGTAACCGCGGTCGAACTGCATGCCTTCGACGACTTCGAGCTCGGTTTCGGCGGTCTTGGCTTCTTCAACCGTGATGACGCCTTCGTTGCCGACCTTCTGCATCGCGTCGGCGATATACTGGCCGATTTCCTTCTCGCCATTGGCCGAGATGGTGCCGACCTGGGCAATCTCTTCCGAGGTATTGATCTTCTTTGCCTTGGCAAGCAGGTCCTTGACGACGGCGGTGACAGCAAGATCGATGCCGCGCTTGAGATCCATCGGATTCATGCCGGCTGCAACAGCCTTGCCGCCTTCGCGAACGATCGCCTGGGCGAGAACGGTTGCAGTCGTGGTGCCGTCGCCGGCGACGTCGTTGGTCTTCGAAGCGACTTCGCGGACCATCTGGGCGCCCATGTTTTCGAACTTGTCGTCAAGTTCGATTTCCTTGGCGACGGCAACGCCGTCCTTGGTGATGCGCGGTGCGCCGTAGGATTTGTCGATCACCACGTTGCGGCCCTTCGGACCGAGCGTGACCTTGACTGCATCGGCAAGAATGTCGACGCCGCGCAGCAGCTTTTCGCGTGCATCACGGCCGAATTTGATCTGTTTGGCAGACATGGCAATAACTCCCGGGCCATTGGCCCCATAGTCGTCATCAAAAGGAAATAAAGAAGCGCCCGAAAATCAGGCGATGACGCCCATGACGTCTGCTTCCTTCATGATCAACAGGTCTTCGCCGTTGAACTTGATCTCGGTGCCGGACCATTTGCCGAACAGGATGCGGTCGCCAGCCTTGACGTCGAGGGGAACGATCTTGCCGCTCTCGTCACGTGCTCCGGTGCCGACGGCGACGATCTCGCCTTCCTGCGGCTTTTCCTTGGCGGTATCGGGAATGATGATCCCGCCCTTGGTCTTGGCTTCAGCCTCGATACGGCGCACGACGACGCGGTCGTGCAACGGCCGAAAAATGGTATTATTCATTTGGGTTCCTTGGCGAGAGCGCAGCCCAATGGCGGGTTCCCGATCGGATATCCTTAGCACTCTTATGCTGAGAGTGCTAGAGCGATTCGTGCCTTAGTTGTGATCCGCCATCCGTGGCACCTCCCTTTGTCGGAGGTACACGCCGCTGCCACCGAGACTACCGCAGATCCCTTGCCACGCCCCTAGCAGAAGCCGTTGAGCTTGAGGATCTTATGGGCGTCAATCGACGCCCGAAGCTCGTCCTCAGAGTTGCGCTCTCCATGGTTTGCGTCCGGATGGTGCATCTTGAGCCTCTGCTTGTAGCGGCTTCTGATCTCCTCCGGTGTTGCATCCGGCGAAAGATCGAGGGTCTCGAAAGCCTTGGCCTCCAATACCTTGAGCTTGCGTCGCTGAAGATCCACTTGTGCCGCCTGGCGTTCTGCAGCGCTTTTACGTGCGTTCGTTGCCTTTGCAGAACCGGAGCGAGCCGTCGAGGGGAGCGGCATTTCCGACGCGCGATTGATACCAGTACCCCAAGTCGGGCGGCTGCCGTTTGCTGCTTCCGTCTGATAGCGCCTAATTAAAGGGTCAGACAGATTTGGCGCAAAGTTATAACCTTTGCCGTATTCCCTTACATGCTCGGGGCAGAACAGCAGATACAGCCCTTCAGCATCTCGCCCGACGGGAGCGCGATGGGTGCCATTCTTTTCGCATCCGTCCCATTGGCATTTCGCACGACTTGGTTCGTGGTCCGGGGCCGGTTTTTTGCGGGTCGACCGCAGGCCAACAAATATCTTTGAATCAGACGTCATCGCGCCTTATACGACCGGCCAATCCTCTCGGCAACGAATATGGATCGCCCAACCACATAGATTTTCGAACTGGGGGGATCGCCGGATGTCGTCGAAGCGACTGAAAGCAGGGATTTGGGCCGTTTCAGCCGCATGATGTTCTCCGACACGATCCTGCGGATTGCGGATTAGCGAAAACGGGCGGCGGACAGCGCGGATAGATCGATGGCACATTGGCGCCCAGCGATCAGGCCTGCAACAAGCGCGCCGCTGACCGGTCCGGCTGCAAGGCCGACGTGACCGTGGCCAAACGCGTGAACGATGTCTTCGGAAGACTTCGAAAAACCGATCACCGGAAGGCCGTCCGCAGTCGAGGGCCGATGCCCCATCCACCGATCGATAGTCTTTCCTTCGGCTAGACCCGACAGTGCCGGATAGGTTCCTCTGGCGTGTTTCAGCAGGATTTCGGCGCGGGTCCAGTCCGGTCTTTCCTCAACGCTTGCCAGCTCGACCTGTCCGGCAATACGAAGTCCGGCAAGGCTCGGATTGTTGCCCATCTTGCCGTCGCTCGGCATGATCGGCATCTCCCCCTTCGCCAGATGATAGGGAATGACTACGTGGTAGCCGCGCTCGCTCTGCATCGGGATTGTGTCACCGGCCAGCCCTGCTAGATTTTTCGAATGTATCCCGGCAGCGATGACGGCCTTGTCGCACGTCACGGTGCCCGCCTCTGTCCGGATACCGGAAAGCCGGTTGCCGGTAAAATCGAAACCGGTCGCCCTAGCATTGATGCGGTGGGCGCCAAGATCCACCGCATGATCGACCATTGCTGCGACATAACCTCCCGGATCCACGCAATGACCACCATCCTCAACGAAGGCAGCAAAGGAGTAACGGGATGAAAGATTCGGCTCGAATTCATGCAATTCTGCCGAAGATAGTTCTCGATAGGAAACGCCGTTGTCGCGTCGCAGGCGCCACGCAAAAGTCTCTGCCTCGAAAGCCGCGCGATCCTGATACACGTAGAGCAGGCCCCTGCGCCGGATGAGATCCGACCGTCCGATTTTCTCGGCCAGCGCCGCATGCCGTGATGGGGCATCGTGCAGGAGGCTCGCCAGAATTCTCGCGGTCCGTTCGACCTTGGCTTCCGTCGAACCGGCCAGCACGAAGCGCAGCAGCCAGGGCGCGAGGCGCACCAGATGCCGCCAGCGGATGGTCAGCGGTCCGGAAGGGTCTGCAAGATAACCGGGCACCTTCCTCCAGAGGCCGGGCATCGACATCGGGATGATCGAGGCGGGACTCAGCCAGCCGCTGTTGCCATAACTCGCGGCGTGGCGACCGCCGGGCTGTTCCGGCTCGACGATGGTGACCTGGTGCCCGTCTTTCAACAGCTCGAGTGCCGTCGCGGCGCCGACGATACCCGCTCCAATGACCACTACATGCATGGTGTTTCACTCTGCGTGTCCAGAATAAGCCGGTTCATTCCTGAAATGCCTCTTCGCGGACGGCCTTGATCTTCGGCAGTGCGACCGCGAGGATGGCGAGCACAGCAAGGACAAGCAGACCCGCCGAAATCGGACGATCGACAAAAATGCCCGGATTACCGCGGGCAAGGAACATCGCTCTACGGAAATTTTCCTCCATCATCGGCCCGAGAATGAGGCCCATCACCAGTGGTGCCGGATCGCAATCAAGCTTGGCGAAGATGTAGCCGGCGACGCCGAAGGCTCCAAGCAGCCAAAGATCGAAGACCGAGTTGCTGAGCGAGAATGCGCCAATCGAGCAGAACACCACGATAGCCGGAAAGAGATAGTGGAAAGGCATCGTCAGCAAGCGGGTCCAGATGCCGATCAGTGGCAGGTTCAAGACCAGCAGCATGAGGTTGCCGACCCACATCGACACGATGACGCCCCAGAACACGTCGGGATGTTCGGAAATCAGCGTCGGCCCGGGTGCGATACCTTGCATGATCAGAGCGCCGAACATCAAGGCCATGACGGCGTTTGCCGGTAGGCCGAGCGTGAGCAGCGGGACGAACGAGGTCTGCGCACCGGCATTGTTGGCGCTCTCGGGCGATGCAACGCCTTCGATCGCACCACCGCCGAAACCTTCGGGCGGATTGGCAACGCGCTTCTCTATGGCATAGGCGGCGAAGGCAGCGAGAAGCGCGCCTCCACCCGGCAGAAGTCCCAGCACGGAACCGATCCCGGTGCCCCGAAGGATCGGCGCAACCATCCTGCGCCAGTCTTCCCGCGACGGGATCATCGAGAAGAATGGTGCGTTGATGGCCGTGCGGCTTTCCGGGTTTTCCAGATCCTTGATCAACTCGCCAATGCCGAATAATCCCATCGCCACCACGACGAAATTGATACCGCTCGACATTTCTTCGAAACCGAGCGTGAAGCGCGGCACGGCAGTTTGTACGTCCTGGCCGACAAGACCGACCAGAATGCCGATGAAGACCATGGCAAGTGCCTTCGGCAGCGATCCGCGCGAAAGCACGACCGAGGCGACAAGCCCGAGGATCATCAGGGAGAAGTACTCCGCGGGGCCGAACAGCAATCCAATTTCGGCAAGCGAGGGCGCAAACAGCGCCAGCAACAGCGTGGCGACGGTGCCGGCGAAAAAAGAGCCGATCGCCGCTGTCGACAGTGCCACGCCCGCTCGTCCGTTGCGGGCCATCTTGTAACCGTCGATCGCTGTCACCACGGACGATGCTTCACCGGGCAGATTGAGAAGGATGGCCGTTGTCGAACCGCCATATTGCGCACCGTAATAGATGCCTGCCATCATGATCAGCGACGTCACCGGTTCAAGTCCGATGGTGAAAGGCAGGAGGATGGCCATTGTGGCGGCGGGCCCGAGGCCCGGCAGGACGCCGACAAGGGTCCCGAGCAGCGTGCCGATCAGGCACCAGAACAGGTTCGTCGGCAGGATTGCCTGGTCAAAGCCGAGTAGCAGCGCGTTCAGCGTGTCCATGTGATCGTCCTAAAGCCCGAACCAGGGACCAATGATGGCAACTGGCATGCCAAGCCCCTTGACGAAGGCCAGGCTGCAGGCCGTGCCGAGCCCGAGCCCGTACAACATCGATTTCACCGGCCGCAAAGGGCGCGACGCCAACGAGGAGATGACGCAGCAACAGAAGACCGCCGGCAGCAACCCTCCTCCACGAATGACCAGCCCAAACACCACTATCGCTGCAATGATGAACGTGACCTTCGATGAATAAAGGCCCGGCGGCTCTTCACCGGTGTCATGTTTCTCGGCCGTAAAGGCGACAATGACGCCCATGGCGATCAGTGCCGAGGCGACCAGACCCGGAAATGCGCCGGGACCGATTTTGCGCCAGGTACCATAGGAGAGATCGAGACTGCTCAACAGAAAAGCGGCGCCGATCAATACGAACACGAGCCCTGCGATCAATTGCGGATTGAAACGTGAGGTCATGGGCATTCCTTTCCGTGAGCGTCATTCAATCGCGGGTCGGGGACCAGATCCGGCGGGCGGTAGGCTCGCACCTGCGGCGGTGTGCCGATGAAACGGGAAATCTCGACAAGGCATGAGTTCGGGCTTGGCCCCTGCGTGAGGCGGGAGGTTCCATGATCCGGCGTCAGGACATTCGGATTGCCGTTCAGTTCCAGCGAACCCGGCGTCGAGGGATCCGTTGGATCGAACCAGGCACCCGTCGCCAACTGCACGACGCCGGGCATGACGGCATCGGTGATGGCAACGACCGCCAGGCATGCACCGCGGGTGTTGGAAATGGTCACCACCTCGCCTTGCACCAGGCCGCGAGCCGCGGCGTCGTCGGGATGAATGCGCACCGGCTGGCGGCCACCGCTTTTGGTCCGGCGCGACGGTGCCGCATGGTCCCACTGGCTGTGTAGCTTGTCATGCGGCTGGCAGGACAGGAGATGCAGTGGATAGACGTCCGCCAGTTTGCCCCCCAGCCATTCGGCCGGTTCCACCCACGCCGGATGGCCAGGGCAATCGACATAGTCGAAGCCGGCAATGAGTTCCGAGGAAAGCTCGATCAGACCGGACGGCGTGTGCAGCGGATGGGCAACCGGGTCCGCGCGAAACGCGGCAAGCAAAGGCCTGTCGGCGTCTTGGCTTTCCACTTCAATCAGTCCCACATTCCGAAACGTAGAAAAATCAGGCAGGGAAATGTCGCCTGACGCGGCGTTCGCCTGCGCGTCGGCATAAAGCTTCTCCAGCCATTCGGATTCGCTCAATCCACCGGTGAATGCCGCTTCAGTCCCCAGCTTTGCCGCAACGCGACGCAGGATCTCGTGATCCGAGAATATGTCCGCAGGTGGCGCCGTCGTGTGTGTCGAATATCCGAGAAAACCGTCGCGGCCGCTGGCAACCAGATCGTCGCGTTCCAGGAAAGTCGAGGCCGGCAGCACGATGTCGGCATGCCGGGCGTGGGCATTCCACCAATGCTCGTGAACGATGATCGTTTCAGGCTTCTGCCAAGCTTCAACCAGTCGATTGAGATCCTGATGATGGTGAAAGGGATTGCCGCCAGCCCAATAGATCAGCCTTATGTCCGGATAGATCCGTTTTTTGCCGTCATGGTCATATTCCGCTCCCGGCGAAAGCAGCATGTCGGCAATTCGGGCGACCGGAATGTAGTCGGAAATCGCATTCTGCCCTTGCGGTAGCGACGGCCATTTCACGGCCGGCGCCGGCTGGCCAATACCTGATACTGATGCATAACCGAAACCAAATCCTCCGCCAGGCAAACCGATGCGACCGAGCAGCGATGCCACCGCGATTGCCGCCCAATAGGCCTGTTCGCCATGGTCGGCGCGTTGCAGCGCCCATGCCATCATGATGAAGGTTTTTCGCGAGGCCATGGTCCGGGCAAGGGTGAGGATGTCCTGCGCTTCAAGACCCGTAATGCCGGCTGCCCAGGCGACATCCTTGATGACGCCGTCCGCCTTGCCAAACAGATAATCCTGCAATGTCTCGAAGCCAACGGTGTAGCGTCCGATGAACCCCGCGTCGTAACGATCCTCCTGGATCAGCACATGGGCGATGGCCAGCAGCAGGGCGGCGTCCGTCCCGGGCCTGAGAGACATCCACTGGGCATCGAGCTCGCCGGCGGCGTCATCCCGGACAGGTCCGACGTTGATGAAATGGGCGCCTGCCTCCTTGCAATCAAGCAGACCCTGGCGGGTTTCATGCCGCGAAACGCCGCCGGCATTGACCTGAGCGTTGCGAAGCGGCGTGCCGCCGAACATCACGATCAGATCCGCATGGCCGACGATCTGGCTCCATGGGCTGTGGCCGGTAATCAGCCCATCGGTGGAGCCGATGACGTGCGGCAGGATGATTTCGCCGGCGGCATAACTGTAGCTCTGGACGGAACGAACGGAACCGCCGTTCACGTTGAAAAAGCGTTTCAGCTGGCTTTGCGCATGATGAAATCGCCCGGCGCTCGACCAGCCGTAGGAGCCGGAAAAAATCGCGCCGTTGCCGTGCTCGTCCCTGACGCGGCGAATTTCGCCGGCGACCAGTTCTAGTGCTTCGTCCCAGGAAACCTCGACAAATGCCTCGGCTCCCCGCCGGCCGGCACGATTGCCCGGTTCCTTTTCCAGAAAGGATCGCCTGACCGCCGGTCTGAGGATGCGGCACGGCGCGAGCCTGTCGGCTGGGAGCTCCCCGCCGAATTGAACGGGATCGGGATCGCCCGCGATCGGGCGAATGGCGCCATCCAAGCCATCATGGCTGTAGAACCCCCAATGGGTTCCGACATAGCGCCGGTCTGCCGAAGGCTCCGAATATTGCGTGGTTTTCGGAGCCTTCGTCATCTTCATTCTACCTTGATGCCGGCTGTCTTGACGATCTTGCTGTAACGCTGTGTCTCGTCAACCACGAAGGCCTTCAGATCGGCGCTGTTCTTGTACATCGGCTCAAAGCCGAAGACGGTCAGCTTGTCCTTGAATTCGGTGGAGGTGACGACGTCCCGCAGGACCTTGCCGAGATATTCCGCCGCTTTTGGATCAAGATTTTTCGGCGCCCAGACACCGTACCAGGACAGCATTTCCAAGGCAGGCATGCCGCTCTCGGCAACGGTCGGGACATCCGGTGCCAGGGGCGAGCGGGTCAGGCTGGTCACCGCAAGCGGCTTCAGCCGGCCTGCCTTGACATGCGGCAGGGACGACAGGATCGGATCGGCGATCAACTGCACCTGGCCGCCAATCATGTCGGTAAGTGCCGGACCGGCTCCCTTGTAGGTAACCACTTCAGTATCGACGCCAGCTTCGCCCTTCAGGACTTCCACAGCCAAATGACCAGCCGAGCCATAACCCGAGGTGGCGAAGTTGTAGGAATCCGGAGCCGCCTTCACCTCGGCGAAGAATTCCTTCAGCGTGTTGGCCTTGTCCGACGGATTGGTGGTGATCAGCAGCGGGCCAGCCGCGATGCCGCTGATGTGCGTGAAGTCGTTGACGACATCGAAAGGCACGTTCTTGTTGATCAGCGGCGTGACCACATGGATCGACGCATTCAGCAGCAGGGTGTAGCCATCGGGAGCAGCCTTGACCACATCGGACGAACCGACCACGCCGCCGGCACCGCCCGCACGGTTATCGACCACGAAGGTCTTGCCGGTCTTGACCGAAAGCGTGGCGGCAAGAACGCGTGCAACGCCATCGACTGCACCGCCCGGCGGATAAGGCACGACAATGGACACAGGCCGGCTGGGATAGTCATCCGCCTTGGCGAGGCCGGCCGCCGACAGCGTCATCGATAGAGAAAGCAATACTGTTCCGAAGCGGTTCATGATGGATTCCTTCTGGCTCCAAGAGGATGTATGCAGTCGAAAGTCATTGTATGCATCGCGGATTCTTCGCGGCGAGCAGCAATTCGCTCCTGCCGTCAGAACGTTCCGGGATATTGCCCGCCATCGATCAGCAGGTTCTGAGCGGTGACGAAGCCGGCATTCGCCGAGCAGAGGAAGGCAATATAGGCGCCAATTTCTTCGGGGCGCCCGTAGCGGCCGGCCGGGTTCTGTGCCGCACGTGCGGCCCAGATTTCGTCGAACGAGCGGCCGCTTTCCTGAGCAAGTACCTCGACATGCTGGCGCTGGCCATCCGAAGCGACAATGCCCGGGAGCATATTGTTGATCGTCACATTGTGGGCGATCGTCTGTCGAGCGAGGCCCGCGACGAAACCGACCAGGCCGGAGCGCGCCGCATTCGACATGCCAAGCTCGGCCTGGGCGATCTTGACGCTGCGCGACACGATGTTGACGATACGGCCGAACTCGCGGGCCATCATTCCGTCGACGGTCAGACGCATCATGTCGATCGGTGTCAGCATCATCCGATCGATGCCCCGCAACCAGTCCTCACGAGACCAGTTGCGGAAATCACCGGGCAGTTCGCCATCGGCGTTATTGACCAGGATGTCTGGTTTTGGGCAGACGGACAGAACGGCTTCACGGCCAGCAGGCGTGGTAATATCGCCGACCACGGCGGTGACGCGGGCACCGGTAGCCGCTCGGATTTCTGCGGCTGTCGCCTGCAGTGTTTCGGGCGTGCGCGCGATGATGGTCAGATCCACATTCTCCCGCGCGAGAGCCATTGCGGCGGCTTTACCCATGCCCCGGCTTGCGCCGGTAACGATAGCATTCCGACCGGAAATCCCGAGATCCATCGGCCGGGCCTCAGGCTGCCAAGGCGGAAGCGGGCTGCAGCTTCCAACCATATTTCTTGTCGAGGCCGAGGTCCTGGACGATGCGAATGCCCTTTGCGAGCGCTTCGCCTTCAAGGCCGGTCAATGGCCGCCGCAGTTCGCCAGCCGGCAGCCCGACGGCCTTCATCAGCGATTTCACGGCAACCGGATTGATCGCCGAGTAATTGTAGTGCAGCAGCGGCAGAAGATTCAAATAGGTGTCGCGGAAGCCTTCGGCTTCGGCATAACTCGTCCACGGACGCGACATCACCGCCACTTCGGCCGGGGCAATATTGCCGCCCATATTGGCAGTGCCATGGCCACCAAGGCTCATTGTCGGAACGACGAGGCCGAGATTGGGGCTGTCGCAGCACATGACCGAAATATCCGGACGCGCGGCGAGAACCTGGGCAACCTGGCCGACACGCGCAGTTGATTCCTTGTGAATGACGTAGTTCGGATGCTTGAAGATGCGCAGCAGGTGATCCCAGTGCAGGTCGCTCTTGACGCGCGGCGGGTTGTTGTAGAGCCCGAGGGGCAGGTCGGTCGCGTCGGCGACTTCCAGGAAGTAGCCTTCGATGTCGGCTTCCGGCGCGCAGATATATGCTGGAGCCGCAAGGATGGCACCGTCCGCGCCGTTATCCTTGGCGAACTTCACATTTTCAATCGTAACGTCGGTGTTGTTGCCAGTGCAGCCAAAGAAGATCGGCATCTTGGCCGATTTCATTTTCGACGTCTCGACGATGATTTTCTTCTTCTCCTCGGCCGACAGCATGGATACCTCGCCGGTCGAACCCATGATCAAGACGGCTGAGGTGCCGTTCGCCTCATGGAAGGAAAGCAATTCGCGGAATGCACCCATATCGACGGCGCCTGACTTGTCAAATGGGGTGATCAAGGCAACGAAGGATCCGGTGATCTTCGGGGCAGCAGCAGTCATTGCAGGACTCCGTGAATGTTAAACAATGTTTGAAACATAATTTGAGACGAGATGGAGTCAATGATTTTAATCGGTCAAACCGCCCAAGAATCAAGCAGCAGCCGGTGACTTTGGAAAAACCAGAATGCGATTGAAGGAATAATTGGAAAAACAGTCTAACCTTGAAATATATGCCCTGACGTTTTTCTCAAAAGGCAATAAAAAAGATTATCATCCAGCGTAGATCCGATTTTGGATAGAAACTGAAGTATACCTCATCGTGCGCAACTTTCAGCTGTAGGTCGAGATCCGAGATCATCACCCGATGGCAGGCGCCTGGAACCCGATGCAGATAAACCGCGAGAGCTGACGGATGATCTCTTCATCATCATCGGTATCGCAAAGGCCGCCGGACAGTTGCTTGAGGCGGTACGATGCTGGGTCCGAATCGATCAGGACCTGCATGATGGCGCCAATCGAAAAATTGTAACGCCAGAAAATATCGCGGCGCTGCATATCCGGGAGTGCTCGACTGAAGGCATCGATAAAGCGGAACACGGCTGGATCGACGCGGCGTATGAAAAAACGGTTGGTCGATTCACGCGGCCGCGAACGGACCTGCAGGATCAGCCGCGTCAGGGGGCGGGCACCCGAGGCGTCGCGGCTGAACTGTACCATCGGTCGGACAAGAGCTCCGACGACTTCCTCCAAAACCGGGAATCCCGGCCGAGCTGCGGCCTCGCATTTTTCCAAAGCCTCTATCCGGGCATGGGTATAGGGCTCCATCATCAGGTTAAGCACCTCGCTGATGAGATCCTCCTTGGAGCCGAAATAATAATTGACGGCAGCAACATTCACATCGGCCCGCCTCGTGATGTCGCGAACGGTCGCCAGATCAAATCCCTGCTCGATAAACACTTCGCGCGCGGCCGCGACAATACGCTCTCGCGGCTCATCCGCACGATTGACGCTGGACGTTCCGCTATCTGCCTTTTTTGCCATGCATCCCAAATTCTTTTGCTTCGTGGCTATCGTCGTCGTTTTGTAGCGGACCAACGGGGGCCATCAAGTACAAAATCGGGGAGCATGAGGATTTGTGGGACTGCCATCAAGACTGGCGCGGTTTCGCTTGCGCGTAATTATCATCGGCCATGCCGAGGCCATTGAGACCTGAGACTAATCCTGGCGCTTTTTCCCAGCCAACGCTTCCATCTACGTTAACGCCCAAACAGCGTCATCATTGCCTGATTTTTCTTGGTTATCGCCATGTCCGCCGACGATCGTCCGGCGGCATTTTTGCGGTGTGGGTCCGCACACTTTGCGACAAGCAGGTCAATCAATGGCAGGCTCGGGCGCGGGTTCAGCACCGCCGTCCAAAGCGCATCATTCCCATACTTGTCGAGAAGACGCAGATCAGCCCCCTTGTTGACGATGTCCGTCGCAAGATCAAACATCCCCCGCGAGACCGCATACTGAAGCGCCGTCTGGCCATTCCCGTCCTGACGATCGAGAGGTACGTCAGCCTGCAGGATCGCTTCAGCATGTCCTGGTCTGTAAGCAATCGCTTCCTGAAGGTAGCTGCGACTGTCCTCACTTATCTCGCTAAAGTCCGGAATCATATGAGGGTCGAAATTCGGATCGGTTCGTAACTGTGCGAAGAAATTCGCCATTTTCAGGATTGGCCGTTCTCTGCCTTGTAATCTGCTATCGTTTGCGACGCGGCGTCATCCAAAAACGCCTCAAAAGACTTGAAGGTTGGCAACTCGTCGTCAACCTCTCCTGTATAGTTCCAGCCGACGACTTCACCAGCCGCACATTTTAGCAAAAAAACAGGACCATATCCGGTCGACGCAACGACAACGTGCCCCTGGGGAATCGAGCCGCCTTCCAGATCAGATTTTGTCATGAAATAAGCATTAGGCGGTCCTTCGCCCGTGATATTGCCTTTGATGAGACCGTAAATTTCAAGCCCATAGAAACCAAACGTGCCGTAATTCTCTAGAAAATATCTATATCCTTCAGGAATTTTACCCACCAAGGCATCAAATTTGCCGATCTCATCCGACGACACTCCCCCGGTCACCCTAACTTTGGGAAAAATCCGCCGCGCTTCAGCTACAATTCGATCGATCTCATTGGCGCTCATTCGAAATCACTCGCTCTGATTTTCCAATATTGGCGAGACCACGTTCGGAAGGCCCAGCGATCTATTGGGGCGGCGCGCTACCTACCAATCTCGCTGGTCGTCCTCTTCGGTCAATTAGCGTCCAGGCGCTAATCGAGCAGTTTCCGTTTGCGCAAATAGTCTAGATACTTTGGCTCGGATTCCGCAAAAATCTCCTCGCCTTCCGCCATATACGCCCGCAGAAGCGGATCCGTAGACTCTTCCAGCCGGCCAAGGTCATAGAGACATGTGCCGATGCCAAGTTGCACGAAGCCGTTCGCATAACCGTCGGCACTAGCGGCGGCTTGGCGGAAGGAGGAGAGCGCTTCCTCCGTCTCGCCTTTCTGCTGTTGCGCATCGCCGATGGAGGCATAGAGCCACATCGTGGCGTCCCATTTCTGTTTTGGCTCGGGCAAAAGAGTCAATGCCGAGCGCCAGACCGCAATCGCGCCATCGGCATTGCCCGCGTCCAGCATATCATTTCCCTGTTCCGACAAATCGGTGACGCGGTCATGAATTTCATCCGGAAGTTCTTCTTCCATGTCACGGTTCTTTCTGCGCGCGCTCTTTCAGATAAAACTCAAGATAGGACATATCTTCGCCGGCAAACCCCTCACGTCCATGAAGCTCGTGAACTTTGGCAAAGATGTCATAGGCCTCACCAGTCAGACCGAGCTGATAGAGCGAGCGGCCCTCCAACATCAGCACAAGATGGTCCCGATGCTCGGGATCGTCGTACATGCGATACGTCGTATCGATCCATTGCTTGACGCCTGCAGCATTCCCCACAGCAGCATACTTCGTAACCAAACTGCGCGACATGATTTGCGGATAGAAATCCCATTGCTCCTGTGGAGCGGGCAAAAGCGCCCATGCTGAAAGACCAAGTGCGATCGATTCCGATACATTGCCCTCGCGGTTCTTTGCTCCCGCATCTCGCAACAAACCATCGATCTTCTCGGACAGATCGGTCGGCAAGGTTTTCTTCTCGTCCATGTAGCTCCTCATTCCTTTAAGGGGGGCAGATAGCGCGACGTGGTCGCTCCGCCGCGGGCGGAATTTTCCGGTCCGTATTCGAAGCGGTAATTATTCGGATCGTTCATCCAATTGCGCACCTCTGGAGATTTGGCACCGTACTCCCGTCCTTCATTATTCCAATAATCTACTGCGTCAACAGGATGATGGCCCATATGTGTCTGATCTGAATCGACCGGATACCACTTATTATTGTCCGCCTTGAATTCATCCATACCGGTTTCCGGATTGGTGCGAAGCTTGCCCTCCTTGCGCATCCGTTCCCTGACCGCCTTGCCAGTTTTGGAGTTCTTGCCGGGTGTCTTGCCAAGATATTTCAGTCGCAAGCTCAGCTTGCGCGTCACTCTTGTTCCCGCCTTACCCGTTACGGCCGCGGCCGCCGCAGCTTCATCCTCCGCCTTTTTCTTCGCTGCCGCTTCCGCTGCCTCTTTTGCAGCCTTTTCTTCGAGAGCCTTCACGGCAGCGCGTTCGACCTCAGTCTGAACGACCTTCTCTGCGCCTTTCTCCAGACCTTTTGTCAGCAGCCGTCCCGGGCCGATGCCGATGATGGCGCCGATCGACTGAATGCCTCCCATCAGATATTGGCCCGAACTAAAAGAGCGGGAAGCATCGTTGGCGGAAAGCCCGTTTCCGACGCCGGGCACGAAACCGGCCAGGCCGCCCACCTTGCGGCCGTATTCTCCAGCCTGGTACTTGTCCATGCCCCAGGACATCAGCCGGTCTTGAACAGAATGTTCAATATTTTCCGTCCATGACGGTGTGTAAGGCTTGAGTTCCGATGGACCCGAGCCCATCGAAAACGGCTGGACATTGCCCCGGCCGCTGTTCACATAGTCCATTTCCTCCCCGACCTTATCGTTGGAAGCCCAACCGAATCCGCCGGGATTGGTATTCCAGCCGCCATCTGCCGCACGTGTCCACCCTTTGGACGCTGCGTATTCCGCGATCTGCTCGTCCCGGGTTTTGTCCTGCTTGTCTTTTCCGTCCGGTGCCTTGTTCGTCTGAACCGACTTGACGAAAACATACTCGCCGGGAGCATTGCCTTTGTTGAGCGTGCAGCGATCCGTATGACGCTGAACCCACTGGCCATTCGCTCGCACGATGGTTGACGACGTCACCGGCTCGACCACGTCGCCGACCGTGTTGGATTTGATGCCACGCCCGACGCCCGGCTCGTCGCCGTGGCAGCACCAGAATTTGGAACTCTGGAGCTTTATGACCTTGCCATTGGCGCGGACGTCGGGAGAATAGTTCAGATTGTCGGAGCCCTTTCCCCACGTCATGTAAGGGATGGGGGTCTGCGGAGAGCGGCACACATCCGGCGAGGTCACGATTGCCAGCGCGGTGCTTTCCTTGGGGATGATTTCCGGCGGCGGCGGATCGGGCGCCGTAGGCTTTTGAATAGCCGCCTTGTTGGCCCCCAGTGGCAGCAGTTTGCCGCTGACCGGATCGACCCGGACGTATTCCATGGGTTCCGGATCGGAGGCTGCGGGCTGGTTTTCGGCCATCAGCTGACACCCTCCGCGAGCCTTGCCATGCTGAGCTTGGGCTGCCCCTGCCGCTCGGGCCAAAGAAAATTGCAGCGCCATGTGAGAAAGACGCGGCCGATCCCGGGGCGCATATCGAAGTGAACGCCATCCAGCGCCATCCATCCTTCGCTGCGCCCAGGCTCCTGATCGATTTCGACATAAAGCCCGATTTTCGGAAGACGGCCTTTAAGCATCTCCCGGCCGCGCAACAGGTTTTCCAGCTCAAACTCTTCATCGCCTTGAAGCCAGGGCTCGGCGACCAGATCAGGATGCGCGGCCTGCCAGAAACGATAATCGAAATCCCGCGGCAACAGCGGATGCCGGTCGTTCAGCCATGCATCGTCATAGGTGCCGGCACGTTCGGCGCGATCCTTCCAAAAGGGGGACAGTGGGCCAAATCCCGCCGGACCCGGCTGATCTTCCACCGTGAGGATCGGCTTCGACGCGTCTTCGATCTGCGGAGCCGGCCATTCCGATCTCTCGAGAAACGAGGCCGGATCGACAATACCCTGACCTATCGGGTTTCGCGCCAGCAGCTTTTCGGCCTCATTCGCATCCTGGCCGCCCAATGCCCGTCTCCAGTCCAAAGGAAGATATTCGATCAGCTCTCCCTCCGTCAGCTCCCAATGATCGAGAGCGTCTTCCTTGGTGCGATCGACAAGGCCCTTCCAGGTCTTGCGGGTATGGGCGCGCCAGACACGCGGCCCATGAACGCGCAGCCGCTTGCTGACCGGTCCAAGCTTGAGACCGCAGGTCCAGGACGATGCAGCTTCTGCGCCCGGCGAAAACGTCGCGCCGAGAAACGTGACATCGGTTCCCGGCTTGAAGGGCGCCAGATCCGTGCAGGCGACTAGCGGTGTCTCATGCGGATCGCCTTCATAAGTGTCCGACATGACCAGAGGATACTGCTCCTCGGCAATCTGAAGCGGGCCGCCATCGGTCAGCTTGAACGTCCCACGTGCCACGACAATGCCTGCGAGTTCGCCCTCCATGTTGTATTGGCGGAACGCGAGCGCTGGGAAAGGCGTGCGATTATCAACCGACATCGGAGCGTCAGCCCTTTGCTGTCGTGTCGGATGACGTAGGCGATGCTTCCGAAAATCCTCCGCCCGGTTTGTTCAGATCGACGACCACGCCGTTGATCTGTGTCGGGCCGGATGCGGTGAAGTTGAAATGCGTACCCAGGATGATGACGGTGCCGTCCTGGCGCATGATGAACTTGGAGGCGCCGCATTCGATGACGAATTCCTCGCCGACGATAACCTTCTTGAATTTCCCCACCTTTTCGAGAGACGTCTGCCCGACATTCGTGACCTTGCTGACGCCGATCTGCTCCACCCGGGCGACGCCCACCGTGTCGGATTTGAACGACCCGACGATCGTGTTCATGATCCCGGGCAGTGGGAAGAGGCTTGAGGCCGCATCGCCGACACCGCTGCCGGAGCCGGCCAGCGCGGTGCCGGCGTCGGCCCGCGGGCTCGGGCCGGACACGACGCCCTGGCGGCTGCCGAGACCGCCGGCATTCAGGAAGCCGAGTGCTGAAGAGGCAAGGGTTCCCGCGAAGGCGGCAAGGCCGGGTCCGCCGCCGCCGGCGATCTGGCCTGCCTGGCCAAGCAGCGTCGCAGTCTGGCCCGCAAGCCCCTGCACGGCCCCCATCAGCGCCATCGCCATCGGCCCGGTGCCACCGACGACGGTGTTCATCGAGCCGCCGACCTCGTGTTTCTGGTTGCCGCCAACTTCGACCGTGCGGTTGGCGCCAATCGCCGACACTTCGTGCCGGTCGACGCGCTTGGTCCGGTCGTTGAGGACACGGGTAGTCTGATCCTTCTGGGCGTGGAAGAACATATTCTCCCGGCCGGCATCATCCTCGAACGTCATCTCGTTGAAGCCGCTGCCCTTATGGGTATTGGAGCGCATCACCATGCGCGTCTTGTTGGCCGGCAGGTCGTACGGCACCCCGTTCGACGGGTTCGGGACGACGCCCGTGACCAGCGGCCGGTCCGGATCGCCGTCGATGAAGGCGACCATGACCTCCATGCCGATGCGCGGAATAACCTGTCCACCCCAGGTCGAGCCGGCCCAGTTTTGCGCCACGCGGACCCAGCAGGTGTCGGAGCCGTCCTTCTTCGCTTTGCGGTCCCACGGGAACCAGAGCTTGATGCGGCCGTACTGGTCCGGGTGAATTTCCTCGCCGGCTGGCCCTGCGACGATCGCCACCTGGGCGCCCTCGATCCTGGGCCGTTTCGTCTCGCGATGCGGTGTCATCGGTACGCGGGAGGGCGTGGCCTCGAATTCGTTCGTGTATTCCGGCTCGTTCGTATTGGTCTCGTAGGAGCGGTCGACGACCTTCTGGGTCATCTTGGTGACCACATGCTCCTCATAGACATGGTCGGGATGGGCCACCTCGTAAGGTGTGAACCGACGCCCGACTTCGAGGATACGGGAGGTCGAAGAACTCGAGACGCGGTCGTGATCGGCTTCGCTCGCCTGCATGCGCAACTTTTCGGCGCGCTCGGCTTCCGCAACGGATGAGATACGGGCCGGATATTCGTAGAGCTCGCGCTTCACCGCCTCGGGCATCTGGACAAGCGATGGGGTCATCGTTCCCGGCACGATGCGCGGCGTCTCGAAATTCCAGTCAGCACCGGCGCGCTGGCCGGGCACGTAGGAATACCGCCGGCTCCAGTCGTTGATGTGGTTGCGGTCGGAAGAACCCTGCGCCAGGCGCACCCGCCCTTCGCCCTGCGCCGAAGGGGATGGACCAAGCCAGGAACTGGCATTGTCCCCCACATGCAGCTTGTGCTTCCCGTCCTCGTGGCTGAACCAGTAGAACAGCCCGTCCTCTTCGAAACGGCGGGTGAGATAGGCAAGGTCGGTCTCGTTCCACTGCACCGAATAATGTTGCGGCGGCGGTGGCGTCACGATGCCGGACGTGTCGGGCGCCGGAATGCCGTGCTCGGAAAACAGCGTCTCGACGATGTCGATCGCTGTCTTGTCCATCCAGATACGGCAATCCGAACGTCGCGACAGAAGCCACATCTGCGGCCGCAGCACCATCGAGTAGGATCTGAGGCCGCGGGTGATGGGCGGCCCTTCGTTGAGTTCGGTCACCAGGCCGTTGAACGGACGGCGCACGCCGCCCTCCCCTTCGCCCTGCTGCACCTCGACGGAAACATCCACCAACCGACCGATAAGCTCTTCCGGCTTGACCGTCGGCTTCTTGGCGCGCGCCGACAGCTTGATCTCGAACAGCGAGGATACGCCTTCCTCGATCGTCACCCGCTCCGGCAGGAGCTGGTCCTCGCCGAGCGGAGAGACGATCTTCAGAATACGGCTCGCCTGGATGAAATCGGCGGCGAAGGATTGCAAATCGTCCATACGTCAAGTCCCGTCTTGAAACGCTCAACTACTGTTGCTGCGGTCGGGGATGAGTTTTGAGATAATCCGCCAATGCCGAGAAATATTCTTCAAGCATCCTGGTATTGGCCTGATCGGAAACCTGCTTGTAAGTTTCGACAAGCGCTTGCCGCTTGGCCTTGCCTTCTGCGCTTTGATAAAAATCCGAAAGAACCGAAAGATCGTCCTTTGGCAGAGCGGCAAGGATAAAGGTCAGCCGCGCCTTTTCTTGCATGCGGGCAATATCCCTGGGCACCGGCTTTTCGTTCTCGGTCCTGTCGCGCAGGGATGCGATGACGCCTCCAAGCTCGGACTTCAGTTTCTCCGGCGATGCGGATGCCAGTTCAGCCGAGTTCGGGTCGGAAAATGCCTCCAGCGAAACGTACATGACCTGAGCGGTAAGAGCAGTTTCGGCAGCCAGTTCCGGCGACGCCATCAGGTCGGCCAGTTGCTTGATGCGGGGGCCGTCATCGGCGCCGGCGATGCGGCCCTCGATTTGTTTTGCAGTCGCCTGATCCTGGCTTCGATACATCTCGGCAATTTTTTTACGCCCGTCCTCGAAAGCGGCGGCGGCCTTCGCCAAGGTCGCCGGGTCGATTTTACCACCTTCGACCTCGGCAAGGCTGTCCGATATCTCGGCGACCATGCCTTTGGGATCGAACGAGGCGCGGACCACCGGTTCAAGGATCGACCCGGCCTTCGAAGCCTCGTCATTCCCCCGATCAGTCGCGGCCTTCACCACGTTTTCAACCTCCGACGGCATCGCCGAAAGGCGTGGCCCGACCCGCTCTATCTGAAGAAGAGCCTCGTCGATTTCGCTGGAAGCAGATGCGAGGGCGGGAGCCCATACCGCCATGGCAAAGGCCAGGCCAACATTCCGCGACCGTCGCAGAATGGTGCCTGCCCGAGCCGATGGCGAAGAAAAACCGATCAACTTCATCCACCGCACCTCAGATCATCCGCACGTCTGTCAGCTGCCTGGGGCGCGCATCGTTGTAGAGCTTGTTGATGATCTGCTCGGCCTTCACCATCTGTGCGTGGCCGGTTGGGTCGAACAGCTTCCTCTCCACAAAACTCTGGTTCGGATAGAATGGCCCGTTCCCGGTGCTGATGCTGAGTTTGTTGATGCGATCCCGAATACCGGAGCCGATATTCTCGTATTCGATACGTTGGCCCGGATCATAGGGCACGAACGGCCGGCCGACGAACTTGGGGGAAGCAGCCTTCGGATAATGGCCCGTGTCGGACGGCATCTGCGAGATGGATTTTCTGCTGTATTCGACGTCCCGGCCCATACCGCCGAAGCTTCCGCCGGTTGCCGGCGCATAGGCGACGAGCCTGTCGGAATCCAGTACTGAGCTCATGTAGAAGAGCAGTTCCATCTTATCGGCGAGCTTCGGTTCATCGATGCTGCTGCCGGACGGCGGGTTGCAGAACGGGATCCTTGCGGCCATATCGGCAACTTGCGCCTTGTGGGTCTCGCTGATGGAATTGTCTTCCTTGACCCCTTCGATGAAGCTATGCGTGCAGATATGGCTGACACGGATGAAGTCCATCAGCCGTGATTCATAGTTGACGGACGTCGGCGCGGAGACCTGTGTCCCGGAGCTCGTCAGGCCTTCCACCAGTTTCGTCACCTGCTTGTTGGCGACCTTCTTGGCCTCGTCCAGAACACCGCCCAGCGCGAACATGAACGCCTTGTTGTTGTTCGCGGCTGCCATCAGATTGAACGTGCGGTTGAGATTATTATTGCAGATCACCCTGACAATCGCGCGGCCCGCCAGCACGCGTACCGAGGTTGTAGCGAAGGCCGCCATCATGACGCTGCCGGTCAGGATCGAGGCAGCCAGCACAAACATCTCGGCGGTCGCGCGATCGCGCTCGCCCTGGGCCTTCATTTCGTTGTTGTACCTCAATACTGCGGCGTCATATGCGCGCACATAGGGGCTGGCGACATTCAGCTCCCATTGGGACTTATATTTGGGAAGCTTTACAAGAATATCGCCCAAGCGTTGATTTGCGGATGCCACGATCATCTCCCATCGTCCAAAGCCGAAAAATATGTCTCAACTGTCTGCGAAAACGTCCGTCACCCGCTCAAGCGGAGACGGGTGGGGTAGCGCATGGATGCGACGCCGGCCGAAAAGGGCCGGCGTCGCCAATGTTGAGCGGCCTTAGGCGGCCTTGGCGGTGGAAAGATCGTAGGACGCGATCATCGGCGACTGCGGCGAATGATTTTCGTCGTAAGGCGTGTACTTCACTTCCATCTTGGTGAAGTTCAGCTTGATCGTCTCGATCGGGCGGTCGCCGTTGGAATCGATCGAGTAGCTGGCGATCAGCGTATTGGTCAGCGAGTATTCGATATACGTGTCGCCCGGGTTACCCGTGGTCACCAGGTGGATCACAGTGCGCTTGCCGGTGCGGCCCGAGCAGGCTTCCTGGAAAAGTTTGGTCGACGAGGAGTCGCTGACCTTGGTGAGGATGACTTCCGAGACAGTCGGCTCGGAAGCTTCACGGTTTGCCGCGGAACCGGCAGACGTGTTCATGTTGCGGGCAACGTTCCAATGGATGGCTTCGATATCCATCCACTTGCGGTGCTGTTCATGGGTTGCGTCACCCTGAATACCGTCGATCTGCAGATAAATCGGCATGCTATCAGCTCTCCTATTATCGGATTAAATGCCTAGTTGCGTCTAAGGCGCAGTTGCCTTTCGTCTTGCTCCTCCCCGGGTGCGCTTGCGGCCCGAGGGTTCTTCATCCGCCTGCCGGCTATGATCCGGTTCGGCGAATTTGTGTTGGACGTCCGCGCTCTCGGTATCGATGCCGAAGCGCTGACCGTCGAAATTGATGGTGATGCCCGCAATCTTCCGGCCTTCCGCGACTGCGTCGAGAAAGAACGTCGAAAGCACCGGCATAAGATCGCGGGCGATCATGATCTCGATGGCGCGGGCGCCCATCTCGCTGGTTTTCGCCCTGGAAATCAGCGCTTCCCGCGCGTCGGCTGACAGGTCGAGCGCCGTGCCGTAGGCCGCGCCGACGCGTTCGCGAATGCGTCCGATCTGGATGTCAACGATGCCGGACAATGTTTCGCGGCCGAGTGGCATGAACGGCAGCACCATGGTGCGGCCGAGGAAGGCGGGCTTGAAATGTTTCTGCAACTCGGGGAGCAGAAGCGCTTCGAGGGCCTCTCCCTCCGGCATCGTGTCCGGATCGGCGGCGAGCGCCGCGAGCAGTTCCGAACCCGTATTGGCCGTCATGAAGATCGTCGTGTTCTTGAAATCGATGTCGCGGCCCTCGCCGTCGCGTAGCGTTCCCTTGTCGAACACCTGGTAGAAGATTTCCTGAACGCCCGGATGCGCCTTGTCGATCTCGTCGAGCAGCAGCACCCCATACGGCCGGCGCCGCACGGCTTCTGTCAGGACGCCGCCTTCACCATAGCCCACATAGCCGGGCGGCGAGCCGAGCAGCATCGAAATTTTGTGCTCTTCTTTGAATTCCGACATGTTGATGGTCGTCAGATATCGGCTGCCGCCATAGAGCATGTCGGCCAGCGACGACGCCGTCTCCGTTTTGCCGGTGCCGGACATGCCGACGAGCAGGAAGACGGCCGGCGGTCGCCGCGGATCGGACAGACCGGCGCGGGCGGCCCGCATCGCGGATGCGATCCTTTCGAGTGCGGCGTCCTGGCCGAGCACGCGTTCCTTCAGCCGCGTATCGAGCGTCTTGACCGTCTCGACCTGGTCGGACAGCAGCTTGCCGACCGGAATACCGGTCCAGCGGGCAACGATCGCCGCGACGACTTCCTTGTCGACGACGCGCGGCACCAGCGCGGTTTCACCGGCAACCGTCAAAAGGCTGCGCTCGGTGATAGCAAAGGCGGCCCGTGCGCTCTCCGGCGTCATCGCCTGCGGCGGAAACGGCGCTACATTGGCACTCACGTTCGCCCCGTCGGCCGGTGCCAGCGGCGCCACCGCACCGTCATGCGAAAAGCTGTCCTCGAGGCGGTCCGCTTCGCGTGCCAGCCGCATTTCCTCATCGAATTTTGTCCGCACAACGTCGATTTCGGCGGCTATGGCGTCCTGCTCGCGGGCGATCTCGGCAAGCCGCACAGCGGAAACCGGTGTCTCCGGCTCACTGGCCAGCCATCTCGCCTCGGTCTCCAGAAGATCTCGCTCGTTCGAAAGTAGTTTCAGGGCCTCAGGCGTCGTTTGCCGCGCCAGCGCGACGGCCGCTGCTGCGGTGTCGATCAGGCTGATCGCCTTGTCGGGAAGCTGTTTTGCCGGCAGGTACCGGGCGGAAAGCCGGACTGCGGCGACGATCGCCTCATCGCGAATCCGCACCTGATGGTGCGCCTTCAGGCTATCGGCGACGCCGCGCAGCATGCGGATAGCGGTTTCTTCGTCCGGTTCCTGCACATGCACCACCTGGAAACGCCGGGTGAGCGCCGCGTCCTTCTCGATGTAGCGCTTGTATTCGCTCCATGTGGTCGCGGCGATGGTGCGCAGTTCACCGCGCGCCAAGGCGGGCTTCAGGATATTTGCCGCGTCACCCTGCCCCGCCTGCCCGCCGGCGCCGATCAGGCCATGCGCCTCGTCGATGAACAGGATGACCGGCTCGGATGACGCCTTGACACCATCCACGACACCGTGAAGGCGTCGTTCAAATTCGCCTTTGACGCCGGCACCGGCCTGCAGCAGGCTGAGATCGAGAAGCAGCAGCCTCACCTGCCGCAGACGCTCGGGCACGCTTCCCGCGGCAATCTCCAGGGCCAGCGCCTCTGCGACCGCCGTCTTGCCGACGCCGGCCTCGCCGACCAAAAGCGGATTGTTCTGCCGCCGCCGCATGAGGATGTCGATCAACTGGCGCAGTTCGCGATCGCGGCCGATCACCGGATCGATGCGGCCGGAGCGGGCATCGGCCGTCATGTCGCGGGTGTAGAGCCGCAGGAATTCGTTCTCCTGAATCGAAAAAGCCGGCTTCGAAACGGCCGGCTGCAATGGGTTATCTGCCTGATCGGCTTTCGCCTCTTCCAGCTTGTTTTCAAGACGCGTCCGGTCGAGACCACGCACGGATGGCGCGATGCCACGGATAACAACGCGCAGGGCCTGATCGGCTGTTAGTGCCGCAAGCAAATCAGCCAAGATCACCGTGCTGCGCCCGAACTGCAGCGACGCGATGAGCCAGGCTTCGCGAGCGAGCAACAGCAAATTCTGGGAAAGTACGAGGGGCGCGCCGTCCTCCCGCCGGATATCGGCGATCGCCGCATCAAGCTCGGAGCGAAGCGTTTCCGAAGGAATGTTGAGATCCTCGAAAACCGCCGAAAATTCAGGGATATCGGCAACCGAACGCAGCCAGTGAGCGACCTCGACGACCGGCTGCTGATGGCGTGCAGCAAGCGAAGCGGCTGTCTCAAGACCGACACGCAGATTTGGCTCAAGCGTTCTGATCAGACGGTTGAGATCGATGTCCGACATCCGGCAGTTCCTGTCTTTTCGTCGAAGTGCAGTGTTCTTTCGAGATGCGAGGCAACAACTAGGGCGGTTACCAGACCTTGTCCAGATCAAAAATTGCGCTATGTCAAAAAATAGCAGTTTCGACAGACGTCATAAATTTGTCACCTTACAGCCAGTGTTGACAAGTCAGTATAAGCTTCGCAAGATACCGTTCCGCAGAATTATTCTCTGAAATTTGGAGCTAATCGCAGCGTGAATTTCCGTCATATCGCCAATCCACTTGAAAAAAACGGCCCGTGCGGAGAAAACGTGCGGCACAATACTTCTGCGCGCGAAATATACTATAGAATTAAGGACGCGAGGACAGCCGCGAGGACAGCTGAACGTGGTGTAAACCCAGGTGAAGCTATTGGACTTTCACCTGCCTGGCAGGAAGTCAGCAATCTCGGATTGCATATTCTTTCTTCACAGAGCAAGGACATAGAAGTATTGGCTTGGCTTGCGGAGGCCCAGCTGCGGCTGAGGGGCTTCGAAGGGCTGAGGGATGTCTACGAAGCAACCGTGTCGCTTTTAGACAACTATTTCGACCTGCTGCATTCGATTGGCGATGACGATTTCGAGGAGCGGTTCGCGCCGCTTGCGGGTTTGAACGGGATTGGCGGCGAAGGCACCATCATCCAGGCGATCCGATTGACTTCGTTGATTCCCGGCGGGAAATTCGCTCGGTATTCGCTGTGGGATTTCCAGCTTTCGCAGCGTCCGGGCGAAAGCGGCAGACGCGAAGAATTGCAGCAGGCCGCTACCGAGGCGGGTGTCGCACGGATGTCAGGCCACCTGACGGTACTCACGGAATGCATTACCGCCTTTGACCGTTTGGTCGCAATACTTGATGCCAAATGCGGAGATCAGGCGCCGCCGAGCACGAATACACGCAGTGTTTTGCACGAAGCCGCCTCGGCCATTCGCGTTCTTGCCGGCATCGAGGCCGCTACTCCGGCCGCCGAACTGCCGGCGCTTCCAAGGTCGGATCTCTATCCCGCCAACACCAATGCCCGGACAAATGAAGACGAAACCGACGCTCCCCGGCTTCGGATGATAACCGGCGACACGATCCACTCCCGCGAGGAAGCCTTCGAATTGCTTGCCGCGGTGGCGCGTTATTTCCGCCGCACCGAGCCCCACTCTCCCATCTCCATGTCGATCGAGACGCTGGTGCGTCGCGGCCGCATGGATTTTTCCGAGCTTCTCGCCGAACTCCTGCCCGAGCAGCACGCGCGCAATGCAGTGCTGACAGCAGCCGGCATTCAGCCCTTAGGGGAGAGGGGAAGTTAACAGCAAGCGGCCACGCAGGCGGGCTTTCGCCCGACCGCGATCTGCAACAGCCCGATTTCGTAATCAGCCGATGGCACCAAGGAGAATCCCGATGGCAAGTGTGCATGAGAAACTGGAAAGGGTCCGCAAACCGCGGGTCCACATCAAATACGAGGTGGAAACGGAAGGCGCGATGGTGGTGAAGGAGCTGCCGTTCGTCGTCGGCGTGCTCGGCGATTTCTCGGGCAATCCGACCCAGCCCCTGAAACCCTTCGGCGAACGCAAGTTCGTTCAAATCGACCGGGACAATTTCGACGATGTGATGCGCCGCATGACCCCGGGCCTTACCATTTCCGTCGAAAACACCTTGCAGAACGACGGAACCCAGCTTCCGGTTTCGTTGAAATTCGAAAGCATGGACGATTTTGAACCGGGCGCGATCGTCGATCAGGTGCCGGCCCTGAAGGCGCTGCTCAGTGCCCGCAACGAACTCCGCGACCTGATGAGCAAGGCGGATCGTTCTGAGGAGCTCGAGCGACTGCTCGAGGACATCCTGCAGAACAAGGCCGACCTCTCGCAACTCATGGCCCAGCTCGGCGGCGGTAAGGCCGCAGAGAGGAAGGACGCCGTCAACTGAGCATGTTCGGCGCGCTCCAAACGCGCCGTGAAGTTCCTGCCCATCTGTTGATCGGAGCAGCCGTTTTTCGGGAAGGCCACAAGCCTCGCCAGACCGCTGCTCTCCTGAAAAGGATTTGAAACATGAGTGCCGACACGCAATTGCAGACAAAGGAAGAGGTCGATTTCGTTCCGGATCAGAACCTCCTCTCGAAAGTGGTCGCGGCAACCCGCCAGACTGAACCGAACCGCGCCCAGGACCTCCTGCGCACACTTACCGACCAAGCCTTGAAAGGCACGGTAACCTACGACCGCAACCTGACGATCACCCTGAACAACGCAATCGCGGAGATTGACAAGACAATCTCGACGCAGCTTGCGAAAATCATGCAGTCGCCGGAATTCGTGAAGCTCGAAGGCGCTTGGCGCGGTCTCAACTACCTGGTCAAGAACACCGAGACGAGCGTCAATCTGAAGATCCGCGTGCTGAACGCCTCAAAGCGCGATATTGCCAAGGATCTGTCCAAGGCGGTGGAATTCGACCAGTCACGCCTCTTCAAGTCGGTCTACGAAGATGAGTTCGGCACGCCGGGCGGCGAGCCGATGGGCGCGATCATCGGCGATTACGAATTCGACAATTCCTTCGACGACGTTCAGCTGCTGCAGGGCGTATCGATGATCGCCGCCGCCGCTTTTGCGCCGTTCATCTCGGCGGCCAGCCCGCGGATGTTCGGCTTCGAGGATTTCCGCGAACTCGCCAAGCCACGTGATCTGGAAAAAATCTTCGAGACGGTGGAATACGCCAAATGGCGCGGCCTGCGGGAAAGCGACGACTCTCGCTTCGTAACATTGGCCCTGCCCCGGGTTCTGGCACGCATGCCCTACGGCCCGAACACCAGCCCGATCGATGAATTCAACTACGACGAAACAGGCGGCTCGCAGACCGGCGAACTCCCGCACGATAGCTATTGCTGGATGAACGCGTCCTATGTCATGGGCACGCGCCTGACGGAAGCCTTCGCAAAAAGCGGCTGGTGCACGGCGATCCGCGGTGCGGAAAACGGCGGCAAGGTCGAAGGCCTGCCGATGCATATCTTCTCCAGCGACGACGGCGATCTAGACCTGAAATGCCCGACGGAAGTCGGCATCACCGACCGCCGCGACGCCGAACTCGGCAAGCTCGGATTCCTGCCGCTCTGCCACTACAAGAACACCGACTATGCCGTATTCTTCGGCGCACAGACGGCCCACAAGCCAAAACTTTACGATCGCCCGGAAGCCAACGCCAATGCGGCCGTCTCGGCGCGCCTTCCCTACATGATGGCGACATCGCGTTTCGCCCATTACCTGAAGGTCATGGGCCGCGACAAGATCGGCTCCTTCATGGAAGCGGAAGACTGCGAGGCCTGGCTCAACCGCTGGATCTCCAATTACGTCAATGCCAATGACGAGGCCGGCGAGGAATCGCGCGCCAAATATCCGCTGCGCGACGCCAAGGTCACGGTGCAGGAAATTCCCGGCAAGCCAGGTGCCTACAATGCGGTGGCCTGGATGCGCCCCTGGCTGCAGATGGAGGAACTGACGACCTCTCTGAGGATGGTCGCCCGAATTCCCTCCAAATCCTGATGCGACGGCACGCGCGGCGCCCCCCTCGCCGCGCGTGATCTCTCCCTTTCTTTGTTTTGGCGCGGTTCGCACGGGAAAACCGTGACCGCGTTTTATAGAAGCGACTGGACTTGAAACCGGGATGACGATGGGTTCTTGCACAGAGTGGAGGCGTCGGGCGGACGAGTTGATCGCACTGATCGACGAGGCGCTGAACCGCCAGGTGAATGCGATCCTGCACCATCCCGATTTTCAGGCGATGGAGGCACGGTGGCGTGGCCTTGCCATGCTGGTGCGCGCTACCGGCCGCAGCGGCGAAGTAAAGATCAAGCTGCTGAGCCTCGGCTGGCACGAGCTTGCCCGAAGCATGGAACGGGCTCCCGATTTCGATCAGAGCAATCTTTTCGAATTGATCTACAGCCGTGAATTCGGCACGCCGGGCGGTGAGCCTTACGGGCTTCTGATCGGCGACTATCAGTTTTCGCCGAAGGAGCCGGAGGGCGGCGATCCGGTCGGTGTCCTGACACAGCTTGGTATGGTGGCCGCTGCGGCCTTCTGCCCTTTCGTCGCCGGCGCCTCTCCGCAAGCGATCGGTCTAGAGGATTTTCGCGAACTGGGGCGCGTCCAGGATTTCACCTGGCTGGCGGGCGATCCGACCCGCATCCGCTGGAACGGGCTTCGCGGTCGCGAGGACTCGCGTTTCCTCGGTCTTGTCGCGCCGCGGATCTTGATGCGCTCGCCGCTCGAACCTTATGACCGCCGACGCGAGGACGGCTTCCCGTTCCGCGAGGAAATCGCCACAGACGGCAGTTCCTTGCTCTGGGGCAATGGCGCATTCGCATTCGCCACCATCGTCATCCGCAACTTCATCGAGTCCGGTTGGTTTGCCGATATCCGTGGCGTCACCCAGGATGTGATCGACGGCGGCATGTTGAGCGCAACGGAACTCCGCCCTTATGATTTCGGCACCGAAAGCAACGGACTTTCGGCCCAGGCCGCGGTGGAGATTCGCCTGACGAGCGGCCAGGAGCAGCAGTTCTGCGACCTCGGCCTGATCCCGATCGCGACGACCTATCTCTCCGCCTCGGCGATCTTCAATTCCAACCAGTCGCTGCACGCGCCACCGCATTATTCCAGCGAGCATGCCCGGCAGAACGCCCGGCTTGCCGCGATGCTGCAATACGTGCTCTGCGCCTCGCGCTTCTCGCATTATCTCAAGGTCATCATGCGCGACGAGATTGGTCAGCTCTCCGACGCAAATTCGATTCAGCGGAAACTCGAGGAATGGCTGACCGGTTATACGCTCGGCAACGACGACGCCGATCTTTCGCTGCGGACCCGTTTCCCATTGCGTTCTGCCGGCATCAAGGTCGTGGAAGTCCCCGGCAAGCCGGGCACCTTCTCCTGCACCGTCCGGCTGCAGCCGCATTTCCAGCTCGACGACGTTTCAACGAGCTTCCACCTCATCGCCGAAATCCCGAATCCCGGCCAGACCGCCAACCGCCCCGTCGCCATTCCCGAAAGGATGTCCGCATGACGCTTTCCGAAAGCATCGCCCGTTCGCTCAGCGAAAACGCGCTGGAGGACGCGCTCGACATGGCGAAGGCGCATCTGAAATCCAAGCCCTCCGACCAGGAGGCGCGGCATCTCTATATAGACCTGCTGGTGCTGGCCGGAGACTATCAGCGTGCCGACAACCAATGCGGCCTCGCCGTCACTTTTGCACCCGAGGCAACCATGGGCTTTGCCCTTCTGCGTCACGAACTGCGCGGTATGGCGGCCCGCGACGCCTGGTTCCAAAGCGGCGCCGTGCCGGAATTTCCGCTAGGGCCGAGTGATCTCGACAAGCTTGCCGTCCGCCTCGGCATCGCCCACCGGATGCAGGATACAAGCGACGCGAAGGCGGCGCTCGCCTCGCTGGAAGACAAGCGCGGCGAACGTCCGATGGTATGGAACGGCAGAAAGGTTTCCGACTTCCGCGATCTCGACGATCGGACGCCGCATGCCCTGGAAGTGATCATGACCAGCGGCGCCTATCTCTGGATCGACTACGCCAAGATCGTCGCCGTCACCATCGCGCCGATCGCAAGGCCGCGCGACCTCGCCTTTCGACGGGCGGAGCTTTCATTGATCGACGGCGCCGTCGCGTCCGTGCTGCTGCCGGCGATCTATCATGGCACCGCAGGGGATGCGACGCTGAGACTTGGCCGCGGGACGGATTGGATCGACGAACAGACGGGCATCATCACCGGCCGCGGCCAGCGCTGCTTTCTCGCCGGTGACGAACTCGTCTGCTTGCACGACACCGAAAGCCTCGAAGCGATCGTCGCAACGGCCGAGCGGAAGCAGGTTGCCCATGGCTGATCCGCTCGAACGTTACCGGCCGCGCGATCGCGTCCTGACCCGCTCCATCCTCGACCGACTGATCGACGAGATCCCGGATCGGACGTTCGATCCACCGGCAAACCTGGTCGATCAGGTTCGCGACATGCGGGAATCGATCCGTCGAGATATGGAAGCTCTGCTCAATACCCGCCGCTGCCCGACGGCGCCGCCGGCCGTGCTGGCCGAACTCAAGGATGCGTTGGTCAGCTACGGCGTCGACGGCATGGTGTCCGCCAATCTCGTGACCGATGAAGCAAAGCTCAAGCTCGCCCGGATGATCGAGCGGCGCATCGCGCTTTTCGAGACGCGGCTTTCCGATGTTCGCGTGACGATCCTGAAAAGCCGGACGATGACCGAGCGGGCGCTTCGCATGCGCATCCAGGCGACTTTTCGCCTGCACGAAGGCATGCCGCCGATCAACTTCGAATCGACCATCGATCCGTCCACGCAACGGTTCCTGGTGGAGGCGGCGCATGGCTGAAGGTTTCCTCAACCGCTACAATGACGAACTGCTGGCGCTGCGCCGCCGGGCGGCACGGTTCGCGGACGCCTTTCCGAAGATTGCCGGCCGCCTTCGCATGACAGGCGATGTTGCGGACGATCCCCATGTGGAGCGTCTGATCCAGAGTTTCGCCTATTCTGCCGCCCGCGTGCGCCAGAAGCTCGACGACGAATTCCCCGAGCTCACGGACGGACTGATTGAAACTCTTTATCCGCACTACCTGGCGCCTTTGCCTTCGATGAGCATCGTGCGCTTCAAGGCCGACGATACGCTCGCCTCGGTGCAGACCGTGCCGCGCCACACGGAAATTCTGGCTGAGCCTATCGGCGGCGAAGCCTGCCGCTTCCGTACCACCCAGGATGTGGAGATGGTGCCGGTCGAGATCACCGGCGCGATATTGTCGGGCCAGCCGATCGACGCACCAGTCTCTCCTTATACCGGCATCGCCGGATGCCTGCGTCTCTCCATTCGCCCTCTCGACCCGCGCAAGCCCTTCGGAGATATCGGCATCAGCCGACTACGCCTGCATATCCCGTCGCCTTGGCGGCAGGCCGTGGCCATCCATGAGTTGCTCGCCAACCACACGCTTGGCATTGCGCTTGCGCGACACGCCGATGACCGCGAACCTGTCTTCCTGCCGGCGAACAACCTCAAGCCTGTTGGCTTCGAGCCGGAACAGGCCATGCTTCCCTATCCGGCGCCGAGCTTCGTTGGCTATCGGTTGCTGACGGAATTCTTTGCCCTGCCGCAGAAATTCCTCTTTCTGGATCTCGACGGGCTTAATGTCTGGACAGGTGAAACGCTGGAAGTCTTCATCTATCTCGATGAGACGGACGCGAAGCTGGAACGCGTGGTTTCGGCCCGAGATTTCGCGCTCAACGCCACGCCGGTCGTCAACCTCTTCCGCCAGGTCTGCGAACCGATCTCCGTCGACGGCACCCGCACGGAATACCGCCTGCTGCCGGATGCGCGCCGCCAGAAGACCCGCGAGATCTATTCGGTCGACCGGGTGCTGCTGACCGGCTCCCGCGGACAGGAGGAATTCTGCCAGCCGTTCTTCGGCCGCTCCCAGCGGGCTGGCAACAGCAGCTCCTATTGGCAGGCCTATCGTCGCTTCGACGAAGACGATGGCACGAGCGACATGGAAATCGCTTTTGTCGACCGYAATCGCCGTTTCGCCGGGCCGATGGATGTGGTGGCGAGCGTCGACACGCTCTGCCTCAACCGCGACCTGCCGGAACAGCTGCCTTTCGGCGGCGGCCACCCTTACCTGCATCTCGCCTCCGGCCATGAGGCGGTCGCAGACGTGGAGGCGCTCATCCCGCCGACAGCCTCTGTGCGGATGAACGATCTGGAAGGCCGCAACTGGCGCCTCGTGTCGCATCTGCTACTCAACCACCTTTCGCTTTTCGACAACGAAGGCGCAGCGCTGAAGGACATCCTGTCTCTCTATGCCTTCCGCGACAGCCCGGAAACAAAGCAGCTCGTCGATGCGCTGATCCGCATCAAGGCCGGCACTTCGACCGCCCGGCTCGGCAGCGGCGGCATGGTTCCCGGCACCGAGATCGCGCTCGAATTCGACCCGGCGGCGATTGACCGGCCATCTGCCTTCCTGTTCGGCGCGGTGCTCGACCGCTTCTTCAGCCTCTACACCTCGGTCAACAGCTTCACCCGACTGACCGTCTCGATGAAAGGACAATCGAAACCGGTTGCCGTCTGGCCTGCCCGCGCCGCCGAGCGGCCATTGCTGTAACGAAAGGATTGCGAAGGGACCATGGACCTCACGACCCGCAAGTCTGACGCCGTATCCGGCGCTCCAGCCACAGCCCTTGCCGACTTGCTCGAACGCGACCCTGGCCGCTTCGAACCGGTGACGGCATTTCGCGTGGCGCAGGCGGCAGCCGAGTATACAGAGGTCGAGTTGGAGGTAGCATCCCATATGGGCGTCTCTCCGGCGCCGCTTGCCGTCAGCGGGTTCCGGCGCAAGGGGGGGCGAACATCGGTCAGAAGCGCTCTTGCCGGACTGATCGGTCCGCTCGGCTCCATGCCGTCCGCCTACAATGAGATCATCCTGCGCGAAGAGCGCCATAAGTCGAAGGCACTGGCAAGTTTCTTTGATCTCTTCAGTGCCCGCATGACGGAACTGTTTGCCGACGCTTGCGAGAAATACCGAATAGCGCGCCGGCTGCGCTGGGGCGGCATTCTCGGGGACAACGCCTTCATCACCACGCTCCGCGCGCTGACGGGCTTCGGCACCAGAAGGCTGATGGAACGAAGCGGCGTCGACGAGGACCTCATTCTCCGCTTCGCCGGATTTTTTGCTGCGCGCAATCGCAATGCCGCCAACCTGCAAGCCATGCTGGAGGAATTCAGCGGCCTACCGGTCCAGATCGAACTCTTCCGCGGCCGCTGGCTTGCGATTCCGGAAGGCGAGCGCAGCCGGATGGGCCGGCCGCAAGGTGTACAGCTCGGCGTCAACGCCACCGCCGGCGCCGCGATCCGCGATTTCAGCGGCGGTTTTCGCGTCGTGATCGGCCCGCTCGGTTACGCTGATTACCTGTCGCTGGCGCCTGGCGGACGCAACATCACCGAGCTCTTCGCGCTGATCCGGCTTTATGTCGGCTCGGCCCTCGATTTCGATATTCAGGTCATTCTCAGGAAGGAAGACATCCCCTTTTGCCAACTCGGCCGAAGCGGCAGGGACGCCGGCGATCCGCCGCGCCTCGGCTGGAACAGTTGGGCCCGCATTGCACCCGCGACGAAGGATAGCGGCGATGCGGTGATCATGGAGCGTCTCCCGGCACGATCGCAAGGAGGTGGGCATGCGGCTTGAACTGAAGCCGATTGGCAATGACGGCATGCCGCCGACCGCTGCGAAAAAATGGTTCTTCGAGCGCGGCCGACGCACCCTTGGACGGGCGCCGGATTGCGACTGGCAGCTGCCGGAGGAACAACGTTCGATCTCGAAATTCCACTGCACGATCGAACGGGACCGGCAAGGCTTCCTGCTGCGAGACAAGAGCGCCAATGGAACGAAGGTCGACGGCCTCGTTGTCCACGAAGGAGAGACGGTTCGGCTCGCCGACCAGTCGAGGCTGGAAGTCGGGAACCTGGCGTTCGAGGTCCGTATCGCCGGCGAACGGGATGAAGACCTGGAGGACCCCGAGGCCGGCCTCCTGCTCAGCGACGAACATTTGACCATCTCCGCTATCCTCGCAGATATCGCACCCGGCGGCCGTGCTGCGGGAGGCATTCTCGGCGAACGCGTCGCAGAGGATTGGTCGATACCCGTCGCAACCGGAAAGGAAGGCTCCAGCCCCTCCCGCAATGTCGAGATCGGCTGGAACGGCCCGCCCGAAATCCGGTCCGCCACCAAGTTCCTTCCGGACGACTGGAATACGGGAGAAGGATCCGACTATGGCAGCCATCTGGAACACGGATCGGCCACCCATGTGTCCGCACCGGCCCTGCGCGTCCGTTCCGTGGAGACATTGGAGACCGTCAACGACAACGCCCCTCCTGCGGAGCCGTTGCTCGATGATTTCCCACGCCTGTCGATCGGCCGGGCAGGCGAGCTTGCAGAAAGCTTGGAGCCGTTGCTCAGCCGGCTTGAAGAGGCCCTCGAAAACGCGTTTGCCGTTTTCGAGATGGAGCCGCCGTTGCTCGATGCGGAGCCCGAGACTTTCGGCCGGAGCTCAGAGGAAGCGCTCGTCATTCGCGCCGCATCCCTTCTCGACCGGCAGATGAAGCTCAATGCCGCTCTCGAAAATCTCGTACGCGAGGCGGCAAGCCAGATGGAGCCGCGTATTCTCGAAGCGCGGATCGATGCCGGTCCTCGCGGTCTGCGCTGGGCGCGCAATCGGGACTATTGGCAGGCCTACAAGGCGCAATTCGAAAAGAACGGCGGGGCGCAATCGATCCGCGACATTTTCCGCGACGCGATGATGCGCGCGGTCAATCGCGGAGTAAGCCGCGCCGCGCGGACGCGACAGGCAGGAGACGGCAGATATGAGAAATGAGAACCGGGTGGCCTGGAGCGAGGGCATGTTCCTTCGCGTACAGCACTTCCAGCAGGCGGATCGCTGGACGGAACGGCTGGTCCGCACCACGACACGCGGGCTGTCTCCCTACCCCTGGGGGGTGTCTGAGATCGGTATCGACCGCAGTGCGCTAGCGATCGGCCAGTTCGCCCTCTCCAACCTGCGCGGCATGATGCCGGACGGCACGCCCTTCGAGGCGCCGCTCGACGCGGACCTGCCACCGCCGCTCGATCTCGACGAAAACACCAAGAACGCTGTCGTCTATCTCGCCCTGCCCGCGCGACAGCCGGGCAAGGCCGAGATGGCGATGAACGGCGGCGCAAAGCTGAACAGCGTCCGACTGATCGCCTCGCATTACGAAGCGCCCGATGCCAATGTCGAGACCGATTTCATGGCACCGATCGACGTCGGCCGTCTCAGGATGCGTTATCTGAAGACCGGCGACGAACTGGCGGGTTATGACCTGGTCGGCCTTGCCCGCATCATCGAGGTGCGCTCCGACAGGGCCGTTATCCTCGATCCGGAATTCATCGCGCCCAGCCTCAACTGTGCTGCCGAAGCACGCCTGACGGAACTGATGACCGAATTGCTCGGCATTGTCCGTCACCGCGCCGAGGCGATTGCCGAAAGGATCGGCGACCCGACCATTCGCGGCACCGCCGAGGTCGGCGACTATTTCCTGCTGCAGATCCTCAACCGCGCCGATCCGATGCTGAAGCACATTGCCGCAAACGCCACCCGTATCCACCCGATCGAATTCTACGAGACCTGCATCCAGCTTGCGGGCGAACTCGCGACCTTCACGACCGACCGGAAACGGGCGACGGATTTCCCCCCCTACCGGCACGACGACCTGAAGGCGACCTTTGCAGCGGTGTTCGACGATCTGCGTGCATCGCTTTCCGCGGTGCTCGAGCAGGCGGCAGTTTCGATCGAACTTGCCGAACGTCGCCATGGCGTGAGGGTCGGCGTGATCAACGACCGCTCGCTTCTCAAGGATGCCGGTTTTGTGCTGGCGGTCCGGGCGGAAATGTCGGCGGAAGACGTCCGCCGCAAATTGCCGGCCCAAATCAAGGTCGGCCCGGTGGAGCGCATCGCTGAGCTCGTCAATGTCGCGCTGCCCGGCATTCCTGTCAGGCCGCTGCCGGTATTGCCGCGCCAGCTGCCTTATCGCTCCGGCACGATCTATTTCGAACTCGACACCAAGAATCCGCTCTGGAAGCAACTCGACACCTCGGGCGCCATCGCCATGCACCTCGCAGGCGAATTCCCGGGCCTCGAAATGGAACTGTGGGCCCTTAGAGAATGAAGAACGAACCCGCCTCCACCTGGCAGGAAGTGCCGACCATCGTCGAACTCACCGAGGACGGCGTCAGACGAAAACAGTCGGCCCGCAGGATGGCCGAAATGCTGGATGACGTCCTTGAACTCCCGGAAAACTCTCCGGAGAAGGCGGGAAGCCAGATGCCCCGGAAAGGCGGCTGGCCAGTCGAGGCGCTGGTCAGGGATTTCCGCTTCGGCGGGGAGGACGTGCCCACCGTGGTGCGTTCGGCGGCGCCATTGCTCAACCTCGCCCATGCGCTTCGGCATACCGAGGAGCAGCCGGACATGGATCAGCTCCGCAAGGTCGCGGTCGATGCCATCGGCCGTTATGAACGCGATCTGGCGAGCGCCCGCATCAGTCCTGATCGCGCCCGCGCTGCCCATTATGTCGTCTGCGCCACCGTCGACGACGTCGTTTTGAGCAAGCCATGGGGCGTGCGCGCCGGTTGGGCGCGGTCCGGCCTGGTTTCCACATTTCACATGGATGTCACCGGCGGCGACCGGGTCTTTGACCTGCTTGACCATTTCCACCAGAGCCCCGGCGCCAACAAGGATCTGCTGCTTCTCATCTATCTCTGCCTGTCGCTCGCCTTTGAAGGCCGTACCCGGGTTTCGCCGCGCGGCAACCTCGAACTCGGCCGCATCCGCGACAGCCTGTACAAGACCCTGCTCGGCCAGTATGGCGTCTTCGAGCGGGAACTTTCGCCCCACTGGAAGGGAGTCTCCGCCCGCCATAAGCCGCTCCGCACGGCAGTGGCGCTCTGGACGCTGCTCTGCGCACTCGCGCTTGTCTTTGCACTGGGCTATCTCTTCTTCAGCCTGTCGCTGAACGTCGCTTCCGACGGAACTTTCCGGCGGCTTGCCAGCCTGCCGCCGCGCGATACGCCGAGTGTGCTGATCAAGGCACCGGAACGGCCGCCCGAGCCGCGGCAGCCGGTCGCCGAAGCCAGGCCCGAACCGCCGGTGCAGCCGCCACCGAAGCAGGAGCCGCCGCCGAGCCGCCTCGACAATCTGCTCGCCTTCCTCCAGCCGGAGGTCGAGAAGAAGCTCGTCACGCTGTCGGATTCGAATGGCCGGCTTCTGGTGCGCATCAACAATTCCGGCCTTTTCGATACCGGCAGTGCCGAAGTCAGCGACAAATTCCACGATCTCATCCAGAGGATAGGTGGCGCGCTTGCGGCAGAAAAGTTCCGCGCTGTGGTCGTCGGTTATACCGACAATGTACCGATCCGCACCATTCAGTTCCCCTCGAACTGGCATCTTTCGGAGGCACGCGCCAAGGCGGTCGGCGACATTCTCGCATCCTATGCCGGGCCGGACGCGATCCTGACAGAAGGCCGCGCCGACAGCGATCCGATTGCCGACAATGCCACGCAGGAAGGCCGCCAGATGAACCGCCGCACGGAAATCCTGGTGCTCACCGATCCGACCGAAAGGCTGAGCGACGCGGGCCTCAAGGTGTCGCCCGTCGAAACCGAAAAGCCGGCTGGCCCGGGCACTCCAGAGCCGAGAGGAGCTGCGCGATGAACCCGTTGAGCTTCTTTTATACGCTGCGCTCCTATGTGGAGGCCTATGCAGGGCTGCTCGGCCGGAGATTCATCTCGATCATCTGGGTGGCGGCAATCTGCGTCGTCATCTGGTTCTATGGTTATCTCGCGGCCTACGGCAATTTCAAACCGCTGGCGAGCACCAACGCACGGCTGCTGTTGATCGGCATCGTCGTTGTCGCCTGGCTCTGCTATCTCGCCTCCACGATCATTCGCGATCGCCGCCGCGACAAGCGTCTCGTCGAGAGCATAGAGCGGGACGCGGAGGCCGAAGCTGCGGCAAGCCAGCAGGCCGAAGTGGGTGAAATCCACAGTCGTCTCAAGGAAGCGCTGCAGCTCTTGCGCCGCATCACCCGCAAGCGCTTCGGATATGTCTACGAGCTGCCCTGGTATGTGATCTTCGGTGCGCCCGGCTCCGGCAAGACTACGGCGCTTACCAATTCGGGGCTGAAATTCCCGCTCGGCGATGCGTTGGGCAGCAATTCGGTGCAGGGAATCGGCGGTACGCGCAACTGCAATTGGTGGTTCACCGACGAGGCGATCCTGATCGATACCGCCGGCCGTTATACGACCCAGGACGACTTGAACGGCACAGCCAAAGCCGGATGGGAGGGGTTCCTCGGGCTCTTGCGCAAATATCGTCGATCTCAGCCGATCAACGGAGCGCTGCTGACGCTTTCGATCGGCGACCTCGTGACCCGCGATGCGGAAGCGCAGCGCCAGGAGATCAGGGCGATCCGCCAACGGTTGTCGGAACTCGACGAGTTTCTCCAGGCCCGTATTCCTGTCTATCTGGTCCTCACCAAGGCCGACCTCCTGACCGGCTTCGCGGAATTCTTCGACGGCTTCAACAAGAGCGACCGGGAGCAGGTCTGGGGTACGACGTTCGGTCTCGAGGAGAGCTATGGGGCACTCAACCTGCCAGACCGTTTCCTCGAAGAATTCGCCCTGTTGCAAGAGCGTGTGGGAGCGATGCTGATCGAACGCCTTCAGCAGGAACCCAATCTGGAACTGCGCGGCCGCATCTTCCGTTTCCCCGCCGAACTCGCCGCGCTGAAGGAGCGCTTGCACGAGGTGATGACCGAACTTTGCTCCGGCTCGAAACTGGTCGAACCGCCGCTGTTGCGCGGCATTTATTTCGCCTCCGGCACACAAGCCGAGGAGACGAGCCTGGGCACCACAACGCGTGCGCGGCGCAGTTATTTCCTGTCGCGGCTCTTCAAGGATGTCATCTTCGACGAAGCGTCGCTGGTCGTCCGTGACAAACGGCTCTCCCGCCGGCATGTCTTCTTCCGCCGCAGCGCCTACGCAGCCGCGGTCGTGGTGCTGGCGGTCGTGCTGGCCAGTTGGACGGCGACCTATTTCCAGAATACCGCAGCACTTGCCAGCGCTGAGCGGCGCATCGATGCCTACGAACAATTGGCGCGCGGCGTGCCGGTGCGCGACGTGACGGACTCGGATTTCCTCCGTGTGCTACCGGCGCTCGACAATCTCGCCGCTGCCACCAGCGATTTTTCCAGGACGCGCGCTTGGCCGGTCAGTTTCGGCCTCGACCAGGAAAGCAAGGTGGCGGGCCGCCAGCGCGACGCCTATCAGCGCGCATTGAACGCGCTGCTTCTGCCCCGAATACTCGTCCAGCTGCAGAAGGAAATGACCGAAAGCAATGAAGTCGCGACCACCTTCGATGCCTTGAAACTTTACGGAATGCTTGGCGGGTTGGGCCCGATGGATGCGGATTTCGTCGCCCAGGAAGCGGAAGAGATCTTCACGACGCTTTATCCTGGCGAAGGCAGGTCGGCGGCGCGGCAGGCGCTGATCGCGCACGCCAGCGCCATGGCCCATGGCGGGCTGCCGCCGATCGAACTCGACAACGCCCTGATCACCAAGGCCCGCGAGACGATCCGCTCGCAAGGCATCCCGAACCGGGCCTACGATATTCTCGCAAACTATCGCCAGTCTCGCGCACTTGCCGACTGGACCCCGGCAGGTGCGCTGGGTCCGCTCGGAGAACAGGCTTTCGAACGGATGACCAAGTTTCCGTTAAGGGAAGGCCTGCCGGGTCTCTTCTCCAGCACGGGATATCGCCAGGCCGTTCTGCCGAAGATCACCGACGCATCGCGAGCAGCGCTCGAAGAGCATTGGGTTCGCGGCGAAGCCAACCCGGCCGATTTGACCGTCGATGCCGTCGCTCAGACCGCGCTGCAGCTTTATTTCGACAATTTCCAACAACGCTGGTCTGCCCTGTTGGCGGATTTGCGGGTCAAGGCTTCGCAGACGATCGCCGACGCGGCCGAGACTACCCGCATTCTCTCGAGCGAGCCAAATCCGGTCGAGAGCTTGGCCAAATCCATCGCCGCCGCCACGGATCTTCGTCGGCCTGGCGCAGAGGTCGCGTCCGCGGCCGGCGATAGCCTGCCTATCTCGACCACTGCGCTCGCCAGCGCAGCAAATGCGCCGGACCTTTTCGCTTCCCTGCGCGCCGCTCTCGAACCACCGCAATCCATCCAATTGCCGGCGGGACAGAGCCAGGAGGCGCCAAAATCGCAGATCGCTCGACTAAAACCGGTCCTCCAGAAGGTGCACGATCAGCTCTCGCGTGCGACGACCTCCACCGCCGAAGTGGCCAAGGTCTTCGATGTCGACAGTCAGCTGACGAACGCCAACCAGGACCTCCTGCAGCAGGCGCGCAGTTTGCCGGCCCCCATAGACACCTGGATGGCGGGTGTGGCTGCGGATATCGGTTCGCTGGCGGTCAAGTCCGCCCGTATGCGCATCAGCGATGCGTGGACTGCCGAGGGCGCAAATTTCTGCGCCAACGTGATCAAGGGCCGTTATCCCTTCGACCGGGAATCCCCGCGCGACGTGGCGATGAGCGACTTCGTCCGCCTGTTCGGTCCCAAGGGCCTGTTCAAGACGTTTTTTAACGACAGGCTTGCCCCGTTCGTCGACACCAGTTCCTCGCCCTGGGGCTGGAAAGGCACCTTCGGCTCAACCAGCATACCGAGCGAGGCGATCGCTCAGTTCGAGAATGCCGACAAGATTAATCGGGCTTTCTTCGCCGCCGACGGAGAAAGCCCATCGGTTGCCATCAACATCAAGCCGGTGTCGCTCTCGGATGGGGCAAATGCAGTGATGCTGGAGATCGAGGGAGAACGCGTTGTCTATTTCCACGGTCCGATCCAGTCGAAATCGATTGCCTGGCCATCGAAAGAGGCAAGCAACGCTTCGCGCATCGCCTTCCAGCCCGGAGGCTGGCAACAGGCGTTGACGGAGAACGGCGACTGGTCTCCCTTCCGCCTCTTCGATGGCGCCAATATCACCATGCAAGCCAATGATCTCTTCCGCGCCAAATTCCAGCAGAACGGCCAGACGGCAGAGTTCGACGTCCAGTTCGGCTCCGTCCTCAACCCCTTCCGCCTGGAGGCTCTGAATGCCTTCTCTTGTCCAACGCAATTCTGATCGGCCCACCATGAATGAGCGCGCGACGCTGGGCCAGATTTCGTCGGAACCCGACCGTCTCGGTTTCTTCGGCAAACTGCCGAGCCATGGCGATTTCGTTTCGACCGGGCTCGGGCGAAAGCTGCAGGCTGCGCTGGATGCCTGGTTGCAATCCAGCCTCCACGCCATCCAGGCAGAGTTCGGCAACCAATGGGAACGCCGTTTCAGATTCATGCCATCCTGGCGTTTCATCGTCGAAAGAGACCTTTGGGGACCGGCAACCATTGCCGGTGTCATCGTCCCGAGCCTCGACCGCGTCGGCCGCAGCTTTCCTCTTGTCCTCGCAGCCGAGCTTCACGGGTTTTCCGGCGATCCGCGCAGCCTTTGCCTCGACGATACATGGTTCATCGCAACCGAAGGCCTGGCGGAGACGTCAGCCCGCCAAGATTTCGACATCGACACTTTCACGACGGGCCTGAAGCGGCTGAGACCGCCTCGGCCTGGTCAATTCGATGGGGTGGAGCAAAGCAGCTTGATGCCGCCTGGAACGCTTTGGTGGCGGATGGATCCGGACGACCGGCGCATGAAGGGATTTCGGGTCAGTGGCGCTCCCGGTCCGTTGGATTTCCTGAAGCTCCTTGCCGAAGGCGACGCCAAGGCGGCAGAACAACCCAGACCCAGCCCCCGTCAACAACGGGCGGCAGCTGACCCAAAGCCCACGCCTGCCGAAGCACCAGGCCTGAAACTCCTCCACAGCTATGCCAGCCACCCCGGAACACGCCTGTCTCTCAACGCCGACAGCATCTTCATCTCGGCAACGCCGTCAATATTCGCGATCATGGACGGCGTCGGCGATGGCAACGATGCCCTAGAAGCCAGCAGGATCGCCGTCGACATGCTGAGCCGGGCGGCGTCCCAGGAAACGATCGAGGCTCTCGTCCAGGAGATCAAGGGAAAGTTCGGCCGGGCCCACGGAGTGCTGCAGTCCGGCCGCCTGACCGCCGAACGATCCGGGTCGTCGGCCACCGTTGTCACGCTTGCATGTCTGCGTGATAGCTTCGCTGTTCTCTGGGCGGGAGACGCCCGCTGTTACTTGCTGCGTGACGGCATGATGCGTTGCCTCACGCGTGACCACACCGAAATCGGTCTGAGGCGCTCTCTTGCCCGCGGGATCGGCCTGAAGGGCCAACTGATGCCTGAAGTCAGTATTGACAGGCTGCAGCCCGGGGACCGGCTCCTGCTCTGCAGCAATCCGCTGCCCCAAACCCTGTCGGAGCGCAGTATCGCGGAAATCCTGCTCTCGACGGAGCTCGACGAAGTTTCCGCCGCGCTGACACAGGAAGCCCTGATCGCGAATTGCCGGGGAAATCTGAGCATCATCGTGATTGACGTGAAGGCCGATCGTGGTTGATCCTCCCGAGGATACGGATTTTGAGGAGGTAGCGCGCAATTTCGCAGCGCTACGGCACGCCCTCACCGTTGCCGGGGAAGGCGACCCGGAAAAACACCGTTCTCTGATCAATCAGGTCCGCGACGCCCTGGACCGTGGGGAAGACCGCCTCGCCGGTCACGACCCGACGATCATCGCCAATACGTTCGGGCTCGAAGCCCTGGTCCACGAGGGGGCGACGACACGGATCTATCGTGCGCGCCATCGCGACCTCTTGAGCTTGCACGCCATCAAAACGCTCCGCCCCGACCAGGCGGACGACCCCGTCGCGCGAAAACTCCTACTAAACGAGGCGAGGATCGGAGGCGCGATCCGCCATCCAAACGTGGCCGCGACGGAGACGCTTCTGCGGCTTGGCGACGGCCGCCCGGCTCTGGTCCTCGAATGGATCGACCGCAGCCTTGAAGACCTTGTCCGGGAGACACCGCTTTCGGTCGGCGATATCATGCACGTCATCGCCGCCATCTTCAGGGGGCTCGATGTGATCCATGCGGCCGGCTATGTCCACGGCGATCTGTCGCTCTCCAACCTACGTTACCGGGACGACGATCTCTCGCAGCTGAAGATCGGCGATTTCGGCATAGCGCTTGAAACGGGGCGCCGTCATCGGGATCTTGACATCGCTTTTGCCGGCCGCCGGCATTTCGCGCCCCCGGAACAACTGGCGGGACAGGCGCTCGACAGCCGTTCGGATCTCCATGCTGCGGGCCTCATCCTGTCGGCGCTTCTCGATCATTGCCAAGAGACCGGCGCCATCGTCGAGCGCTTGCGCCAAATCGCAACGGAACTGACGCGGCCGGAACCGCAGGAGAGGCCCGAAAATGCCAAAGCCGCCCTGCATCTGCTGGGCGGCCTTGGCAAAGACATACCGCGTTAGGATCAGTTGCTGCCGGGCAGCGGAGCGGCGGCCGTCGGCGCGCTCTTTTGATAGATCGTGAAGAGCTTTGCGAAGTCCACGAGACCCGAATTGCTGGCATAGAGAATGTCGCCGTCCGCCATCTTGAACCGCTGCATCAGCGACAGATTGGCGACATCCTTCATGTCCACGCGGTAGATCGCCGGCTTGGTCGTCATGACGGCGGTGCCGGGGTTCTTGGCAGCATTTACCGCAGCAACCTGGCTATAGACCGGCTGGTTGCGCACCACATAGAAATTGCTGGCATCGGCCCGGTCGTCGAGCAGCCCACCCGCACGGCTGAACGCCTGCATGAGAGTGAGCTTGCCTGGCTCGAACTCGAATTCGCCAACGCTCTTGAACGCGCCGAAGGCCGTAAACGACGGCGCATCCTTGCCGATATAGACCTGGTCTTCCGGCAAGAGGTAGATGTTCTGGCGATCCTCGTTGATCACCCGCTCGAGCGGCGCGCTGGCCTTCTGCTTGCCGCGAATGACTGTCACGGTTGCCGCGGAGGAAGCGCCGCCTGCGAGCGCGATGGCGTCGAGGACGCGCTCCTTGCGCGCGGTAAGCGGGAAACGGCCGGCCGCACGGACATCACCATTGACCGTGAAGCCGGTCGTTGGCTTGTCGACGACGGAAACCACTGCCTGCGGGTTGACTGCCGAACCCTTCAGACCGGATGCGATCCGCGCCTGCAGCGCCTCCGGCGAGGATTCCAGCACACGCTGTTTTCCGACAAAGGGCAAGGTCACGGTGCCGGCGGAATCCACGGTGAAGCGTCCCAGGTTCAGCGTCTTGCTCTGGGTCGAGGAGAACATGCCTTCCTCGCCGGTATCAAGGATGGTGACCTCGATGACGTCGCCGCGGCGCAGCCGGCTATCCGCAAACCCCGTGGAGCGCAGGACACTGAGGCCTGGATCGGCTGCGGAATAGCCAAGCGGAGCAACGTTGAACGGCTCCATCGGTGCATTCGCCAGCCGCGCGACCGGGATCTTCTGCCCAGTCTGGGGATCCGTCGCGTCATAGAACCTCCCGGCTGTCGGGCCGTCCGACGGTGCGGCACAGGCACTGAGAACCGCAACATAGACGCAAGGGGCAAGCTTCCGCATCCCGTATCCTTTGGAAAAGCCTCGTTTCCTTGACAAGTATCAAGTCGATGCATCACGGCAATATAGCCCGAGCACAAAAAAGCCATTATGACAGCTTGGAGGCGAGCACGTGTGGTTGATATGCAACTCTACCCGGCCCGTTGGTCTGTCCGACCCGAAGCGGGTTCGGCATTTATCGCAAAGAGACTTTGATTTCGCGCCCGTTCCAGCGCGGGATTCTGCGGCAGGTTGCATCCTGATTCGCCATAAGGCGCCCACATCTTCCGCTCTACCAAAAAGCGAAAGACCCCCGGTGAAACCGAGGGTCACAATGCCGACCGTAACGACCCAATCTGACTGAGGATGTAACCTCTGCTCGGACAGATTGGATAACTCATCCTTGCCGTTTATGACCTGCCGTGAACCAGGCTATCAGCTCGGCCGAATTGCGTACGCCTACCGCTTGCATAAGTCGCGCGCGATGAGATTCGATCGTCCGTTTCGAGAGTCCGAGCTCGTCAGCGATCATTGCGTTACTCTTTCCCTGTGCAACCAGGGTGATGATCTGGTGCTGGCGGTCGGTAAAGGTAGGACCCGAGCTTTTGATCGGCCGGTTGATCGCTTGGAAACAATAAAGTGCTTCGGCAAACGGATCGGCCAAATGGTGGCTACGGCCGTTCACCCTGCACCAGAAGCGTCCGCCATCCCCCCTCGTCATGATCCGCTCGTCATAAAAGACCTGCCCGGCAGGCAGATGACTGCGCCACAAATGACCAATGCGGACAAAGTCTGCGATCTTCGGGTACAACCGTGCAAAACTGGTGTCCAGGATTTCTTCCCGGCGAAGCCCAAAAAGCGTCGCGAATTCGACGTTGCAATCGCGAATAATGCGATGCCTTGCATAAACCATCGGCACCGGCATATCGGCCAGCAGAAACCGATGGCTCTGATCCGGATCCGCGATTGATGCTGGAGCTTCAGACATGCAGTATAAATACGGCTAGTCGCCGGGGCCGATCAAGCCTTAGTTTCGCACTAACGTAATTTCGTGGGAGGGTCGGGATGCGAAAGATAGTATCGAGCGCCACTGAGGCGCTGGCAGGCGTCTTGAAGGACGGCATGGTGATCATGTCGGGAGGCTTCGGGCTTTGCGGAATACCGGAAACGCTGATCGAGGCCGTCAAGCTGTCCGGCGTAAAGGATCTCACGGTCATCTCGAACAATGCCGGCGTCGATGGGATAGGCCTCGGCTTGTTGCTGGAAACGCGCCAGATCCGGAAAATGATCTCGTCCTATGTCGGGGAGAACAAGCTCTTCGCCCAACAGTTTCTGTCCGGCGAACTCGAGCTCGAGTTCAATCCGCAGGGTACGCTTGCCGAACGGATACGCGCAGGCGGTGCAGGCATCCCGGCATTCTTCACAAAGACGGGTGTCGGAACGATCATTTCGGAGGGCAAAGAGATCCGGGAGTTCGGCGGCGAGCAATATGTCATGGAAATGGCGCTGACCGCGGACGTATCGCTTGTCCATGCCTGGAAGGGCGACACCGAAGGCAATCTCGTCTATCGCAAGACGGCCCGGAACTTCAATCCGATGATGGCGACCGCGGGCAAGTTCACGGTCGCCGAGGTCGAACATCTCGTCGACGTCGGCCAGATCGACGCCGACCATATCCATACGCCGGGCATCTTCGTCTCGAAAATTCTCCATGTTCCCGATGCGAAGAAACATATCGAACAGCGGACCGTAAGATCCGTACAGACGGAGGCGATGTAATGGCTTGGACACGCGACCAGATGGCCGCGCGCGCAGCGCGTGAGCTTCAGGACGGCTTCTACGTCAACCTTGGCATCGGCATTCCGACGCTGGTGGCCAACCACATTCCCGACGGGATCAATGTCGTGCTGCAGAGCGAAAACGGCATGCTCGGCATCGGCCCTTTCCCGCTCGACAATGAAGTCGACGCCGACCTCATCAATGCCGGCAAGCAGACGGTCAGCGAACTGCCGATGACGAGCTTCTTTTCGTCGGCCGACAGTTTCGCGATGATCCGCGGCGGTCACATCGACCTGTCGATCCTCGGCGCCATGCAGGTGGCCAGCAACGGCGACCTCGCGAACTGGATGATCCCGGGCAAGATGGCCAAGGGCATGGGCGGCGCGATGGACCTCGTCGCCGGCGTCAAACGCGTCGTGGTACTGATGGAGCATGAGGCCAAGGGCGAGTCGAAGCTTTTGCCGGAATGCGATCTTCCGCTGACCGGCAAGCGCGTCGTGGATCTCGTCATCACCGACCTCGGCGTTTTCACGATCGCAAGAACCGGCGCTCCGGAAATGGTGCTGATCGAAATGGCAGAGGGAGTGACCTTGGAAGAAATCAAGGCAAAGACCAGAGCTGATTTCAGGGTCGGTCTTTGATCGTCGCATGGGGCGATACATCCCGCGAGGTGATTGCCCCACGCCGGAGCTGATCTCTTCCTGATCGGGGAGAACGTGGTCGGCCTGCTGCTCGCACCAATCTTCCCACCGCGAAAAGGGATCCGCCTGCTCAGCGTCACCCTGTCCTCTCTGGAAGGCTAGCACCGGCCGCGGAATCGCAGCTGCGGCTGTCGCTTTAGGCCGCGAGCTTTCTGAACAGGAAAGGTTGAACGGCGAAGCGCCCGGCGGAAACCTATGCGGGATGTCTGGTTCAGGAAATAGCCCCTCGAGCCGGTTATGCGTCGATCGGCGCTTGGAAATAGTAAACAGTTGGATTTAGCGCGAATTCGCACGATTGACGACTGACAATCTGGCCCTAGCTTCGTGCTCTCATCGCGGCTAGGATCCTATGTCAGCACTTATTTCCGTACTCCGCCAAGCCATCCAGCGCTCCAGCGACGCCACGGTCGAAGGGCGGCAACGTATCTATGCTTCCGCCCGCCGCGCAGTAGAACGGCTTCTTACACGCTCAGACATGCCTGCTGGGCATGGTTCTCTGCCGATCCAACTGCACAGGCTCGACGAGGCGATCAAGGAAATCGAAAGAGAATTCTCGGCTGATGACCGCGACCACACCGGCCTGCAGTTGGATGGCAATCTGCCCGACCTTTCGACCGCGCGCCGGCAGCGGCGTAGCCGTGTCAAGAACAGCACGTGAGGAAAATGTCTTTCTACCGGATCGTGCCAGTCACGATGGGATCAAGTTTGTCGAGCTGGTCCCAAGCGAGCGACGCGCCAAACAGCAGCACCGCAATAATCGGGATAACCAAAAGCACAGCACCACCGGGAACACGCATAACAAAACCTCTCAGCGATTGAGCCCCAGACTCATGCTCCGGCTTCGTTACTGAGAGGTTAATTGCGTCTCACTTTTACACAGGAAGGCACACCAGGATGAAGCTGCGCGATCGATCGATTGAGCGGTTTCATCAGAAATGGCTACTAGAGCACCCGTTCGAAACGGCTTTATCTATAGGGCGATGAACAGATCACTCGCACGCCTGCGCGCGGAGAATCCGTGTTGCCGTAAGCGCGATAGGACTGCGGTTTGTACACCACTGTGCATGGCTGCCGCCACCCGCGCGAGGCCGGCTCGCGATGGCACCGCCGATGATAGCGGCAGCACCGAATGCTGCTAGGGCTACCAGAAACCGTCGCTGCGGTGGCGGTAGCGTACGTCTGTCTCTGTATCCACGTTGCCCGTTGGCAATATTCGCGACGATCATTGTATCCACGGCGGTCATCCCGCTATAGAGTACACCCGCAACTCTGCGAACACGGGAATAGGTATTTATGGCGACTGGTACAGTGAAGTTTTTCAACGACGACAAGGGTTTTGGTTTCATCACGCCCGAGAATGGCGGACAGGACGTTTTCGTCCATGTCTCCGCACTCGAGCGCGGCGGATCACTCCGTGAAGGCGACAAGGTGAGCTTCGAACTGGGGCAAGATCGCAAGACCGGGAAATCAAAAGCAGAGAACGTTTCGGTTCTTTGACTAAGAAATCGGCTTCGCGAAATACAGGACTCTGCCAGGAAGCGCTGTTCAGCTTGAGCTGGCAGTTTCGTCAACGAGCCGAGCTGATCCATGTGGCACATCGACGAGATCAACGCGCCGGAATAGCAAGCCTGCTGAGATTGGATGTAGGGTGGATAAGCGTGCCGCCAGCTTGCCAGCGAGGTCCCGACAGGTAGGGTTCCGGACAAGCTACGATGCCATGCAAGATGCGATAAGGTTTGGGGAGAAACTGACTAGCTGCGGGGAGTGGACTTCGCGGTTGGCACGGCGGCCGGACATGACGCTGATCGCAATCCGTCGTCCGCACTTCGCAACCAGGTCGACGAGATCGAAGCCGTTCAGCGCGCCTCCTGATAAACATGGGCGGTGCAAGTCGTCTTGGCGATTCCGGGACAAAGAATGCTGTAGCCTGCCGGCGAGCGCAAGCTGCGGCTGTAGATATTCTAAGAAGGAAGCTGATAATGGGATGGAAAACGCCAAAGGTCGAGTACGTCAACGGTTATAGGATTGTTGAGCTCGAGGGACCGACCTTCAAAGTTTATGACGGCGACCGCCAACTCGGTGAGGATTTCCCCTACTCCGGCGAAGCGGCCGCTCACGCGAAGTCTCTTCCAACGCTGGATCCTCCGCGGCGATGAGTAGGACTTCCGAACGGTTTTCGGACATTTCCTCTTCGGCGGTCCCGGTGGAAATCGGACTCAAGGGCACTTGGCTGAATATCACCTTCATTGGGACCGTGGATTGATCACTTTCAATCCGGCCGCCTCGAAGGGGCTTGTGTCGCGCGATCTGGTCAAGGCGGTGGGCATGAGTGGTATCTTCAAGAGCCAGGTATCTCGGATTTGCGAAGAGATCGATGAGAAGGTCACGGCCTTTCCATCCCATCAAAGGCCCACGTCAATTTCGGCGACCACACCAAAATGATCGCTTAACCAAATTCCATCCCGTGGTTTGTCAAAGGCGACCTGCGCGGAATGCACAAGCGCATGGGCTTTCGGGTGACCATCCCAGGAGCCAACAAGGACGTAGTCGAACCGGCGATGATATTCCGGCTGTCGAATGATCTGATCGATGCCTGCCTTTGCATTGGGATTGTCACTGGTCCACGTGAACCCCACTCCTTCACCCGCAATTTCCCAGGCATCGTGGTAGAGCACACTTCGGCCGCCCAATGACTGACGACCCGTCAGAAATCTCATACTTGATGAATCTGGATCGGCATTGAAATCTCCGGCAATAATGGTCGGGAGCGCCCGGCGATGGCGGAGATCAAGATCAACGATCGCCTGTACCTGCCGTTCGCGGGCCGCTTCTGCGCTCGGACGCCACGCGGTCGTCGCAGCGATGAAAAGCATTTCGCCTTCATTGGGAACATCGACGACGGCAGCCAGCGTCGCCCAAGGCACATCGGGTGCTTCAGCGAGCCGAAGGTCCAGCGCCTCTAGCGGCCGCATCGGCCACTTGCTCGCAATCGCTGTCCCACCATATTGATCGGCAAAGGGCGGAAGAAATCGTTGAAGGTCCACTTGATGGGTCGACCCGATGTCCAATCCTTCTAGGATTTCGTCAAGCATCCGGATATTTTCGGACTGGACGACTTCCTGCAACGAAATGATATCCGGTTGAAGCGCCCGCAATTCCTGATTAATCAGAGAAATCCTGCGCGCATCGCCTTGTGTATTCCACACATTCAGGGTGACGACACGGATACGCATGTTATCACGAACTCCTCTGTAGTGAGTAACGTCCTGACGCGCTTTCGCGTCGTGGAAGCATTGTGCTTGGCACAGGAGGTCACGCGGCGATCCCGCGTACCCAGGCGCGCAGATCGGCGACGAACGCCTCCGGTTGTTCGGTGGGTGGGAAGTGGCCGCCGCGCGGTTGTTCGCTCCAGTGGACGAGATTGCAGGTGCGCTCGACGAGGGACCGTGGTGGCGCTGGGTGCCTCGGATCGGGCCAGGAGGCATAGCCGGTAGGCACCTCGATCCGGCGGCCTTTCGGTAGCATCTTGCTCTTCTCTCGCTCCGAGGCGGTGTAGATCCACGTCGATGTCGCGAACGTGTCGGTCATGACATAAAGCATGATGCTGGTGATCAATCGGTCGTGACCGAACACGTCGATGATCGATCGTTCGCCCAGGTCGGCCCAATCGTGAAAGCGCTCGAGGAGCCAGGCGGCTTGGGCCACGGGATTGTTATGCATCGCATAGGCGAGTGACTGTACCCGCGTGGACTGAAGGTGTGAATACGCACCCAGCCGCTTCTCATAGTCCGCAAACTGCTGCATCCAGCGTCGCTCGGTGTCATCCTGCGGCGCGTCCTCAGGGACAGTGCCGAGATAATCAATATGCAAGCCGAGGATCGAATTGGCCTGATCCAGCGCCATCCATGGACCGATCACTGCACCCCAGTCAGTCCCATGAACGAGGTAGCGATCGTACCCCAAGACCTCGCGCATCAGCGCGTTGAACAGTGCACCGATGCGCCGCGGATCGATCGGCTGGTTGGGCTTGGCAGAAAAGCCGTAGCCCGGCAGCGATGGGACGACGAGGTCGAAAGCATCGTCGGTACGTCCACCGTTACGAGATGGAAACGCCAAGGCTTCCACCGCCGGCCAGAATTCGTAAGTCGAGCCGGGCCAACCGTGGATCAGGAGCAGTGGCCGCTTGCCCTCAGCCTCGCCTCGAACGTGAACGAAATGAAGCCTCAGCCCATCAACCTCCGTCGTGAACTGCGGAAAACAGTTGAGATCTCTGACCATCGCATCAACATCGTAGCGGTCAACCCAATAGGCACAGAGTTCGCGCAGGGTTTGGGGATCACAGCCATAGAACCAATCGGAATCATCCGGCTGG